>JBAVIP010000081.1:0-1641 GCA_049687015.1 Methylotenera sp. | reverse complement strand
GATGTAAATAATGTTCGTTGACTACCATCGCATCTTCATAACTGCCGAATTTTTCAAAACGCGTTTCTAGAAACTCATCCAGCCAAAGGGAAGCGCAGGCATGATCGGTTGGATAATTAAAATTTTCCGCGCTGCCATAATTGTTAGGAAAATGCTTGGCTACATAAGCTTTGGCTTCCTGTAAATAGCAGTCTTCTGTTGCAGAGGTGACTAAAGGAGGCTTTTCATTTTTTGGATATTTCAACCGATTGTCTGCATCGAAGGTCCATTGACCGCCGAGCGGCTGTCCGCCTGAATCTAACAATATTTTCCTCTGTTTGCGTTGCTCAATATAAAAGGCTGTTTGAAAATAGGTTTTCTTTTTATCGAAAAAGGGTTTTACACCATCAAGGGTGTTTAAAAAATTGGGTGACAAGGCTTCAGCTATTTTAATGCGGTGTTTTTTACAACAGCTTTCTATCCTTGTCTTTAACCAATTATCTGCCACATCGGTAAACTGTATCTCAGTAATGTTTTGTTGAGCCAGGTGATGGATCAACCTCCTGACATCGCTTAACTCATTTTGGCTGTCGATATAGTTCACCTTGACATCGAGTTGATCTAACAAGCGGGCATATTTTTTCATGCTGGCACGGTGTAATACCAGTTTCTGCTGATGAAAACGGTATTGCTTGAAAAACAGGCATTCCTCAATGAGATAAACATCCTGGCCTCTTACTATGCAAGGATGGTTGGCAAAAAGTTGATTAGGGAAAACCAAGGTGACAGCAGTCATACAGTTTTATTTTCCTAATATTAAATAGCCAGTATATTGCTTGAATAAACTCAATCATCTTATTTATATAGGTGGATTCAACTCCGAAGTGCAATCCTAGCACTTATGCGGCTTCTTGCAATGGCTCGGCAAAAAATACTGCATGAGGTGTTTTAAACTTGAGTGTTTTTCGAGGTCGGTGATTGAGCTTATTCATTACTGCCTCAACTTCCTCATCGGTTATGTTCTCAAAACTGCTACCTTTGGTAAAGTATTGCCTAATCAAACCATTGGTGTTTTCGTTTAAGCCGCGTTCCCAGGAATGATAAGGATGCGCGAAGAAGACATCAACATTCAGTTGTTCCTTCATGGTTTCGTGGCCTGCGAACTCTTTGCCGTTATCTGCGGTAATCGTTAAGGTCTTATCCAGATAGGGCTGTAGCAAGCTAATAGTGGCAGCGGTAACGACTTCAGCGTGCTTGCTATCGACTTTTTTTATCAGGGTGAACTTGGACACCCGGTCAACTATTGTCACTAAGGCACCTTGGTGGTTTTGGCCTATGACCGTATCAATCTCCCAATCACCAATGCGGGTTTTTTCGGCAACGATGGCGGGACGTTCGTCAATACTGACACGGTTTCTGATCTGGCCTCGCTTATCCTTTGATCCGTATTGCTTTTTTCGCTTCTTGTTGCTGTGTCGAAGATGCTTATATAAGCTGCCGCCATGGCGCTTATCTGTCCAAATATGTTGATAGATTCGTTCATGACTTATCAGAATGCCCAACTCATTTTTTAACTGCCCGGATACTTGCTCAGGACTCCAATCCATTACGATTTTCTAGCTTCGATCAGAATAATCCTAAAAAAATCAGTTAGCCACAGAT
>JBAVIP010000080.1:0-27927 GCA_049687015.1 Methylotenera sp. | reverse complement strand
CCATTAATATTTACTTCCCCGCCGCAGCGGCCGAAAAAGCGGCTGACAAGATTATCGACGAAGTGTGGCAGCTAAAACAAGGCCAGGAGGGTGCAAAACAAACAGATGCGCCTGCCCCAAAGCCAACTGATACTCCTGCTGAAGCACCAGCAAAATAGAAGCCATTTTAAAAAAGGATAGTACATGATGAAAAAACTACTTTTAGGTTTAGTAATGATTGTGAGCATGTTTGCAGCCAATTGGGTAGCTGCGGCGGCAGATCTGGAAATCAACACGCCAGCAATTTCGGCACTTAAAGCCAGCATGCAAGCGCGGCATGGCCAACTTGGCCCGTTTTATAGCAGCGGCGCAATCGGTCTCACTAAAGATGGCATGGTTGCGGTAAAAGATGCGACAGCAGTACCGCTAAAAGATCGCGGTGCCTTGAATGGCCTTGTCTCGGCAGAAAATGCTGACCGTGCTAATTTATATAAAGAAATCGCAACCGCCAATGGTCACCCGGAATGGCAGAATGATATTCAAAACACCTTTGCAGGGCGTTGGATAGATAAGGCGCAGAACGGTTGGTGGTATCAAGGCGCGGGTGGCTGGACGAAAAAATAGTTAAAAAAATAGTTAAAATAGCAATAGCTTCAAGGCTGCTTAGGCAGCCTTAATTTTTTGGTGTATGCTTTCAGTATGACTCCAACCCTTGTATTCGACATTGAAACCATTCCTGATACCGATGGCCTGCGCGCCTTATTGGACGTTCCTTCCAGCGCGACTGATGAAGACGTTGCGAACATCGCTTTTCATCAGCGCCGCCAGCACAATGGCAGTGATTTTTTGCCGTTGCAGCAGCATCGCATTTGCGCGATTTCGTGCGCCTTGCGCGAGGGAAACAACTTCAAGGTGTGGACGCTGGGCGATGCCAGTTCGTCTGAGACCGAGATAATCCAACGTTTTTTTGACGGCATCGAAAAATACACGCCGCAAATCATCTCGTGGAATGGCGGCGGTTTTGATTTGCCAGTGCTGCATTACCGCGCCATGATAAACAAGGTAGTCGCCCCGCGCTATTGGGATTTAGGCGAGGACGACAAAGATTTCAAGTGGAATAATTACATTAGCCGCTATCATATGCGGCATTTGGATTTAATGGATTTGCTCGCCATGTACCAACCGCGAGCCAATGCGCCGTTGGATGAAATCGCCCAGCTATGTGGTTTCCCCGGTAAGCTGGGCATGGATGGCAGCAAAGTGTGGGATGCCTATAAAAATGGCGAAATTGAGGCGATTCGCAATTATTGCGAGACCGATGTTGCCAACACGCATCTGGTGTTTTTGCGTTTTCAGCTGATGCGTGGACATCTCTCGCTAGCCGCTTACGAAGCCGAAATCAAGCTGGTGCGCGAGACTTTAAGCAGCTACGCGACGGAGCATAAAGCCACACATTGGGCAGAGTTTTTAGCGGCTTGGAAGTCAACTTAAGTTAAAATAGCGGCATGAGTCGCAGAAACCGCAACAAAGCATATCAAAACCCAGCCGATAATCCCATTCTCAATGCCACAATTGAGTCGCTAGACCAAGAGGGACGCGGGGTAGCGCATGTTGGCGGCAAAACCATTTTTATTGATGGTGCGTTGCCGCAAGAAAAAGTTACCTATCAATCGCATCACATCAAAGCGAGCTATGAAATCGCCAATGTGGTGGCAGTATTAAAGCAATCGAATCAACGTGTTACGCCTAAATGTCCGCATTTTGGCGTGTGTGGCGGATGCAAATTGCAGCACATGGATTTTGCTGCGCAAGTCGCCGCCAAGCAGCGTTTGCTGGAAAATGATTTGAAGCATATCGGCAAAGTGAAAGCGGAAAATATGTTGCCACCGCTGTATGGTCCAACCTGGGGTTATCGCCACAAGGCACGCTTGAGCGTGAAGTATGTCGAGAAAAAGCAGCGCGTATTGGTAGGTTTTAACGAGAAAGCCACGCGATTTGTGGCGGATATGGATTCCTGCGAGGTGCTGGTGCCGGCAGTTTCTGCACTCATTGCGCCGTTGCAGGCTTTAATTGTGCAACTCAGCATTCGCGATAAACTGCCGCAAATTGAGCTGGCGGTTGGAGAGGGTAGCGTAATAGTCCTAATTTTGCGCATTATGGATGCACTCAATAATAATGACGAAACATTGTTGAAAGCCTTTGCGAATGCGCATCAAGTACAAATTTGGACGCAAACCAAAGGCCCGGACACTATAAAACCGTTTTGGCCCAATGTGCTACGAAGTGTAGCGCATCAAAATACAAGTGCCGCGCCGATATTGGCCTACAGTCTGCCTGAATTTGGGTTGAATTATCCATTTAAACCGAATGAATTTACGCAAGTAAACCCGCAAATCAACCAAGTCATGATACGCCGCGCCATGCAATTATTAGCCCCGCAAGCAGGTGAAAACATAGCCGATTTCTTTTGCGGTATCGGTAACTTTACCCTGCCAATCGCCCGTAGCGGCGCATCTGTGTTGGGTTTGGAAGGTTTGACGAACCTGGTCGAACGTGCCAATGAAAATGCAGTTTTGAACAAAATTAGCAACGCAAAATTTGGTGCGGCAGATTTATTTAAAATGACGCCAGAGCGTTTGGCAGAGCTTGGGCTGTTTGATAAGTGGTTGGTTGATCCGCCGCGCGATGGCGCATTTGAGCTGGTGAAAGCGATTACGCCCCAAACCGCACCAAAACGCATTGTCTATGTATCTTGCAACCCTGCAACGCTGGCGCGCGATGCGGGTGTGCTGGTGAACGAAAAGGGCTACACGCTAAGCGCGGCGGGCGTCATCAATATGTTCCCGCACACCGCGCATGTCGAGTCTATTGCCTGCTTCATGAAAAATTAGCCAGCAAAATTAGCCTTGTCTTGTTCCAAAGAAATTAGTCTGTTTTTTTCTGTTGTCCACACAGTAAGCCGTTTTACCACCCACTGCCAGCAGCAGCAAACCACCTGCCATGGCGATGTCTTTCAGGAACATGATCATTTGCATTTTGTCGCCAAATTCGTTATGGAACAAAGCGGCCGCGAGTACCGAGAAACCCGCCAGCGCGAATGCGGCTAACCTTGTCTTGTAGCCTACTGCGAGTGCCAGTCCGCCTAGCACTTCCAGAGCAATGGTTGGCCAAAGCAAAATGCCCGGCACGCCCATCGATTGCATGTAACCGGCCGTTCCGGCGGGATCTTGAATCTTGCCGATGCCAGCCAGAATAAAAATTAGCGCCAGCATAATGCGGCCAAAAAGTTGAATGATTCCGTTCATACGCTATATCCTCACCTTAGTTAAATATGTGTGGAACAACATTCGTATTAAAGCACAGTTTTTGAGTGTTTAGATAGTGAGGCTTCTATTAAGGTAGTTCATGACTAATCACCTGCGCCTGAGGTGCCTTATCATCGTTTCTAAGTGAGGTGTCATTTTTATAGTTTGCTGCACAATTTTCGCAAATTCGTTCTATCACTGCTTGTTGAGCGCTTTCCGGCAGGCCTGATTGCTCGACTTGTTCTAATAGTTGTTTGGTGGCTGCTAAAGCAGAAGGAGTCAGAGTTGCTATTTTTTCGATAATTGACGTAGCTATCTGATAAGCCTGGCTGGCAGGAATGACCTTATCAATTCTATCCAGGATGATAGTTGTTTCTTCCTTGCTCGGAAGTGCTTCTATGATTCTTTCAATTTTCGGTACTTGGCGAGCAGGAATACGAATAATAGGGACATCGGTACCTAAAAACCTGCCAGCAGTGAGTGTTGAAATGAATTTATTGCTAGGTTTTTGGTAACTATATTCATGTGCATAGCTTAAGCCGGCATCACTATCATTAGCATTCAGCGTATATTTAGAGCCTAATCCATCAGAATGTTGTTTGGTGAAAACAGATGCGCTAGCACCCCATTTGTCCTGGTCTTGCGAGTCTTCCAACTTAAGTGATATGGGTGATATTTGCGTATTGGCTTTGCTGCTCATTACCCCAAACCCAATATAACTAAGCTTATATACCAAATCTTTTCCACCTTCGAGATTCGGTGCGCGGTCTGCCATACCTTTCGCAGTAAATCCCAAATCAAAGTGCGTTGTGCGGTCTATCTTTTTTAAAATCTGATTCAGGCCAGGCAGTCCTGGTATGTGCGTGAAAGGCAGGTTAAGCGTAAAGGCAGCGGGGCTGCCCAGTCCTACTTGATTAACAAGCGGCTTCTCATTTACAGACGCTGGAATTTCAGCAGAGGGTGTTTTTGGTATATCTACTTTAGCGGATTCTGTCGCAGGTGCTGGCTTATCTGCAGACAGCGCTTTATGCTGCAGTTGCGTTTTGTTTAAAGGCTCCGGTTTAGGTAAAAAGGGTTGCTTTTCGTGCCCTATATGCAGTGATGTCGCGGTTTGTTTAGCTATCTCTTCCTGACGTGCTTCTATGAGCGCAATGCGATCGTGCTGCATCTGATCGCGCGCCTTTTGGCGTGCTTTATCATTGATCTGTGCAATCTCTTCAGCATAGATAAGTAAATCTACTTTTTGATCAATCGGCAGTATTTGGTACAGCGCATAGATAGCATTCATGCTCTTTTCTATAGCGTCTTGATATTCTATTTCCGCAAGTTTTAAGCGTGTGGAGACGTCGAATTTGACTACATGGCCTTTGTTTAAGGCGATAACAATGTCTTGGTTTGACTGTTGTCTTGAGTGCTCTAGAATGCGCGTCAGAATTTCTGGTTTGGTAGCAAGTGCCTCAATTGTAATCGCATAATTGCGCTCAACCATGTTAGCTTCGCGAGGCGCTATTGTGTTGAAATGTTTTTCCATCCAATTTATCCAGAGCTGTCAAATGGATATTTTTACCGTTCAATATTGCAAGATGATGAAATTCATTCGAAATTACATGAACACATCACTTTTGCGCTGGCCAAAACAAGGTAAACTAAACATGTGAAGAACGTATTTATAATTTGTATTTATGTTATTTTGTGTGCCTGCACACAACCAAAATCATCAAAAGAAGAAATTCGTTTCGCTATTGCGCAGACGCCATTGAATCTCGATCCGCGTTATGCCACTGATGCAGCCTCGGAGCGTGTGAACCGACTGATTTATCAGCCTTTGGTGGATTTTGATGCTGCCTCAAACCCCGCGCCAGCATTAGCTTCCTGGCAAGTTGTGAATGACAAGGAATATCGTTTCACTTTAGTCAAAAATCGCGCGTTATTTCATCACCAATCATCTTTAAGCGCGCAGGACGTGAAAGCAACCTATGATTCGCTGATGCAACTGAAAGATTCTCCGCATGCAGCGGAGTTTGCCAATATTTCAAATATTAATGCGCCGGATGAAAGCGCGGTGGAGTTTCATCTAAAGCAAGCAGATAAGCACTTTCCCGCCAAGCTCATTATTGGCATACTGCCAAAAGACCTGATTGAAAAAAGGCACGATTTTTCACACAATCCCGTGGGGAATGGCCCATTAAAATTTGTGGGCTGGCAAAATAAACTCACGCTGGAAAGATTGAGTGATAAACAAATCATCAGCCTGCAAGAAGTGAAAGACCCTACCGTGCGCGTACTTAAACTATTGCGTGGCGAGGCGGATTTGATTCAGGGCGATTTGCCGCCCGAGCTGGTGAAATACCTGCAATCCAAACCTGAAATTAGCCTCAAGACTAGCATTGGCGCTAATTTTTCTTACCTTGGCTTAAATATGCAAGACCCGGTCTTGCAGAATCTGAAGGTCAGGCAGGCCATTGCTTATGCGATTGATCGGCAAGCAATAATTGAAAAAGTGATGGTACGTAACACAAGAGTAGCGGGCGCGATTTTGCCGCCCGAGCATTGGGCCGGAAACCCTAATTTAACGCCTTATAATTACAACCCACAGCATGCTAAGCAATTGTTGCAAGAAGCCGGTGTTAAGCTGCCACTTAAATTGGTCTATAAGACTTCTACCGATGCACAGCGCGTGCGCTTTGCCACCATACTGCAAGCACAGATGCAGCCAGCGGGCATAGATTTGGAAATCCACAGTCTGGATTGGGGCACATTTTTTGAGGATGTAAAACAAGGAAAATTTCAGTTATTCGGATTGACCTGGGTGGGTATCAAGACGCCGGAAATCTATACCAAAGCCTTTGGCTCACAAAACTTTCCACCTAATGGCTTTAACCGTGGAAGATATACTGATGCTGAACTCGATAAATTGCTAACCAAAGAAGATTGGCCCGCTGCTACGCAACACATTCATGCGCAGCTGCCGTATATTCCGCTGTGGTACGAAGGGCAATTTGCCGCAATGCGTAAAGAGATTAAAAACTATGCACCAAAACCCGATGGCAATTGGGATAATTTAACAACAATTGCCAGGTTGGCAGCAAAAAGCTCGGCTACAATAAGCAACCATGCACATTGAAATTTCCATTCAACAACAAGCGCTCACGCTGTTTGACGATTTTGGCGGCGTGAAAGCTAGATACAGCGTCTCTACCGCGGCTAATGGCGTGGGCTGCGAGAAAGACAGCGGCTGCACGCCACTTGGTAACCACATCATTCGCGCCAAAATTGGGACTGGTGCTGCACCAAATGCCGTGTTTGTCGGCCGTCGCCCAACGGGGGAGATTTGTACACCGGAACTGATGGCAAAATTCCCTGAGCGCGATTGGATTTTGACGCGGATTTTGTGGCTATCGGGCAAAGAGGTCGGCAAAAACCGCCTTGGCAATGTGGATACCATGCAGCGCTATATTTATATTCACGGCACACCGGATTCAACTGATAAGGGTAAAGCTAGCTCGCATGGCTGCATTCGCATGAGAAATAGAGACGTGATCGAGCTGTTCGATTTAGTTGCGGTCAGCACGCCGGTTTATATCCACAATGATAAATAAAGTCTTTAATTTTGTCGTCGTTATTTTTGGCGTTTTGCTACTCACTTTTTTGTTGATTCACTTAGTACCGGGTGATCCTGTAGAAGTGATGTTAGGAGAATCGGCAAGTACTGGTGACCGCGCAGAGCTGCGCGCAGATTTGGGGCTGGATCAACCGTTAGTCAATCAGTTTGCAAGTTATCTCACAAAGCTCGCCCATGGCGATTTAGGTCAATCCATACATACTAAAACGCCGATTATTGAGCTTATCAAAACGCGTTATCCCGCCACACTAAAGCTGGCGCTATTGTCGCTGCTGATTGGCTTGGTGATTGGTGTTCCGCTGGGAATTTATGCTGCGCTCAAGGCGAATCACTGGCAAGATTTTGTCGTCACAATTGTCTCAGTTCGTTTTTCTGCGATGCCGGCGTTTTGGCTGGGACCAATGTTGATGCTGGTTTTCGCTGTGTGGTTGGGCTGGTTGCCTGTAAGCGGTATGGAATCTCGCACTTCAATTATTTTACCTGCCGTGACATTGGGCTTTGGCCTGAGCGCTATTCTCACGCGCATGACGCGTACGAGCTTGCTGGAAGTGCTGAATGAAGATTTCATCCGTACTGCACGCGCCAAAGGCTTGAGCGAAAAGGCGGTGATTGTCCGCCATGCCTTGCGTGCCGCCTTGTTGCCAATTATCACTATTGTTGGCTTGCAGATGGGTAGCTTACTGGCGGGCACGGTGATTACCGAAACCATCTTCAGCTGGGATGGCATCGGGCGGTTGTTGGTGGAAAGTATCGAAAAACGCGATTATCCCGTGACGCAGGCCTGCGTGCTGGTGGTGGCGTTAAGCTATGTGCTGGTAAATTTGTTCACAGATGTTTTCTATAGATTCGCCGACCCGCGCGTAAGGTTAGGCGCATGAAAAAATTCGCATCTTTCATTTTGGCTTTTTGGATATGTGCCGTGCTCATTGGCAGGCTGCTAGGTTTACATGGCAACGGTATCGATTTAAACGCGATTCTCAGCATGCCTAGCACCCAGCATTGGTTTGGCGCAGACGACCTAGGCCGCGATATTTTGGCCCGCATCTTACGTGGCGTGGAAATCTCGTTTACGGTTGCAGTCTTTGTGACCATGGTTACCATGACAGTCGGCGTGTTTATTGGCTTGCTGGCGGGTTTTTACGGCGGGCGAATCGACCAGATTCTGATGCAAATCACTGATATTTTCTTGGCATTCCCTGGCATTTTGCTAGCAATTGCGTTCGCTGCTGTGCTGGGGCCGGGTATGACCAATTTAATGATTGCATTATCCATCGTAGGTTGGGTGAGTTACGCGCGCTTAACACGCGGACAAACACTAGCATTGCGCAACTGTCAGCACGTCATTGCGGCAGAATCACTTGGTGCCAGCATGGGTCGCATTTTGTTTAAACATATTCTGCCATTGTTAGGCTCAATCTTAATTGTAGAGGCGACTTACAGTTTAGCGAGTATCATGATCGCCGAGGCCAGTCTGTCGTTTTTGGGTCTAGGCATACAAGCGCCCAACGCAAGTTGGGGTGCTATGTTGCGCGATGGCGTGCGCTACATGCTGGTGGCACCGCATTACGTGCTGATTGTGGGATTGAGCTTGATGAGCTTGATTCTGGCAATCAACTTATTGGGCGATCAGCTGCGCGACAAATTAGACGTTCGTACAGAAATTAATTAAGGAATCACTTGAGCAATACTACAATATCGTGGCAAGAAAAAAACAAAACGATGGAAGCCGTTTGGCAATCTGAAGCAGGTAATCCGCCGCCTAAAAATGTGGTGATTGCCGATGACACTACCAATGCCAAAGTGGCTTACAAGCTGATTTGTGAAGGTACGGGCTTTTTATACAAAGGTGATTTTCAAAACGCCAAGCAATTGCTGCAAGCCATCACGCGCAAGGTCGATAGCAAGCCGATTGCGCCGGCAGAAAATTTAACACAGGCGTTTCATCAACATCGTGCGCGGCAAATTCAACGTGCGAATATTACCAATAAAATCTTAATCGAACTCAATCATGGCGCATGCGATTTAAAACGTGCGCCAGAAGTAAAAGACGCGGTGACCGGCGCGATTATTACCAATGCCAAGTTGGATAAAGTGCCGGCAAAATTGGTATTGTCGCTACGCGAGCTTTTGGGCATGATTGGCGCCTACGAATGGCGCAAAAAAGGTGTTTTTATCGATGCCCTGCAAGCCAATATCCACGCGCACTATGGCGTATATTCGCCGATTCGTGGTGAATACTTAGAGTTGATTAATAACACGCCGCTTAACAACGTAAAAACTGCGTTTGATATTGGCACCGGTACGGGTGTCATTGCCGCAATTTTGGTGACGCGTGGTGTAAAAGCTGTCATGGCGACCGATAACAATATTCGCGCTTTGCTATGCGCATCTGAAAATATTAAGCAGCTAGGTTTAACGCAATATATTACGGTTGAGCAAGCGGATTTGTTTCCAAAAGACAAAAAAGCGGACTTGATTGTTTGCAATCCGCCGTGGCTGCCCGCTAAGGCCAATGCGCCGATTGAGCATGCGATTTATGACCCGAACAGCCAAATGCTGAAAGGTTTTTTGAATGGCGTGAAAGCGCATTTGAATGAGGGTGGAGAAGCGTGGCTAATCCTCTCGGATTTGGCGGAACATTTAGGTTTGCGCACGAAAGATGAATTACACAAATGGATAGCTGATGCAGGTTTGAGCGTTGTTGAAAAGCGAGACATTGCGCCAAAACACGCTAAAGCCAGTGATCAGTCAGATCCGTTATATTTAGCGCGATCAAAAGAAATCACCTCACTTTATCGGCTAAAATAACGCTAATTTTTTAAAGGTAAAAATATGAGTTTAGGTCCTGTCATGCTGGATGTTGCCGGCACAGAACTCACTGTCGATGACGTCAGAAGGTTAAAACATCCGCTGGTGGGCGGCGTGATTTTATTTGCGCGAAACTTTGAAAATTGCACGCAATTAGCTGCCCTGACAGCCAGTATCCATGCTGTTCGCCAGCCGCCATTGCTGATTGCGGTAGATCATGAAGGTGGCCGCGTGCAGAGGTTTAGAGAAGGTTTTACCAAAATTCCACCCATGCGCGAGTTTGGTAAAATCTGGGATAAGAATCCTAAAAAAGCGCGTGAGCTGGCGGTAGAAGCGGGCTGGATTTTAGCTGCGGAATTGCGCGCGCATGGCGTGGATTTTAGCTTTACGCCGGTGCTGGATATGGATTATGGAGATAGTCTGGTGATTGGTGACCGCGCGTTTCACCGCAACCCGCAAGCCATTAATGAACTTGCGTTCAGCCTCATGCAAGGCCTTAAAAAAGGCGGCATGGCAGCGGTGGGCAAGCACTTTCCGGGTCATGGTTTCGTGGTGGCGGATTCGCACGTGAGTATTCCAGTGGATGAACGCGAGTTCGACCAGATTGTGCAGAATGACATGCAGCCGTTTCGGCAAATGATTGATGAAGGCCTGGCCGCGATTATGCCGGCGCATGTGATTTACCCAAAAGTGGACGACAAGCCCGCCGGTTTTTCGAGCAAGTGGCTGCAGAAAGTGCTGCGCGAACGCCTGGGTTTTAATGGCGTGATTTTCAGTGACGATTTAAGCATGGAGGGCGCAACGGTGGGTGGCGATGTAACCACACGCAGTCTGGCCGCGCTGAATGCTGGCTGTGACATGGTGCTGTTGTGCAATCGCCCCGATCTGGCCGATGAGTTACTGGATAATCTAACATGGAAAATGTCTGCGCAAAGCATCGCGCGACTGGCGCGTATGCATGGCGCGCATCACCCGAAAAATATGAACCATTTGCATGAAAACGGTGAGTTTGTGGCGGCGGTGCATCGCGTTGGCATGGTAGGAAAATCGGAAGCGGATTTATTTGCCTGAACGAGCCGGTATCAGCTTTTACATTGACCAAACGCATTGGCGCGCGTAAAATTCGCGCCAATTCTTAAGGCGCTTCCAATGGCTCAACAGGCTTCTCTAAAAAACGCAAAAAAAATAGTCGTTGCTAACTGGAAAATGCATGGCAACCTCAAGCAGAATGAGGTCATGCTGACAGATTTTGTCGCGACGCTTTCAGGCCTGAATCATACCCAAGTCGTGGTTTGCGCGCCGTATCCTTATCTCGCGCAGTTGCAAAGCTTATTGCAGCATACCAGCATCGCCTGGGGTGCGCAAAATGTCGCCAAAAATGAAGAGGGTCCATTTACGGGTGAAGTCAGTGCGGCGATGTTGCGCGATTTTGGCTGCACTTACGTGATTATTGGCCACTCCGAGCGCAGCACGGCGTATTGCGAATCGGACGAAAATATCGCACAAAAATTCATGGTGGCCCAAAAGCACGGCCTAACGCCGATTTTGTGTGTGGGTGAGACGCTGATTGAGCGCGAGGCAGGCGTGATGGAGATGGTGGTAGGCAAGCAGCTGGACACTGTGATCAGCATGTACGGCGCTGAAGTTTTTGCCGACGCCGTGATTTCGTATGAGCCGATTTGGGCAATAGGCACGGGCTTGGCAGCCACGCCGGCCCAGGCGCAAGCTATGCATAAATTCATTCGCGGCAAGATCTCAAATTTGAATGCGGACGCTGCAGGCCGGTTAAAAATCCTCTATGGGGGCAGCGTAAACCCGCAAAATGCGGTACAATTATTCGTTGTGCCGAATATCGATGGCGGGCTAATTGGCAAGTGCTCACTCAATGCGCAAGCGTTTGAAGAGATTTGCCTTGCGGCTGAGGAATCAGCGCAGTAAAAAGGCCGAATTACAGAATTCATAAGACGGAATTCATCATAGTTAAAATATTATGATCAATAATACTTCAGCTAATTAATATTTTTGAAAGATTTAAGTTAGATGGAAAATTTAGTAACAATTATTCATGTGCTGGCTGCGGCCGGCGTGATTGGCCTGGTGCTGTTGCAGCATGGCAAGGGCGCGGATATGGGTGCAGCATTTGGCAGTGGCGCCTCTGGCAGCCTGTTTGGCGTGAGCGGCTCATCCAATTTCATGAGCAAAGCCACCGCAATCTGTGTCACGATCTTTTTTGCAACCAGCTTAACGCTGGCTTATATGACAAGTCATCGTGCAGGCAACGGCAGTGTGGTGAAGGTGCAGGAAGTTAAATCTGAAGCGGTTAAGCCTGCAGAAACTAAACCGCTTGACACTAAACCGGTAGAAACAACACCCTCTGGCAATGCATCGAAAGATGTTCCTAACTAATTTTTAGGATAAACCTAATCACTGTAATTTGAGGTGAACCTAACAACGGCCGTCGTGGTGGAATTGGTAGACACGCTATCTTGAGGGGGTAGTGGCGAAAGTCGTGCGAGTTCGAGTCTCGCCGACGGCACCAAATGTTAAGCATAATCAGTATGAATAATTAATTTAAAGTGGTGAACTGAGCATTTGTTCCAGCGGTGTTTGTGAAAACTCCGTTACAAAAATCATGTCAGAGTAAAGCATTGCAATTAATTAAATTTATTAATTACTATTTTTGGTAATTCAGTTTGGGGCTAGCGAGTGCTAGAAAATTATTTTCCGATATTGTTGTTTATTTTCGTAGGCTTGGCGGTCGGCGTTGTTCCCCTTGTGCTAGGTAAACTGGTTTCTCCCAACAAGCCGGATTCCGAAAAAAACTCCCCTTACGAATGTGGTTTTGAAGCGTTTGAAGATGCGCGTATGAAGTTCGACGTGCGTTATTATCTGGTGGCCATCCTGTTTATTCTGTTCGATCTGGAAATCGCGTTTTTATTTCCGTGGGCGGTAGTGCTGAAAGAAATTGGCCTGTTCGGGTTTGTGGCGATGCTAGTGTTTCTCGGTGTTTTGGTCGTGGGCTTCATCTATGAATGGGTGAAAGGCGCTCTCGAGTGGGATTAATATGAGTTTAGAAGGCGTTCTGGAAAAAGGGTTTATAACCACCACACTGGATACGGTGATTAACTACACACGCACCGGTTCCATGTGGCCGATGACGTTCGGCTTGGCTTGTTGCGCGGTGGAAATGATGCATGCGGGTGCTGCGCGTTATGATTTAGACCGCTTCGGTATCGTGTTCCGCCCAAGCCCACGCCAATCGGACGTGATGATTGTGGCAGGTACGCTGGTCAATAAAATGGCGCCTGCTTTGCGTAAAGTATACGATCAAATGGCCGAGCCGCGCTGGGTGATTTCCATGGGCAGTTGTGCCAATGGCGGCGGTTATTACCATTATTCCTATGCGGTGGTGCGTGGTTGTGACCGCATTGTGCCGGTGGATGTTTATGTGCCAGGGTGCCCGCCGACCGCAGAGGCCTTGCTGTATGGCATTATTCAGTTGCAGAAAAAAATTAGGCGCACCAATACCATTGCACGCTAACTTAACAATAAAAACCATGTCAGCTAAATCCGATCATTTGTCCGCACAGCTTAAATTGGCTTTAAGCGGCTATATTACAAAGCACACGGTTGCTTTGGGCGAAATTACCATTGAATGCAAGGCAGAGCATTTAATCGAAGTATGCGCCAAGCTGCGTGACCATGCCGAGCTTAAGTTTGAGCAGCTGATTGATTTATGCGGTGTCGATTATGCTGATTACAAAGACGGCACATGGGCAGGCGCGCGTTACGCGGTGGTGTTGCATTTGCTTTCAGTCAGTTTGAATCAGCGTGTGCGGTTGCGCGTTTTCACACAGGATGACGATTTTCCTGTATTGCCAACCTTGGTGGATGTCTGGCCCGTGGCAAACTGGTATGAGCGTGAGGCCTTTGATTTATTTGGCATTATGTTTGAAAACCATCCTGATTTGCGCCGCATACTCACGGATTACGGCTTTGTCGGCCATCCGTTCCGTAAAGATTTCCCCATGATCGGTAACGTCGAAATGCGTTACGACCCCGAGCAGCAGCGCGTGATTTATCAGCCGGTTTCGATTGAGCTGCGCAATAACGTGCCGCGTGTGATTCGTGATGAAGGTGCACATGGCTGAGATTAGAAACTATACGATGAATTTTGGCCCGCAGCATCCGGCTGCACATGGCGTGCTGCGCCTAGTGCTGGAGCTGGATGGGGAAGTGATTCAGCGCGCTGACCCGCACATTGGCTTATTGCATCGCGCGACTGAAAAGCTGGCAGAGAATCGTACTTACCTGCAATCGGTACCCTACATGGATCGCCTCGATTACGTCTCGATGATGGCAAACGAGCATGCTTATGTGATGGCGATTGAAAAGATGCTGGGGCTGGAAGTGCCAGTCCGCGCGCAGTACATTCGCGTGATGTTCGATGAAATCACGCGCGTGCTGAACCATTTGCTCTGGTTAGGCGCACACGCGCTGGACGTCGGCGCGATGACGGTGTTTTTATATGCTTTCCGCGAGCGTGAAGATTTGTTTGATGTGTATGAAGCGGTTTCCGGTGCACGTATGCATGCAGCATACTACCGTCCTGGCGGTGTATATCGTGATTTGCCCAACCAAATGCCGCAGCATGAAACGACTACATTTAGAAGTACGAAAGAAATCAGCAGGCTCAATGAAAATCGCCAAGGTTCGGTGCTGGATTTTATTGAAGATTTCACCAACCGCTTTCCTAAGTATGTAGATGAATATGAAACCTTGCTCACGGATAACCGCATCTGGAAGCAGCGCACGGTAGGCATCGGCGTGGTATCGCCGGAACGTGCATTGGCACTGGGCATGACCGGGCCTATGCTGCGCGGCTCCGGTGTGGAATGGGATTTACGCAAGAAACAACCGTATGAAGTGTATGCGAATTTGGATTTCGACATCCCTGTGGGCGTGAACGGTGATTGTTATGATCGATATCTGGTGCGCATGGAAGAATTCAGGCAATCGAATCGCATTATCAAACAATGTGTGGATTGGCTGCGCAAAAATCCAGGTCCAGTGATTACGGCAGATAACAAAGTGGCCCCGCCTGACCGCGAGAGCATGAAAACCAATATGGAAGACATGATTCACCACTTTAAATTGTTTACCGAAGGCTTCCACGTACCAGCAGGTGAGGCCTATGCGGCGGTGGAGCATCCCAAAGGTGAGTTTGGCATTTACATGATTTCAGATGGCGCTAATAAGCCGTATCGTTTAAAAATACGTGCGCCAGGTTTCTCTCATTTGGCAGCGTTGGATGAGATGACCAAAGGACACATGATTGCTGACCTGGTAGCGATTATTGGTACGCAGGATATTGTCTTTGGAGAGATAGATAGATAAAAGCATGTTAAGTAAAGAAGCTATACAAAAAATCGACTACGAGCTCACCAAATACCCCGCCGATCAGCGTCAGGCAGCGGTGATGTCTGCCTTGCGCATTGTGCAGACCGAGCGCGGCTGGTTGTCACAGGAATGTATTAGTGAAGTGGCTGAATACTTGCGCATGCCTGAAATTGCGGCGATGGAAGTGGTGACTTTCTACAACATGTATGATCTGGAACCGGTCGGCAAATATAAAATTACGGTTTGTACTAACATTTCGTGCATGCTGCGCGACAGTGACGCCATTGTGAACCATCTGCAAGCCAAGCTGGGCGTGGGGTTTGATGAAGTCACGGCTGATGGTAAATTCTGCCTGAAAGAAGGCGAATGCATGGGCGCATGCAGCGGTGCGCCACTCATGACGGTGAATAATCACACCATGCATGAAAACTTAACGCCTGAAAGCGTAGATGAAATTCTTGAGGGCTTGAAATAATGGCTACCAAGACGGTTCAATCTAAAGCAAACAAGCCTGCGAAGACTGATTTAAAGGGCCAGACGCTGGTCACTTTGCGTACCTTAACAGAAAAAAATCCCTCCTCACTTGAGTCCTACGAGAAGCTGGGTGGTTATTCACAACTCAAAAGAATCGTTACCGAAAAAGTAAAAGCGGTTGATATTATCACCCAAGTGAAAGTGTCCGGTTTGCGCGGGCGTGGCGGCGCAGGCTTTCCGACTGGGCTTAAATGGAGCTTTATGCCGCGCTATTTCGATGGCACGAAGTACCTGGTCTGCAATACCGATGAAGGCGAGCCGGGCACTTTTAAGGACCGCGATATTCTGCGCTACAACCCGCATCAGATCATTGAAGGCATGGCGATTGCAGCTTATACGCTGGGCGCGCGCGTTGGCTATAACTACATTCATGGCGAAATCTGGCAGGATTACGAAGTTTTTGAGGCCGCTTTACATGAAGCCAAGGCGGCTGGCTATTTAGGCCAGAATTTATTCGGCACTAATTTCAGCTTTGATTTATACGCCGTGCATGGCTACGGCGCTTATATTTGCGGCGAAGAAACCGCGCTGATTGAGTCTATCGAGGGCAAAAAAGGCCAGCCGCGTTTTAAGCCGCCGTTCCCTGCCAGTTACGGCGTCTTTGGCAAGCCAACCAATGTGAATAACACCGAAAGCTATGCCAGCATTCCGTGGATATTGCAGCATGGCGGCCAGGCGTTTGCAGAGTTGGGTGTGCCTAACTCGGGCGGTAGCAAGATATTTTCAGTCTCCGGCCATGTAGAAAAACCGGGTAATTATGAAGTCAGGATGGGTACACCATTTACCGAATTGCTAGCATTGGCGGGCGGGGTCTGGAAAGGACGCAAGCTCAAGGCGGTTATTCCGGGTGGACCATCTACGCCGGTCATGACAGCCGAGATGATCATGAAGGCCAGCATGGATTATGATGGCTTAAGTAAGGCAGGCTCCAGCCTTGGTGCGGGCTCCATGATTGTGATGGATGAGACCACCTGCATGGTAAAAACGCTTAAACGCCTGAGCTACTTTTTTTACGAAGAGAGCTGCGGTCAATGTACTCCGTGCCGCGAAGGCACAGGCTGGGTATATCGCGTGATTAAACGTATCACCGAAGGACATGGCAAAATGGAAGATTTGGATTTGTTAACGGACGTGAGCAACAACATTTCTGGCCGCACCATTTGCGCGCTGGGTGATGCGGCCGCTACGCCCGTGTTGAGTTTTATCAAGCATTTCAGGCCGGAATTTGAATACTATATACAGCACGGTAAAAGCATGGTCGATGGAAAGTAATTAGGCAAAATAAGATGGTACAAATAGAAATAGACGGCAAAGCGCTTGATGTCGAATACGGCAGCACCATCATTGATGCAGCCGATAAGCTCGGCATTGCCATTCCGCGTTTTTGCTATCACAAGAAATTGTCGGTCGCGGCCAACTGCCGCATGTGCCTGGTGCAGGTGGAAAAGTTTGCCAAGCCATTACCTGCTTGTGCCACGCCTGTGGTTGACGGCATGAAGATTTTTACGCGCAGCAAAGAGGCGGTTGAAGCGCAGCAAAGCGTGATGGAGTTTTTGCTGATCAATCACCCGCTGGATTGTCCGATTTGCGACCAGGGCGGTGAGTGTGATTTGCAGGACATTGCCGTAGCTTATGGTGCCAGTGGTTCGCGCTACACCGAAGAAAAACGTGTAGTATTAAACAAGAATATTGGCCCGTTGATCAGCACCGATATGACACGCTGCATTCAATGTACGCGCTGTGTGCGCTTCCTGAAAGAGGTCGGCGGCATGCAGGAGTTGGGGCTGATCAACCGTGGTGAACATGCAGAAATCACCGCATATGTCGACAAATCAGTCAATTCAGAACTTTCTGGCAATATTATTGATTTATGTCCAGTGGGTGCACTCACCAGCAAGCCGTTCAGATATTCTGCGCGCAGCTGGGAGCTTACACGCCGTCCATCCATCGCGCCACACGATGGTTTGGGTTCGCATATCGAAGTGCATGTAAAAGACAATAAAGTGATGCGCGTGTTACCGCGCGAAAAAGAGAGCATTAACGAATGCTGGCTGTCGGACCGTGATCGCTTTTCCTACGAAGGCTTGAACAGTCCGGATAGGCTCAAAACGCCGATGATCAAGCATAATGGTGCCTGGCAGGAAACCGACTGGAAAACCGCGCTGGAGTTTGCGGCGGGCCAGTTAAAGGACATCACAAAACAATACGGCGGCGAATCGCTGGGTGTGCTGGTTTCACCAAACAGCACCATGGAAGAAGGTTATTTAATCAAGCAACTGGCTACCGGCTTGGGCTGCAGCAATGTGGATTATCGTCTGCGTCAAACTGATTTCAGGCTGGATGGAAGACGCATTGGTACACCCTGGATGGGCTGCAATATTCAGGAAATCGAAGAGCTGGATCGTATTTTGTTGATCGGCTCCAATTTGCGCAATGAGCATCCACTGCTGGCGCAGAGATTCCGCAAGGCCGTGAATAACGGCGCCGAACTTTCCATTGTGAGCCCACTGGACAATAATCCGTTAATGGACGTTGCGCATAAAGTGATCGTGCGTCCCAATGATATGGTGAATGTGCTAGGGCAAATCCTCAAAGCCATGTCCAAAATACAGCGTTTGTCTTTATGTCTGCCGCCATCGCTCGAGCTTTTGCTGGGCAATATCAAGGTGCGCGACAACACGCAGGCCATTGCAGAAAGCATGGCGGGTATGGGGGGTGACGTTGATCTTGTTGCGCCAAAAGTGGGTATTTTCCTGGGCAATATGGCGCTGAGTGACCCGCGTTTTACCGAAATGTATAGCATGGCAGAGGCTATTGGCGGTATCTGTGGTGCGAAAGGCGGCATATTGCCTGCTGCCGCGAATAGTACAGGCATGCACTTGATGGGTGTGATGCCTGGCGCCATGGGCATGCATGCGCGCGCAATGTTAGAAGTACCACGCAAGGTCTACCTTTTATTAAACATTGAGCCTGAGCTGGATTGCCAGCACGCAGCATTGGCGAAAGCTGCGATGGCGCAAGCTGAATGCGTGGTGGCATTAACTGCCTATAAATCGGAGGCGCTGGAAAGCGCGGATGTGTTGCTGCCAATCGCGCCGTTTACTGAGACTTCCGGCACGTTTATGAGCATGGAAGGGCGTGTGCAAAGCTTTGCGGCCGTGACCAGGCCGCTGGGCGAATGCCGACCAGGTTGGAAAGTATTGCGCGTGCTGGCGAATACCTTAGGTATACCAGGCTTTGATTTTGACAGCAGCGAACAGGTGAAAGAGGCGATTTTTGGTGGTGAAAAACCTTCCGTCGTGGTGCGGCGCAGCTTGAACAACAACCTGAAAGAGCTGGTTGAAATTCAGGTCAACATCAAACATGAAGGCTTGCAACGCATCGGCGAGGTGCCGATGTACGAATCAGATCCTATTGTGCGCCGCTCGCCGCCTTTGCAAAAAACCAAATACAACACCAAACCGATGGCGCGCATGCGCGCAGAGCTAATAGCCGAGCTTGGCTTGATGGAGGGCGATACTGTGCTGGTGAAACAGGATAAGGGCAGCGCAATACTCACTGTGCGACTGGACAATCATGTGGCGATGGGCTGTGTGCGCGTGACGGCATCGCATGAGGATTCGGTCGGTCTGGGCGATTTGATGGGCGATATTACGGTCGAAAAATATACCGTTGCAATTAATCAGCAAGAGGCGGAAACGGCATAATGGAAATGCTTGCACATCTATTTGGTAGTTGGTGGCCCGCTGTGCAGATAACAGGCTGGACCCTGATAAAGATTGTCGCCATTGTGTTGCCGCTATTGGGGGCCATCGCTTATCTCACATTGGCCGAACGTAAAGTCATCGGTTATATGCAGGTGCGTATCGGGCCCAATCGCGTTGGATATTTTGGTTTGCTGCAACCGATTGCGGATGGCGTAAAACTGCTGTTTAAAGAAATTATTTTACCTACCGCTTCCAGCAAGGCCCTGTTTTTTATTGGCCCGGTATTGGCAATTGCACCAGCCTTTGCGGCCTGGGCTGTGATCCCGTTTGACGGCACCAAGGTGCTGGCCAATATTGACGCGGGTTTGCTGTACATTCTGGCGATGACGTCTGTCGCGGTCTACGGCGTCATCATTGCGGGCTGGGCATCCAATTCTAAATACGCATTCTTAGGCAGTTTGCGCTCTGCTGCACAAATCGTGTCGTATGAAATCGCCATGGGCTTCGCGCTGGTGGGCGTACTGATGTGCTCTAATTCCCTCAATTTGGGCAAAATCGTCATGGGCCAGCAAGGTGGCTTCTGGCATTGGTATTTCTTACCGTTATTTCCGCTGTTTATCGTATATTTTATTAGTGCAGTGGCCGAAACCAACCGCGCACCGTTTGACGTGGCTGAGGGTGAGTCAGAAATCGTTGCGGGTTTTCATGTGGAATACTCCGGCATGGCGTTTGCCATCTTTTTCCTGGCAGAATACGCCAATATCTGGCTGGTTTGTGCACTTGCAGCGACGATGTTTTTGGGCGGCTGGCTATCACCTTTCCCATTCTTGCCCGATAGTATTTTGTGGTTTTTGGCAAAAATGTGCTTTTTGGTATTCTTCTTTTTATGGTTCAGGGCAACGTTTCCTAGATATAGGTACGACCAAATCATGCGCCTGGGCTGGAAAGTATTTATTCCCATTACGCTGGTATGGATTATCTTTGTCGGCGGTATGATGCAGACTTCACTCGGATATTTGTTCCATTAGCATGATTAAATTGATTAAAAACACGTTAAGTAGCCTGGTGTTGTGGGAACTGCTAAAAGGCATGGCGCTCACAGGCCGCTACTTCTTCGCACGTAAGATTACTATTCAATATCCTGAGGAGCGTACGCCGCAATCGCCGCGTTTCAGGGGCTTGCATGCGCTACGCCGCTACCCCAATGGCGAGGAACGCTGCATTGCCTGTAAATTATGTGAGGCAGTTTGTCCGGCGATGGCGATTACCATAGAATCGGAGCAGCGCGAAGATAATACGCGCAGAACTACCAGATATGATATCGATTTAACCAAATGTATATTCTGCGGGCTGTGCGAAGAGTCTTGCCCGGTAGATTCAATCGTAGAAACACGTATTTTTGATTACCATGGCGAGCAGCGCGGCGATTTGATTTACACCAAACAGATGCTGCTGGCAGTAGGCGATAAGCACGAGAAACAAATTGCTGCAGACCGCGCGCAGGATAAGGATTTCAGGTAACAGAGTATGATATTTACTGACTTCGTTTTTTATACTTTAGCCGCAATTTTGCTGTTTGCCGGTATGCGCGTGATTACCACACGCAATCCTGTGCATGCGGCTTTGTTTCTGGTGTTGGCGTTTTTTACCGCTGCAGGCATCTGGTTGTTACTGGAAGCTGAATTTTTAGCCATCGCACTTGTTTTGGTGTACGTGGGCGCAGTGATGGTGCTGTTTTTATTCGTGGTGATGATGCTGGATATCAATATCGACAAGCTGCGCGAAGGCTTTTGGGAATATCTGCCGATGGCAGGCACGATAGGCTTGCTGATGGCGGTGGAGATGGTGATGGTATTGGGCGGCAAGTATTTTGGCGTTACCAAGGCGGCAAGCAAGCCCGCTGACTACAGCAATACTGCAGAGTTGGGGCATGTGCTTTATACCGAATACCTACTGCCATTTGAACTTGCTTCCGTAGTGTTGCTGGTAGCGATCATCGCGGCAATCGTGCTCACATTAAGGGACAGGAAAGATAGCAAGTCGATGAATCCTGCCGACCAGGTATTGGTTAAAAAGCAGGATCGTATTCGCATTGTAAAAATGGGTGCAGTGGTAGAAATTGATACCTCTGCAGACACCGCAATAGAGGAAAAGAAATAATGGTAGGTTTGTCGCATTACCTCATTTTAGGTGCGCTGCTGTTTGCCGTCAGCGTGATTGGCATTTTCCTGAATCGCAAGAACGTGATTATTTTGCTGATGGCGATTGAGTTGATGCTGCTTGCTGTGAATCTGAATTTCATTGCGTTTTCACATTATCTGAATGACATCGCTGGCCAAGTGTTCGTGTTCTTCATCCTCACTGTTGCGGCGGCAGAATCTGCCATTGGCTTGGCGATTCTAGTGGTATTGTTCCGCAATTTACGCACCATTAATGTAGATGATTTGGATTCATTAAAAGGCTAAAAAGAATAAAAATATGACATTGCCACAAATTTCTTTATTAATCGTTTTATTGCCATTGGTTGCCGCGGTAATTGTTGGCCTATTTGGCCGAATACTGCCACGCGCTGCCGCGCACTGGCTCACTATTGGTGCAGTCGGTGCTGCATTTGTGCTTTCAGCTTATGTGCTCAATGCTACGCTAAACGGCTATATCTTTAACGGTAACTTATACACATGGCTCGCTTCGGGCGATATCCAGTTTAATGTCGGTTTCCTGATTGATAATTTAAGCGCCATGATGATGGTGGTAGTGACGTTCGTTTCGCTCATGGTGCATATTTATACCGTTGGCTATATGGCGGAAGATCCGGGCTACACACGCTTTTTTAGCTATATTTCCTTGTTCACCTTCTCGATGCTGATGCTGGTGATGAGCAACAATTTTATGCAGCTGTTTTTTGGCTGGGAAGCGGTCGGCCTGGTGTCATACTTGCTGATTGGGTTCTGGTACACGCGCCCAACCGCGATTTATGCGAATCTTAAAGCGTTTCTAGTGAACCGCGT
The DNA here is from genome assembly GCA_049687015.1 of Methylotenera sp. Classification (GTDB taxonomy): domain Bacteria; phylum Pseudomonadota; class Gammaproteobacteria; order Burkholderiales; family Methylophilaceae; genus Methylotenera_A. The sequence goes on along the minus strand of JBAVIP010000080.1, from coordinate 5,564 downwards.
CGGTGATTTTGGCTTCTTGCTGGGTATTGGCATGGTGTTGTACTACTTTGGTAGTCTGGATTACGCCTCTGTATTCCAAACCGCACCTAGTATGGCCGATATGAAGGTGAGCATTATTCCAAATCTCTCCTGGTCGCTCATGACAGTGACCTGTATCTTGCTGTTTATAGGCGCTATGGGTAAATCGGCGCAAGTGCCTCTGCATGTGTGGCTGCCGGATTCGATGGAAGGCCCGACACCGATTTCTGCCTTGATTCACGCCGCAACGATGGTGACGGCGGGGATTTTTATGGTGGCGCGCATGTCACCGCTGTTTGAGCTTTCAACGACAGCCCTATCGTTTGTGATGATTATCGGTGCCATCACTGCACTATTTATGGGCTTTCTGGGCATTATCCAGAATGACATCAAGCGCGTGGTGGCCTATTCCACGCTATCGCAATTAGGCTATATGACAGTGGCGCTTGGCGCATCGGCTTATTCAGTCGCAATCTTTCACTTAATGACACACGCTTTCTTTAAGGCATTGCTGTTCCTGGCGGCGGGTTCGGTGATTATGGGCATGCATCATGATCAGGATATTCGTAATATGGGGAACCTGAAAAAGTATATGCCGGTGACTTGGATTACGTCGCTTGTAGGCTCGCTGGCACTCATCGGCACCCCATTTTTCGCGGGTTTTTACTCAAAAGACAGCATTATCGAGGCTGCTAAATTCTCGAACATTCCCGGTAGCGGCTTCGCTTATTTTGCGGTACTGACGGGCGTATTTGTGACGGCGTTTTATTCATTCCGGCTTTACTTTTTAGTGTTCCACGGCAAAGAGAAATGGCGCGAGGCAAAACATGACGCAGATCACGGTGATCATGGGCATCATCACGGACTAACTCCTCATGATGACCCACATGAACCGGGCTTGGTGGTGAAGCTGCCGTTGATATTGCTGGCAATTCCTTCAGTTGTCATCGGCTACATTACGATAGAGCCTATGCTGTTCGGACATTTTTTTAACGGCGTAATTTTGGTTGATAGCGCGAATCATCCCGCCATGACGCATTTAGCGCATCATTATGCTGAAATCTTACATTCTCCAGCTGGCATGGCGCTACATGGCGTACTGACGCTACCATTCCTATTGGCGGCCGGTGGCGTAACTTTAGCTTGGTTCTTCTATATGAAACGGCCTGACATTCCTGCCAGCTTGCAACAGCGCTTCAATACTATTTACCAGATTTTAGAAAATAAATATGGTTTCGATAGCTTTAACGAGCGCGTATTTGCTGGCGGTGCGCGCTGGATAGGAAATAAATTGTGGCAGATTGGCGATGTGCAGCTGATCGACGGCACAATGGTTAACGGCACTGCGAGATTGGTTGGCCGTATTTCAGGCATTATTCGTCAGCTGCAGTCTGGGCTGATTTACCACTACGCTTTCGCCATGATTATTGGCGTGTTTTTGATGTTAACCTTCTTTATAAAAATAAACTAAATGCTGTACTTAAATATATTAAATCACCATGTGTTAAGTGTTTCCATCTGGCTGCCAATACTGGCGGGTATCGTTGTGTTGCTGCTTGGTAGCGATAACAAGGCAGCCTTTACGCGCTGGCTCGCACTGGCAGGCAGCCTTGCAGCCTTTTTCGCTACTTTACCGCTTTACGCTAAATTTGACTTTACTAAAGGCGCTTTCCAGTTTGAGGAAATGGCGCAATGGATCCCCAGCTTCAATATTAATTATCACTTGGGGGTAGATGGTATTGCTGTGCCCCTGATATTGCTGACGAGTTTTACCACGGTGATTGTTGTGATTGCCGCTTGGGAAGTGATTACAAAAAATATCGCACAGTACATGGCGGCGTTCTTGATCATGAGCGGTCTGATGATCGGCGTATTCAGTGCGCTGGATGGCATTCTATACTACGTGTTCTGGGAGGCGATGCTGATCCCGATGTTTTTGGTGATTGGCATCTGGGGCGGAGCAAATCGCGTTTACGCCACGATTAAATTCTTTCTGTATACGCTGCTTGGCTCGTTGCTCATGCTGGTTGCGTTTATCTATCTGTTTCAAAAAACAGGTAGCTTCGAGGTAACGGATTTTTATCAATTGCCGCTTACACTGAATGAACAGATTTTAATTTTCATGGCTTTTTTCATGGCGTTTGCAGTGAAAATACCGATGTGGCCGGTACATACCTGGTTACCAGATGCACACGTGGAAGCGCCTACCGGCGGCTCTGTAGTGCTGGCAGCGATTATGCTGAAACTTGGCGGTTACAGCTTTTTACGCTTTGCCATGCCGATTGCGCCCGATGCTGCGCATTATTTATCCGGCTTCATGATTACGCTGTCTTTAATCGCTATCGTTTATATTGCATTGGTAGCGCTGGTACAAAAAGACATGAAAAAACTCATTGCTTATTCGTCTATCTCGCACATGGGTTTTGTGACGTTAGGCTTTTTTATATTCAGCCAATTAGGGCTCGAGGGCGCAATCGTGCAGATGATTTCACATGGCTTTATTTCAGCCGCCATGTTCTTGTGCGTGGGTGTGTTGTACGACCGCATGCACAGTCGTCAAATTGCCGATTACGGCGGCGTGGTCAACACGATGCCGATTTTTGCAGCGTTTATGGTGCTGTTTGCCATGGCTAATAGCGGCTTGCCTGGCACGTCTGGCTTTGTGGGTGAATTCATGGTGATCCTGGCTGCGGTCAAATTCAATTTCTGGGTGGCATTCTTAGCAGCAACTACACTGATATTCGGCGCGGCTTATACGTTATGGATGGTGAAGCGCGTGTTTTATGGCGATGTTGCTAATCCAAAAGTGGCGGAGCTTAATGATTTGAATCGCCGTGAATTTTTAATCTTGGCAGTGTTGGCGCTAATGGTGATTGGTTTTGGCGTGTACCCTAAACTCATTACCGATTTCACCCACGTCAGCGCAGCGCAATGGCTGGGTCATATGGCAATCAGCAAATTACCGGTGGCAGGTTTATAGGCATGGAAAATATTCAATTCGATCTGATGGCCGTGTTGCCTGAACTTACCGTGCTGTGCATGGCGATGTTTATTTTGCTGGCCGATTTATTTTTAAAACCTAAAAATAAAATCGTTATTTATGGTTTGGCGCAATTTACCTTATTTGCAGCGGCTTATTTCACTGTAGGGGCACATACGCCTGCTGTAGGATATGCATTCAGCGGCATGTTTGTGGATGACACCTTAAGCGATGTGCTCAAGTTGATGATTTTATTAGGGACTTCGGTGATGTTCGTGTATACGCGGCAATACATGCAGCTGCGCAATATGTTCCGCGGCGAATATTATGCGCTGGTCTTGTTTTCGGTACTGGGTATGATGATCATGGTGTCCGGCCAAAGCATGCTGACCATTTATATGGGGCTGGAGCTGCTCTCGCTTTGTCTGTATTCATTGGTTGCGCTCGATAGAGATAATGCAAAATCATCTGAAGCTGCCATGAAATATTTCGTGCTCGGTGCGTTGGCCTCGGGCATGTTGCTCTACGGTATGAGCATGATTTACGGCATGACAGGCAGCTTGAATCTGGCAGAAATTACCAGCGCCTTGCAAGAAACCAATCCTAAAAATCCGGTCTTGATATTGGGTTTGGTGTTTATCGTTGCGGGCTTGGCGTTTAAGTTTGGTGCGGTGCCGTTTCAAATGTGGGTGCCCGATGTGTACCAAGGCGCACCAACCAGCATCACCATGCTGATAGGCTCGGTGCCAAAATTTGCTGCCTTCGCCATTGCCATACGGTTATTAGCGCAAGGCCTGCAGCCGCTCACAGCCGATTGGCAAGATATGCTGCTGATTATGGCTGTGCTGTCTATTGCCATTGGTAACATTACTGCGATTGCACAGACCAACTTGAAGCGCATGCTGGCGTATTCTACCATCTCGCACATCGGCTTTTTGTTGTTTGGGTTAATGAGCGGCAGCCTGAATGGCTATGCTTCAAGCATGTTTTACATCAGTGCCTATGTGCTGATGACCTTGGCAGGTTTCGGCATGATTATATTATTATCCCGCAAGGGATTTGAAGCTGAGAGTCTGGACGACTTGAAAGGCCTTAACCTGCGCAGTCCTTGGGCTGCATTTTTGATGCTCATTACCATGTTCAGCATGGCGGGCGTGCCACCTACCATTGGCTTTTATGCCAAATTTATCGTGTTGCAGGCGGCTTTGCAGGCGGGTTATATATGGGCAGTGGTGTTTGCTGTGCTGATGGCGGTGATAGGTGCATTCTACTATCTGCGTATTGTGAAGCTGATGTATTTTGATGTACCGCAAGACCAAGCAGCTATCAGCGCGCCTCTTGATATGAAATTTATCCTGAGCACCAATGCCTTAGCACTGTTGGCGCTGGGGCTAATGCCACAGACCTTGATGAACATTTGCGCCGCCGCGATCGCTAGAAGTTTGCAATAACAGGTTTGCTTATTAGGGTTATCAGTAAATTTTAGAAAATAAAAAAGCCAGACATTAGTCTGGCTTTTTTACTGAGCTGCTATGAATTAGTAGTCATAAAACTGTCTGCCATCGCCCAGTAAGTGAGCGTGACAATCTAGAGTTTTATTTAAACAATTTTTTACAAAAGTAGAAATAAAAGTCTCATCCCAGCCGTTAACCCAGTCGGCATGTCCAGAGTAGCCACCTGGTTGCGTATTTGAATAATTATCACTAGATAATCTCCAATTCACGGTTTGGTTTGGTCTAGTAATATCATAGTTTACTGTTATGGATATTCCAGGAATCTTTACAGGATGTGTTGCAGGACACCCTCCAGCACCTCGATAAGCCATATGATCTTTATGATTTGGACTATCTAAATTTACCCCATCCCAGCAGGATGGAAAATTAACAACCATTTCAAATACATCTCCTACTGCACAGTTAGGAATGCTTGGGTTCCAGCCTCTATTTTGACCGTTGGGAGCAATGCAAGTATAGATAGCTTCAGAAGCCGCTGCTGTAGTAGCTTTTGCATTTCCAGCAATCATTCTTAAGCCTTTAGGTGGTGCAGTTACTGGAGGGCTATCAGTTTTATAATAAAACAGAGCGTTGGTTGGAGCCATAGGAGTGCCAGTAGCGGTGTCAATTATAGAAGGATGCCAGTATGCAGACCGATTCATAACGCCACCATTACAAGTGCTATTACCTGTGGTTGATAAAGTCATTAGATTACTTTTATAATTAACCGAAGTGTTGCCATAAAAAGTATGGTGATGTGCTGCACCTTGCTGATTTGGGTACACTATTGGGTCATCGTTAGACATATGACTTATACTACAAAAAATTCTAAATGCTCCAACATCACTAGCTGATGGTTGCTCACTAGTAGGCATCACTCTTAAATTTGACCACCCCACAGCTGGTACTATATTTTTATTAATATTCACCGCTGGCATTAGTCCTGTTTGTATAATATTTGCACCAGCTGCAGGAGCAGGAGCAGGAGCAGGAGCAACTACAGGAGCAGGAGCAACTACAGGAGCAGGAGCAACTACAGGAGCAGGAGCAACTACAGGAGCAGGAGCAACTAC
>JBAVIP010000079.1:0-54054 GCA_049687015.1 Methylotenera sp. | reverse complement strand
TATAACTGCTGAGTATAATGGCAATTTATCAATGTTTAATAGATTTGGACTAGCTAAAATGCTACTTTTGTTTTATCTTTTTAACTTAATAATGTTAAGCAAGTATTACCTAATGTTATAAAATTATTTCAAACAGTATAAAAAAGGTTAAAAATGCGCTTAGATGACGAACGTGAAAGTAGCAATGTAGAAGATAGACGCGGCAGCGGCGGTGGCCTTCCTATTGGAGGCAAAAGTATAGGCATTGGCACAATTGCGCTGGCCTTGGTTGCCATGTATTTTGGTGTGGATCCTTCGGTCGTACTTAATATCGGCCAAGGGATGAGTCAGAATGCGCCGGTTGAAGCCAAACCAATTCCGCAAGACGATCCTGCGGCAAAGTTTGTGGCCAAAGTACTGGGTAGCACGGAAGATACTTGGGGCAAGGTTTTTCAAAACGCAGGGCACGAATATCCAGCACCTAAGTTAGTATTGTTTAGTGGCCAAACACCTACTGCATGCGGTTCTGGGCAAGCCGCAATGGGTCCGTTCTATTGCCCGGGTGATCAAAAAGTGTATATCGACCTTAGTTTTTATCAGGAAATGAAGGATCGCTTTCATGCGCCAGGTGATTTTGCACAAGCCTATGTGATTGCTCACGAAGTGGGGCATCATATCCAAAACCTCATGGGTACATCCGATAAAGTGCAGCAAGCGCGCCAAAGTGCGCGCAGCGAGGCGCAGGCGAATCAGTATTCTGTGATGCTTGAGTTGCAAGCCGATTGCTACGCGGGCGTATGGGCGCACCATGCCGATGGCGCAAACCGCATTTTGGAAGCGGGCGATGTGGAGGAAGCCATGACTGCGGCGGCGGCGATTGGCGATGATGCATTGCAAAAACAAGCGCAGGGTTATGCGGTGCCTGATTCTTTTACACACGGCACTTCGCAACAGCGTATGCGTTGGTTTAATCAGGGTTTTACCACAGGAGACGTGAATAAGTGCGATACCTTTAACGTCGCATCACTTTAATCATGCAGGACACTGTGCCAGCAGACTTAAGCGAGCATTGCATTAGCTCGCAAACTATTGCTGCTGGCGGCATGCTCACGGTAAAGCGCGATATAGTGCGCCTGCCAAACGGCAATACCAGCCAGCGTGAATATGTCACGCATCCTGGCGCAGTGGTAGTGGTGCCGATATTGCATAATGGCAATGTGATTCTGGAAAAACAATTTCGCTATGCATTGCGTCAAGTCTTTATCGAGCTGCCCGCAGGCAAGATTGACGCAGGCGAAGAGATTCTCTTGACGGGTCAGCGCGAGCTGCTAGAAGAAACGGGTTATAGTGCCAGCGATTGGATCAAGCTCGGACACCAGCATCCCTGTATCGGCTATTCCAATGAAATTATCCATATTTATTTGGCGCAAGGCCTGATTGCAGGCGAGCATTTGCGTGATGAGGATGAGCATCTAGAGGTGTTTCAAGCGCCTTTTGCAGAGTGTTTAAACATGATTCAAAACGGCGAAATTACTGATGGCAAGACAATCATTGCTTTGTTTTTTGCCGAAAAATATCTGCAAAAACATGGCTAAAATTTTGATTGTGGGCTGCGGGGATTTAGGTTCAGCCATTGCTACACGCTTGCAACAAAGCCACGAGGTGATTGGTTTGCGGAAAAGCGATAAACCTTTGCAGCATGGTATGCATACTGTTCAAGCTGATGTCACACAACCAGACACCTTGGCTGCGCTCAAAAAACTCAATCCTAATATTGTTATTTACTGTGTCGCGGCAAGTGCGCAGACTGATGAAAATTACCAAGCGCACTATGTTGAAGGCTTAAAAAACGTACTTGCTACGCAAAGCCAAAACACAAATTTGCAGCATGTGTTTTTTGTTTCCAGTACGCGCGTGTATGGTCAAAATACTCAGGAAATTTTAGACGAGAACACGCCCGCCATTCCTGCTGATTTTGGCGGAGAGCGCTTGCTGGAAGCGGAAAGCCTGCTAAAAGGACTGCCTTGCAAAGCAACATCCATGCGCCTTTCTGGCATTTATGGTGAAGGGCGTTTGTACCTGGCGAATATGGCGAAAGACATCACAAAATGGCCAAAAGAAAACCATTGGAGCAACCGTATTCATCGTGACGATGCGGCTGGATTTATTGCTTTTTTGGTTGAACAGGTTGCAAAAAATCAGCGAATTGCAAAGTTTCAAATCAAGAAGTGCTATATCGTTACAGACGACATGCCTACACAACAATACGAGGTGCTGACTTGGCTTGCCAATCAACAGAAAATCGATACTTCAAATATCAAAGTGCCTGCTGCACAAGGTGGCAAGCGCTTAAGCAACAAGCGGTTGCATGACACGGGCTATCAATTACAATACCCTGACTATCAAGCGGGTTATGGCCCCATAATACAAAACTTAGCCTTGCAAAACTTATAAAATGCTAAAAATTATAATAACTCCCGTTTGTTTTTTTATCATCAGTTTCAGCGCACAAGCGTTTGATGCACAAGATTTTTCTGTTTGGCTAAAGTATTTAAAAGTAGAAGCCAAAGAAGCTAATATTTCTTCTAAAACCATCAAAAGTACCTTTAAAAGAGCGAAATATTTGCCCCAAGTCATTGTGCTGGATCGGACGCAGCCAGAGTTTATCTCTCCCTTCTTAAGCTACATTGATAGACGTGTCACACCTGACAAAATTGCGCTTGGCAGGTCGATGCTGCTACAGCATGAGGCACTTTTAAGTCGAATAGAAACGCAGTACGGCGTGCCAAAACAAATATTAGTCGCGTTTTGGGGCTTAGAGACACATTATGGCGAGAACAAAGGCAACATTGGTTTGCCCTCTAGTTTGATGACACTGGCTTATGAAGGCCGTCGCGCGCAGTTTTTCCGCGGTCAATTACTAGATGCCATGCGCATTGTCGATGCAGGTCATAATAATGTCGCAGGTATGCGCGGATCGTGGGCAGGGGCGATGGGGCACATGCAATTTATGCCTTCTACCATGCTGAAACACGGCGTGGATGCTGATGGTGATGGTCGCATCAATATTTGGACATCGTTGCCGGATGCATTTGCTTCGGCCGCGAATTACCTCGCCAGAACGGGTTGGCACAAAGATGAATCAGCGGCGATGGAGGTGAAATTACCCGCTAATTTCGATTATAGTCTGGCGCAATTGCAAAACCGAAAAACTACTGCAGCTTGGTCACAATTGGGCGTGGTCGATATAGACGAAAAACCATTTCCAGCCTTGGATAACGCGGCGATTTTATTACCGCAGGGCTGGCAAGGCCCGGCTTTTATGGTGTTCAGCAATTTCGATGTGATTATGGATTGGAATCGCTCGGTCAATTATGCGTTATCTGTGGCGCATCTTGCTAATCAATTTGCGGCTGATAAACCTATTATTGCAGGCGCAGAAGCAGAAAGTGAAGCACTCACTTTTAACCAAATGTGGGCGTTACAGGGCAGATTGAACGAGCTGGGTTTTGATTGCGGCGCGCCCGATGGCTTCCCCGGTTTTAAAACGCAAGCAGCGATTCGACAATATCAAGCCACAAAAAACCTGCCGCAAGATGGCTACGCCAGCCCCAGTTTGTATCAGCAGTTATTGCAGCCTTGAATCCAAACATTTGTAAAAAGCTAATTTAATGAGCCAGAACAATGAAAATTAAAACAATACTGACAACTTTAATTTTATTGCTTCAGTCCTTTATTACTACCCAGTCTATAGCGGGCAATCCCCCTGTAAGCGTTGAATCAAGACAGGTTGGTCAAGAAATGCTGATAATAGCCCACAACAACAGCAGTTTCCCATATTCCATCAAAGCTAGCCTTATAGATAATAACAATGCAGCAAGTGATCATAGTTGGCCTATATATGCAGTGCTCACACCTAACAGCAACAGCGTTCTTGCAAAAGTATTTGCAGCCGATAAAGATAGTAGCTTTAGTTTCAAAACTTATATGACATCAATGCCGGGGGACTTTAATGCTGTTCACGACTCTACCGCAATTTATAGACTACCCTACCAGGACGGTATGAGTTTCTCAATCGACCAAGCTATTGGCGGTCCAAGGACTACACATAACACGCCCCATAGTTTATTTGCCATTGATTTTAATATGCCAGAAGGCACTCCAATTGTAGCTGCAAGGGATGGTGTAGTAGTTCAGGCAGAAGATAAGTTCATGGATGGAGGTAAGGATCAATACTACGCAGACAAAGCTAACTTTGTGCGAATAATGCACAATGACGGTACTACTGGGATGTATGCGCATTTGATGCATAAAGGGGTGGCGGTTTCACTTGGTCAGTTTGTAACAGCAGGCACTCTTCTCGGATACTCAGGTTCCACTGGTTTTTCTAGCGGGCCACATCTGCATTTTGTAGTAACTCACGTGGTCAAGACGTCTGAAGGTTTTGATGATGTATCAATTCCTATATCTTTTTATGTTGGAAACCCTGCTTTTGTATTTGAACCGCAAAAAGATTTATTAGTTAAGGCTGATTACAGCACTCCAGGAACTGATCCATCAGAAGTCAAATCCAGTGAAATTGTTTCCCAACATAAGTTGCCAGTACGATTTGACCAACAGCTATCTACTAACATTAATTTACCAAGCAAATTTGTCGTAAGTTTTGATTCAAATGTGTTGTACTACGGAGCTCTAATTATTTTATGCATTCTCTATCTAAGTTTTTTAAGGGCCAGAAGAGAACAAGAGCGCCAGAAAAAGGAGTTAGAATCTATAAAACGACTTTTTGATTAAGTAAGAATCTTGTAAACCATTATTCAAGACAATAATTCATGTTCTGCAGCGTATTTAGTATGTGTCATAAGAGGTTGGCATCGTAATTTTTCCCTATCACTCATTTGCGCGTAACCCGCTAATGCGCTAAAATTCGGCCTCGCAATAAATTTGTAAAATACAGGCGGTTAGCTCAGTTGGTTAGAGCGCTTGGTCGACATCCAAGAGGTCAGCAGTTCGAATCTGCTACTGCCTACCAATAATTCAACAACTAGTTGAATTGATTTTAGAGTTGAAAGTAAAGCCGTTATATGTAGCGGCTTTTATTATTTAAAACTAAGTATCAGGATAGGTCAGTAAATTGGAAACAGTATGCCTTTAATTCGCTTACCAGATGGCTCACAACGCAGCTTTGACGCGCCTGTTAGCGTGGCCGATGTTGCCATGAATATCGGCGCGGGTCTCGCTAAGGCAGCGCTGGCTGGCAAGGTGAATGGCAAACTTGTGGACACCAGCTATCTGATTGAATCGGATAGCGATTTGGCGATTATCACCGATAAAAGTGATGATGGCTTAGAGATTATTCGCCACTCCACAGCGCACTTACTGGCGTATGCGGTAAAAGAATTGTTCCCCGATGCGCAAGTAACGATTGGCCCGGTGATTGAAAATGGCTTTTATTACGATTTTTCCTACGTGCGGGCTTTTACTCCAGAAGATTTAATCTTCATTGAAAAAAAGATGGTGGAGTTGGCTAAAAAAGACGAGCCAGTGACACGACAAGTGTTGCCGCGTGATGAGGCGATTGCTTACTTTAAAAGCATTGGTGAGGATTACAAAGCCGAAATCATTGGTTCCATTCCAGCGGGTGAAGAGGTTTCGCTCTATACAGAAGGCCGCTTTACCGACCTTTGCCGCGGCCCGCATGTCCCTAATACCGGCAAGCTAAAGGCCTTCAAGCTCATGAAGCTGGCGGGCGCATACTGGCGCGGCGATAGCAACAATGAGATGCTGCAACGCGTGTATGGCACTGCCTGGCGCAATAAAGAAGAACTTGATGCCTATCTGTTTCAGCTGGAAGAAGCGGAAAAACGCGACCATCGCAAATTGGGTAAGCAACTCGACTACTTCCATATGCAGGATGACGCACCTGGCATGGTGTTCTGGCATCCGCGCGGCTGGAGTATCTGGCAGGAAGTTGAGCAGTACATGCGCCAGATGTTTAGGGATTTTGGCTATCAAGAAGTGCGCACGCCGACCATTTTGGACAGAAGTTTGTGGGAAAAATCTGGCCACTGGCAAAATTATCGCGACAATATGTTCACCACCAAGTCAGAAAATCGCGATTACGCGGTAAAGCCGATGAATTGCCCAGGCCATGTGCAGATTTTTAATAGCAGTTTGCATAGCTATCGCGATTTGCCATTAAGACTGGCAGAGTTCGGCTCATGTCATCGCAACGAGCCGTCTGGCGCGCTGCACGGCCTGATGCGTGTGCGTGGATTTACGCAAGATGACGCGCATATTTTCTGTACTGAAGAACAGGTAGAAGCTGAGGTCGCCGATTTCATTAAAATGCTTTACAAAGCCTATGGCGATTTTGGTTTTAAAGATGTTTTAGTTAAGCTTTCAACTCGTCCTGAGAAGCGTATCGGCACTGATACGGATTGGGATAAAGCGGAAACTTCTCTCGCGAATGCGCTTAAAATCAACAACTTAGACTTTGAATATCAAGCAGGCGAAGGCGCGTTTTACGGCCCGAAAATTGAATTCACACTTAAAGATTCGCTTGGTCGTTTATGGCAATGTGGCACGATTCAACTTGACCCAAATCTGCCAGAGCGCTTAGGCGCAGAATATGTGGCTGAGGATAATTCGCGTAAACGCCCAGTAATGTTGCACCGCGCCATTGTTGGCTCTATGGAGCGTTTCATTGGTATTCTCATTGAAAACTATGCAGGCGCGATGCCGCTGTGGTTGGCGCCTGTGCAGGCGATGGTGTTGAATATTTCTGAAGGCCAATCGGCATATGTGTTGCAAGTTGTTGAAACATTGAAGAAAAATGGCATTAGATGCGAATATGACTTGAGAAATGAGAAGATTACCTATAAAATACGCGAACATAGCATGCAAAAAATGCCTTATCTGCTTGTGGCGGGTGAGCGTGAAATGCAGGCTGGACATGTGGCCGTGCGTACCAGAAAAGGTGAAGACCTAGGTTCTATGCCAGTAAGCGAGCTGATTGCTCGGTTGAAAGCAGAAGTTGATGCTAAGGTTTAAACTGATTTTTGGCTTAGCGCGGTTTAATTTTTTTTATAGAATAGATTAGGAGTCAGCAATAGCACAGGATAAAGATACGCGAATAAATGGTGACATTACCGCACCCGAAATTCGTTTGGTAGGCATAGAAGGTGAGCCGCTAGGTATTGTGAGTTTGCGTGAGGCTTTTGCCAAAGCAGAAGAAGCCGATATTGATTTGGTAGAAATCGCACCAAATGCAGTGCCGCCAGTGTGCAGGTTGATGGATTACGGTAAGTTTAAGTATGCTGAAAGTAAACGTCAGCACGAACAAAAGCTTAAACAAAAACAAGTGGTTATTAAAGAAATTAAGTTTCGCCCAGGCACGGATGATGGTGATTACAACATTAAAGTGCGTAATATCATCCGCTTTTTGGGTGAAGGCGATAAAGCCAAGATTACATTACGTTTCAGAGGCCGAGAGATTACGCACCAGGAGTTTGGGCTGGCTTTGTTGAAACGTGTAGAAGCAGATTTGCAGGAACACGCAGTGGTCGAGCAGTTTCCAAAAATGGAAGGCCGGCAAATGGTGATGGTGCTGGCGCCCGCCAAAAAAGTAGAAAAAGTTGTTAAAGCGGCTAAAGAAAAACCGGTAGAAAAACCAGTAGATAAAACCGCTGAAAAAATAATAGAAAAAGCAGCAAGTTAAAAGTTTTATTCGAGCGATACGGCGAAATGGCATGCCTAGGCGCTCTTAATCACTCTTAAGGAGAAAAAAATGCCAAAAATGAAAACAAAGAGCAGCGCAAAAAAGCGCTTCAAGTTCTTAGGGAATGGCAAGGTGAAGCGTACGCATTCACATTTACGCCATATTCTGACCAAAAAGACCACCAAGCAAAAGCGTAAATTACGCGGCACGGCGATCATCTCACCAACAGACGTCAAGCGCGTTCGCGCCATGATGCCAACACGATAAGGAGACCGATATGCCTAGAGTAAAACGTGGTGTCATTGCTCGTGCGAGACACAAAAAAGTATTAAACGCTGCCAAAGGTTATCGCGGTCGTCGTAAAAACGTTTACCGCGTTGCCAAGCAGGCGGTAATGAAGGCTGGTCAATATCAATATCGTGATCGCCGTCAGAAAAAACGCCAATTCCGTACGTTGTGGATTGCACGTATCAATGCCGGTGCGCGTGAGTGTGGTTTGACTTACAGCCGCTTCATGAATGGTTTGAAAAAGGCCGCTGTGGAAGTGGATCGCAAAGTGTTGGCAGATTTGGCTGTGTTCGATAAAGTTGCTTTTGCCAAATTTGTAGAAATTGCAAAAACTGGTTTAGCCGCTTAAATCAACCAAAATAAAAAAGAGGCTGCGGCCTCTTTTTTTATGTTTAATCAATCACTTAACTAAGTTAAAATGACGCATGACTAATTTGGATCACTTAATCGCAGCATCGCAGGCGGATTTCTCAGCTTGTGAGGATATGCCTGCACTGGAAAACGCCAAAGCAAAGTATTTAGGCAAAAGTGGCGCGCTTACAGAGGCATTAAAAGGCCTGGGCAAGCTGTCTGCAGAAGATCGCCCCGCCGCAGGTGCTGCTATCAATGTGGTCAAGCAGGCGATTGAAGCCGCGTTAAATGCGCGCCGCGAGGCCATTTTAAATGCAGCGCAAGCGAAGCAGCTGGCACAAGAGTCGATTGATGTAACCTTGCCCGCACGCGCGCATTCGCAAGGCGGTTTGCATCCTGTCACACTAACTCTGCAGCGCATTGAAACTTTGTTTCACTCGATTGGTTTTGAGGTGGCGACGGGCCCGGAAATCGAGACGGATTTTTATAACTTTACCGCGCTGAATATTCCTGAGAATCATCCTGCGCGCGCCATGCACGATACGTTTTATGTGGATATGAATCATGCGCAGCATGATGACAAAAAAGAGTCACATGTGTTGCGGACACATACCTCGCCCGTACAAATTCACCACATGGAAAATGCCATGAAAATTAAAAGCGGGCCACCGCTCAAGATTATCGCGCCGGGCCGCGTGTACCGCGTGGATTCTGACGCGACGCATTCGCCCATGTTTCACCAGGTGGAAGGTTTGTGGGTGGATGAGAATGTCAGCTTTGCCAACCTAAAAGGCGTAGTGCAGGATTTTCTGCAGAAATTCTTCGAGCGCGATGATTTGACCGTGCGTTTCCGTCCGTCATTCTTCCCGTTTACCGAACCTTCCGCTGAGATGGACATGAGCTGGAACGGCGGCTGGCTGGAGATCGGCGGCTGCGGCATGGTGCATCCGGAAGTGTTTAAGCACGTGAATATCGACAGCGAGAAATACCGCGGTTTTGCCTTTGGCTTGGGCGTAGAGCGCTTGGCGATGCTGCGTTACGGCGTGAACGATTTACGTCATTTTTTCAATAATGATTTGCGCTTTTTGCAGCAATTCAACAAGTAAACATTTATGCAATTCTCAGAAAACTGGTTAAGAACCTTTGTTAACCCAAACTTAAGCTCAGAAGAACTAAGCCACGCGCTGACCATGGCGGGGCTTGAGGTAGAAGAAATGACGCCTGTTGCCAAGCCGTTTGCAAAAGTGGTGATTGGTGAAATAGTCGAAGCTGCAAAACATCCGGATGCCGATCGCCTGCAGGTATGCAAAGTGAATGTGGGCAAAGAAACCCTGCAGATTGTCTGTGGCGCAAGCAACGCCAGAGTTGGCATGAAAGCGCCATGCGCTTTAGTTGGAGCGGAATTGCCTGGCTTTGCCATTAGAGAGGCCAAAGTGCGCGGCGTGGAATCGTTCGGCATGATGTGCTCGGCCAAAGAACTGGGTTTGGCAGAAGAAGCATCAGGTTTGCTGGAACTGCCTGCTGACGCGTCTATCGGTCAGGATATCCGCGAATATTTAAGCCTGAATGACAATCTGTTTACATTGAAACTCACTCCCAATCGTGCCGATTGCCTGAGCATTCTGGGCATTGCGCGCGACGTGGTGGCGATTACCGGCGCGCCGTTAATTGTTCCGCAAATCACACCTGCGAAAATCGAGTCACAACGCACGCAGGCAGTGCTGGTGAATGCGCCGCAAGCCTGCCCGGCCTATTATGGACGCGTAATTGAAGGCGTGAATGCGCAAGTCCAAACGCCGGAATGGATGGTGCGCCACCTTGAGCGCAGCGGCGTTCGCAGCATTAGCGCAATTGTCGATATTACTAATTACGTGCTGTTGGAGCTTGGCCAGCCTATGCACGCGTTTGATCTGGCCAAGCTGGGCGACCCTATTGAAGTGCGTTTTGCCAAAGCGGGCGAAACGCTTAAGTTGCTGAATGACACCGAAGTGAAACTGGCCGATGATGATCTGGTAATTGCCGATAATAGTGGCGCCATCGCGCTGGCGGGCATTATGGGCGGCAAGCCGACTTCAGTCAGCGAAACTACGAGCGCCGTATTTTTGGAAAGTGCTTTTTTCACCCCTGACATCATGGCTGGGAAAGCCCGTCGATTGGGCTTGAGCACGGATTCGTCATACCGCTTTGAACGCGGCGTGGATTTTGGTAACACGCTGAATGCTATGGAGCGCGCGACTGCGCTTATTCTGGAGGTTTGCGGCGGCAAGGCTGGGGCGATTACTCAAACGGCAACTGCATTGCCCGTACGTAACACGGTGAGTCTGCGCTATGCGCGATTATGCTCGATACTGGGCATGCAAATTCCGCAAGCTACGGTCACGAAACTGCTGACGCAGTTAGGTTTTGCAAATGGCGAGCATGCAGGCGTGTATGCGGTACAGGCACCTAGCTACCGGTTCGATATTGCACGCGAGGAAGATTTAATCGAAGAAATCGCCAGGCTTTACGGCTATGATCACCTGACCGCGATTGCGCCACATGCCGAATTTCGCATGCTCGATGCTCCGGAAGCCGCATTAAATAAGACGTGGGTGGCCGATGTTCTGCAGGCGCAAGGCTATCAGGAGGTCGTGACTTACAGCTTTGTGGATGAGAGCTGGGAGCGCGATTTGATGGGGAATGCGAATCCAATCAAGCTCAAGAATCCCATTGCAAGCAACTTAAGCGTGATGCGCAGCGGCTTGTGGGGCGGTCTTCTGGATGTACTGACCTATAATTTGAACCGCAAGCAAGAACGTGCCCAGTTGTTTGAGGTGGGTGCCAGTTATTTTTCTGATAAACAAAGCTATTGTGAACAAACGCAGGTTTCAGGCCTGTCCTACGGCGAGTTTCAACCGGAGCAATGGGGCGAAAAAGCACGTGATGTGGATTTTTACGATGTAAAAGCCATCGTGGATAGCTTGACACAAGGCCAGGCGGAGTATCGTGTTGAAGCGCATCCAGCTTTGCATCCAGGACAATCTGCCCGCGTTTACCTACACGGCAAGCCGATAGGCTGGCTGGGCAAGCTGCATCCAAAATGGCAGCAGCATTACAGCCTGCCTAAAAATACGGTTTTGTTCGAGCTGGCTGTAGCGCCGCTCATGCAAACCAAGGTGGCGCAGTACCAGGAAGTGTCTAAATTCTTGCCGGTGCGACGCGATATTGCCGTGGTCGTTGATGCAGACTTACCCGTTCAGACTATTGTCAATACAGTGCATGAAGCTAAAATTCCACTGTTGTATCAGATACAATTATTTGATGTTTACCAGGGAAAAGGTATCGCTGAAAATAAAAAAAGCCTTGCATTTCTTGTACTTATGCAAGATACTCATAAAACTTTGTTGGATACAGAAGCAGAAGCAGCAATGGCCGAACTGCTTAAATTACTGGAAAATAAATTCGGCGCATCGTTACGAAATTAGACTGTAAATAAATTAAAGTAAGCAATAAAGGTTCAGGGGGGGAGTTGCATGACATTAACAAAGGCTGATCTGGCCGACCTATTATTTGAGCAAGTGGGCTTAAATAAACGTGAAGCGAAAGACATGGTAGAAGCGTTTTTTGAAGAAGTGCGTGCTGCTTTAGAAACAGGTGATAGCGTGAAGTTATCAGGTTTTGGCAATTTTGAATTGCGTAAAAAATCGGAGCGCCCAGGCCGTAATCCAAAAACAGGAGAAGAAATACCGATTACAGCGCGTCGCGTGGTGACTTTCCATGCCAGCCAAAAATTAAAAAGCAAAGTAGAAGAGCATTACGCCTAACTAAGGTTAATTTTCGATGATGTTAGATCCTTCCATAAAAATGCAACTACCGCCGATCCCAGCCAAACGGTACTTTACCATTGGCGAGGTGAGTGAATTGTGCGGTGTAAAACCGCATGTATTGCGCTATTGGGAGCAGGAGTTTACTCAACTTAAGCCAGTAAAGCGTCGTGGTAACCGCCGTTATTATCAGCATCATGAAGTGTTATTAATCCGCAAAATTCGCGAATTGCTCTATGAACAAGGCTTTACCATCAGCGGTGCGCGGAATCGTCTGGATGGTGCGGAAGACATAGTAGAAGCAGTAGACTCACCACAAAGTTCTCCGCAAACAAGTGTTCAAGTTTCACATATAGAAACAGCATCAGCGAATGATTTTGATTTCTTTACGTTAAAAAAAGAATTACGCGAAGTCATTCAGCTATTGCGAGCTTAGGCTTTAGTAAACCTAAGTTTTAAAGTATTTGGCCCATTCTGTCTACCATTCAAAATGTTTTATCTTTAATTCACCAGGTCTAATCTGTACTTGGTGCTTTTCATTTATAATGCTCACTCGTTGCAATTTCATAGCAACGCGGTTCGGGGCGTAGCGCAGCCTGGTAGCGTACATGCCTGGGGGGCATGGGGTCGCAGGTTCGAATCCTGCCGTCCCGACCAATAAAAAGTAGCCATAAATTTTTTCGTTTTTTTAGTCATAAACTTATAGTTCACATCAATTTAAAATCACATCAAGCTTTTTCGATAATCAAATTTATCCATTCAAATTCTTAAGCTAATTTTTTAAAATTAGCCCCAATTCTATTTACTAATTGATTGCTATTTAGAGCCACTTTGGCATACTCATTTTATGCACCATTTTGGGTTTTTACGCACTATTTGGGTGCAAAAATAATATATATATCAATAACATAGCTTCATTTGTAAAAATAATGAGATATTGTGGTAAAAAACACAAAAAGTTCCATGCCTTGTTAAAAATTATCTTGTGTTTGACCTTGCTTGCCTTGTTTATACATGGGGTATTTGATACTGTGGATTCAAGAGTGCTGAAAATGATAATGCATATGGTTATAGCTAATAATAAAAATAAGTATGAACGAATTTGGTGCAGTTTTAGATCAAGAGTTTTAATGTAGAGAATTTTAAGTATTGCAGTATTTTTTAATTGTTAAGGGAAATTAAGGGAGTCTTATGAAAACTATTCGTTGGTTATTAAATCGTCAAGTGTTGAGCGCATTATGTGCTGCACCACTTTTATTGGGCAGCGCGTATACATTCGCGGATGAGGCAGCTGCTCCTGCAGCAGCTCCAGCTGAGGCCACACCAGCAGTTGAGGCAGCTCCAGCAGCAGCGCCGGTTGAGGCTGCTGAGCCAACTGCTGACCATTTGGAACGTAAACACACTGCTGCTGAAGGGCCTGCCTCACCATGGAGCTTTACCCTTAACGCTGGTATGTATAGTCAATACATGTTCCGTGGTGTTGCGCTAAGTAATGGTCCTGCCTTGCAAGTTGGTGCTGATTTAGCGCATAGCAGTGGTTTTTACGTGGGTACATGGTGGTCTAACATCGATAAAGAGTTTACTGGGCACGGCGATGGTTTTTCTGGCGGCAATCACTTAGAAACCGACTGGTATGGCGGTTATGCACATACCTTTGACAATGGCTTTGGTGTAAATTTCTTGGGGAATTACTACTACTATCCTGATCGCGAAAATTCTTTCAGTGCAGGGAATGTTGGTAATAAACAAAATTCATTCGAAGCTTCAGTGGCTTTATCTTACAAATGGCTGACTTACACTTACTACCGTGTACTTACCAATTACTATGGTGCTGCTAAAGACGGCACAAGAGATGGAACAAGAGATACTAAAGGTGCTAGTTATAATGAATTGAAATTTAACTATAAATTGCCAATCGGCGATTTGAATTTCATGACAAAAGTAGGTTATCAACACACGCCAAACCTTACAGGGTCTCAAGGTGATTTTGCGATTGGTTTGAATAGAGATTTTGCGATACCAAGTGCAGGTAAGCCAATTGAGGGCTTTAATGCAGGCGCGTACTATACAAATACATTTAACGTGAAAAATGAAGCGTTTTATCAGACTTCTGATGGCAGAGATACCAACGAGGATACAGTGTGGTTCTACGTTAAACGTACTTGGTAATAGCTTGCTGTAAGTTTTAGTGAATAAAAAAGGGTGCGTAGGCACCCTTTTTTAATGGGGTTATAAATCAACCAAGATTTATTTCATGGTCGGCATCACGAATTCTGAACCCATATTTTTGTTGCCTAGATCTTTATTATTAGATAGCCAGCGCGAGGTGGTGGTTTTGAGGCGTGTATAAAAACGTACACCATCCATGCCATAAATATGATGGTCGCCAAACAGCGAGCGCTTCCAGCCGCCAAAGCTGTGGAAGGCAATCGGCACGGGAATCGCCACATTCACGCCCACCATGCCGACCTGTACGCGATTAGTAAATTCGCGCGCGGCTTCGCCGTCACGCGTGAATATCGCGGTGCCGTTGCCAAATTCGTGGTCGTTTACCAGTTGCAACGCCTCTTCAAATGTTTTGGCGCGCACTACGCAGAGTACAGGGCCAAAGATTTCCTCTTTGTAAATACGCATATCTTTGGTGACGTGATCAAATAAACACGGCGCTAAAAAGAAACCTTTTTCGTGGCCTTTGTGCGAGTAGCCGCGGCCATCCATCACCAGTTTCGCGCCTTCGGTTACACCCAAATCAACGTAACTTTTCACTTTTGCAAAGTGCTGCGGCGTGACGAGTGGGCCCATGTCGGCTTTTTCGTTCAAGCCTTGATCAATGGTGATGGCTTTGGCTTTTTCGGCGATTTTTGCGACTAATTGATCGGCAATATCGCCTACCGTCACCGCCACAGAAATCGCCATGCAGCGCTCGCCTGCTGAGCCATAACCCGCGCCGATTAAGGCATCGGCCACTTGATCTAAATCCGCATCCGGCATCACCACTAAATGATTTTTAGCGCCACCCAATGCCTGTACACGTTTGCCATTTTTGGTGCCGGTGCTATAAATATATTCTGCAATTGGTGTGGAGCCGACAAAGCTAATGGCCAGTACGCGCTTGTCTGTGAGTAGCACATCAACGGCTTCTTTATCACCATTCACCAGATTGAATACGCCTGCCGGCAAGCCAGCTTCGGCGAGCAAATCTGCCAACATCAAGCTGGCGCCTGGTGTTTTTTCAGATGGTTTCAGCACAAACGTATTACCTGTCGCCAATGCCATAGGGATCATCCACAGAGGCACCATGACAGGGAAGTTAAACGGCGTAATGCCCGCAACGACACCTAGCGGCTGGTGCATGCTGTACGTATCGATGCCGGTACCGACCTGGTCGTTAAAATCACCTTTCATCAAGTGCGGCGCGCCGCAAGCGAATTCGACCACTTCGATGCCGCGCGTGACTTCGCCGCGAGCATCAGAAATGGTTTTGCCGTGCTCAAGCGAGATGGCCTTGGCCAAATCGTTGGCATGTTCATCCAGCAGAGCTTTGAATTTGAACATGATGCGCGCGCGTCTTAGCACGGGCGTGGCAGCCCAGGCAGGGAAGGCCGCTTGCGCGGCGCTGATTGCTGCACGGGTTTCATCTGCTGTTGCGTAAGTGATTTGCGCTTGTACTTCCCCTTTTGCTGGGTTATACACATCGCCTGATCTAGTGCCCGTGCCGGCGACATGCTTACCATTGATATAGTGACCGATTGTTTTCATGCTGAATTCCTCATTGCCAGTTAGATTGTATGTTGCTGATGCATTGCCCACGACTGCTCGTTTTTAAGATAACGGCTGGCATCCAGACCCGCCTCGCCTTGCGAAGCCACGTATTTAATTGCATCCGCAAGTGTGTTAAAGATACGATCTATCTCATGTTTTTCGATAGTGAGCGGCGGCGAGATGGCAATGATATCGCCCGTGTAGCGTACATGCAGGCCAAGTTCGTAGCATTTCAAATATACGGCAAAAGCAGAAGCGCCTGCCTTTGCATCAAACTCAATACCTGCCACCAGGCCGATATTGCGGATGTCTTTCACCATCGGTAAGCCTTTCAGGCTATGCGCAGCTGATTCGAGATAAGTGCTTAAACCCGCTGCACGTGCTTCCAGTTTTTCTGCAGCAAAAATATCTTGCGTGGCGATTGCCGCTGCGCAGGCAATGGGGATGGCGCTGTAGGTGTAGCCATGAGGCAGTTCGATTGCGCCAGTAGCCGAGTTTTGCATAAATGCATCGTAAATTTCGCGTTTTACCGCCACCGCACCCATTGGCACGACGCCATTAGTCAGGCCTTTGGCGCAGGTGAGTATGTCGGGGATGACGTCAAAATAATCCGCGCCAAACTTGGTGCCCAACCTGCCAAAGCCGGTAATGACTTCATCAAAAATCAGCAAAATGCCGTGTTTAGTGCAGATTTCACGCAAACGTTTTAAGTAGCCGGCCGGTGGCACAATCACGCCCGCCGAGCCTTGCATAGGCTCAACAATGAGTGCGGCAACGGTAGAAGGGTCATGCAAAGTCATCATACGTTGCTCAAATTCATTCGCCAGTGCAATGCCGCCATCTTGCGGAACGCCTTTTGTAAACGCGTTTTTTGAGATATCCAGCGGATGGCGAATATGGTCAACGCCGCTTAGCGCATTGCCAAACGCTTTGCGGTTACCCGCGATGCCGCCCACCGAGATGCCGCCGAAATTGACGCCGTGGTAGCCGCGCTCACGGCCTATCAGCTTGTTCCGCAATGGGTTGCCCGTCACACGGTGATACGCCAACGCGATTTTAAGCGCAGTATCGGCAGATTCTGAACCTGAATTGGTGAAGAATATCCGATCTAGACCGGCGGGCATATATGCTGCCAAGCGGGCGGCGGCTTCAAACGCGAGCGGATGGCTGGATTGAAATGCCGGTGCGTAATCCAGCGTGCGTAATTGGGCAGCCACGGCCGATGCGATTTCTTCGCGAGCATGTCCAGCAGGCACGCACCACAAGCCTGCTGTACCATCTAGCACTTGCCTGTCATCCATAGACGTGTAGTAATTACCTTTGGCCGCCTTAAACAGGCGCGGCATGGCCTTGAATTGCCGATTGGCTGTAAACGGTACCCAATAATGCGACAAATTGGGCAGTTCGACCTGCTCTGATTTTGACATGCGAGGATCCTTAAATATTACTTTTCAAACATATTCAAGTGTTTAGCATATTGTGTCAAGGCTGGTTTTTTATTTTATTAATATATTGATTTTACTGGTATTAATTATATGAGTGTTATTGTATATTTAACACTTTAAACACTAAGTGATTGCATTATGGATATCGATGTAGGCTTAAGACTCAAAATAGTGCGGCTAAGACATCAGCTATCACAGCGCGCTTTGGCAAAAAGGGCAGGCGTCGCTAATGCCAGTTTCACTCATAGAATCCGGCAATACTAGTCCATCTGTTAGCGCCTTAAAACGTATTCTGGCGGGTATTCCAATGACACTGGCGGAATTTTTCTCAGACGAGTTGCCTGGTATGAAAAGCGAAGTGTTTTACCGCGCCCAGGATCTAACCGAAATTAGCGCTGGTGAAGGTATTTCATATCGCCAGATTGGCTCGGCCAAGGCTGGACATGCTTTGCAGATTCTCTATGAAACATATGAAGCAGGCGCCGATACGGGCATGATGATGCTGCAGCACGAAGGCGAGGAAGGCGCTGTGATACTGTCCGGACGCCTTGAAGTGACCGTGGGGGAACCCACGCGGGTATTGGGTGCTGGCGATGCTTACTACTTTAACAGTCGTCAACCGCATCGCTTCCGCAATGTAGGTAATGAGGTGTGTACCTTGGTGAGTTCGTGCAGTCCGCCCACGTTTTAGTGCAGAATACATAGGGGTTTGAGTTGTTCTAAGCTATTATAAATAACTATAAATTTCACGAAAATATACGATGATTATTACTTATGTACTCAATAGTTTTCTTGTTGCAACTGCTGTGTTGATTCATTTTGAGGCGCTAAACCAGCTTTCAAAACTGATTCCTATGCTCACCATCAGACCACGATTACGTGTTTTACTTGGTGTTTTTGGCACATTATTTGCGCATGTGATTGAAATCTGGGCGTTTGCTTTTGGCTACTACTTTATGATTCATGCAGGACGTTTTGGCTCCCTGGAAGGGCATTTTGATAAAAGCCTGATGGATTGCAGCTACTTTTCGTTTGTGAGCTACACTTCACTTGGTTTTGGCGACATTGTCGCCAAAGGCAATATTCGATTTACAGCCGGGCTGGAAGCGTTAACAGGCCTGGTTCTAATCTCCTGGACCGCATCTTTTATGTTCATCGAGATGCAGAAATTATGGAAAGACAAATAACCTGAGTAATGCCTGTGTTTCTGGATTGCACAGCGCAGGTAATGAGCAGGGTACGTTGGCTAGTTCGTGCACGCCATCCACAAGTTAAACGGAACCTTTTGACTTAATGGTGAGTTTGACGAATGCTTTATCGTAAATCAATTTTCAAAAGTGAGATTACCATGAAAACAAAAAGTAAATTAGCGATGACTTTCGTTGCGGCAACACTCATTGTTGGCTTAAGCGGCTGTAGTAATATGTCAACACGTGACAAAAACACTGCGATTGGTGCTGGTGTCGGGGCCGTTGCAGGTGCGGTGTTAACTGGCGGTAGCGGTTTAGGCACAGTTGGTGGCGCAGCAATTGGCGGCGTTATCGGCAACCAAATCGGTAGGTAGTAAGCCCACATCAGGTTGGGGTGGGGTGAGTACAAGTTGCTCACCCCACAAAATTTCTAAAGTTTCACCATCACATGCCGCACAGCGCTGTAATCTTCGATTGCGTATATCGACAAATCCTTGCCATAGCCTGATTTTTTCATGCCACCATGCGGCATTTCCGATACCAGCATAAAATGCGTGTTCACCCAGGTGCAGCCGTATTGTAGCTCGGCTGATACGCGCAAGGCGCGCGATACATCAGAAGTCCACACCGAGCTGGCAAGGCCGTATTCTGAATCGTTCGCCCAATTTACCACCTGAGCTTCGTCGTCAAAGCGCGTCACTGAAACCACTGGACCAAACACCTCTTTACAGACAATTTCATCGGTTTGTAATGCACCAGCCACAATAGTGGGCGCATAGAAAAAGCCACTTCCAGCACGCATTTTGCCGCCGGTGGTGATTTCGATATGCTTTTGTGCGGAAGCACGTTCTACAAAGCCCGCCACGCGCTCGCGCTGACGTGCTGAAATCAATGGGCCCATTTCTACCCCCACTTCTTTTTGCGCTCCCACTTTAATAGTTGAGGTGGCAGAAGATAGCTCAGCGACTAATTTTTCGTAAATTTTCTTGCCCGCATAAATGCGGCAAGCAGCGGTACAATCCTGGCCTGCGTTGTAAAAGCCAAAGGTGCGCACGCCTTCTACCACTGAAGCCAAGTCTGCATCGTCAAACACAATCACAGGCGCTTTGCCGCCTAATTCCAGGTGCGTACGCTTCACGCTTTTAGCGGCGACTTCCATGATTTTCTGGCCGGTTGAGATGTCACCTGTAATCGAAATCATCTGTACTTGTGGCTGCGAAATCATAGTTGCGCCGACCGATTCGCCACGTCCATTCAAAATATTCACTACACCGGCAGGGAAAATATCGGCGATGAGTTGTGCCAGCTTGAATGTGGTAAGCGGCGTCATTTCTGATGGCTTTAAGACTACTGTATTGCCCGCGGCCAGCGCCGGGCCTAATTTCCAGGCGGCCATCATCAGCGGATAATTCCACGGTGCAATCGAGGCCACTACGCCTAACGGATCGCGCCGAATCATGCTGGTGTGGCCTGGCAGGTATTCGCCTGCCAGCGCGCCTGTCATGTTACGCACTGCGCCTGCGAAAAAGCGGAATACGTCTGCAACGGCAGGAATTTCATCATTCAGCACCGCCAGATAAGGCTTGCCGCAATTCATCGATTCAAGTTCGGCAAAGCCTTCTGCATCTGCCTCAATAGCATCGGCAAGTTTCAGCAACATGGTAGCTCGGTCGCGAGGCGTGGTTTTTTTCCAGGTTTTAAATGCGATTTCGGCGGCGCTTACTGCGCTTTCAATCTGTGCCATTGAGGCTTCTGCTACTTGCGCTATCTCAGCACCAGTAGCTGGATTCAGCACTCTGATTGGTGCGCCTTCGCCTTTAACGAATTGGCCATTAATCAATAATTGCGTTTGAATGGTTTGCATTTTTTCGACCCTCTATCAAAAATAATACCCGATTTTTTAGCGGCTGCTGCCGGCGATGCTTTCTGTGCCGCGTGTTAAATAATAGGCGGCAATAATCGGTAATGCGGTAATCAGCATCACCATCATGGCGACCACATTGGTAATCGCTGCGTCACGTGGGCGTGCGAGCTGGTTAAGCAGCCAGATCGGCAGTGTGACTTCATGCCCTGCGGTAAATATGGTCACAATCAGTTCATCAAATGATAGTGCAAATGCCAGCAATGCGCCCGCCAGCAAGGCGGTCGCAAGTTGCGGCAAAATAATATGCCGAAACGTTGTAAAACCATCCGCGCCCAAATCCATCGAGGCTTCCACCAGGCTGTGCGGCATGCGCCTGAAGCGCGCAACTACATTGTTGTAAATCATGACCACGCAAAACGTGGCATGACTCACAACAATGGTAATAAAACCAGGTGTGATATCAAGTATGTTCATGGCAGAGAGCAGCGCGATGCCTGTGATGATGCCGGGCAGGGCAATCGGCAGAATCAGCATGGTGGTAATGGCTTCTTTGCCAAAAAAGTTGCGTCTGTAGAGTGCGGCGGCGGCCATGGTGCCCATGATGAGCGCGAGCAGAGTCGCTACAGTCGCCACTTTGAGCGATAGCGCGACGGCTGACATGACATCCTCACGTGCAAACGCCTCGTGAAACCAGCGCAAAGTAAAGTAAGTCTTATCGCCATCTCCCGCTAAAAAAGCGTTGATGACGATGACGACTATGGGGAAATGTAAAAACACCAGGCCGCCGTAGGCAAGGGTTTTCAGCCATATAGGTGCGCTAGGCTCGGTTTTATTTGGCTTAAAGAGCATCGAAAGCTCCTGCGCGTTTTGCCAACATCAAGTAAATACTCACCAAAATAATCGGTACTACAGTAAACGCAGCCGCTAGCGGCATATTGCCTACCGAGCCTTGCATGGTGTACACCATCGTGCCGATATACAGGCCGCTGGGGCCGATGAGTTGCGGAATGATGTAATCGCCCAGTGTGAGCGAAAAAGTGAAAATAGAACCTGCCACTACACCGGGAAACACCAGCGGCAATAACACGCGGCGAAAGGTTTGTGCCGGCCTCGCACCCAAATCAGCAGAGGCCTGCAGCAGATTAGTCGGCACACGCTCCAGCGCGGCTTGTATCGGCAAAATCATGAAGGGCAGCCAGATATAGGTGAACACCATAAAGCGCCCGAGGTTGGATGTGGCGAGCGTGTTGCCGCCGATGGCGGGTATTTGCAGCACATGGTTAAGTGCAGAAGTTAAGCCTAAGTGATTGATGCACCAGTATAAAATGCCTTGTTGCGACAAAATCACCGTCCATGCATAGGTTTTAACGATATAGCTCGCCCACATCGGCAGCATCACCGCGATGTAGAAAAAGCCTTTTTCGGCGCGGCTGCCGTAGCGTGTCATGTAATAGGCAATCGGGAAGGCGATTAAGGCGCAGGCCAGCGTCACCGCAATCGCCATGCTGAGTGTGCGCAGGATAATGTCAAAATTGGTGGCGTCAAATAGACTGCGGTAATTTTCGAGCGTTAAGTCGGGTGAAACCGACATGCTGAAACTATCAAATGTATAAAAGCTCTGCCACAGTAAAGCAAATAATGAACCCAGGTAAATTACGCCAAACCATAGCAGCGGGGGGGTGAGCAGCAAAAATATTAAGAGATTGTTTTTGCGGTAAAGCGTGTTGGAAACTGCTCGACTTAACTGAGGCATGATATTACTAGCCATGTGATTTGGTAAAACCACGGCACACAGCTGCGAGTTTATTACCATCTGGGTCGCGTATATAGGCTGCGTAAAAGTCGGGACCGTAGTGGAGGCGAAGCCCGGGCTCACCTTCTGATTGGCCTCCGTTGGCAATGGCTGCGGCATGAAAAGCGTTAACTTCCTGCCAAGATTTAGCTTGCAAGGCGACCATGGTGCCGTTGCCGACGGTGGCAGGACACCCATCGAATGGTTGGCACAGCCATAGTGCCACCTCTGTTTGGCCATGGTTTTCATATATGCCCCAACCAACCCAACCGTCCCAGTTCGATTCGTCACGCACATCGCAACGTTTAATGCCAAGTGCACCAAGCGTTGCGTCGTAAAACTGTGCGCTATACGCGATATCATTGGTACCTAAGCAAATGTAAGTAAACATATGAAAGCGCTCAAATAGCCAGTTTCGTCATAAAGATTTTTCCAGCATCACCATGCGGCTTTGTGGCCAACACAAGGTAAGTTTTTGACCGATTTTTGGCAGCTTCGCTTCGCTTACTTCAGTGTTGGAAAGCACCATGGATAACAATTGACCATCCACAGCAACCTCTATTTTGCTGGTTGCGCCGTGGTATTGAATATCTGCGACTTCGCCATTTACCTTCAAAACATTGGCCTGCCCGGTGTAAATGCCGATATGTTCAGGGCGAATTGAAAATGCCTGGCTATTACCGGTAATATGCTGTGCCAAATCACCGCTTACCACATTTGAAGTGCCGACAAAATCCGCTACAAAGCTGGTTTTTGGGTGGGTGTAAAGGTTGCGCGGCGAATCCACTTGCTCGATTCTGCCACGGTTAAATACCGCCACGCGGTCGGACATGGATAACGCTTCGCCCTGGTCGTGCGTGACGTAAATAAAGGTAATGCCGAGTTTCTTATGCAGGGTTTTGAGTTCCAGTTGCATTTGCTCGCGCAGCTTTAAATCCAGCGCGCCCAGCGGTTCGTCCAGCAATAACACACGCGGCTCATTCACCAGCGCCCGCGCCAATGCTACACGCTGGCGCTGCCCACCTGAAAGCTCACCTGGCCTGCGCCTGCCGTATTCTGCCAGCGCCACTTGCGCTAGTGCGTGCCCGGCGCGCTGGTAACTTTCCGGTTTGGCGATGCCTTTTACGCGCAAACCATATGCCACGTTATCCAGCACGTTCATGTGCGGAAACAGCGCGTAATCCTGAAAAACAGTGTTCACTTCGCGCTCATAAGGCGGCGCGCCAGCAGCTTCTTTGCCGAAGATTTTTATGCTGCCAAAGCTTGGCTGCTCAAAACCTGCAATCAAGCGCAGACAAGTGGTTTTGCCCGAACCGCTTGGCCCGAGCATGGAAAAAAACTCGCCTTCGGCAACAGCAATCGTTACATCATCAACCGCTTTTACATTACCGTAATGGCGGCTGACGGCGGAAAACTCGACGGCTGCAACCATAGACTATAACTATCTGCCACCCATGATGGCGATATAGTCCTTCGTCCAGCGGCTGTATGGTACGCAGCCTTCTTTAAGCGAGCATTTGGCTTGCGGCGTTCTCCAGAATTTAATTTCGGTAAAGCGCTCAAACCCGTTATCTGCGCAGAAGTCACTCCCGCCTGGCGCCTTGGTTTTACAGGCGGTAGCTACGGCAGGGTTAGAGCCAAACCATTCTGCCAGGCCCGATTGCAGGTTCGGGTTCAGCGAATGTTCAAGCCATTTGTACGCACAATTCGGATGCTTCGCACCAGCGGCCAGCATGGTGGTATCCGCCCAGCCTGTCGCGCCTTCTGTTGGAATCACAGAGGCAATCGGCTGCTTTTCAGTTTTTAGGGCATTGACCTGATATGGCCATGCGCCTGAAGCCACCACGCCTTCTTTTTTGAAATCGGTCATTTGCACGGTTACGTCATGCCAATATCTATGTGTGAGTGTTTTTTGCTGGCGCAGCAGTTTTAATACAGCGGCGTATTGTTTTTCGTTAAGCTCATACGGGTCTTTAATGCCAAGTGACGGGTCTTTTTTCATCAAATATAGCGCCGCATCAGCGATATAGATCGGCCCATCGTAAGCTTGAATGCGGCCTTTATTTGGTTTGCCATCGGGCAGGTTTTGCGGCTCGAACACCGTCGCCCACGATGTGGGCGCGGTTTTAAATACTTGCGTGTTATACATCAGCACGTTTGGCCCCCACTGGTAAGGCACACCATAATGCTTGCCACCAACGGTGTGCCACGGTGCATTCTGCAGGCGGGAATCTATCGTATTCCATGAGGGAATTAAAGCGGTATTGATCGGATGCACTTTTTTGCCTGCCACCAAACGCAGGCTGGCATCGCCCGAGGCGGTCACCAGGTCGTAGCCGCCTTTATTCATCAGCGACACCATTTCATCCGAAGTGCCGGCGGTTTTTACGTTCACCTTGCAGCCGGTTTCCTTTTCAAAGCCGGTCACCCAATCGTAGTTTTTATCTGATTCGCCACGCTCAAGGTAACCAGGCCAAGCGATGATATCAAGCTTGCCTTCGCCTGCACCAATTTTGCTGACATGTTCTGCATGAGCGCTGCAGATGCCTGCAGCTAAACCCGCAGTAAAAACTGCCACTAAAGCTTGTTTAATTGAAATTGAAATCATTTTAATCCCCTTAAAAAAGTGACAGAATTCAAAAATATTAAATCGGGCATACATAACAAAATTAAAGCAAAATCTTACCGATTACAATAGCATTGTTTTCTTAAACTGGATATGCAACAAGAGCCATTCAGAATATTTAGTTAGAGCCACTTGTTTTTATTCGTTAGCTTCAACAAGCGGCAGCGCAAGGCCTTCTTTTACTTCTTCCATCACGATATAACTGCGCGATTCCTGCGCGCCAGGCAGGGTGAGCAATATATCGCCCAACAAGGTGCGGTAATCTGCCATTTTTGCGATGCGTGCTTTAATAAGGTAATCAAAATCGCCAGAAACCAAATGGCACTCCAGCACGCTTGGCAGCTTGAGAATTTCCTGTTTGAATTTGCCAAAAATCGCACCCGATTTGGTAGAAAGTTTGAGTTCCACAAATACCAGCAAATCCAGGCTGAGTGCATGCGGGTTCAGGCGCGCGTGATAACCCAGAATCACGCCTTCCTTTTCCAGGTTTTTAATGCGCTCGCCGCAAGGAGTGACAGACAGGCCTACGCGCTCCGCCAGTTCGGTAATGGGGATGCGCGCATCTGCTTGCAGCACGGACAATATTTTCATATCAATACGATCCAGCTCGCGTACTGCATGGGTACGGATGCGCATGATTTCTCCTTGATATTAAATAAAACTATTTTTTATATAATTTTTAGTAAATATTACTACTAAATAAAAATTATTAGTTAATTATATATATAAAAGTAACTAATTTGGTTAATTTAATACGCTGATATTCAATAGACTGTGCATATTGTCTTTAATAAATACGGGGTCGTGATGAAGGTGCTTCTACTGGGTTCTGGCGTAGTGGGTGTCACTTCTGCTTACTATTTGGCGCAGAAAGGGTTTGATGTCACAGTGATAGACCGTCAGCCAGCAGTAGGGCTGGAAACCAGCTTTGCCAACGCAGGACAAATTTCCCCTGGGTATGCTGCGCCATGGGCTGCCCCGGGTGTACCGATGAAGGCGTTGAAATGGCTGTTTCAACGCCATTCGCCACTTTCATTGAAGCCAGACTTCACGCTATGGCAATTGCAGTGGACATTTAAATTGCTGCAAAACTGCAACGCCAAGAGCTACGATTGCAATAAAGAGCGTATGGTGCGCCTGGCAGAATATAGCCGCGATTGCTTAAGCGAGCTACGTGCCAATACAGGTATTGCCTACGAAGGCCGCACCCAGGGTACTTTGCAGGTATTCCGCACACAAAAACAGCTGGATGCCGAAGCAAAGGACATTGCCGTGTTAAGCCGAATGGGCGTGCCGTTTGAGCACCTTGACCCTGATGGCTGTGCCCGTGCAGAACCTGCTTTAGCGCTGGTAAAAGATCAGCTGTTGGGTGGCCTGCGCTTGCCCGGCGATGAAACCGGTGATTGCCAGCTATTCACAACCCATCTGGCTGAAAAGGCGAAAGAACTTGGCGTTAAATTTCGCCATAACGTTAGCATTAATCACCTTCTTACCAAAAATAACAAGCTTTTTGGGGTGGAAATTAGCACCGATGTTGGCACAGAAATGCTGGATGCCGACCAATATGTAGTGGCGCTTGGCAGCTACACACGCCAGCTCATGCAGGGGTTGGGTTTGCATATTCCAGTGTATCCAGTCAAAGGCTATTCGCTCACCGTGCCTGTCATCAATCCTGACGCCGCGCCTGTTTCTACCGTGATGGATGAAACTTACAAAGTGGCTATTACGCGCTTTGACGATAGAATCAGGGTAGGCGGCATGGCGGAGCTTGCGGGCTTCGATTTAAGCTTGAATCCGCGTCGGCGCGAAACGCTGGAAATGGTGCTGAATAGCTTGTTCCCTAATGCTGGAGATACCTCAAAATCACTGTTCTGGACAGGCTTGCGCCCGATGACACCAGATGGCACACCGATTATCGGCAGAGCGTCCAGTGTTGGCAAAACAAACAGCCTGTATGACAACGTGTGGCTTAATACAGGCCATGGTACTTTAGGCTGGACCATGGCTTGCGGTTCTGGGCAGCTACTGGCGGATTTGGTGGCGAACCATCAGCCGGCGATACAAAGTGACGATTTGAGCTTAAATCGTTACAATAAGAGCGTTCAAAAACACGCCAATCCTAAACACGCCCTAATAAAGGCATAACTTTATGTCCCGTCCCGCTATTGCGCATATTCGCCTGGATGCGTTTCGCCATAATTATCGCGTTGCCAAGCAAATGCATGGCGGCAAAGCGTTGGCGGTCATCAAGGCCAATGCCTATGGCCATGGCGCAGTGCAATGCGCCAAAGCGATAGAAAATGAAGCCGATGGATTTGCGGTTGCCTGCCTGGAAGAGGCGCTGCAGCTACGTCAGGCAGGCATCAAGAATCCCATTCTGTTGCTGGAAGGCTTTTTTGAGGCCGCCGAGTTGCCGGAAATTGTCGCAAATGACTTGTGGCTGGTGGTACATGCACAATGGCAGGTTGAAATTCTACTTGCAGCAAAACCCGCCAAGCCCTTGCATGTGTGGCTTAAGCTCGATAGCGGCATGCATCGTGTGGGTTTATCTCCAAGCGAGTATGTAAGTGCTTATGCGCAACTTGATCAACATCAAAACGTCGCTAAAATTGTGCTCATGTCGCATTTTGCCAATGCAGATAATTTAAGTTCACAACACACCTTGCAGCAAATTGAGTTTTTTAAAAATATGGTTGCTTGCCTTAATTCGCAAGCTTATATGGCAGATTTTAGCCTTGCAAATTCGGCTGCAATTCTTGGTTGGCAAGCCGCCAAAGGCAATTGGTCAAGACCAGGAATTATGTTGTATGGCGCAGATCCGTTAATGGTGCCAGATACAAAATTGCGACCTGTGATGCAACTCACGTCACAAATCATCTCGATTCGCAAAATCACCAAAGGCGAATCCATTGGCTACGGCAGCATATTCACGGCTGAAAAGGAAACGATAGTCGGTGTGGTGGCTTGCGGCTATGCGGATGGCTACCCAAGGGCAGCTACAGGTGCGCCTGCGGCGGTTGATGGCAAAATGACGCGCATCATTGGCCGTGTTTCGATGGATATGCTGTTTGTGGATTTAACGGATATTCCAAACGCTAACATTGGCTCAACAGTTGAACTGTGGGGCGACCAGGTATTGGCTAATGACGTTGCAAAAGCTGCGGGTACGATTGCTTATGAATTGTTTTGCAATACTAAACGGGTACAATTTCGCTACTCTGATAATTAACTAAAAAAAGGTTTTCAAATGAAAGTCATCCAAACCCCAAACGCGCCAGCCGCCATTGGTCCATACTCACAAGCCATGGTGGTGGGCGATTTACTCTTCACCTCGGGCCAAATTCCGTTACGTGCAGATGGCACACTGAATGATGGTGACATTACCGTGCAAACCACGCAGGTATTGGCGAACTTGAAAGCTGTGATTGAAGCTGCAGGTGCGAGCCTAAACAAAGTGGTTAAAACCACCGTGTTTTTGAAAAATCTGGATGATTTTGCGGCGATGAATAAAGTGTATGGCGACGTTTTCGGCAGCCATACGCCTGCACGCTCCACCGTGCAAGTGGCTAAATTACCGCGCGATGTGTTGGTGGAGATTGAGGCGATAGTGTCTTTGTGAATGAATCGAGAATGCCTCAATTGATTTGTAACAAGGCCGGTAAACTTATCTGCCTTTTTTCGTGCCTTTATTTGGTTGGCTGCGCCTCACAGAATGGTAAGTTTTACGACGGCAAAACACTCCCTTCCGATAAGGTGGCTGAAGTATCACTGCTATTGGAAATTCCTTCCAATGCAATATCAACTTTATCTTTCTCCAAATCTCTAGATGTGCGCATAGATAAGCATCAATTGGTTAGTTTTAATAAAAATCAAACTATTGGCTTCCTCAAGCCAGGCGACTATGAATTCAAGCTGAAAAGCGGTTGGTGGGACCGCGAAAATAAAACGAAGAATGCGGCGCGAGGTATGACTGCGCTACCATGCGCCATGGGTGTTCATATGCCGGTTCCATTCCTGCCATTGGCAATTACATGCCCGGCTTTGATTCCTGATAAGACATGTAAAAGCACTTGGAATTTGCCATTAGAAGCGGGGAAGAAATACAAAATTGATGTCGATTGGGCTGTAGTTCCTCCAAGAACTGTAGTTGAAAATGAAACTGATCAACGAGAGGCAATTTCTATTAGTTGTGAAATTCAAAAACCAGAACAATCCAAATGAATTAATGAATTGCTTGTTATTGCATTTGCATAAGAGTATTTAAGCAATCGTTAAACACTCGTGCTAATTTAGCAACATCACCCTTGCTGGTAGCGGGGCTAACCAGCATCATGTTATGGAAGGGCGTCAGTAGCACACCGCGATTGAGCAAATAGAGGTGAATGGCGCTTTCTAAAATGTCGTTTTGTGCAAGCCTTGCAGCTTGTGCGTTATGAGGCGGTTTTTCGCAAAACTGCAGTTCCAACCGCGCGCCCAGACGTGTGATATTCCATGGCAGTTTGTGCGATTCCAATGATGCAGTAAGCTGTTGCTCCAGCAGGTCGGCCAATGCCAGCATGTGCGTGTAAGCGGCTTCTGAAGCTGTTTCCGTAAGGGTCGCATATATGGCAGCAAGCGCCATCATATTGCCAGATAAAGTAGTGCCGATGCCGGAATGTCCGGCAGGTGCGCTATCTTTGGCGGCTTTCATGCGGGCTGCCATTTCTGCGCTAAAGCCGTAAGCCGCCGCTGGCAAGCCGCCCGCAATCGGTTTGCCGACCACCAAAAAGTCCGGCGTAACCTTGTTGTTTTTAGCCCAGCCACCGTGCCCTGTGGAGATGGTGTGCGTTTCATCCAAAATAAGTAAGCTTCCGTATTTTGTGCAAAGCGCGCGCAGGCCTTGTATAAAGCCGGCTTCTGGCAACACCATACCGCAGTTGGTGAGCGCTGGCTCGGTGAGTATGCAGGCAATGTCACCCCTGGCCAATTCGCGCTCAACCGCGGTTAAATCGTTAAAAGGCACGGCGACCGTATGCAAACCGAGATCATGCACCTGGCCGAGCAGGCTGGCACGGTTGATAGTTTTTCTGTCAACGACATCGACCATCGTATCGTCCACCGTCCCGTGATAACAACCATCGAACACCAGCAGTTTTTTGCGGTTGGTTATGGAACGTGCCCAGCGCAGTACAAAGCGGTTGGCATCGGTTGCTGTAGTTGCCAGCTGCCAAAAAGGCAAATTAAAGTATGCCGCCAAAGCTTTGCCCACGTTGGCTGCCAGAGCAGAGGGCAGCATGGCAGTTAAGCCATTGTTAGCTTGGCCTGTAATGGCTTTTGCAACTGCTGGCGGGCTGTGGCCAAACATGGCGCCAGTATCGCCTAAACAGAAATCCGTGTAATCCAAACCATCTGCACAAGTGAAGTGTGCGCCTTGCGCTTTCTCGACAAATAAAGGTACCGGCGTGCCCCAGTCGTTCATCCAGTGCATGGGCACGCCATACAGAAAGTGCTCGCTAGCACGTGTGGATAACGCGACCGAATGCGGATGCAGTTGCAGATAATGCTGGCGCTCTGTTTCTATGATTTTCTGTGCTTTATGGACTAATGTCTGCATGGGGTTTTGCCAGTAAATGGCCCTGTCTATTTTATATAAATGGCACTACTTTTTAGACCAACATTTAATTAGTATTCTACCTATAATGTCACATATGTACATCCAGATTTCGGAGCAGTAAATGAATCACGCGTTTGCATATCTTTCCACCAGCGGTTTTCTAGGGTTGCCAATAGAAAAGCCTCTGGCTATTGAAAAAGCAGCTAAACCCCCATTCGCCGTTGCAGGCATCAATTGGGATGGC
The DNA here is from genome assembly GCA_049687015.1 of Methylotenera sp. Classification (GTDB taxonomy): domain Bacteria; phylum Pseudomonadota; class Gammaproteobacteria; order Burkholderiales; family Methylophilaceae; genus Methylotenera_A. Next base: position 23,397 of record JBAVIP010000079.1, on the reverse strand, counting down.
AGCTGCACCAATCGCCCCGGCGCGCGCTTTGGGCCGAGTGCTATACGCCATGCCAGCCAGATGCTGTGCGATGCCACGCACCCATTATTTGACGTTTCGCCGCTTGAGCATTTAAAAGACGTAGGCGATTTGAATTTGCCAAACACCAGCATTGATGCGATGCGTAGTGCGCTGATGCCGCTAGCTGCAGAATTGATTAAAAACCAGACGATGGTTTGGCTGGGGGGCGATCATTCGATTACTTTGCCGCTGTTGCGTGCATACCATGCACATTACCAACAGCCGCTGGCCTGTATTCATTTTGATGCGCATTGCGATACGTGGACTAACCATTTCGGCGAACCTTCAGGGCACGGTACCTGGGTTTACGAGGCAGTGACCGAGGGTTTGGTTGACCCTAAATGCTTCGTACAAATCGGCATACGCTCGTCTGGCGAGCGCGCCGCGCGTGAGTTTGTGAGCGACCAGGGCGGAAAAATTTATACCGCGCGTGAATTGCGCGGCAAAGATGGCGATGCATTAAAGAATGTGATTGATGAAGTGCGCGAGCGTATGGCTAAGGCCGGCAATCCGCCGCTGTATTTAACGTTTGATATTGATGCGCTAGACCCTGCCTTTGCGCCTGGCACCGGCACGCCGGAGGTGGGTGGCTTGACCACTTCACAGGCGATGACGCTGCTGGAAGCTTGGCATGATTTGAATTGGGTGGGGATGGACTGCACCGAAGTTTCACCCCCTTATGATCATTCGGAACTCACTTCTAATGTAGCCGCAACCCTGGTGTGGACATGGCTTTGCGGGCGCATTGCAGCACAAAAATAAATATGCTTGCGAATGATTTAAAACTTACGCAAAACTCTTATTACGCCGCCAGCGCGAACGAACAGCCTGCTTACCCCAAGCTGCAGGGCGATATTGAGGCAGATGTATGTGTGGTGGGGGGCGGTTTTGCGGGATTGTCTGCGGCGATTGAACTGGCAGACCGCGGTTACTCAGTTGTTGTATTAGAGGCCAATCATATCGGCTTTGGGGCGAGTGGTCGTAATGGCGGGCAGATTATTGCCGGCCTGGCTTGCGAACAGGGCGTGATTGAAAATGCACTTGGTTTTGAAGCTGCAAAACAGGTTTGGAACATGACGCTGGAAGCGCTGGATCTGGTGCGTGAGCGTGTGAGGCGCTTTGATATTCAGTGTGATTTGACTGATGGTTTTCTTGGTGTTTCGGTGGGCGAACGTAAAGGCAAAATGCTACGTAAGTGGTTCGATGGCATGGCGCAAAAGTACCATTACGACAGCGATGCAATGTGGATTGAACCTGCTTATATCAAACAATGGCTGGATAGCCCGCGTTATTTTAATGGCTATTATGACAAACGTTCTGGCCATTTACATCCATTAAATTACTGCTTGGGCTTGGCAAAAGGCGCGGCCAGTTTGGGCGTGAAAATTTTCCAGCATTCGCCTGTGAATACGATGCTGCAAGGCGAAACGGTAATTCTACAAACAGAAACCGGTAATGTAAAAGCCAAGTTTGTGGTGCTGGCAGGTAATATGTATTTGCCTGAAGTATCGCCAAAATTAGCACCTGATTTGACCAGGCGCATTATGCCTGTTGGCACCTATATTATTGGCACCGAGCCGATTGACCAGAACTTGTCCGCCAAGCTCATTCCTAGCAATTCAGCGGTTTGTGATACCAATTTCGCGCTGGACTATTTTAGATTTTCTGCCGATAAAAGAATGATATTTGGCGGCCGCGTGAGCTACAGCGCCATGACGCCGCATAACCTGACAGCCAGCATGCAGGCGCGTATGGCCGCGGCTTTTCCACAACTTAAAGATACAAAAATTGAATACACCTGGGGCGGCTTTGTCGATATCACCATGAACCGTGCGCCAGATTTTGGCCGCATTGCCTCCAATGTTTACTATTTACAAGGCTTTTCTGGCCACGGTGTGGCGCTCACCGGCCTGGCAGGCAAGCTGGCGGCGGAGGCGATTTCTGGCCAAGCTGAACGTCTGGATTTAATCGCGCAAATTAAGCATCATGATTTCCCTGGGGGAAAATTATTGCGTACGCCCGCGTTGGTATTGGGCATGGCGTGGTATCAGCTACGCGATGCGTTGAGCTAATGCCTGTTTTCTCAAAGCTTCCTGTATCACATTAGCTAATATGTTGCCGTAATACATTATGTGTTTGGTTGTCGCGTAGGCATAGCCAATAATCAGGCCTTTTTCGCGCTTTTCGCCCATGCAGTAATTTGAAAGTGGATATACGCGCAGGCCGTGTTCTGCAGCCATTGCAGCCACGCGCACATCCTCAATATCCGGGTCGAATTCCAGTACTAGATGCAGCCCGGAATCGACGGGAGAAAGCCGTGCGCCTGCATTCGCCACCGGTGCCAGCGCAGCCTGCAGTAAACGGCGTTTTTCGCCATAGGCTAGGCGCAGTCGCCGGATGTGGCTAGCAAAATGGCCTTCTTCAATAAAATCGGCCAATGCCGCTTGAATCATCACTTGCCCCGGGCGTTGCAGCTCGTAAAGGCCATTTTTGAACGGGGCGACCAGTTGCGGTGGTATCACCATGTAGCCCAGGCGAATGCCCGGGTACATCACTTTTGAAAACGTACCTAAATATAGTACGCGGCCATGTTGATCCATACCTTGCAACGAGGAGATGGGGCGGCCTTCGAAGCGAAACTCGCTATCGTAATCATCCTCGATAATCCATGCATTGGTGTTTTGCGCATAATCCAATAGCAAGCGCCTGCGACCATAGCTCATCACCATGCCTTTAGGGTACTGGTGCGATGGGGTAGTATAGATTAGGCGCGGTTTTGCACGAAAATCCTGAGTGCCGGGCGCCATTCCTTCATTATCTACAGCGACTGGATGCAACTGCAAGCCGTTGACTTCCAATACACGCCGCGCTGCCCAATAGCAAGGGTTTTCAACCCATGCGCAGTCGTTGTGATCTGTGAGCAAGCGTGCACACAAGTCAATTGATTGCTGAGTGCCAGAAGTGATAATTACTTGATCTACAGTGAGATTGACCGCGCGCGAAACGCGCAAGTAGTCTGCAATGGCTTGTCGTAGCGGTAAATAGCCACCTTCGTGGCTAGAATCAAGCAGTTTGGGGTCTAATGCCCGCCAATGGCGATTGAGCAGACGCCGCCATAGCGCAATGGGGAAGCGTGAGTAATCGTCTTCTCCAGGCGTGAAAGGCTGTACTTCATGATTATTTGGATGACTGCTGAGCGAGCCAGAAGCTGCTGCGCCGCGCTTAGAAAGTCCGATTGCGCCTTCGATGTTGAGCGGAGTTGCATCGCGCGGGTTTTTTGTGAATTCATCCGGCTGATTGTAGGCAACATAGGTCCCGCTGCCCGTCTTGGCCGCCACATAGCCTTCATCCAGCAATTGGTCGAAAGCGGCTAGCACGGTGTTGCGGGACATGCCTAAATCAGTTGCCAGGCTACGTGTGGAAGGCAACCGGCTGCCCGATGGCAACACTTGCTCGGTAATGGCACGGCGGATAGCTTGGTACACGCGCCGGTGGTTGGGCATGCGTGTGGGGAATCTGTACTGGCTAAGCTGTGTTAATAGCCATTCAGAGAGTACGAGCTGTTTCATCAGGCGGTATCGTTTTTCTAAAGTGGTTCTAGCTAAATAACTTAAATGGCTCTTGTAGTATTACCAATTAAAGGCATAGTATACTTGTAATCGAATTGTTGCAATCCTTGAAAATAGTGGTATAACAAGCAATAAAGGCATGTTGATAGGGTTGCTGAGTAGTAAACGATGAAGAAACCTACACATAGAAAACCAATAGTATTACTGCCAGCTGACGTGAAGCAGCTAGGCGCGCATCCCTTTCATGCTGTCGGGCAAAAATATATTCTGGCGGTGGCAGAGGCGGCGGGTGCCTTGCCTCTGCTGGTCCCTGCGGTAAGCGACCATATTGAGTTGGAAGAGTTGCTGGCAATAGCGGATGGTGTTTTACTGACAGGCTCAGTTTCCAATCTGCATCCTTCACATTTTGGTCAGGTAGTACATGACCCATCACTGCCGCTAGACCCTGCGCGCGATGCGTTGACGCTGAAACTGATTCGCACGACGATTGACGCAGGCATTCCGCTGCTGGCTATTTGCCGCGGCTTTCAGGAGCTTAACGTGGCATTCGGTGGTAGTCTGCATCAAGCCGTGCATAAGGTTACCGGCTTGAATGATCACCGCGAGGCCGATGATACGCCTGCAGAAGCGCAATATGCGCCAGCACACCTCGTTAGCTTGGTGGCCGATGGGCAATTGGCATCGATAGTGGGCAGCACGCAAATGAGGGTGAATTCGATTCATGGACAAGGTTTAGACAGGTTAGGTGCAGGTTTAACCGTAGAGGCACATGCGCCAGATGGCTTAGTGGAGGCGGTGAGTGTCGCTGGTGCCAGCACGTTTGCCTTAGGCGTACAATGGCATCCGGAGTGGAAAGTGATGGGAAATCCACAATATTTAGCAATTTTTAAAGCGTTTGGTGAAGCCTGCAAGATAAGAATGCAAAGGCATGAACCGCCAGATTAGTCCTTTTTGGAAATGGGTTTAAACTAAGAATAAATAAATTTGAGAATTTATAAAAAACCACCAATAAAGCGACTAATAGCATCTCTGGAGAATGAAAATGACCGACCAAACTAATTTTAACCATGTGGATATGGACCGCTGGTTAACGGAAAACAATATTACCGAAATCGAATGTTTAGTGCCGGATCTTACTGGTGTTGCGCGCGGCAAGATATTGCCGCGAGAAAAATTCTCTACCGAGCGTGCCATGCGCTTGCCGGAGGCAGTACTTGGCGTTACTGTAACTGGAGAGTCGCCTGAGGGTCATGAAGGATATGACAAGGTCATGGGCTTTACAGATAAAGATATGGTGCTAATACCGGATCCCACCACATTAAGATTGGTTCCGTGGGCTGTAGACCCTACTGCACAGGTGATCATGGATTGTGTAGGCCATGATGGCAAGCCTATTGATTTTGCGCCGCGTAATGTATTGCGCAATGTGGCTAATTTATATAAAGATTTGGGTTGGACACCCATCGTAGCGCCCGAGCTGGAGTTTTATCTGCTGGCGCGTAATACTGATCCAGATCTTCCATTAACTCCGCCTGTTGGCCGTAGTGGCCGCAGGGAAACCAGTCGCCAGCTATATAGTATTGATGCGGTAAACGAGTTTGACCCGTTATTTGAAGACATTTACGACTACTGCGAAATTATGGGGCTCGAGCTGGATACGCTGATTCATGAATTCGGCGCCGGCCAGATGGAAATCAATTTCCTGCATGATGAACCCATGGTGCTGGCGGATAAGGCTTTCTTCTTCAAACGCACATTGCGAGAGGTGGCCATGCGGCATGATATGTATGCCACGTTCATGGCAAAACCCATGGAACATGAGCCGGGCTCTGCCATGCATATTCACCAGAGCGTGATTGATACAAAAACCGGTCAAAATATCTTTAGCAAGCCTGATGGCGAGGCTTCACCGTTTTTTTATCATTACATTGCTGGCTTGCAGAAGTACCTGCCGGCCGCCATGGCCTTGCTTGCGCCGTATGTGAACTCATATCGCCGCATCGTGCGCAATGGCGCAGCGCCGATCAATATTGAATGGGGCTATGACAACCGTACGGTGGGTATCCGGGTGCCGATTTCCGATCCTTCCGCACGTCGTCTGGAGAATCGTGTAGTGGGCGCAGATGCCAACCCCTATCTGGCGATGGCGGTCACATTGGCTTGCGGCTACCTCGGCATCAAAGAAAAGTTGCAACCGACAGAAGTCACCACGGGTAGCGCCTATGCGCATGATTACCAGCTGCCGCGCGGCTTGTCGGAAGCATTGCGAGAGCTGGAAGATGCAACAGCATTGCATGAAGTGCTAGGCAAAAACTTCATTGATGTGTACCTGGCGGTGAAAGAAACTGAGCATGATGAATTTATGCGCGTGATCAGCCCGTGGGAGCGAGAACATTTGTTAATGCATGTGTAAATTGCTCAGGCTGGGCTACCAATTAACGAATTGAGAACGATATGACCATTACTAAAAGTATTCAAGCCATAGATTCTGCGCATTATATGCATCCGTTTACCGACCATAAAAGCCTCGCGGCCAAGGGCGCACGCATCATTACCAAAGCTGATGGCGTGTATATCTGGGATTCGGAAGGCACAAAGATTTTTGATGCGATGTCGGGGCTGTGGTGCGTGAATGTTGGCTACGGCCGCAAAGCCTTGGTGGATGCGGCTGCTAAGCAAATGCAGGAATTGCCTTATTACAACAGTTTTTTTCAAACCACCAATGTGCCGGCAGTAAAGCTGGCAGAAAAAATCGTTCAGCTGGCAGGCGACAACTATAGCCATGTGTTCTTCAGTAGTTCAGGCTCGGAGTCAAACGATACCAATCTGCGCATGGTGCGCCATTACTGGACGACATTGGGTCAGCCGGAACGCACGGTCATCATCAGCCGTAACAATGCCTATCACGGCTCAACTGTGGCGGGCGCCTCGTTAGGCGGCATGGGCGGCATGCATGCGCAGGGTGGCTTGCCAATTCCGGGTATTGTGCACATTGAGCAGCCATATCACTATGGCCTTGCGCCGGATGAAGACAGAGATGCGTTTGGCATTAGAGCAGCTTCGTGGCTGGAAGATAAGATTTTAGAAGTAGGGGCAGACAAAGTTGCCGCATTTATTGGCGAGCCCGTGCAGGGTGCTGGCGGCGTGATTATTCCGCCCAAAACTTACTGGCCAGAAATTCAGAGAATATGTGACAAGTACGGTATTTTGCTGATTTGCGATGAAGTGATTTGTGGCTTCGGCCGGCTTGGCAAATGGTTCGGCTCGCAATTGCTGGGCGCCAAGCCAGATTTAATGACTTTTGCCAAGGGTGTGACTTCAGGCTATATACCGCTTGGCGGCGTGGTGGTAGGTAAGCGCGTGGCGGAGGTGCTGATTGATAAAGGCGGCGAGTTCAATCACGGTTATACCTATTCCGGCCATCCCGTTGCTTGTGCTGTGGCATTGGCAAACATTGAAATACTTGAGAGTGAAGGCTTGGTAGATAGGGTGCTGAATAAAACCGGTCCTTACCTGGCCGAGAAGTATGCTGAGCTGGCCAAACATCCCTTGGTGGGCGGCGCCGAGACCTGCGGCTTGGTGGCTGGGTTTGTGCTGATGAAAGACAAACAAAACCACATTGGTTTTGACGAATCTCTGGCAGTTGGCATGATTTGCCGCGGGCATTGTTTTGCCAATGGATTAATCATGCGTGCCGTGGGTGACCGCATGATTATTGCCCCGCCGCTGGTGATCACCAAAGCGCAAATTGATGAAATGATTGCGCTAATTTACAAATGCCTGGATGCGACGCTGCTGGACTTAAAAACACAAGGTTTGTTATAAGTGTTTTCTGCGAAAATTTTGCTTGTATTTGCAATATGCGCCAATAAAATTGTGGTTGTTGACTGATACATATTGTAAGATTGCTGACGAGCAATCGATGATGAATGCGGGTGTTTCACGGCTCGAATGAATGATGTAAATTCACTGAAAAACGTTTTTAATCACTCACCAAATGAAGGGGTAATGAATATGAATGTATCTTTTAGCAAGCGCTGGTTTGGCTTGATTGCAGTAGTTGCTGCTGGCATGATGATGGTATCGTGCGGCGATAAAACCAGCGGAGATAAAGCAAGCGAGTCAGCAAAAGCCGCAGAAGAAGAAAAAATACTTAACATCTACAACTGGTCAGATTATTTAGCAGAAGACACGATTCCTAACTTTGAAAAAGAAACCGGCATTAAAGTACGCTATGATGTTTTTGATAGCAACGAAATTTTGCATGCAAAAATGATGGCTAAAAACACAGGCTACGACATTGTGGTGCCCTCATCCAACTGGGGGAAAATGCAAATGGATGGTGGTTTATTACAAAAACTGGATAAGAGTAAACTACCCAACTGGAAAAACTTGGACCCTGCAGTGTTAGCGCAAATGGCCAAGCTTGATCCAGGCAATCAATACCTGGTGGACTGGCTGTGGAGCTATACGACAGTGGGTATTAATGTGGATAAAGTAAAGGCGGCGCTGGGCGATATGCCAATGCCTGAAAACACCTGGGATTTAGTGTTTGATCCTAAATACACTTCTAAATTGAAATCATGTGGTATTTCAATGTTGGATGCGCCTTCAGAAGTGTTTCCAATCGCATTGCGTTATGTAGGCAAGCCAGAATTCAGTCTGAATGCAGATGACTACAAAGCGGCCTTTGATATGCTGATGAAAGTGCGCCCTGATATCAAACGTTTCAACTCAGGCGGTCAAATTGAAGATTTGGCTAGTGGCAACATCTGTGTAGCGCTTGGCTGGGCGGGTGATTTCAACTTGGCACGCAAACGCTCTATCGAAAACAAGTCTGAGCAAAACATTGAGGCCTTGGTGACTAAAATGGGCGGCTATATGTTTATGGATACCATGGCGATTCCGGCAGATGCCAAACACCCTGACAATGCGCATAAGTTCATCAACTACATTTTAAGGCCAGAAGTGCATGCGGGCTTAACCAATGCGGTGACTTATGCCAACCCTAACAAAGCTGCAACAGAGTTTGTAGATCCGGAAATTAAAAACAACAAAACCATCTTCTTGCCAGAAGCAGATGTTAAAAATCTGATTCCGCCAGGCAATGTAGACAATGCAACTCGACGCGTGATGACTCGTTTATACACACAATTTAAGACAGGTACATAACTTAAAAATGATTGCGCAGGCTTGCCAATCGGCAAGCCTGCCTTTCATGAAGGCTCTAACCTGTTTCTTAACTGTTACATTTAACCGTTATTTCATATAAGGCTCACTATGGCGACAGCACCTAAATCTCAAGCAGACAGTAAGCCGGCCGAAAAAGAGGTTTTGCTGAGAGTTGAAGGTATCACCAAAATCTATGATGGAACGATCAAGGCGGTAGATGATGTTTCGCTCACCGTCACAAAAGGGGAGATTTTTGGCTTGCTTGGTGGTTCTGGTTGTGGGAAATCGACCTTGTTACGTATGCTGGCAGGTTTTGAGAAGCCCACAAAAGGCAGAATTTTTCTTGAAAATCAAGATATTACCAATATACCGTCTTATCAGCGCCCCATTAACATGATGTTTCAATCTTATGCGCTTTTCCCGCATTTAACGGTTTGGGAGAACGTTGCCTTTGGTTTAAAGCGTGACAACATGCCCAAGGATGAAATAGCAAGCCGTGTTGAGGCGATGCTTAACCTTGCGCAGCTGAATAAATATGCCCAGAGAAAGCCGCATCAACTGTCGGGTGGCCAACAGCAACGCGTTGCGTTAGCGCGCAGTCTTGCAAAACGTCCACAGCTATTATTGCTGGATGAGCCATTAGGCGCGCTGGATAAAAAGTTGCGCGAAACCACCCAATTAGAATTGGTCAATATTATTGAAGAAGTTGGCGTAACGTGCGTGCTGGTGACGCATGACCAGGAAGAAGCCATGACCATGGCCTCGCGCATTGCAGTAATGGCAGAAGGCTATTTCTTGCAAGTAGGTGCGCCAGATACTGTTTATGAAATGCCGAATAGCCGCCAAGTGGCTGATTTTATTGGCAATGTGAATATGTTTGAAGGCGTGATAGAAGAAGACGAAGCAGATCACGTCACTGTCCGTTGCCCTGAGTGTGTGCATTATGTGGGTCACGGTATTAGCGGGCATAAGGGTCAAGTGGTAGGCGTGGCGCTACGCCCAGAAAAAATCATGCTTTCCAAAGAAAAGCCAACCGGCGAATACAACTGGTGCGAGGGCGAAGTGGTGGAGATTGTGTATTTTGGCGACCATACCACTTATCACCTCAAAACCAGCACTGGCAAGGTCGTAAAAGCGCAAGAAATGAATAATACACGTGATTTAAGTTGTGGCCTCACCTGGGGTGACCGCGCCTATATGCACTGGAATGATTTAGCGATGGTTGTTTTAACCCATTAAAGGTCAGCAATGAATAAATTAACTCGCTATTTCCAAGAAATGTTTCAAGGCGACAAACTCGTCATTGGTATTCCGTATGGCTGGTTTATATTGCTGGTGGCGATTCCACTGCTGATCGTGCTTAAAATCAGCTTGTCTGAGATGCAAGCCACCTCAGTTTCCAGCATGATTAGCTGGAGCGAGGGCTGGCCAACGCTCAAGCTCAATTTTGCGAGCTATCAGTTTATTGCCAGCGATGCGCTGTATGTGAAAACTTACTTTTCGTCCATCAAGTACGCATTGATCACTACCGTTCTGTGTTTGGCAATAGGTTATCCGTTTGCCTACTTCATGGCGCGGTCGCCCAAGCATCTGCAGCCCATGCTATTGATGCTGATTATGCTGCCGTTCTGGACTTCGTTTTTATTGCGTATCTATGCGTGGAAAACATTATTAGTCAGCAATGGCGTGATTAATAATGTGCTCATGAGTTTGGGTGTTATCAATGCGCCGTTAGCGATGATGAACAACTCTTTTTCTTTGATTGTGGGTATGGTGTATTCCTATTTGCCGTTTATGATTTTGCCTTTATATGCCAATCTGTCCAAAATGGATTTGCGTTATCTCGAAGCGGCGGCGGACTTGGGTGCCAGCCCCTTCAAGGCCTTCTGGCTGATTACAGTGCCGCTTTCAAAAGCGGGCATCATTGCGGGCTCCATGCTGGTATTTATCCCGGCGGTGGGCGAGTTTGTGATTCCAGAGCTGTTAGGCGGGCCTGATACTTTAATGATTGGCCGCGTATTATGGGATGAGTTCTTTAGCAATAACGATTGGCAGATGGCGGCCGCTGTTGCGGTTGTGATGATACTGATTATTTTAGTACCAATGGCGATTCTAAATAAAGCTGAAGCGAAGCTGGAGGAGGCTAAATCATGAGTCAGGCCTCAAATAAAATCTTTGCCAATGGCTGGATGTTCGCGGTTTATCTGTTTTTGTACTTACCTATCATCACCCTAGTTGTATTTTCGTTTAATGATTCCAAACTGGTCACCGTCTGGTCACATGCCAGTATGCGTTGGTACAGTGCATTGATGGAAGACAGTGATTTGATTTCTGCGGTATTTTTATCGTTAAAAATTGCTTTCTTATCAGCGCTAATGTCGGTGTTTTTTGGTACGTTTACCGCCTTTGCATTGCATCGTTACAATCATTTCCGTGGGCGCACTCTGCTTTCTTCTATGGCCAGTACGCCACTCGTGATGCCAGATGTAATCGTGGGCTTGTCATTATTATTAATGCTGGTTTCAGTCCAGCATTGGCTGGGCTTTCCAGAACGTGGCCTGTTTACCATACTGCTTGGGCATGCGCTGCTAGGCACCGCTTATGCAGCGGTCGTGGTGACTTCCCGATTGCGTGAAATGGATAGCAAGTTAGACGAGGCGGCCATGGATTTAGGCTGCAAACCATGGCAGGTGTTTATGCTGGTGACCTTGCCATTATTGGCACCGTCGCTTGTCTCGGCGTTTTTACTGACCTTTACCCTCTCGTTTGACGACGTTGTCCTCTCCTCATTCTTGTCTGGGCCTGGCTATTCCACGATGCCGATGGTGATTTTCTCGCGCGCCAGGCTGGGCTTGAACCCTACCATCAATGCTGTTGCTACAGTCACGATTACTGTTGTAACAATTGCAGTGATTGCCTCAAGTTTTTACCAATCGCACCAAGAGCGCAAACGCAAACGTGAAACGGCACTTGCCTACAGCGATGCGAATAAATAACAGGCAGTTCCATGACGCTAAAATTAAATCATACAACGTTACTTAGGCCTGGCAGCACTTGGCTGGCGGGTGCCTGGGTTGGTGCGGATTCTGGTGAGAAGATCGCTGTAACCAACCCTGCAAACGGGCAGGTTGTCTGTGAAGTGCCGCGAATGGGCCGTGCTGAAACCGAGCGCGCAATAATTGCTGCGGAAGCCGCGCAAAAAACCTGGAAAACGCTCACCGCACAGGCCCGCGCGGTGATTCTAAGGCGCTGGTTTGATTTAATTATTCAGCATCGCGAAGATCTGGCGCAAATTCTCACAGCAGAGCAGGGCAAGCCGTTGGTCGAGGCTCGCGGCGAAATTACTTATGGCGCCAGTTTTATCGAGTGGTTTGCCGAAGAGGCTAAACGCGTCTATGGTGAGGTGATTCCTTCGCCTGCCAATGACCGCCGTTTGTTGGTGATCAAGCAGCCGATTGGCGTAACGGCCGCCATCACGCCATGGAACTTCCCCGTGGCCATGATCACGCGTAAAGCCGCACCCGCGCTTGCGGCGGGCTGTTCCATGATCATCAAACCAGCCGAACAAACGCCGCTTTCCGCCATTGCATTGGCAGTGTTGGCCGAGGAAGCAGGTGTTCCTAGTGGTGTGTTGCAAGTTATCACCGGCAAAGCGCGCGAAATCGGCGCGGTGATGTGCGAAAGCCAAATCGTCAGTAAACTTTCATTTACCGGCTCCACCGAAGTCGGCCGTATCCTGATGCGTCAATGTGCAGACACCATCAAAAAATTATCGCTGGAATTAGGCGGCAACGCGCCATTTATCGTGTTCGACGATGCGGATTTAGACGCCGCCGTCGAAGGCGCCATGATCAGCAAGTTTCGCAACGCCGGCCAAACCTGCGTGTGTGCCAATCGCCTATTTGTGCAAGATGGCGTATTTGATGCGTTCGCTAAAAAGCTCGCAGCCAAAGTTGGCCAGCTTAAGGTCGGCGAAGGCACTGCAGACGGCGTGACGCAAGGCCCGCTTATTGACAGCGCAGCCATCGAAAAAATAGAAAGCCATGTTGCGGACGCCGTTAAAAAAGGCGCAAAACTTGTGCAAGGCGGCAAGCGTCATATTCTAGGCGGCACTTTTTTTGAGCCGACAGTGCTGGCAGATGTGACTGCGGATAGCATGATTTTCCGCGAAGAAACTTTTGGCCCGGTAGCGCCGTTATTCCGCTTCAAGACAGATGAGGAAGTGATTGAAATGGCTAATCGCACCGAGTTCGGGCTGGCTTCGTACTTCTACAGCCGCGATATTGGCCGCATTTGGCGCGTGGCGGAAGCGCTTGAATACGGCATGGTGGGCGTCAATACCGGCATGATTTCCAACGAGGTCGCGCCGTTTGGCGGTGTGAAACAATCTGGGCTTGGGCGTGAAGGCTCGCACTATGGCATTGATGAATACCTGGAAATCAAATACATCGCTATGGCAGGATTGGATAAATAAGCATGGATTCGGAAAACATGATTGATTGGCATCAACGCGCAAAAACATTAAAAATTGATGGCCGCGCCTTGATTAATGGCAAGCGCGTGCATGCCTCGGATGGCCAAACTTTTGAGTGTTTTTCACCGATTGATAATCGTAAGCTCACTGATGTGGCGAGCTGCAAAGCCGCGGATGTGGATTTGGCGGTCAGGGTTGCACGCGCTGCCTTTAACGACAGGCGTTGGGCAGGTTTGTCACCCAAAGAGCGCAAGCAAACCATGATTCGCTTTGCTGATTTGATTCTAAAAAATAAAGAAGAATTGGCGCTGCTGGAAACGTTGGACATGGGTAAGCCGATTACTGCGAGTTTGAATTCGGACGTGAATTCTGCGGCAAATACGTTGCGCTGGTTTGGCGAGGCGATTGACAAGGTTTATGACGAAATCGCCCCGACTGCAGATAATACGCTGGCCATGATCACGCGTGAGCCGATTGGTGTGGTCGGTGCAATCGTGCCGTGGAATTACCCAATGGCGATGGCCGCTTGGAAGATTGCCCCCGCCTTGGCTGCTGGCAATAGTGTGGTGCTGAAACCTTCCGAAAAATCACCTTTAACTGCGCTTAGATTGGGTGATTTGGCCTTGGAGGCAGGTGTTCCAGCAGGTGTGTTGAATGTGCTGCCCGGCTTTGGGCCAGATGCTGGCTCACCGCTGGCTTTGCACATGGATGTGGACTGCATCGCATTTACCGGCTCAACCGCGGTGGGCAAAAAGATACAAGTGATGGCGGGGCAAAGCAACCTGAAGCGTGCCTGGTGCGAGCTGGGCGGCAAATCGCCCAATATTGTATTTGCTGATTGCGCAGATTTAGACCGTGCCGCAGAAGCCTCGGCAGGTTCTATTTTTTACAATCAGGGGGAGAGCTGCAATGCGCCTTCCCGCTTGCTGGTAGAGCGTTCTATTAAAGACGAATTTGTCAGAAAAGTGCTGGCTGAACTCAAAAATTATCAGCCCGGAGATCCGCTGGATGCAGGCACCGCCATGGGCGCGATGGTGGATTGCGGGCAGATGGAAAATGTTCTCAAGTATATCGCCAGCGGCAAAGCGCAAGGCGCAACAATGCTGGCGGGGGGCGAACGCGTGCGCAGTGAAACGGGCGGTTTTTATATCAGCCCGACCGTGTTTGATGAGGTGACCAACGACATGACCATAGCGGCGGAGGAAATTTTCGGGCCGGTGCTGTCCATCATCACTTTCGATACGCAGGAGGAAGCGATTCGCATTGCCAATGACACCCATTACGGCCTGGCGGCAGCGGTGTGGACGCGTGACATTTCGCGTGCGCACATGGTTGCAAAGGCACTACGTGCAGGCACCGTGCATGTGAACAGCTATGATGAAGACGACATCACCGTGCCGTTTGGCGGTTATAAGCAATCAGGCAATGGCCGCGATAAATCGCTGCATGCGCTGGAAAAATATACCGAACTTAAAACGACTTGGATTCGGCTGGCTTAATCTAAAGGAAATATTATGAATACTGTATCCGACAAATTAGCCAGCAACCAAAACTTACACGATCGTCGCCTGGCGGCCACCCCGCGCGGTATCGGCGTAATGGCTAATTTTTTCATCGAACGCGCACTCAATTCTGAAGTGTGGGATGTAGAAGGCCGCCGCTATATTGATTTTGCGGGCGGTATCGCAGTGCTGAATACCGGGCATCGCCACCCCAAAGTAGTCGCTGCGGTTGAAGCGCAATTACAAAAGTTTACGCACACCTGCTATCAGGTGTTGCCGTACGAAAGCTATGTGACTTTAGCCGAGCGCATTAATAAACTAACCCCTGGCAATCACGCCAAAAAAACCTGTTTCTTTTCAAGTGGCGCGGAGGCGGTTGAAAATGCCATTAAAATCGCGCGTGCCAGCACCGGCCGTCCGGGCGTTATTGCTTTTTCCGGCGCATTTCATGGCCGCACCATGATGGGTTGCGCGCTTACGGGTAAGGTGGTGCCGTATAAGGTTGGGTTTGGGCCGTTTCCTGCGGAGATTTACCATGTGCCGTTTCCAGTCGACATACATGGCGTCAGCATCGAAGACAGCCTGCATGCGCTGCATGCCTTGTTTAAAGCAGATATAGACCCCAAGCGCGTTGCAGCGATTATCATCGAGCCAGTGCAGGGCGAGGGCGGCTTTTACGTCACTCCACCAACGTTGATGAGTGCATTGCGTAAAGAATGTGACGAGCATGGCATGCTGCTGATTTACGATGAAGTGCAAACAGGCTTTGGCCGTACCGGCAAAATGTTTGCAGCCGAGCATTACGATGTGATTCCGGACATTATCACCATGGCGAAAAGCATGGCGGGCGGCACCACGTTATCCGCCGTAAGCGGCAAGGCGGAAGTGATGGATGGCCCCGCGCCAGGTGGTTTGGGCGGCACCTATGCCGGTAATCCGCTGGCGATTGCGGCTGCACATGCGGTGATTGATATCATCGAAGAAGAGCAACTGGTGGAGCGCGCCAATTATTTGGGTGAAAAGCTTACCAAAAGATTAAAAGCCGCGCAGGCCAAAGTACCGTCAATTAAAGAAATTCGTGGCTTGGGTTCGATGATTGCGGCAGAATTTTTCGATCCAGACACGGGCGAGCCTTCAGCCGAGATTACCAAGCGTGTGCAAAAGGCAGCGCTGGATGAGGGGCTGATTTTGCTTACTTGCGGCGTGTATACCAATGCGATTCGTTTTCTATATCCGCTCACGGTGCAAGACAATGTGTTTGATGAAGCGCTGGATATCATTGACCGCGCTTTATTAAAGGCCTAAGTAGTAAAATGGATGATACTGCTATAAAAACTGAAACGATTGAGCAAGCCAAACAGCGCATGCAAGCCGCTGGCGTGCACACTGTCATCGCGCAGTTTGTGGATATTCATGGCGCAGCTAAAGGCAAATATATTCCGCTTACGCATTTGGATGACATTTTAGGCGCAGGCGCGGGTTTTGCCGGGCCTTCAATTTGGGGCACAGGCTTGCCGCGTAATGGCGCACGCTCAGAATTTTACGGACAAGGCGATTTAAGCACATTGCAGCCGCTGCCCTGGATGCCGGGTTACGCGCGGATTGTGTGCAATGGCGTGGTAGATGGCAAACCGTTTGAGGGTTGTTCGCGCCGCTTGCTGTTGCGCCAGATTGCACGCTTACAGGCACGCGGCTGGACACTGAATGTGGGCATAGAACCGGAATTTTTTCTGCTGAATATAGATGAGCATGGTCGGCCAGTGCCGTGCAGCAGAGACAATCAGGACAAACCCTCTTACGATTTGAAAGCGCTGGCTCGCGTGCGGGATGTGCTGCACCGCATGGAAACAGGGTTAACGGCTTGTGGTTTTGACGTATTTCAGATCGATCACGAAGACGCCAGCGGGCAATATGAACTGAATTACCATTACAGCGACGCACTCAAGGCGGCCGACAATTTTATCTTGCTCAAAATGGCTGCCAGCCATATTGCCGAAGAGGCGGGCCTGATTTTCAGCTTAATGCCCAAGCCGTTTGCAGACCGCCCCGGCAGTGGCTTGCATATGCATCTGTCATTGACTGATGCGCAAGGCCAGGCGGTGATGGCAGATAAGACAGATTCGCACGGCTTGTCAAAAACCGGTCGCGAGTGCATCGCCGGCATGCTGGCACACAGCCCGGCACTGGCGGCGTTTCACGCACCTTCGGTCAATTCGTACAAACGTCTGGTAGTTGGCCGCTCACTTTCTGGCACCACGTGGGCGCCTGCACACGTTGCCTGGGGCTACAATAACCGTACCACAGTATTACGCGTTGTCGCTGGCCGCGTGGAGTTTAGATTAACGGATGGCAGTTGTAATATTTATGCAGCTTTGGCATCCACTATTGCCGCAATGCTGGATGGTGTAGAACAGCATCTAGCGTCACCAATACCAGTCGACGAAGACATTTATGAATGGGATGACAAAGAGTTTAAGCGGCATCGCGTAAAAACCTTGCCGCAAACCTTGGGTGAGGCACTTGATGCGTTATCAACAGATAACACGCTAATTAGGGCGTTGGGTGATGATTTTGTTGCTGAATATTTGGCAACCAAAATCCCGGATTGGATTGATTACTGCCGCTCAGTGAGCGATTGGGAATATAAGCGCTACCTGACTTGGCCTTAATTTTAAAGAAGTCTGATGTGGAAACCAGCAACTCTTGTGGCCATTAGAAAAAGGGAGCAGCGCTTTAATTATTTAACAAAAATTTACTTATTCACTATGGTTGTAGTGAGTTAGAATGGTTTTATGCAATTACTAAACATCCCTGAAGAGTTGCCACGCGTATTAATGCTGGTGATGGTGGGAATAATTTCTAGCTTATTTGTCGCCCAGGCAGCCATTGCAGCAACCGGCTTACCAGATCCCGCTAATCTGCCGCGTATTGAGACCCAGCCTGCCCCGCCAGAGATTACCAGCCCGAATATAGAGAAAAAGCAAGATTCAAATTACCCTGCAGGTATGCCTGAAACCTCAGATATTAAAGTGAATGTCGATTATCTTAAATTCATCGGTAATAAAAATGTGAACGATGAGCAGCTTACGACACTGCTCAAAGCATATCTGGGACGATCGTTGGGCATCAAAGAGTTAAACCAAATGACGGCTTTAGTCACGCGTTATTACCGTCAACATGGCTTTATGCTGGCTGAAGCTTATCTGCCTGAGCAGGATATCGCGCAGAATACATTGGAAATAGCAGTGGTAGAGGGCTATTTGGGCGAGTTAAAAGTGCAGGCAAAAGGCAGATTGGACGAAGCGTTTCTGAAAAGAATGGCGGCGCGCGATCTGGCAAACAAAGACGTTATTAGAGAGTCCAATTTAGTTAAAAATATCACCTTAATTAACTCATTGCCAGGTGTAGATGCGGTTTCAGGATTATCGCCCGGCGCGGAGGTTGGCTACAGCGACATAGATATTGAAGTGCAGGCGCTGCCGTTGCTAACTGGATATATTGGCGCTAATACTTACGGCAATCGTTATATTGGCCGAGAGACCATATTCGGAGGCCTGTTTCTGAACAACCTCGCTGGTAGGGGTGACCGGCTGGGGCTGAATTTAAAAGACTCGAATCATGAGCGCCAGCGTAGTGCGCAAATTGGATACATCGTGCCTGTTCACGAATCGGGCACGATTTTAAACCTGAACGCTGGATACTCTGATTACCGCTTGGGCAGGGAATTTTCTATACTGGGTGCTTCTGGGCAAAGCTCATATGTGAGTGCGTTTCTTGATCAGCCTGTACTAAGATCCAGGCAAGGCAACATCACTTCTAGGTTTGGTCTTTCTCATAAAGATGTTTCTGATGATGTTTCGGCATTTTTGTTAAAAAACCACCGCAGTATCAATGCGATAGAGTTGGGATTATTTGGCGATTGGCGCGACACGGAGTGGAATGGATTTAACCAGTTGGGCTTAAATTTAAAGTTTGCGGATGTTAATTTTAAAAATAGTCTGGCTGAGTCATTGGATGAAACGGGTGCACAAACCGAAGGTAATTTCGTTAAATACAATCTGTTCGGATCCCGTATTCAGCCTTTAGGTGCTGCGTATAGCCTCATATTGAGGGCAGAATATCAGGGCACAAATAAAAACCTGGATGGCACAGAAAAACTCGCCATTGGCGGCATTAATCGCTGGCGTGAATTCGGCGAACTTCCTGTTTCCTCGGATAGAGGCCTGATTGCCGGGGTTGAGTTGCGAAAATCCATGTTGCCAATGACAGGATTGGCAAGCTTTTTGCCTGTATTTAAGAGTGCAGAATTCAGTCCGTATGTGTTTTTTGATTACGGCAGGGGCGTGATTGATCACAATGCGTTAAGCAATGACAATCATGTTAAATCCTCACATTATGGTGCTGGTGTTGATATGCAGTTTGCAAAAAAATGGATGCTGGAGTTGATGGTATCGCAACAGAAAAGCAAGGTTGAAGGCGTCAATTCAGAATCGGAGACCAGGGCATGGGGGCAGATTAGAACTGAGTTTTAGAAAATAATAAAACTTAGGAGAGCAATGCATGAACAATAAGACGAGACCACAGCAGCAGTTTAATTTAGCGCGGCTTAGTTTAACAAAACAAGCGCGCATGAGAGTTATGCTGACTGTTGCTATTTGCATGGCTTTTAATCACGCGCAAGCACTGCCGGTAGGTGAGCAGGTGCAGGCAGGCAATGCGAGCTTTGCTCGTGACGCGCAATCTTTAAATATTAATCAAACTAGCCAGCAAGCCATTGTAAACTGGCAGTCTTTCGGTATCGCCGCCAATGAAGCGGTGAGGCTTTATCAGCCTAATCAGGGTGTAGCTTTGTTTAGGGTGGTAGGTTCCGACCCATCTCAAATTTTTGGTAGTTTAAGTGCGACAGGCAGTCTGTTTTTAACCAATCCCAACGGCGTGCTGTTTGCGCCCGGGGCGCAAGTTAGCGTCGGCAGTTTGCTGGCAACGACCATGCAAATAAGTGACCAAGATTTTTTGGCTAAACACTACCAATTTAGTGGCGATTCAAATGCAGCAGTCATCAATCAGGGCGTGATTCGTGCCGAGGATGGCGGATACATTGTACTGCTTGGCCAAACGGTAGAAAACAGCGGCACGCTACAAGCCAATAATGGCAGCGTGGTATTAGGCTCTGCGCAATCTGCCTTGCTGGACGTTTATGGCGATGGTTTGGTCCGCGTTAAATTAAGTGGTGATGCACTCAATGCTGCCATTAAAAATACCGGCAACATCACTGCCGATGGCGGTGCTGTACAACTTGCTGCAAGCGCCCGCACTGCTGCGGTTAACGTAGCTGGCGTAGTGCAAGCCAATACCTTGGTCAATCGCAATGGCGTAATACATTTGGAATCCGGCGCTACGGGCACTATACTCGTTTCCGGCAAGGTAAACGCCAAGGGCAACGCCACAGGTGAAACTGGCGGCACTGTGCAAATTACGGGAGACCATGTAGGTTTGCTGAATGGGGCAGTGGTAAATGTCTCGGGTAACGCCGGCGGCGGCACTGCGCTTATTGGCGGGGATTACCAAGGTAAAAATGCACAGGTGCAAAATGCCTCACGTACTCATGTGGCAGAAGGCGCCAGCGTTAAAGCAGATGCACTTGATTCCGGCAACGGCGGCAAAGTCATTGTATGGGCAGATGATATTACGCGTTACTACGGCAGCATCTCCGCTAAAGGAGGCGCAATTGGTGGCAATGGCGGTTTTGCAGAGGTTTCTGGCAAGCGCTTGCTTAACTTTTTGGGTAAAGCAGATTTAAGCGCAGCCAACGGTGTTGGCGGTAATTTGTTGCTTGATCCGCTTAATATCACCATCAGTACTGGCGCAGATACCAATACGGCGGGTTTCACTCCGCCGGGTGATATTACAGAAGCCTTTGCTGACGATGTCGGCTTGAATAGTATTTTCCGGGTGAATGCAGGTGGTAGTTTTGCGGGCATCACCCCAGGCAGCACGATTACTTTGCAGGCCACCAATAATATAACTGTGTCAAATGCGTTTAACCTGGCTACAGCTACGGGAACTGCAAATAACAGCTTGGTGTTAGAGGCGAATAACAATATCACAGTAAATGCGGGTGCCACAGTGACGGTAAGTGGAACGGGTAGCGTGACTATGCGGGCGGATGCTGATAATTCAGGTGCTGGCGCTGTCGCGTTGAACGCAGGCATTGTCACAGCAGGCGGAGCAGTCACTTTATCGGGTGCCACCATGTCTTCGAATGCCGCGGGTACCATTAATAGCGCAGGTGGTGCTGTTAATTTAAGCACATCTACCGGCACGTCAACGCTTTCAGGCGTGATTTCAGGTGCAGGCACATCAATTAATAAAAATGGCGCAGGCACTTTGAACTTAACTGGAGCGAACACCTATACCGGCGCTACCAATATTAACGCAGGTACATTGTTAGATAGCGCATCAATTCCCAATACTAGCGTAGTGAATGTCGCGGCAGGCGCAACGTTAGATTTAAATAATCAATCAGAAATTGTCGGTTCAATAGTTGGTGCTGGCAATATCATAATGGGAACTGGCAATTTAACTTCAGGCGGGAATAACTTATCCACCACTTTTTCAGGTGTAATAAGCGGTACAGGCGGCAATTTTAACAAGGCTGGCACTGGTGCGCTCACTCTTTCCGGTAACAATACTTATACAGGTTTAACTGTGGTGCAGACGGGTACAATAGTTGCCGCCAGTAACAATGCGCTCGGCACCGTGGCGGCTGGCACTTCAGTGGCCACTGGCGCAACACTTGCTTTGCAAGGCGACATCAGTGTTGGCGCAGAAGCGTTGAGCATTAATGGGACGGGGCTGGGTGCAAATGGTGCTTTGCGTAACCTGAGCGGCAACAACAGCTTTGCAGGTACAGTCACATTAGCGGGTAACACTGAAATTCAATCAGACGCTGGCACGCTAACCTTAAGCGCGGCAAATTCAGTCACGGGCGCGACGAGAACGCTCACTGTTGATGGTGCTGGCAATACCACTATTAACGGCACCATTACCACGACCACTGGCGGGCTCACTAAAAATAACACCGGGGTATTGACGCTTTCTGGGGCAAACACATACACCGGCACAACCACTATTAATGCGGGCACGCTCAGGTACGGTGCAAATAATGCCATCGCCACTGGTGCGGTGACAGTGAACAATGGCGGCATTTATGACTTGAATGGCTTCTCCGATACTATTGGTGCGCTGGCCGTGAATAGTGGCGCTACGGGTGGCTCTGTGACTACAGGCACCGGTACGTTGACTTTGGGCGGCAATGTCACATCCATTGGCGGCGCTGGCAATGCGATAATCAGCGGTAATTTGAACCTGGGCGCGGCTACGCGTACGGTGACCACTACCAATGCGGCGGATGGCTTAACAATATCTGCTGTAGTCAGCGGAGGTGTTGGCTTGACCAAGGCCGGCAATGGTGCAGTGACACTCGCTGGCGCAAACACATATACTGGCGCGACCGCGGTAAATACAGGTACCCTGGTGGCCGCTCATGCCAACGCGCTGGGCGGCACTGCTACTGGCACGACAGTTGCCACAGGCGCGACATTAAATATAAACAATGTAACGTTGGCGAATGAATCGATTACGATTAATGGCACGGGTGTCGGTGGTGCAGGCGCTCTCACAGGAACGGGTGCAGCAGCAGTCGGCGGGAACGTGACGACAGCCAGCAATAGCAGCATCGGTGCAACTTCTGCAGCATCATCGCTTACTATAAATGGCATGGTGACCGCCGCCAATAACTTAGGCATTGTTGGCACAGGCGATGTCACAGCCACCAACGCCAGCAATAACTTTACTACGGTGAATATTAACGGCGCTAAAAATGTCAGTCTGCGTGATGTTAACACCATTACTGTCGGTAATGGCGTATCTAATTTGACAGGTAATTTAACGGTGCGGGCGGGCGGAAATGTGACGGTAGCTAATAATATTGCTACAACTGGCGGCGATATTACTCTGGCAGGCATCAACTTTATTAACACCGCAGGCTCTTCGGCACTTTCTGCCAGCGGACGCTGGCTGGTGTATGCCAACACGCACACTGGCAATACGTTCGGTGGCTTGAACAGTGCGAATCAAGCGGTTTGGGGAACTGTATTTCCAGCCGCAGTTTCTCAAACAGGCAATCGTTATGTGTTTGCCAATAGCCCGGCTTTAACAGTTACTTCATCCAATCAAAGCAAAACTTACGGCCAGGATGTTGCGCCTATTGTGGCGAATGCTTATACAGCGTCAGGTTTTATTAACGCGGCGACTTTTGGCAACGTGTTTACGCAAGATGCAGCCGCTAATTCGTTATCAGGTTCGGCAACCTCAACAGGATCGCCTGCCACGGCC
The DNA here is from genome assembly GCA_049687015.1 of Methylotenera sp. Taxonomy (GTDB): domain Bacteria; phylum Pseudomonadota; class Gammaproteobacteria; order Burkholderiales; family Methylophilaceae; genus Methylotenera_A. Next base: position 223 of record JBAVIP010000079.1, on the reverse strand, counting down.
AATGTGGGCAATTACGCGATAAGCGTCGCGCCTATAACAGCAACAACTGGTTATACATTAACTAAAAACTCCACGGGTTTACTCACAGTGAACCCTGCCGCACTCACCCTTACTGCCAGCAATCAAACCAAAACCTACGGCCAAACCTTTAACTTTACCGGCACCGAATTCACCAGCAGCGGCTTGCAGAATGGCGAAATTATTGGCAGCGCAACCCTGACCA
>JBAVIP010000078.1:0-115007 GCA_049687015.1 Methylotenera sp. | reverse complement strand
GAAATGTTTGTGATTGGTGAAGAAATCGAAGTGTTTAGAAACGCTAAAGAGCTAGTTGATAAAGTTGACTTTTATCTTCTAAATCCAGATAAAAGAGTTGCGATTGCAAAACGCGGGCATGAAAAATTTCTCAAAAGTCACACTTGGGAATCGAGAGTTATCGTGTTATGCAATAGTTTTGAATCTTAATTCTGGACATGACTTCATGATAACTGCAATTAAAAGGTATTTTGGGGCTAGATGTTTAACCAAATACCAATGTAAGTTTGGTTCTAGTTTAGATAGCTTGGGAAAAAACTGTGAGTTGGTGCTAGAAAGTCACGTGAAACTGGGTCGGGTTTTAGTTAAGGGTCGCCACCATTCAATAGGTGCATATTCATACATCAGGTCTGGCTCGGAATTATATGGCAATTGTGAAATTGGCAGGTTTTGCTCAATCGGTTCAAATGTCGTTATTGGGTTAGAGAAAAATAAGCATCCGATAAGCTGGTTAACCACTTCATTATTCTCGAAAGAGCTTGAGCAAAAATATGAGGCTCAGGTGCCTGTTCTCAATACGTTTATAGGTAATGATTGCTGGATAGGTCGTGATGTGCTCATTATGGGCGGGGTGAAAATTGGAGATGGTGCGATTATTGCTGCTAGAGCTGTTGTAACCTCTGATGTGCCTGCTTATGCTATATACGCTGGCATTCCAGCCAAGAAAATTAAATATAGGTTTAATTCTGAGCTTATTCAAAAGTTATTGATTTCTAAGTGGTGGAATGTTTCAGCGGAAATATTAAAAAATCTTAACTTAGATGAGCCTGCGCTGTGTTTGGATAAATTAGAAAATCAAAAGCCTGCGAGCTATAAAAAATTACTGCTTACCCGGAACGGTGTGCGTATCACTAATTAAGTTTTCGAATCTGGGCAATCAAGTTTAGTGAGGTGATTTTTGGTATATCACTATAGATTTTCTGGCTTCTTTAGTATGGTTAAAGCGTTTTACTTCAACAAATTCAGGTAATTTATCTGCTATAAACTGTTCGCGTTCGGGATGTTTTGCCGAATGGCTGATTACCAAAAAGTCATATTGATTAATCGTTTGATTTTGTAAGGCTTTTGTTACGACCTCCCAGTTATCACCCCACGTGCCGACAAAAGGCGCTCCAGCGTAATACCTGATTCTTGTTTCATCATAAAACACTGGTTTGTTTTCTTTGTTGTTGCTTTTAACCCAAGCCGCTGCATCCTGTAAGTAGTTGTAGCCTTCTTCTTTAGGCAGAATATTTTTAACCAAACTTAAAGACATAAAAACGATTAGCGCAACGGTTAGCCATTTCAGTTTTTTGTCATTCGCCGAAGCGGATTTTATATACTTGACTAAATCTGCCAAATAGAACGATGCAAATATCATCAGGACAAGTGATAGCGCTATAACGTATCTGCCGGACAGTACAAATACCTTGGTGATAATAAGCGCCATATTGATAATGGCGATAATGGCGGTTGCTCTTAATACTTGAAAGGCTTGTTCATCGATTAAGTTGCGCCTTGCTTTGATTGCAAACCAAGACAGACCGATGTTAATTATCCCGGTTGAAGATATTGTCTTTGCGATCATGACATAGATAAATGTTAGCAATAGCCCTTGCACAGCAAAGTCTTGTAAATATTTTCCAAGCACTTGTCCAGCCATGATGGTTGATTTTTCATGCAGTTGTTGAGTTAGCTCTTGATATAGGCTGCTGGTAAATACTTCTCTAAGTCGCCCAAAGTTGCTTATGGTCAGGCCATGATGAAGTAACAATGCCGCCAAAACACCAACACCCGCAATGATGTTTAAAAAATTGCATTTTAAGAAATTACCCAGCCGATGTTTCCACGGATCATGTTGAGTAAATAGCAGAATCGTGGGTAGAAAAATGAGATAACTGATCGCTTCAATTCTAAAAAGGGTAGTGAGAATGGCGCTGATTTGCCAGAAAAAAGCATCCATATAGTTTTTTGTTTTAAAAAACCGAATAAAAAACACGAGGCTGGTGAGATAAAAAGCCCAAAATCCCTGGTCCCGCATCAGCATTTCTAGTACATCACCCACCAGATAATGCGAGCTAAACAAGATCAGAGCACAAGCAAGCATAACTCTGGTGCCACCACCTGCCAGCTCAATGATCTTTAGGAAGCTGGCGGTGGTGATGCCAAAGAAAATCACGCTTAGCAATTGGGCGGAGGTGTGAATATTTAATGTGGTGAGTTTATGTGTAGCAGCAATAAGGATGGAGTACAGCGGCCAATTAAATACTTTAATAGCGTCTTGCCAATTACCCAGCGCAAATAACCGGGCAGATTCAAAATACAGCACAGAGTCAGGGTTAATCCAGCCATGCTGTATGTATTGGACGCGCGCGGCTAGTAACATGCCCAGAATAACCATAGGAAGGTATAGTGTTCTGACAGGCAGTTTATCAAGCTGATATAACGATAGCTTTTTTAATATTGAAATCACAATATTTTAATTTCTTGGGTGAATACGAGCGGAATAATATGTTGTGGTTTGATATTCTTCAGGCAGTTTAAATGCCCTAAAGGGCACACTCTCTTAAAGCACGGACTACATTCCAGCGCCAGATATTCTATCACTGCATTGGGGTGCATTGGCGGTGTGTGATAAGGGTCAGACGAACCAAAAATCGCGATGAGTTTTTTACCAAGCGCCGCCGCAACGTGCATCAAACCAGAGTCGTTGCTGATAACGGTATCGCATAAGGCCATTAAATCAATCGCTTCACCTAATTTGGTTTTTCCAGCAAAGTCTGTGCATTGATTTTGTGTGAGTTGATTGATTTGGCTAGTGACTGGAATATCTTTATCGGAGCCAAACAGCCATACCCGCCAGCCCTTGTTGAGCGCGGCAACCGCTACTTCAGCATAATATTCGGCAGGCCAGCGCTTGGCTTGGCCGTATTCTGCACCTGGGCAGAGGCCTAAAATTTTGCTTTTATCGTTTTTAATGCCATGTCTGGAAGCCAATATCCATGCGTCTTCTGGAGTGCTTGTTAATTGTGGACTTGGTATATTTTCAGGTGTTTTTTGGCTGTTATCCAAACCCAAAAACACAAAGCGCTCGACGGTTTTTTTGAGTTTGGTTTTGTCCAATGGGCGAATATCGTTGATTAAGCCGTAGCGCATTTCGCCTAAAAATCCGGTGCGCCGTTTAATGCCTGCCGCCCAGGGCACGAGCGCAGATTTGAAAGAATTGGTAAGGATAATGGCCTGTGTATAACCGTTATTTTTTAAGTTTTTGCCAAGTTGCAAACGTTCAAAAAATGCCAGTTCACCATGCTTAAAAGGCAGTGCAATCGCTTCACTTACTTCTGGCATACGTTCCAGCAAAGGCAATGTCCATGCGGGTGCGGCGACATCAATAGTGCAGTTAGGCTTATTTATTTTGAGAGTTTTGAATAAGCTTTGAGCCAACACCATGTCGCCCACCCAAGCAGGGCCTAAGATTAAAATTTTGTCTAAAATTCTCTCAGGCATGCTGAGTTTAGGCATTCATCTTTTTGATAATGTTGCTGGTACTGCGTCCCTCGACCAAGTCAATCAGTGCGATTTCGCCACCCCAGCTTCGCACCTCTTTGCCGCCAACTACCTGGTCTGCAGTGTAATCGCTACCTTTGGCAATGACATGGGGTTTAATTGCGTTGATGAGATGGATGGGCGTGTCTTCGTCAAATAATATCACCGCGTCAACAGACTCTAGCGCTGCCAGCACGCGCGCACGGTCATTTTCATGCACTACCGGCCGTGTTGGGCCTTTAATCGCGCTAACGGAGCGATCTGTATTCAGGCCCAGGATGAGTTTGTCGCCATGTTTTTTTGCGGCTTCAAGATAGGTGACATGACCTGCATGCAGCAAATCAAAACAGCCGTTAGTGAACACGATTTTTTGCCTGGATATTTTCCAGCCTTCAATTTTTTGCATCAATTGTGTCAAATCACATATCTTATGCGCTTGTTCACTGCCTTGCTGTACAGTCAGCGCTTCTAATAAATCGGATTGCGTAATCGGCACCGTACCTACTTTGCCGACTACAACCGCAGCGGCGATATTAGCGATTTGCAGGCTCTCCAGCGGGGTAAGTCCGTTCATCAAACCTGCAGCCAGTGTGGCTACCACAGTGTCACCCGCACCAGACACGTCAAACACTTGCTTGGCAATGGCGGGCAGGTGGTGTGTATTTGAATCAATGAGGCTAATGCCTTCTTCACTACGCGTGATTGCAAGGAACTGCAGATCCAGACCACTTTTTAACATGCTTGCTTTGCTGATTAAATCCGGGTCGTTTGTTGTCGTATCGCAGGCTTCAGCGGTTTCTTTTTTGTTGGGGGTCAGTGCAGTTGCTCCCCGGTATTTGCTGTAATCGCGGCCCTTCGGGTCGACCAGCACAGGGATATGTTGAGTTTTACATTGCTTGATGATGGTTTGACAGATTTCGCTGCTTAATAAACCTTTAGCGTAATCAGACAAAATCACAACGGCAGGCTTGAGGGCAAGTTGCGCCTGAATAGCGCTCAATAGCTGAGTATTTTCAGCACTATCAAATGGCGCGCCACTTTCCTGATCGAGCCGCATCATTTGCTGGTGGCCGCTCAATACGCGGGTCTTGGCAATGGTAGGGCGGCGGCTGGATGTGCACATTCCGCTTGTATCGACGTCGATTTCGCCGAGCAGTCCAAGCAGCATTTTGGCTTCGCTATCATTGCCTACGCAACCAATAATATGCGTTTTAATGCCTAATTGGGCTAAATTTGCTGCTACATTCGCTGCGCCGCCAGCGCGCTCGTTGTGCTGTTTCAACAGCACAATCGGCACTGGCGCCTCGGGTGAGATGCGTCCTACAGAGCCGATCAGATATCGGTCCAGCATCACATCGCCAATCACCAGCGCGTGCTGGCTTTTGCTACCGAATAGCTTGACTGTATCAAAGAGTTTTTGTTGCATAGGTTTTAATTTAATCTTGTATTTAGTCTGATTCTAAAATTTCGCAGAGGCTATGCCCCACAAAGATATGCGCTTCCTGAATTCTTGCAGTTACATTCGATGGCATGATTAAATTAAAATCACATAAATTCAACAGCTTGCCGCCAGTTCCACCTGTCAGGCCTACGGTAGTTGCGCCAATTGCTTTAGCTGCTTCAATTGCGCGTACAACATTAGCGCTATTGCCGCTGGTGGTGATACCAATCACCAAATCTTCGGGGCGGCACAGCGCTTCGATTTGACGCGCAAAAATATAGTCGTAGCCATAATCGTTACCCACCGAGGTGAGAATGGAAGTGTCGGTGGTGAGCGCAATGGCTGGCATACCCTTACGTTCTTTCTTGAAACGCCCGACAATTTCGGCCGCGATGTGCTGACTATCAGCCGCGCTGCCGCCATTGCCCATCAGCAAGATTTTGCCGCCATTTTTAATGCAGTTCTGCATGGCGATGCCCACTTCGCTGATCAGCGGAAATAGGGGCTCAAGTGCATTGAACATCGCCATGTGGGCAGTATGTTCGCCTTTTAAATAATTAACATATTTCATTTTTCTCTCCCTAGCAGTAAGGGTCAGCCTGCATTAAGTAATTTTGCACGTAGTCATTTACGCCGTCTTCCAGGCTGGTGAAAGGAGTGACATAACCGGCAGCAATAAGTTTACTCATATTGGCTTCGGTAAAATACTGATATTTGCCTTGCAAGTCTGCGGGCATGTCGATGTAAGTGATATGCGGTGCTTTGCCCATGCTTGTCATCACCGCTGTGGCTAAATCCTTGAAGCTGCGTGCCTGGCCAGTGCCGATATTGTAGATGCCATTCGTAGTGATTGAATGGTCTGCAGGCTTGTTGTTTAGGGAGGCACTGAGAAAATGTATAACCACGTTGGCAGCGTCTTTCACATACACAAAATCACGCATTTGCATGCCATCTTCTATGCCTGCCCTAGTGCCTTTAAATAGCCGCATAGTGCCTGTCTGGCTAAATTGTTTAAAGGTGTTGTACGCCACGCTCGCCATGCGTTCTTTGTGGTATTCGTTAGGGCCGTATACGTTAAAAAACTTGAAGCCTGCCCAGGCTGGGGGCGAATCTTCAGCCGTCTGGCGCAATGCCCATTGATCGAAAAAATGTTTAGAATAACCATAGCCGTTAAGTGGGCGCAAGCCGTCAACCGAGTTATCGTTATAACCCTGATTGCCATCACCATAGGTGGCTGCAGAGCTGGCGTAAAAAAACGGTACGTTGTTGTTTGCGCACCATGTCCATAGGTTTTGCGAGTAGTGAATGTTACTTTCCACTAATTTATTGAAGTCACGCTCGGTGGTCGCGCTAATCGCACCCATATGGATAATGGCTTCAATATCGGTACGGGCTTTAGATTCCGTGCCATTTTGAAGCCAAGGCAGCAACTGGTCTTTATCCAGATATTGCGCGTACTGGCGATGCGCGAGGTTATGCCATTGTTCTTCGTGTGTGACGCGGTCGACAATGACTAAATTATCGCGACCGAGTTTTGTGTTGAGGTGCCATGAAATAATAGAACCTATCATTCCCGCACCGCCTGTTACAACAATCATGAGTGATTACTTTCTTTTAAGCCATTTCACAGTAGCATTAAACAAGCCAACAAGAAGTACGAAAACTATATTTTTTCTCATCAAGCATTCTCGAATGATAGGCGGATTATAACGCTTATTGTTTGGCACCCAAAGCCTGCGCCCTTAATTTCATCATTTCAGCTTCTTTTCTGGCTTGGGCTGTATCCCATTCGGCGCTCACCCAGCCTTGCAGGTTTTCGAGCGCGATTTCGGTCATGGCATGCATCCAGGCATCATTTTCGTTAAGCGCCGGAATATAGTGATACTCGCCGCCGCCATTACTTTGAAAAATATGTTTGCCTTCTATGGCGATTTCTTCCAGTGTTTCCAAACAATCGCTACTAAAGCCTGGACAAATCACATCGATACGCTGGGTTTTGGCTTTGCCTAATGCTTCCAAAATACTTGCCAGATAGGGTTGCAGCCACTCTTGCTTACCAAAGCGCGACTGAAACGCCACGGTATATTCATCTTTATTCAGTCCCAAAGCTTCTGCCAAAAGGCGTACCGTCTTGTGGCATTCGCAGTGATATGGGTCGCCTTTCAGCAGGTGAAATTTTGGAACGCCATGAAAGCTCATTACTAATTTACTAGGCTTGCCGCTGTGCATTTGCCAATGTGCATGCACGCTTTGCGCGAGTGCGGCGATGTAGGCCGGGTGGTCGTGATAATGGCGAATGCTGCGCACCGCGGGCTGGTTACGCGTTTTGAGCAACACGCGAAACACCGCGTCCATGACCGATGCGGTGCTACTTGCCGCGTATTGCGGATACAGCGGAAACACCAGAATGCGGTCGCAATGCTGTGCTTTGAGTTTTTCGATGGCCGTTGCGATAGAAGGGTTGCCGTAACTCATGCCCAACTCGACCGCGAAAGGTGATTTTATTTTTTGCGCCAGAAATCCGCGTAGTAACTGCGCCTGCTTTTGCGTATGTGCCAGCAGTGGTGAACCTTCCGGCGTCCATACCTGCGCATATTTTTCGGCAGATTTTTTCGGGCGAACCCGCAGAATAATGCCATGTAAAATAAACCACCAGATGGCGCGCGGGATTTCTACAATGCGTGTGTCGCTTAAAAACTGGCGCAGGTATGGCCGCAAAGCCGCACCGGTTGGCGCATCTGGCGTACCTAAATTAGCGAGCAGAATGCCGACTTTTGGCTGGTCGCCATGTTCAAAGGGTGGTTCCGGATTGTAATAAGCCATTTAATTTTCTATTTTTAGTTATTTGATAAAGCGTTCGATAGTAGCTTCGCCGTCACATCCACAATGGGAATCACGCGTTCATAGGCCATACGGGTTGGGCCGATGACGCCCAGCGTGCCAACCACTTGCCCATCTGCTTCATATGGCGCAGTAACCATACTGCATTCGTCCAAAGGCAAATAGCCGCTTTCGCCACCGATGAATATCTGTATGCCTTCTGCGCGCTGGCTGTTGTCCAGCAATTGCATGAGTGAAGTGCGGCGTTCAAAAATCTCGAACAGTTTACGCAGGCTGCTGACGTTGGCGGATAAATCGTCAATTTGCAATAGATTGCGCTCGCCAGCAATCACCACGCCATCGCCAGAATCCGCACGGGTGCTTGTTTCTAGCGCTGCTGTCATTAAACGGTTCATGTCGGTTTGCATCTGTTTAAGTTCCGCATGCAGTTTTTGCTGCACTTCATCAAACGTTTGGCCCGAAAAATTGGCGTTAAAGTAATTACTGGCTTGCGTGAGTTCACTGGCTGAATAAGGTTTTTCGGTGAGGATGATACGATTCTGCACGTTGCCGTCGCTGGTGACGATAATCACCAGAATGCGTTTTTCGGCCAGCGGTAAAAATTCCAGATGCTTGAAAGAAAGTGCTTTACGTTTGGGGATCATCACCAGCCCGGCGAATTGTGTGAGTTGCGACAGCATGTCCGCTGCGCTAGAGATAAGCTCATTCTGGTTGAGTGAAGATAAGCCGCTTTTAAGCTGATTCACCGCCTGAGTATCTAAAGGCTGCACGGTGAGTAGCGTATCTACAAATAAGCGATAACCTTTTTGCGTGGGCACGCGACCAGCCGAAGTATGCGGGCTGGCAATAAAGCCCAGTTGCTCAAGGTCGCTCATCACATTGCGAATTGTGGCAGGGCTGACATCCAGGCCAGAGTGCTGCAATAATGTGCGCGAGCCAATCGGCTGACCATCACTAATGTAATGTTCCACCAGGGTTTTGAGCAAGATTTGCGCACGCTTATCCATATAGGGTATCCACGCTGAAATTATCGGTTACTTGCTGCGATTAGGCAATGCTATTGCGCTTGTGCGATTGTTTCTTTTTTCTTGAAAAACTTGCTCAAATCTTGAACTAACTGCAGCATTGCGGGTTGTTTTTTTGCTAACAATGTATTGCGCTCATCGGCGTTGAGCGGATCATCATTGCCTTTGCTGACTTTCATCAGCGTAAAACCTTTGCCATTCACAGGTTGCGTGATTTTAACGTCATCATCCACATAAGCCACTCTGTCCCAATCAGAAATATAGGTGTGGCTACGTTTTTCGCCAGTCAGTAAATTATAGCCTGTCGCATAGTCGCTCGTTGGATTGGTAACGCCAAGCAACGGCATCATCGTTGGCACGACATCCATGTGGCTTGTCATTTGGTCGCTCACCAGTGGCTTCATGTTTGGAGCGTAAATCACTAATGGCGTGCGCACTTGCGGATCAACAAAAGTAGAGTTATGCCCCCAAAAGCCGTGTTCCATGAACTCTTCACCATGATCGCCAAGCAATATGACGATGGTGTTATCCATTAACTTGTGTTCTTTAAGGTAATCGAATAAGCGGCCAAACTGCATATCTAAATGGTGCACAGAGTTAATATAACGGTTTTTAATCGGCACAATATCTTTGCGAAGCGCTTCTTTGCTTAAAGTGGCGTAATTCAGGTCGTCGAAATAGGGTTTAGCAATCACGCTTTCTGGCGGAAAGTAATAGCGCGCATGTGGCGACTCGAAAAACATAAACGTGAAGAAGGGGCGGCTTTGATCACGCTTGTCGATAAATGAAAGCAGGCTGGAGACGTTATCGCGATCGTTTTCCCATCCAGTGCCATTCTTATTTTGGTCATGTAACTGCTCGCCAGGTACTTGTGCAAAAATGGTTTTATCAAACTCCGGGTAAGAAAATTTCGCGCTAGTATAAAAGCTCATCTGGTATTGTTGCTGCTGTAGAACATCCACAATTGCCGCGCCACGGCGAGAATCTAAAAATGAAAACCAGTAATTACCTGGTATGCCCATAAACATAGTAAATATGCCCATGCGGGTACCATTACCGCCGCTAAAGTTGTGTGTAAAGCGAGCAGCGTTAGCAGCAAATTGCCAAGTGTTAGGCATAACTTTTTCATCTAAGGAGTCTGCGCGCCACGATTCTGAAGCCAGCCAGATGATGTTATAGGGCTTTGCAGGGCGGCTAAATTGTAGTGGCTTTAACGGGTAATTTAGCTTGCCGCTGACTTTGAGCTTGGTTTCGCGAGGTGCAGTAAAGCCTAGTCTTTTAAAAAAACCACGCGCAGAAACAGTCTGGAAGAATGGGATGGATTCGGCAACTACATTAAAATGGTTTTTGGCATAGCTATCCAGCGCAAACCCCATGTGAATAAGCACGGTGACGATTAATGCCGAGATGGGCAAAAACTTGAACGACGGCAGAAAGTTAGGTTTTTTCTGGTACAAACGCGCTACAAGCCATAGTAATAAAGCTTGTAACCCAATAAAGCCAAATGCAATGAGTGCAAAGCCTACGTCCGATGCATTGCTGCCACCTAGGGATTCAATGCCACCTGGCGTCATCACCAAATTAAGAATAAAGCCATTAAAGAACATACCGTATAGCGCGAAAATCTTCGCATTGGCATAAAGTAGCAGCGTAGTAATGCCGCCAGTCAATATGGCTGCAATATAGGTTAGGCGTGAGCTGTTTGAGTTGAAACGATGGCTGATATATTTAACCAGCGCAGTGATTGCAATCGCGGGTAACAGGTAATAAATCCCATACAACAAAAACGCAACGATCATAAACGCAAATGTCAGCCAGCCTTCGGCATAGGCGCTCGCAAATGGCAAGGAGTCTGAAACCAGCCACAGCACCAACAGATAGGTGATGAAAAAGTAGGTTTTGAGTATGTTGTTTTGTTGCAGTGTTGTCATTGTGATTTTATATATGTAATTTGTTGGTTTTAATTTGTGTAATTAAAAATTTCTGCTTAATTATTATGCAATTAAGAAACCTAAGGCCGAGATTATGGCGCAAAATATGCCTTTCAAACTACATTTTCTTGTACTTCATTTAATTCTCATCTTTGCCTAGACTACTCGACTATGTTTTAATTCCATCATGCACACAAATTTTAAAAAAATCGCCATTATCGGCAAATACATGAATCAATCGGCTTTGCAATCCATGCAAAGCGATTTGGCCGATTTGGCGCGTCATTTAAGTGCTAAAAATATTGAGGTTTGGTTAGAGCAAAACACCGCGCAGTATGCTGAACTCACAGGCTTTAAAACCGCTTCGTTGGAAACTATAGGTAATAAAGTTGATCTGGCGATTGTGATGGGCGGCGATGGCACCATGCTAAGCGTGGCCAGAACTATCATGAATGCTGAAATCCCGCTGGTGGGTATTAATCGCGGCCGTTTTGGTTTTTTAACAGATTTGCGCGCAGAAGATATGCTGACGGCGCTTGATAAAATTTTGGCGGGCGATTATCAACAAGAGCCACGCATGCTGCTATCGGCCAGCATACACCGTGCTGGAAAGCTTGTGTATCAAGGGTTTGCACTAAACGATGTAGTGGTAAAAAGCGGCCTGCGCCTAATTGAGCTGCAAGTTGAGATTAACGGTAAATTTGTATACAAACAGAGGGGTGATGGCTTGATATTAACCACGCCTACCGGTACCACGGCTTATTCACTTTCTGCGGGCGGCCCGATTTTGCATCCCAACCTAGAGGCGATAGCGCTTGTGCCGATTAGCCCACACACCTTGACTAATCGCCCGATTACAGTCAATAGTGCCAGCAAAATCGAGGTGACGCTGGTGCAGGTTGATGAAGCCCAGGTTAGTTTTGACGGGCAATTTCAAATTGCATTAGAGGCGGGTGATAAAATATTGATCACACGCGCACCTAAAAACATTACCCTGCTGCATCCGGGTGAGTATTGTTATTTTGATATGTTGCGCAACAAGCTCAACTGGGGTTAGTATTTTTGCTAACAATCAAAACTGGCTGTGTTGACTGCGTCTCGCCGTACAATTCGTACTGTCTTCGACTTGTCACTTTCGATTCTAAGCAAAAATAGGAACATTCTAAGTAGTTGATTTAATTATGTTACAAAGTCTTTCCATCCGCGATTTTATTATTGTCGAAAGCCTCGATCTGGAGTTTCACGCAGGCTTCACCACACTCACGGGTGAAACCGGTGCGGGCAAATCCATCTTGATTGATGCACTGTCGCTTGCGCTGGGTGAGCGCAATGATGGCGCAGTGGTTCGCGCGGCTGCGGACAAAGCCGACATCAGCGCGACCTTTTCAATGAATAACCAAGCAAACGAATGGCTCGCAGAGAATGATTTAAATAGCAATGCCCTGGAAGGCGCTCCGGTATTGGTTCTCAGACGTGTTATTTATAGTGATGGCCGCAGCCGCGGCTTCATTAATGGCACCGCGGTCACCATCGGGCAGCTTAAAGATTTAGGCGAATTGTTAGTCGATATTTACAGCCAGAATGCGCATCACTCGCTTCTTAAAACCGGTACGCAGCGGCAGATTCTGGATGAATTCGCAGACAGCATGGCGCTCGCCAATCAGGTTGCAACACTTTATAAATCCTGGCATCAGCTGCATTTGCAGCGTCTGGAAGTCGAAAAAAATTCGGCTGCTTACGCAGATGAACTCGCTGAATTACGCGATAAAATACGCGAGCTGCAGCAACTTAATTTTGCTGCCGAAGAATGGCCGGAGCTGCAGGCAGAACATCACCGCCTTGCCAACGGGGCTTCTTTGCTTTCTGGGTTGGAGGCATGCATTGCGCTGCTGGATGATAACGAGCCTGCAGCCATGAGTATGCTGGCGCAAGTGCAGCAAAAATTAGGGGGTCTTGTTGAGTTCGACGAAAAATTAAAAGAAGCTGCCGATGGCGTTGATTCTGCAGTGATTCAACTGGAAGAGGCTAGTCGCACCTTGAATCGCTATTTGCAAACGGCAGAGCTGGATCCTGCAAGGCTGGCAGAGGTGGAAAGTCGCATACAAGCTGTGCATAATATCTCGCGCAAATATCGCAACAAGCCTGAAGAATTACCCGATTTGCTGAATGTTTGCCAAACGCGCATGGCCGAGCTGGAAGGTTTTGCTAATGATGGCGCGCTTGCCAAGCAAGAAATAGAGGCGCTTAGCGCTTACCAAGCCTCAGCCAAACAACTGAGCGCAAACCGCCAGCAAGCTGCTAAAACTTTAAGTCAAAAAATCAGTGCAGAAATGCAGCGTTTATCGCTAAGTGGTGGGCGATTCGAGGCGGCTTTACAGCCATGCGAGGCATCTGCAAGTGGTTTAGAAACAGTTGAGTTTTTAGTGGCAGGTCACGCAGGGGTAGAACCGCGACCACTCAACAAAGTTGCTTCTGGCGGCGAACTCTCAAGAATAAGTTTGGCCTTACATGTAACAACGGCGGCGCAAGGCAGCGTGCCTTGCATGATTTTTGATGAAGTCGATGTGGGCATCGGCGGCGGCGTAGCAGAGGTGGTCGGACAGTTACTCAAGCAACTGGGTGTAGAGCGCCAAGTGTTGGTGATTACCCATTTGCCACAGGTCGCCGCGCAAGCCGCACAGCATTTGCAAGTCAGCAAAACGCAGCACAATGGCGCAACTTTAAGTCATATTCAAACTTTGAGTCAGTTAGAGCGTGTGGAAGAAATCGCGCGCATGCTGGGCGGCATTCAGATTACCGAAACCACGCGCAACCATGCGAAAGAGATGCTAGGTTTTATGTAGATGTGAGAAGCGTTGGGGTTCACAAAACCTGTTCACCCCAGCAGCCTACGTGCTAAGAAAACTAAACAAGAGCAGACCTGCTAATAGTAGTATGAATCCTATGAATACATAAATTTGAGATTGACACTTTTTGCACACATTGCCACTTGTAAACATTCCTCTGCTACCGCCACTCCCAGGCATAAAAAGAGCAATTAGTTGAACAAATTTGTTGATATATGTTGGGCTGGCGTCAGTAATTTTTTGTGATTCATGGTTTAACTCGCCGCAATTGTCACATTTAAAAGTAGCCATTACTTCGCCAACTCCGCCGCTTCCACTACCACTTTATACAACTGCGCTTCTTGCGGGGTTTTAACGCGTTCACCAATGGCAATCTGGTTGCGTTTGCCTGGTTGTACGCCGTTGATAATCATTGGTTGGCTTTGTCCAATGGCGCGACCGGTTTGCGCATCATATTTCACCACGCGCACTTGCACGCGGCCTACAGGTAAAGATGTGCCATTTTCCACCACCGCAAATAAGTTGCCGCCGCTATCGGCCAGCGCACCAGAGCGTATGTATTTGCTTGGGTTGCGTGGTAAATCAATACGTACCGCATGTTCGCCTGCTTGCTTGCCGATTTCTGAGTTTGAACTTGCCGCTATTTGGTAGTGCTGCAAGGCGATATCCATTTCGCCACGGCTTTCTGCAATGTCGCCCAGCAAGGCGTGTCCCGGCGCGGTGGGAAACAGCTCATTGGCACGCTTCAGAAATGGCTCGGCTTCGGCTTTTTTGCCCATGTTAAACAGCGCAATACCGCTCTGCACATGCGGTTTGAAGTAATCCGGCTGCATTTTAATGGCTTTGTCATAATGCGCTAGCGCTTCCTGCGGTTTTTTCTGTGTCAGTGCAATGTCACCCAACAGCTCTTGAAACTTTGCCTCGCGCGGCTCGCCCGCAATGGCCTTCTGCGCAAGACTGGTAGCGGTGGAAGCGTCACCTTTTTTTAAGGCTTTCACTGCGTCGTCATAGGCTTTGTAGGCGGGCTGCGTGGCTTTCACTTTGGCTACTTTTTGCGCGTAGGTTTCTTTGCCCATTTCGCCGCCCACACCCAGTTTTTCCAGCGTGACTTTGTTGGCTGCTACCCGCTCAGGTGAAGGCGGGTGGCTGGCAAACAAGCCTGTTAGCCAATTGCTTTCTTTGTTGGCGCTCAGGCGTACAAAGGTTTCCTGCAGGGTGACGGCTGCGGCTGGGTCGTAGCCGGCTTTTTTCATGTATTTCATGCCGTAGTAATCAGATTCTGATTCAGCATCGCGCCCGTATTTGCTCGAGATGAGCTGCGCGCCAAGCTGCGAGGCACCTACCGCCAGATTGGCGTAATCGGTATTTTGCGCGCCAATGCCCACGGCGATCATCGCACCTTGCAGAAATATGCCGCGCTCCATGCTTTTTGCGCCGTGTCGTGCCGCCGCATGTACAATCTCATGCCCCATGACAGCGGCGAGTTCGGCTTCGCTATTCAACTCGTATAACAAGCCACGGTTAAACGCGATTTTGCCGCCCGGCATGGCCCAGGCGTTGGGAACTGAATCGTTTAGCACAACAAACTCATAAGGGAGTTCTGGCCTGTCGGATACTGCACCCAGGCGCTTGCCAATGCCTTGCACGTAGGCGGTGAGCTCGGGGTCGATAATGTAATCACCGCCTTGCGATTGGCGCGCAGGTGAGTAATTTTGTTTACCTATTTCAACTTCTTTGGCTTCGGAGACAAACTGGAACTCTTTTTTCTTGGTAACAGGATTAGTGCCGCAAGCGGTGATGGTTAAGCTGATGATTACTGCGATGAATAGCGATGAATATTTTTTTAGCATGATACGCTCCCTAAAATATATGTATACCTAACGTTTTTGTTATTAATTTGAACTACATAATTTTTTAATTTTTGTGCGGACACGGCTTTTTGGTGCAATCGGCGTATATGTAAAGCGAATGCTCATGAATCTTGAATCCGCGTTCTTTGGCAGCTTTGTGTTGCAGCTTTTCGATTTCCTCATCGCAAAACTCTTCCACATGGCCGCACTGCAAACATACGATATGGTCGTGGTGATGGCCTTCATTCAGCTCAAACACCGCTTTGCCGCTTTCAAAGTGGTGGCGCAGCAAAAGCCCCGCCTGCTCAAATTGCGTCAATACTCGATATACGGTCGCCAAGCCAACATCTTCACCAGTGGTGATTAAAATTTTGTAGATATCTTCGGCCGATAAATGCCGCTCGGCGCTGTTTTCAAACAGCTCCAGAATCTTTAATCTAGGCAGCGTAGCTTTAAGGCCGGCGTTCTTTAAATCTTTTTGATCATGCATCAATTTGTACCCAAAAATAGTGATTAGGGTTAACTTTGTGGTTTTAGGGTTGCACCCATCGTGGTATATTAACGCCAATTCAGTAATAAGTCATTCACCCAAAAATCATGCATTATTTATTAAAATTGTTGTTTGCGTTGCTCTTTGCCAGTAGTGCCTTACTTACGGGCTGCGGTTCTAGCGTGCCTGTCATCAAGCCATTCAAGATGGATATTCAGCAGGGAAATGTGGTGACTTCCAAAATGTTGCTGCAATTGCGCCCCGGTATGACGAAATCGCAGGTGCGATTTATTATGGGCACGCCATTAATCGTTGATAGTTTTCATAGCAACCGCTGGGATTATTTTTATCAGTTACGTCAAGCCGGAAAAGTTGTTGAGCAGCGTCGTGTGATTTTAGAATTTGAAAAAGATTTGCTTGCACGTGTGCGCGGAGATGTGGTGCCACAAGGCACGGCAGGCGCGGCCACTGGCACAGAGGCCGGTGTGGTGACGCTGCCAAAATCGATTGAACCAAAACCAAAAGAAAAAGGATTGCTGGATAAATTGAAATTCTGGGAAAAAGACGATAAAACGCCTGTAACCAAGCCAATAGAAGCTACGCCTATGGAAGTGCCGAAAGTTGAAATGCCCAAAGTTGAAATGCCAAATGCAGTTGCTCCAGAGACGCCTGCGGCCGGCCTAACAGAGCCTGCTCAAGATGTGCCTTCTGTATTGGCGGTGCCGATTGAGATTGCACCGCCTGCAGTCGAAACACCTAAGGCAGAACAGCCAATGGTTGAGCCTAAGAAATTTGAGCCAAAGAAATTGGAACCAGTTGAGCCGCCAAAACCTGCACCTCTGCCTGTGCCTGAAAAGTCATCGCCAGTAGCGCCAGCACAGCCAGACGCAAAACAAGATGAGCCCAATGCTTTTAGGCTAGACAAAAATTTAGATAATAAAAATCTTGAAACGGCACCAAAAGACACTGTTCCGGCCGCCGCGGATAATAAAGCTAAGCCAAAAAAAGTAGAGCAAGAACCGCCACCACCAGAAGCTGAACCTGGTTACTTTGAGCGCATGTTAGAAAAGATTGGCTTTTAATTTTTTAAAAGTTAAAGACGAAATATGAAAATGAAAATGAAAATCGTTATAGCAGGGGTAACCGGGCGTATGGGCCAAGCCTTGCTAGAAGGCGTGTTTGCAGATAGTGAATTGCAATTACATGCTGCGTTGGACCGCGCACAAAGCCCGCAAATCGGTCGTGATGCAGGCGAACAATTTGGTAAAAATTCTGGCGTAAAAATTACCGGCGACATCGCTGCCGCGCTAAAAGGCGCGGATGTATTGGTTGATTTTACCCGCCCTGAAGCGACGATGCAGTATCTGGAAGCATGCAGGCAAGCCGGTGTCAAGCATGTGATTGGTACAACAGGTTTTACCGTCGAGCAGAAAGCCAAGATAGAAGCAGCTTCAAAACAAATCGCCATCGTTTTTGCACCCAACATGAGCGTGGGCGTGACTTTGCTCATTAACTTAGTGGAGCAAGCGGCCAAAGTGCTGAATGATGGTTACGACATAGAAGTGGTGGAGATGCATCATCGCCATAAAGTCGATGCACCTTCCGGCACCGCACTGCGCTTGGGCGAGGCTGCCGCGCAAGGCTTGGGGCGGGAGCTTAAAGATTGCGCCATCTACGCCCGTGAAGGTGTGACTGGTGAGCGTGAAGCAGGAAAAATCGGCTTTGCCACGCTGCGTGGCGGCGATGTGGTGGGCGACCATACCGTGGTGTTTGCCGGTACCGGAGAGCGCGTGGAACTGACACATAAAGCCAGCAGCCGCGCCACCTTTGCGCTGGGGGCTTTGCGTGCGGCTAAATATCTGGTCGATAAAAAAACAGGACTTTACGATATGCGGGATGTGTTGGGGTTTAAGTAAATTGTGATATCACCTTATAATCTCTCCTCTAAAGAAACGAAGTTTCGTTTTAATTATCGTTGTGATAACCTTTACCTGAAATAATCAAAATATATAAAAAATAAACCATATTAACTCCCTAAAGCCTTTAATCACATATGACCAACATTAACTTAAAGTTTAGTCCTCAACAGGCAAAGCTAATGCTGAAATTACTCATTGCATTAGAATTATGCATGGTGATTCTATATCTGCTAGACCATCGTTTTTATGCCTTTGGTAGAACGCACCATCTAATTGATCTTGATCAAGAGTCAACAGTGCCTTCCTGGTTTTCTTCTGTGCAGCTATTTTTAATCGGTATTTTATTTTTGCTACAAAAATTCAGGTATCCGTTGCCTAAAAATGACTCATTAAATTTTTTAAGTTTTATTGGCTTATGTCTTATTTTTCTGTCAATGGATGAAGCCATCTCGATTCATGAAAGGGTTTCTTGGACATTTAATCACATTGAATGGCTGCCCAGATTCAAGGGAGATTATGGCTTATGGATTCCTATTTACGTGGTGGCGGGGTTAACTTTGTTAGCAGTATTGCAAAAAAATATCCTTAAAATATGGCGGTTTTACCCTAAAGAATCTGTTCTTTTTACTTTGGGATTTTTAATAGTGCTGGCGGGTGGAGTTGGACTTGAAATTATTAGTTACCAATATCTGCGTAATGTGGATGAATTAAATAATTTGTATCTGTTAGAAGTTGCAGTTGAAGAAGGGTTAGAGATGATAGGGGCTAGCGTAATGCTATACGCTGCTGTGTTATTCACGATCGAAGGGGATTAGCTCATCCCACGATTTAACCAAAAACCATGAACAGCCGCCTCAGATTCTTCATTGCCCTGTTAGCCATATTAGGCGCGATGTTTGTATGGTCTGCCATTCCTTCATCATTTGTGCAGAGATTTGCGCCTGCGATGCTTGCTGGAGGTACTGCGTGTTGCCAAATTTTTGCCGGCAAGAAATCGGGGTTTACGATAAGTTAGAAGTGTTGGGTTTGCGTTAACCGCGACATGTAAAACTAGCGTATGTGCCAGGTACTCAATCTGCAATTAGGAGTACGAAATTTCGGATAAACTTCATCAATACGCCAGACTTGAAGCCTCTGATGTGTTAGTAGCACTTGGCTCTTCTTTGGAAGGGCTTTTGGCGTCTGAGGTAAAAAAAAGATTCACAAGAGTTGGCCCTAATATTGTTGCGAGTGAAAAGCAGAAGTCAGTTTTTTTTCGGTTTCTAAGTTATTTCATTAGCCCATTGCCCTTGTTATTATTGGGGCTTTCGTTAGTAGCGATTTTTACAGGCGAAGTTAGAGGCGCGGAAGTAATTGCCCTGATGGTTGTCTTTTCCACGACGCTCGCTTTCTTTCAGGAATACCGCTCAAGCAAGGCTGCTGAAAGCCTGCGTTCATTGGTCAGCTCAACGGCCTCGGTACTTCGCAGGATCTCCCCGACTGCTTCCAGTCAACTCATTGAAATTGATTTTAGCCTGCTTGTGCCGGGCGACATTGTGCATTTGTCAGCGGGAGATATGATACCGGCGGATCTGAGAGTGCTGTCCGCTAAAGATCTGTTCGTGAATCAGTCTGCGCTGACGGGCGAATCCATGCCGATTGAGAAACATGCCGGTAAAAATCCATCAACAAAAGCCAGCGTTCCGGAATTGCTCAACATCTGTTTTATGGGAACCAATGTGGTTTCTGGCACCGCTGTCGCCGTTGTGGTGGCTACCGGTGGGCGCACCTTTTTTGGTTCGATTGCTTCCAGTGTTGTTGGCGTAAGGGAACTCACCAGTTTTGATCAAGGTATCCAGAAATTCATCTGGCTTATTATTCGTGTCATGCTGGTTATGGTGCCTGCAGTGTTTCTGATCAATGGCTTCATGAAAGGCAACTGGATGGAGGCTCTATTGTTCGCTTCCGCTGTTGCAGTGGGTTTGGCTCCTGAAATGTTGCCGATGCTGGTCACCATAAACCTTGCTAAAGGCGCGATGGTGATGTCACGTAAAAAAGTTATCGTCAAGCGTTTGAATGCCATCCAGAATTTTGGTGCGATGGATATTTTGTGTGCGGATAAGACCGGAACACTTACTCAGGATAAGGTGATTCTGGAAAGGCATGTCGATATCACCGGTAAAGAAGATGAGCAAGTGCTTGAACTTGCCTATCTAAACAGCCATTATCAGTCCGGCTTAAAGAATCTGCTGGATATTGCAGTGCTGGAGCATGCTGAGGTTCACAAGAAGCTGCATGAGGCTCATTTTTATCAGAAGATTGATGAAATTCCTTTTGATTTTCAGCGAAGACGCATGTCAGTCATTGTGGAAAAAAATAAAACATCGCACTTGCTGATATGCAAAGGCGCCGTCGAGGAAGTTTTCAGTGTCTGCGATCGGATGCAATTGAATGGGGAAATCCTTCCACTCAATCCGCTTCATGTTAAAGAGGCTTATGCCGTTGTGAACGACCTGAATGCAGATGGTTTTCGTGTGATTGCCGTGGCGTACAAGGAGGTAGGCTCTGGCCCTGCAATCTACGAGCCAAAAGATGAAGCCAATCTGATTCTGAGCGGTTATATTGCCTTTCTTGATCCACCGAAAGAATCAGCTGCCCCTGCCATTGCAAGCCTTTTGAAATATGGCGTTACAGTCAAGATATTGACGGGAGATAACGATGTGGTAAGCCGCAAAATTTGTCATGACGTTGGTTTGGCAGTAGATAAAATTGCGCTGGGTAGCCAGATCGAGCAGATGACGGATTTGCAGCTGGCGGAAGAGGTTGAGAATGTGACAGTCTTTGCAAAACTCTCGCCCCAGCAGAAAGCACGCGTCATTAAAGCCTTGCAGGCAAATGGCCATGTGGTAGGTTTTATGGGCGACGGCATTAATGATGGCCCCGCACTCAAAACGGCGGATGTCGGCATTTCTGTCGATACCGCCGTTGATATCGCTAAAGAGTCAGCGGACATCATCCTGCTGGAAAAGAATTTGCTGGTCATCAAAGACGGTGTGATAGAGGGGCGGAAAGTCTTTGGTAATATCATCAAATACATCAAAATGAGCGCCAGTTCGAATTTCGGTAACATGTTCAGCGTACTTGGTGCCAGTGCCTTCCTGCCTTTTCTGCCGATGGCGCCTGTGCAGATTCTTTTTAACAATCTGCTATACGATTTTTCCCAAACGTCAGTTGCTACTGATCATGTTGACGATGAATATATCTTGCAGCCGCGTAAATGGGAGATTACCAACATCGCAAGATACATATTCTCAATTGGCCCCATCAGCTCTATTTTTGATTATGTCACTTTTGGCTTGATGTGGTTTATATTTGATTGCACAACCCCGGAGCGCGCCGGATTATTCCAGACTGCCTGGTTTGTGGAGTCGCTGCTTTCGCAAACCCTGATTGTGCATGTGATTCGAACCGGGAAGATTCCTTTTCTGCAAAGCAAGCCCAGCTTGCCTTTGATGGTTACCACTTTGTTTATCTGCGCACTGGGCGCGTATCTGCCTTACTCTGCCTTTGCGATCAATCTACAAATGACACCACTGCCGCTGGTGTTCTGGTTTTATTTGGCACTTATCCTGACTGTATATCTGGGGATGACACAGATAGTGAAGGCCTTCCTGATCAAGCGATTCGGGCTGAATTAGAATGGTAAAATCTTTAAAGGGAATTCGATGAGCGACCGCCGTTATTTATCGTCATTACTTATTTGTCTTGTCCTTGTGTTTGTGTGGTCTGCGATTCGTCCACACGATTATTTCACTTGGTTGTTAGAGGTGTTTCCTGTGCTGGTTGCAATACCAGTTTTATGGTTTACCTATAAAAAATTTCCGCTTTCCAATTTGGTCTATTTTCTAATTTTTCTGCACGCTATTATCTTGATGGTAGGCGGACATTACACCTATGCCGAGGTGCCGCTATTTAACTGGCTGCGCGACACGTTTCATTTAGACAGAAATTATTACGACCGCGTGGGGCATGTGGCACAAGGTTTTGTGCCGGCAATCATTGCACGTGAGATTTTACTGCGCACCTCACCACTGCGGGCCGGCAAATGGTTGTTTTTTCTTATTACTTGCGTTTGTCTGGCTATTAGTGCTTTCTACGAATTTTTGGAGTGGTGGGTGGCACTGGCCTCTGGCAGTGATGCGGTGGCTTTTCTGGCAACACAGGGTGATATCTGGGATACGCAATGGGATATGTTTCTGGCGTTCATCGGCGCGATTTGCGCGCAATGGTTGCTAGCAAAACGGCATAATCAAAGTATGAGTGAGCTTGAAAGCTAGGTGAGTTTCCGCTATAATTCGGCAATTCTGAAACGGGAAGAGTCCAAAAAGCTCCTCCCGTTTTGCACATCTACTGCTGATAGCTTTGGAAGATACAAGCTAGTAGATATAAAGTAGTGCCGTCATGAAATTTAAGGAGCTCAAGGTGTCAAAAACAATTCCAGCCGTTTTAGTGTTAGCAGATGGAACTGTTTTTCATGGCATTGCAATTGGCGCTTCAGGGCACACTGTGGGCGAGGTGGTATTCAACACAAGCATGACGGGCTACCAGGAAATCCTGACTGACCCTTCATACACCGAGCAAATCGTCACGCTGACTTATCCACACATTGGCAATACCGGCACCAATGCTGAGGATGTTGAATCCGGCAAGGTTCATGCGGCGGGCTTAATCATTCGTGATTTGCCCTTGTTAGAGAGCAACTTCCGCAGCAGCCAAAACTTAAGCGATTACCTGAAAGCCAATAAAATCGTAGCGATTGCGGATATCGATACTCGCAAGCTCACGCGTATTTTGCGTGAAAAAGGTGCTCAAGCGGGCTGTCTTATGGCGGGTGAAGTTGATGAGGCTGCTGCGCTAACCAAAGCCAAAGCTTTTCCTGGCTTGGCAGGCATGGATTTAGCCAAAGTGGTGAGCTGCAAAACCGCTTATGAATTCAGCGAAGGTGAATGGGCTTTAGATAAGGGTTATGCTGAATCTGAAAATTCTACTTTCAATGTGGTTGCTTTTGATTACGGCGTGAAACGTAACATCCTTCGCATGCTGGTTTCCCGCGGCTGCAAAGTCACCGTGTTGCCGGCGCAAGCCACGGCTGAAGAAGCTTTAAGTTATAAGCCAGATGGCGTCTTTTTATCGAATGGCCCTGGCGACCCGGAGCCATGTGATTATGCGATTATGGCAATCAAAACGCTGGTAGAAACGGGCATTCCGACTTTTGGTATTTGCCTGGGGCATCAGTTGCTGGCGTTAGCCTCAGGCGCTAAAACCATGAAGATGAAATTTGGCCACCACGGCGCGAATCATCCTGTGCAGGATGTGGAAACCAAGCGTGTGTATATCACCAGTCAAAACCATGGTTTTGCGGCTGACCAGAATACGCTTCCTGAAAACGTAAAGGTGACGCATGTTTCGTTATTCGATGGCAGTTTACAAGGTATCGCGCGCATCGATAAGCCTGCATTCAGTTTTCAAGGTCACCCAGAAGCCAGCCCAGGGCCGCACGAAATGAGTTATTTGTTTGATCAATTTATAACGCTGATGCAGAACAGGAAAGCAGCTTAATGGCTAAGCGTACTGACATTAAATCCATTCTTATCATCGGCGCAGGCCCGATTGTGATTGGGCAAGCCTGCGAGTTTGATTACTCTGGCGCCCAAGCCTGTAAAGCGTTGCGAGAAGAAGGTTATCGCGTCATTCTGGTGAACTCAAACCCTGCTACCATCATGACTGACCCGGAGATGGCGGATGCGACCTACATCGAGCCAATTACCTGGCAAGTGGTCGAAAAAATCATTGCCAAAGAAAAGCCGGATGCTTTGCTGCCTACCATGGGTGGGCAAACAGCGCTGAATTGCGCTTTGGATTTGGATAAACACGGAGTTTTAGCCAAGTATAACGTTGAGCTTATCGGCGCTTCGAAAGAGGCGATTGATAAAGCTGAAGACCGCCAGAAATTCAAAGAAGCCATGACCAAAATCGGCTTGGATTCTGCACGCTCTTCTATTGCGCATAGTATGGAAGAGGCTCTGCAAGTGCAGGCCAGTATTGGCTATCCGGCCATTATTCGGCCATCTTTCACCATGGGTGGTAGCGGCGGCGGGATTGCCTATAACCGTGAAGAGTTCATCGCGATTTGCGAACGTGGTTTGGACGCTTCGCCCACCAACGAATTGTTGATTGAAGAATCCATGCTCGGCTGGAAAGAGTACGAGATGGAAGTGGTGCGCGATAAAGCGGACAACTGCATCATTATTTGCTCTATCGAGAACCTTGATCCGATGGGCGTGCACACAGGCGACAGTATTACCGTAGCACCCGCACAAACACTTACCGATAAAGAATACCAAATCATGCGTAACGCCTCACTGGCGGTATTGCGCGAGATTGGCGTGGATACGGGCGGCTCGAACGTGCAGTTTGCCATCAACCCTGATGATGGCCGTATGATTGTGATTGAGATGAATCCGCGCGTGTCACGTTCGTCCGCATTGGCTTCTAAGGCCACTGGTTTCCCGATTGCCAAAGTCGCGGCAAAACTGGCCGTGGGCTTTACTTTGGATGAGTTAAGAAACGAGATTACTGGCGGCGCAACGCCTGCTTCGTTCGAGCCCAGTATTGACTATATAGTCACTAAGGTGCCGCGTTTTGCGTTCGAGAAATTTCCGCAAGCCGATTCGCGCCTCACCACGCAGATGAAATCCGTAGGCGAAGTGATGGCAATCGGCCGCACCTTCCAGGAATCATTCCAAAAAGCCTTACGTGGCCTGGAAGTGGGTGTGGATGGCTTGGACCCGATTACGACAGATTTGGACAGGATCACCAAGGAGATGGGTGAGCCAGGCCCGGAGCGCATTTGGTACGTGGGCGATGCGTTTAGATGCGGCATGACGATTGAGCAAATATTCAATATCTCGAAAATCGACCCTTGGTTTTTAGCGCAGATCAAAGACATTATCGACCGCGAAATGGCGCTTAAGGGCAAGCATATTGCTGACCTCAATAAAGACGCGCTGTTCCAGCTGAAACGTCGCGGTTTCTCTGATAGAAGGCTGGCGAAGCTGCTGGATACAGATCAGCACGCGGTGCGTGCTTACCGCCAAGCCTTGAATGTGCGCCCGGTGTACAAGTGCGTAGACACTTGCGCGGCGGAATTTGCCACAAATACGGCGTATATGTACTCAAGCTATGAGGAAGAGTGCGAAGCTGCGCCAAGTGATAAGAAAAAAATCATGGTATTGGGCGGCGGGCCTAATAGAATCGGCCAAGGCATCGAGTTTGATTATTGCTGCGTGCATGCCGCGTTTGCGATGCGCGATGACGGTTACGAAACCATTATGGTCAACTGCAATCCGGAAACCGTTTCGACGGATTATGACACTTCCGACAGGTTGTATTTTGAACCGGTTACACTCGAAGACGTGCTGGAAATCGTCAATATTGAAAAGCCGGTTGGTGTGATTGTGCAATATGGCGGACAAACGCCGCTAAAATTGGCACGTGATCTTGAAAAAGCCGGTGTGCCCATTATCGGTACAACGCCGGATGCGATTGACCGTGCAGAAGACCGTGAGCGCTTTCAGCAAATGCTGCAGGAATTAGGCCTTAAACAGCCGCCTAACCGCACCGCGCGTACGCCAGAGGCAGCTTTAATTGCGGCTACTGAAATTGGCTATCCGCTCGTGGTGCGTCCAAGCTATGTATTGGGCGGCCGCGCTATGGAGATTGTGCATGAGCAGTCACAATTAGAGCGTTACATGCGCGAAGCGGTGAAAGTATCGAACGATTCACCAGTATTGCTAGACCGCTTTTTGAACGATGCGATAGAAATTGATGTGGATGCAATTTGTGACGGTGAAGATGTGCTGATTGGTGGCATTATGCAGCACGTGGAGCAGGCAGGCGTGCATTCCGGAGATTCGGCCTGTTCATTGCCGCCTTACAGTTTAAGTAAAGAGCTGCAGGACGTGTTACGCGACCAAACCGTGCAAATGGCCAAAGCCTTGGGCGTAAAAGGCTTGATGAACGTGCAATTCGCGATTCAGGGTGAAACGGTTTATGTGCTGGAAGTGAATCCCCGCGCATCACGCACCGTACCGTTTGTTTCAAAAGCCTGCGGTTTGCAGCTGGCTAAAATTGCAGCACGTTGCATGGCAGGACAAAGCTTGAAATCGCAAGGCGTGACCAAAGAGGTGATTCCGCCTTATTACTCGGTGAAAGAGGCGGTGTTTCCGTTCATTAAATTCCCCGGCGTGGATACTATTTTAGGGCCTGAAATGAAATCGACAGGCGAAGTCATGGGCGTAGGTGCGACGTTTGCGGAAGCATTTGTAAAATCACAATTAGGCGCATCGGCCAAGCTGCCCATAGGCGGCCGTGCGTTTATTAGCGTGCGTAATGAAGATCACCAAAAAGTAGTGGATATTGCGCAAGACCTGGCGCAACTAGGGTTTACATTAGTGGCGACCAAAGGTACCGCAAAAGCGCTCACGGAAAACGGCCTGACTGTGATACCTGTGAATAAAGTGGCCGAAGGACGTCCGCATGTGGTTGACATGATTAAAAACGATGAAATCAGCTTTATTGTGAACGTCACGGAAGACAAAAAAGCCGTGGCGGATTCTTACGAAATCCGCCGCAGTGCGCTGCAGAATAAAGTGACATATTACACCACGCTGGCGGGCGCTAAGGCGGCATGTATCGGCATGGCGCACATGCAAGAGCTGAATGTAGAGTCGCTACAGGACTTGCATAAAAAGCTTTCTTAAAATACACTTTAACTTTACAGATTAATTTTACGCTTAGAAACCACGCTCGAACTGGGTGTGGTTTATTTTTTATAAGAGGTTGCAATATGGCAGTAAATCAAATTCCCGTGACAATTATAGGCGCAGAGCTGCTCAAAGAAGAGCTGCAACGCTTGCGTAGTATAGATCGTCCCAGTGTCATTCAGGCAATTGCAGAAGCGCGTGCGCAGGGTGATTTATCTGAAAATGCAGAGTACGAAGCCGCCAAAGAAAAGCAAAGCTTTATCGAAGGCCGTATTGCCGAGCTGGAATCAAAACTTTCAAACTTATTTGTGATTGACCCAAAAACACTCAATGCCGAAGGCCGCGTAGTGTTTGGGGCTACCGTCAATATTGAGGATTTAGAATCGGGCGACAACAAAACCTATCAAATTGTGGGCGAAGATGAAGCTGATATTAAAGGCGGAAAAATCTCTGTCGGCTCGCCGATTGCGCGCGCGCTCATTGGAAAATCTGCGGGCGAAGTGGCCGAAGTGGCGGCACCAGGCGGAATTAAAGAATTTGAAGTGCTCGATGTTCTCTACATTTAAAAGCCGTACTTTATATTTAAAATGTTAAGCCGCTTAAATCTTATTGTCATCACCTTGTGGGTAGGCGCGTTATGGATGACGGGCCTCACAGCCTATGTACTGTTTGATACGCTGCAGGATAAACAGCTCGCAGGTAGCCTTGCGGGTAAATTATTTACCATTGTCAGCTACATTGGCATGGCGAGCGCGCTTTATTTGCTGATACAACGCCTGCTTGATTCCGGCACGGGCGCGCTTAAACAAAGCTTCTTTTGGGCGGTATTTGTGATGCTGCTATTGCTGCTGGCCGGCCATTTCGGCATTCAACCCTTGCTTGCACAACTTAAAGCCGATGCGCTGCCAAACGATGTGATGCAGAGTGTATTTTCTGACCGATTTAGAACCTGGCATGGCATCGCCAGTGTGGCTTATCTGGTGGAATGCTTGCTGGGCTTTGTATTAGTTCTAAAAGTACGCTAACTTAAAGTAAGGCAGGTTCATTATGATCAATCCTGAATGGACGGGTCGCGGTAAAACCGTTGCACAGCTGATTGAAGAGTTAAAGACTTTTGAAAATCAACAGCTTGAGGTTCGTATTTCAGTGGATGGCGGTTTAACTTCATTGCCAATTTCGATTTTGACTAAGCGAGAAAATAAATACGCAATGATTGAAAATTGCCAAGACGAGCCCACTATTATTCAGCATGATCCAAATTGGACGCTGCCATAAACTACAGCTTAGGAATGTGAATTTTTGCAGATTCCTTAACCGTAGTGCTGGCGCGGTAAACCACCAGCTGCTTGCCAATATGATGTACCGGGGTCGCGTTAGTTTTGCTGCAAATTTCCTCATACATGGCCTTACGCGCTTCGCGGTCGTCGCCCGCTACTTGAATTTTAATCAACTCATGCGCGTTTAAGTTAAGCTCAATTTCTTTGATCACATTTTCAGTGAGTCCGTTATTGCCTATCATCACAACAGGGCTTAAACTATGGGCTAAGCCACGTAAATGGCTGATTTGTTTAGGTTTTAATTGCATTTAAATTAATTAGTTTCTTTTAGTTTCAAAATTGACCCCATTTTAACACGAAGCACCTTATTCCTATATGAAACCAAGTGGTATATGAAAGTAAGTCGCACCAGCAAAGCATGGATGCAAGAACATCTGAATGATGAATTTGTAAAGCGTGCCCAAAAAGAAGGCTATAGAGCCCGCGCGGCTTACAAGCTCATTGAGATAGATGACAAGGACAAGCTCATCAAGCCTGGTATGACCATTGTGGATTTAGGCTCAACGCCTGGCAGCTGGTCGCAGGTGGCGGTACAGCGCCTAAAAGGGCAGGGCAAAGTCATTGCGCTAGATATTCTGGAGATGCAAGCCATCCCCGGCGTCGAGTTTATACAGGGTGATTTTCGTGAAGAAGCTGTGTTGAAGCGCCTGGAAGAAAAGTTGAATAATAAACCGGTTGACCTTGTAATTGCCGATATGGCACCCAATATAAGCGGTGTTAAAGATGTTGATCAAGCAGGTGCGACCTATTTAACCGAGCTTGCATTGGAATTTAGTAGCACTTGGTTGAAACCAGGTGGCAATTTTCTAGTCAAAGTTTTCATTGGTTCAGGTTTTGATGAGATTGTAAAAACAATGCGTCAACAATTTGATAAAGTTGTGACGCGCAAACCAAAAGCTTCACGGGATCGTAGCAGTGAAGTGTATCTGCTGGGTTTAAAGCGCAAATAAGAGCAGCTTAGTGCTTGTAGTTAAGCCACAAAATGCCGTTAATTAGGTATAAAATGGGCGAAACCCTGTGTAAATTAAGGAATGGGAATTGAATAACATCGCAAAAAGTATCGCAATTTGGCTGGTTGTCGCATTAGTGCTGATGACGGTTTTTAATCAATTTACCGGAAAAGGTAAATCAGAAACCTCTATGCCTTACTCGCAATTTATGCAGGAGGCTAAAGATGGCCGCGTTGCGAGTGTCGAGATCGACGGCCACGTCGTGCGTGGAAAAACCCAGGACAATAAAGAATTTAGCACCTATGCGCCTGGCGATTTGTGGATGGTGAATGATTTGCTCAAATATAACGTGAAGGTAGAGGCCAAGCCAGAGCAACAACGTTCAGTATTGCTGGAAATGTTTTTGTCATGGTTCCCAATGATCTTGCTGATAGGCGTATGGATTTTCTTTAT
Organism: Methylotenera sp.; assembly: GCA_049687015.1. Classification (GTDB taxonomy): domain Bacteria; phylum Pseudomonadota; class Gammaproteobacteria; order Burkholderiales; family Methylophilaceae; genus Methylotenera_A. The sequence continues at coordinate 85,556 of JBAVIP010000078.1, read as the reverse complement.
GCGTCAAATGCAAGGTGGCGGCAAAGGCGGCGGACCGTTCTCGTTTGGTAAAAGCAAAGCGCGTCAACTTGACGAAAGCTCGAATCAAACCACGTTTGCCGATGTGGCCGGTTGCGACGAAGCCAAAGAAGAAGTTGTAGAGCTGGTCGAGTTTCTGCGCGAACCGGGTAAATTTCAAAAATTGGGTGGTCGCATTCCGCGCGGCGTCTTGTTGGTGGGCCCTCCAGGCACAGGTAAAACCTTGCTCGCACGCGCGATTGCGGGCGAAGCAAAAGTACCATTTTTCTCCATCTCAGGTTCTGATTTTGTGGAAATGTTTGTGGGCGTAGGTGCGGCGCGGGTACGCGATATGTTCGAAACTGCCAAGAAAAATGCGCCTTGCATTATATTTATTGATGAAATCGATGCGGTAGGGCGTAGCCGCGGCGCGGGTACAGGCGGCGGCAATGATGAGCGTGAGCAAACGCTTAACCAATTATTGGTTGAAATGGATGGCTTCGAGGCTAATTCAGGCGTAATTGTAGTTGCCGCAACTAATAGAGCCGATGTGCTGGATAAAGCCTTGTTGCGCCCAGGCCGTTTTGATCGCCAGGTGATGGTAGGCTTGCCCGATATTAAAGGGCGTGAGCAAATTCTACTTGTTCACATGCGTAAAGTACCGATTGATCCGGATGTGAAGGCCGACATCATTGCGCGTGGTACACCGGGTTTCAGCGGCGCAGATTTGGCCAACTTGGTGAATGAGGCCGCCTTGTTTGCCGCGCGTCGTAATAAACGCACGGTAGATATGGAAGACTTCGAAGATGCCAAAGATAAAATCTACATGGGTCCAGAGCGTAAATCAATGGTGATGCGTGAAGAAGAGCGCCGCAACACGGCTTACCATGAATCGGGCCACGCAGTGGTTGCTAAGTTGTTGCCAAAGGCTGATCCAGTTCACAAGGTGACGATTATGCCGCGCGGCTGGGCGCTAGGTCTCACATGGCAGTTGCCCGAGTTTGACCGTATCAGCAATTACAAAGACAAAATGCTGGAAGAGATTTCGATTTTGTTTGGTGGTCGTATTGCCGAAGAAGTCTTTATGCACCAAATGTCAACGGGCGCTTCAAACGACTTTGAGCGTGCGACTAAACTCGCGCGCGATATGGTGACGCGCTATGGTATGTCTGATGCAATGGGTACGATGGTATATACCGGTAGCGAGCAAGATTCATTTTTTGGCAGCATGAGCTCAAAAACGGTTTCTGAAGCCACACAACAAAAAGTAGACGCAGAAATCCGCCGAATTCTGGATGAGCAATATGCGATTGCGCGAAAATTACTGGAAGATAATCGCGACAAGGTGGAAGCCATGGCGGCGGCCTTGATGGAATATGAAACCATTGATGCCGACCAGATTAATGACATTATGGCAGGTTTGCCAGTACGTGAGCCTAAACCACGTCAAACCACGATTAAGCCACAAAGCGGCGGTAGTGCTGGTGCTTCTTCAGGCACTGGAACACCTGCGCCACAGCCTGCGACAAAAAGTTAGCAAAAAAAGACGAGATAGCGTTTGATGTTAGAATAAGGGTTAGATAGTTTCTAACCCTTTTTTTATGCACTTTATTTGCGGAAAATTTAAGCTCGATTTAGCAACACCGCGCGTGATGGGCATTGTGAATGTCACGCCTGATTCTTTCTCGGATGGCGGCAAGTTCTCCGCAGCAAATTTAGCGATCGAACATGCGTTGAAGCTGGCTGAAGAAGGCGCAGACATTCTTGATATTGGCGGTGAATCTACCCGCCCCAATGCCGCGTCCGTGGGCCTGCAAGAGGAGCTGGATAGGGTCATGCCAGTGATTGAGGGCTTGGTCGGTCAAGTGAATATTCCGCTTTCAATCGACACCTACAAGCCGCAAGTCATGCAGACCGTCATTGCGGCAGGGGCATCGATAGTCAATGATGTGCGTGCGCTGCAGGAAGAAGGCGCACTTGGTGTTGTGGCAAAATCCAACGTCGGCGTATGTTTAATGCACATGCAAGGCACGCCGCAAACCATGCAAATCAATCCGCGCTATGAAGATGTAGTGACTGAAGTAAAAGCCTTTTTGGCAGCACGCCTGCAAGCCAGTATCCATGCGGGTATTGGGCGGGAGCGAATTTTGCTCGACCTGGGCTTTGGTTTCGGTAAAACGCGCGAACATAACATTACATTAATTCAACAACTTGAAAGCTTTACCACGTTAGGCCAGCCATTGTTGGTGGGTTTATCGCGCAAATCGGTGTTAGGTCAAGTCACGGGCAATGACGTCAATGCGCGGCTTTACGCCAGTATCGCGGCTTCCGTGATCGCAGCCCAAAAAGGCGCTAAAATACTGCGGGTGCATGATGTGAAAGCAACTGTAGAAGCATTAAAAGTCGTCGCAGCAATTCAATAAACAAATAGAAACAGTAAAAATAGGCAAAATATGAGTAAAAATTATTTCGGCACAGATGGCATTCGCGGGCGCGTAGGCGATGCGCCTATTACGCCAGATTTCGTGATGCGTTTGGGCTACGCTGCAGGCCGCGTATTTGTTGACTTGCAGGGCAATCTTGCAAAAGGCGCCCGCCCGGCTGTTTTAATCGGCAAAGATACTAGAATTTCCGGCTACATGCTGGAAGCCGCGCTGGAAGCGGGGTTGTCTGCCGCGGGTGTGGATGTGCTGCTCACAGGACCAATGCCGACGCCGGCTGTGGCCTACCTCACACGCGCCTTGCGCGCACAGGCGGGCATTGTCATTTCCGCTTCGCATAACCCTTATTACGATAACGGTATTAAGTTTTTCTCAAGCGAAGGTGCGAAACTGCCCGATGAAATTGAGCATGCCATTGAAGCGGAATTAGATAAACCCATGCAGGTCATGGAGTCGGCTAAATTAGGCAAGGCGCGGCGAATAGACGATGCGGCCGGGCGTTATGTGGAATTCTGCAAAAGTACCTTCCCGAACGATATGGATTTGCGCGGCCTGAAAATAGTGCTGGATTGCGCACACGGTGCCACATACCATGTTGCGCCCGATGTGTTTCACGAGCTGGGCGCGGAAATCATCAGCATCGGCAACAAGCCAGATGGTCTGAATATTAACGAGCAAGTTGGTTCGACCCACCCGCAAGCCTTGCAGAAAGCGGTGATAGAGCACAAAGCCGATATGGGCATTGCGTTTGATGGCGATGGCGACCGAGTGATGATGGTGGATGCGCAAGGCAACCTGTTAGATGGCGACCAGCTGCTTTACATCATTGCGCTGGGGTTATACGCCAAAGGCAAACTCAAAGGCGGCGTGGCAGGCACATTGATGACCAATCTGGCGCTGGAACATGCGCTGCATAAACACCAGATTCCGTTTGCGCGCGCCAAAGTGGGCGATAGATACGTGCTGGAGCTGCTGCAGACCAAAAACTGGAAACTCGGTGGCGAGAACTCTGGCCATATACTCACGCTGGATAAGCACACCAGTGGTGATGCGATTATTGCGGCATTGCAAGTACTTCACGCCTTAAAACAAAGCGGCAAGACGCTTACACAAATGGGCGAAGAGCTTGTGCTTTACCCGCAAGTGCTGATAAACGTGACGACTAAGAATAAGCTGGATTTAAACATCCCGCAAATTCAAAACGCCGTTAAAAAAGCCGAGACAGAGCTAAATGGCGCTGGACGCGTGCTACTGCGAGCCTCGGGCACCGAGCCAAAAATCCGCGTGATGGTAGAAGGCCAGGATAGAAAACTAGTGCAAAAGCTAGCCGAAGAAATTGCAGGGGTTGTAAAGATAGCTGCGGAATAAAGCAAGAAAACTTCTTATCAAGTGCTGACATCTTTCTGAATCGAAAGAATTTTATGAAAAAATTGTCACAAATATTGGATGTTTTTACGTCATCCCCATCTGCAATATTCTGCACATCACTATTATTCAGCCTGATTCAGGGCTGCGCCACTTCGGGTGCACACAACATCATGATATACAGAAATAAACCAGATATTGAGAATACGCAGTTAGCAGTCATTAGTGGAGGTGTGAGCAGTATCCCTTATAAAAAGCTAAAATTCGAGATAGATGGGAAAGAAATACCACAAGGCTATTTTGCTACCGTCTTGCCCGGGCAGCATGAAATCAGCTTAAGCGGTTACTGGTGGAACCCTGGCAATAATGTAGCTAGAGATGTTTTATTCGCGCCGTGTGTAGTAGGCTTTTTAATTCCCCCACTAATTTTCACCTGCCCTAGAGCAGATAAAAGTTGTAACAGTTCTGGCCTAATAAATATTATTTCAGGAACTGAGTATCTGGTAAGTGTTGATTGGTCTCAAAGCCCGCCGAAGGCAATCGTGAATGAGGTAGGGTCAAATAGTGAGATACTGAAAATGGACTGTGTAAGACGTGATTCCAAGTTTGAGTAGCTCGCGTAGGGCGCAATAGTTTACGTATTGCGCCGCATGAAATATTTCTCTTTCGGCGTATTACGCTACACTAAATACGTTCCCCGATTAAAACATTCGAGGACAGGCTTTACAAATTTAAAAATAATGCATTCACAAACCAGCATGGATGTTGGCCCGCAAGCCGATGCTTTTCATGTGTTCTTACATAAATCCTGAACCAAACCTTATTCTGCATGCTCAAATTGCGCATAGATTGAATAAATGCACTGTTTTAACACATTTCACAAGTCAAACAGACATCATTAGTTGTCATCGTTTAGTCAAAACAAACCAGTAACTTACCCTGAAAGCCAATATGCATGTGATGTTTGCATATTATGGCTACTTTAATTTTATTATTTTGCCCCCATACTTAAGACTGGCATGACTTATGCGAGTTTAGCAATATAGCGTTTTGAGGAGTTTGAAATCGTAAAGGAAAAAAACAACGTGAATATGATGAATACTAAGCCGGAGATTACGATTGAGTATCTTGTGGCGAGTGATTTTGATCAGACATTAAGTTTCAATGACTCCGGCCATGTGCTGGCGGAGATGCTGGGCATATCAGATTATGAAGAAAAAGTGGCGGGACTTGCGCGTTCTAAGCTAGTTCAGCAGGGTGCTGAGCTGGCTTATTTACTGCGGCACGACCCTGCCTTCCGCGGCGTGCGGATGGAGCACTTGGTTGAGGCAGGTAAACGTGTGCGTCTGAAAGACAACGTTAAGCTGTTTACAGAAATTTTGAACAAAGGTTTGGATGGCTATCACTTTCAATTCTATGTGATTTCCGCCGGGCCAGCAGCGGTCGTACGTTCTGCGCTTGAGGGGATTGTTCCACCGGAGAACGTATTTGGCTCGGAATTCGAGTTTGATGCGGAAACGGGAGAGATTTGCAATATCATCCGCGTGCCCGCAGGCAACGGCAAAGTGGCCGTGCTGCAAGAACTGGAACAAAAACTGCAGATGAGCCCGGACCGCGTGATTTACGTGGGCGATGGCAGCTCTGACCTTTATGTGATGCACGATGTGAATAGCCGTGACGGGCATACTGTCGCGGTTTCAGAGACAAAATCGATTGGGCGCATCGCCCATCGAACCGTGCTGAGTGACAGTGCAGTAAGTGTGCTGGTGCCGATTCTTGAGGATGTGCTGAAGTGGGATTCGGCGCAGATTCGCGAATTGTTTAATGCGCATGGTTTGGCGCTGCAAGATTGGGATAAAATCCACACCGATTGGATTACCTTCCACAATCAGGCTGCTTTGAAAGTTTAAGTATGAATATGACAGATTTTATCGGCTATTTCTCGGCGTTTTTAACCACGTTTGCCTTTGTGCCGCAGGCGCTGCATTCATGGAAGACACGCGATTTATCGGGCGTTTCTTTGCCGATGTACAGCATATTCAGCACAGGTGTGCTGGGTTGGATAGTATATGGGGTAAAGATTGCCAGTTGGCCGATCGTTGCGGCAAACATCGTTACTTTGGTGCTGTCTTGCGCGGTGCTTTGGTTAAAGTTAAAGCACCGCTAGGTTATAAATATTCTAAGTAATATATATTGATCAGTAAGTTAGGTCAAAAAAACTTCATCCTGGCTTAATCAAACTGTCATAAGCCGTATTCAAACTGGCGTCATGAAATGTTGCGAGTACAAATCATGAGCATGAATCAGGTGCGTTTTTATTTGAATCGTGTGCTGGCGCTGGATAGCGCATTGTGTGTTAGCGTGAGCCATGCCAGCCAATACCGGTTCATCCGTGACTGGTTTCGCCTCATTAGTCGTCTGGGCGATGGCGTATTCTGGTATACCTTGATGCTGGCCATTTTAGTGACGCAGCAGACTGATGGCATAAAGCCGGTGCTGCATATGCTGGCGGCAGGTTTAACTGGCACGCTGATTTATAAATGGTTGAAGCACAAAACACATCGCCCGCGGCCTTATCAAGTGCGTCAGGATGTTTGGTTATCCGGCAAGCCGCTGGATCATTTTAGTTTCCCCTCTGGGCACACGCTTCACGCGGTCGCATTTGGTTTAGTTGCCCTTTTTTATTTCCCTATCCTCGCGGTGGTTTTGGTTCCATTCATTATCATGGTGGCGATGTCGCGGGTGATTTTAGGCCTGCATTACCCCAGTGATGTGATGGCTGGCGCGGCCATTGGTTATGTCATCGCGCTCATTTCCATTAGCCTAGCCTCTTTGTAGTACCTGGCGCCTAAAAATCTATCTGGCGATTATTTGCTGGTTAGCGTGGTAAAAATCTACCGGGTTGAGCATGTGCAAGCGTAAATCGCCCAGACATTGCTCGCGCCATGCGATGAGTTCTGCCGCACTGAGGTGATTCAATTCCGGCTCCCAGTTTGGCCTCAAGCCTTGCAAGGCGTGATGAAAATGCTCCAGCGCGTGCTCTGTCTTGGTTAAATAATAGTTCAGATTCTTAACAAATTCCAGATCGCGTATTTTCAGAACCCATAACAGCAGCGATGAAATGCGGCTAAATCTAAGTGCTTTATCCAAGGATGCCAAACGTCTTAAATTGGCCTTAACAAGCTTAGGATGCACGTTAAAGCGAGGCGTGACAAACTTGCAGAGTACATCGATATGACTGCTGATGAGCTGATGCGGCGTGTGTGCAAGGTGTCTGGCAATATGCGCATCCATTGCCCATTCGGAGGCGATATGCGTCAAAATGGTTTTGTTGAGCCATTTGGCTTCATGCGCGGGTACAAAGTGGTTGTGCGCAATCACATCCACAAACAAATGACTGGAATAGCCTACGGCTATTGCAATTTCTTCCTCTGTATTTGCTGTTTCTACCATGTGCTCAGAAATATGCCATTGGTGTGTGGTGCTGAATGATTTTGAAATAATCGCCAAATCGGGCAGGCACGCGCCCGCAAGCACCAGTCTGGGGAACTTCTTGATGGCCTGCTGAATTTTTGGATCGAGCAAGGGAGAGGCCAGCAATAAACATTGAGAAAAGTAAATATGGGTATACAACCCCCAGGCATTGGCATCTAACGCGTAAAAACTGATGGGGGTCGCCCATAACAGTTTGATGTATAAACTGTTTCTCATGACGCGTACTGTTACATTGCCGCATGAAGGTTACATGAAAAATTCATGACGTTTTCATGAAAATATTGCTGTCATATTCACGTGGCTGTCACATTTAAAAGTTAGTATGGGCTTAATTCACAAGGGCTAACTTAATGAATATATTGCTGATTTCGGATGTTTACTTTCCACGCGTCAACGGGGTTTCTACTTCCGTCAGAACCTTTACAGAACAACTGCAAGAATTAGGGCATTATGTGCATCTCATCGCGCCAGATTATGGTGTGGAAACCGAAGACGAGGCTTGGATTACACGCGTGCCGGCGCGCAAAATTTTCTTTGACCCAGAAGATAAGCTGAAGAAATATAGCGAGGTTTTACGGCTGTTGCCTGTACTTCAGGGCAAACAATTTGATCTTGTGCATATCCATACGCCATTTGTCGCGCATTATGCAGGCTTAAAACTAGCCAAATTGTTAGAGATACCTGTAGTTGAAACCTACCATACTTTTTTTGAGGATTATTTACATCATTATCTGCCTTGGATCCCAAAGTTTGCTGCGCGCGGCTTGGCTAGGCGCATATCAAAAAAGCAATGTAATCAAGTAGATGCCATCGTTGCGCCATCCAAACCCATGCTGGATGTGCTGCGTAATTACGGTGTGGATGTGCAGGCGGAAGTGATTGCGACCGGTTTGCAGGCGAGCAGTTTTGGCGAAGCCAATGGTGAACTCTTTAGAGAGAAATACGGCATCCCGTTACAAAGGCCTATGTTGCTTTATGTGGGGCGAGTTGCGCATGAAAAAAATATTGGATTTTTATTGGAAGTGGTCAAATATTTAAGTGCAGAAATACCAGAGATTCTGCTTGTGATTACGGGGGAAGGTCCTGCGGAAGCTAACTTGCGTGCATCAGTAAAGTCGCTCGGCATTGAAAAAAATGTGCAGTTTATCGGTTATCTGGATCGCAATACGGAATTGAATGCCTGCTATCAGGCCGCTGATGTGTTTGTGTTTGCATCCAAGAGTGAAACACAAGGCCTGGTGCTGCTCGAGGCCATGGCACAGGGCACGCCAGTTGTGGCCATCGCGGAGTTAGGAACTGCTTCGATCTTGATCGAAGGGGAAGGGGCTATGATTGCTGCGGACAATGAGTCAGAATTTGCGCAAAGGGTGCATCATCTGTTAACTAACCATGCACAGCGCAAGCAGCTTGGCGAGCGTGCCCGAGAGTATGCTCAAAGCAAGTGGTCTGCAGCTACTCAGGCCGAGCGCATGATTCAGTTCTACGATGCGTTGATAAACAAAGCTGTGAGCGCTGACAAGCATTCTGTAAAATTAGGCATTCAGCAAAGTTAAAATGGAAAAGATAAGTGTTTATAAGCTAGGCAGGGTGGGTAGATTTTCTGCCCACGCGGTAATTGGTAAAAAGGTTGCTTGTTGCCTGCACTACAAAAAATACTGCCACTCTGTTAGTTTTAATATAACCCGAGCTAGAGCTTAGTCTTTCACATGTCCTTTTAAGTTTGCCAATCCACAAATCGTTATTAGTATCCCCCATATTGGGGATTGTCTGGCATTAAAACAAACTTTACGATGTTGTATATCAGCAAAGGTTCTACAGAGTAATTTAAGAAAAGCAAGTACCTGAGGAGAATAAAAATGAATACCAGGCGACAGGTTGCGTTGTTAGGTATGGCTCTATTCTTAATGCCAGCGATACTAAATGCTAGGGTATCAACACAGACGGGCGCGCCTCCTCAATCTCAAACACTTGCCTTATCGAACCAAAATCAGTCATCCATTAAGCAATGCGGACGCATTTTACGCGCTGAAGTGGTTGCACTTGAGCAGGCTATGGTGCTTAATCGTTACGGTGCTTTTAATCCTTCTGGCATGTTGTTTGCCTTGAAACGCGACGTAGTGCTGAACGGCCTTAGTAACCCACGTTATCCCGATGGCACGGCGCTGACTGATGAGAATATCCACCTTGCACCTGGACACGTGCGTCTGCGCGACAACAAGCGTCCGCGTCCATTAGTATTGCGCGCCAACGAGGGTGATTGCCTGGAAGTAAGGTTTCATAATCTGCTCATGCGAGGCGTACCGGACGAGCGTACCGGTGGGCCTGAACAATATAATGGCAAAGTGCCTGCTCATCTTGAAGATGCAGATGGAGTCGTTTATCCTGCCAACGGCAGCACAGGGCGCGAGTTGGTTAAAGCTACCGCAATGAGCAACGATCTACCTCATACGCGTGCGGCGGCGTTTCATGTGAATGGGCTGGATGTCGTGCCTGTTTTGCCATCTTCCTGCCCACTTTCTACCGCTAATCATGAATGGTTGTGCGGCACCGATGGCGACAATGTTGGCTTGAATTTAGCGACAGTTAACCCCGCTACACCACAAGCGCTAAAGGAAAAACTCGAACAGCAGGGCGGGCAAATTTACCCAGGACAAAGCGCTTTGTACCGAATGTACGCTTTCCGAGAAGGCACCTATTTTGCTTATTCTACCGGTGCTACTGTGGGTGGCGAGGGCGATGGTGGTCAGCTTGGTTCGGGGTTGTTTGGTGCGGTGAATGTGCAACCGAAAGGCTCAAAATGGTATCGCTCACAAGTTACTAATAGCGACTTACAGGCTGCACTCAAAACACAACCTTCTTCTGGGCATCCGTATCGCTACCTGGATTATGACGGCGCGCGCTACCAAAGTGGGTCGCAGAAAGGCAAGCCTATTCTTGCTATATTGGACGGCAATGAGATTGTGCATTCCGACTTGAATGCGGTGGTAGCTCTGACGGGTAAATCTGCTGATCATCATGACACGACCAGTCCAAATAAGTCTTGCAAAGACTACGTATTTGGCAATTCATGCGGACGTGCTTACCGCGAATTCACTGTCATTATGCATGACGAGGTACATGCAGTGCAGGCATTTGCCGAGCTGGAAGATGAGAGCAATCCGCTGCATTACATCAAGGATGGCATGGGCATTAATTATGGTGTGGGCGGTATGGGCGCCATGGTAGTGGCGCGCAACCGCAAGACTGGACCGACGAAGGATTGTCCTGAGTGCCGCGCCGAGGAGTTTTTTCTAAGTTCTTGGGCCAATGGTGATCCAGCACTTGTGCTACGTTGGGATGCCGAAGGCAAAAAACCGATTGGCGCGATGTACCCAGAGGATCCTTCCAACGTGCATCATTCTTATCTAGGTGACCCAGTGCGCTTTCGCAATATTCATGCTGGCCCTAAAGAAACGCATGTGTTTCACCTGCATGCGCACCAGTGGGTGATGGATGCGAGCTGCCAGGCTCGACTTACCTAGATTCGCAAACCATTTCACCAGGCGCGACCTTCAGCTATGAAATTGAATACGGTGGCTCGGGTAACCGCAATCTGTCACCAGGCGATTCTATTTTCCATTGTCACCTTTATCCGCACTTTGCCCAGGGCATGTGGGAGCTGTGGCGGGTACACGATGTGTTCGAGAATGGCGCAACCAACCGCAATTTACCGGATGCAGAAGTGGCTGGCGGCACCGAGAATCCGGCTATTGTGCCTTTGCCAGGTACTGTATTACCGCCTGTGCCGACTGAAGCATTTAGAGGTTATCCGTTTTATGTGGCTGGCGAGCCTGGCCACCGCCCACCGCAACCGCCATTGGATATGGATGCCGATGGTGGGATGCCTAGGCATGTACTGACTAGTTCTGCGAGTGATAATCCTGCGTTAAAAAACACGACGCTTGCAGCTGTAACCACAGATCCTGTCACACACAAAAAACTGGTGAATCAGGAAGTAGTAGAAGAAGCGCTACGCAAAGGCGGTTTGACTGCACAAATTAACGCCGCTAGAGTTTACGAGCAAAATCCAGAAGCATTGCGTATGCTGGCAGAAAGCTGGGACACGCTCGGCTCGGCGCGTCTATTGAATGAAGAAGGTACGCCCGCAGAGAAACAAGCGATGGCTTTTCACAGCGGCACACTGGTCGCCCCAGGGTTTACACAGGCCGCAGCTGTAACCACTTCAAATCCTGATTGGACACAGGAGGGAAAGGGCTACCTCACTGCACGTGTCAACACTGTGGCCGGGCAAACAGCTCATTCCGACAAGCCGATATTCTGGGTAAATGGACGTGATCCAAAGCCGGGCGCGCCGTTTGCTGACCCTTGCCCAGCAAGCGCGCCAAAGCGAGAATATCGTGCCAGCGTACTTCAGACTGAGCTGACAGTAAATCGACACGGCTGGTTTGACCCACAAGCGCGTATTTTGACGCTAGAAGACGATGCTCGCGATATTATTAACGCCAACAATCGGGATCGCTTACCTGAGCCGCTATTTTTCCGCGCTAATTCAGGCGATTGCATCACTTTTAAACACTCTAACTTACTGCCGAACGCGCTGGCTTTGGACGATTTTCAAATTTACACTCCAACAGATACTGTTGGCCAGCATATTCATCTAGTCAAGTTCGACGTTACTTCTTCCGATGGCTCTGGCAATGGTTGGAACTATGAGGATGGGACGTTTTCGCCAGAGGAGGTACGTGAACGGGTGTGGGCGTATAACAAAGCCATGCGGCTGCAAAATGCCTCGCCCGACAAGCTGCTGGCGCTGAAAACGCACCCAATGTTCTCTAATATGCAGTGTGCGCCAATGCCAGCAGTTGTAGATGAATCGCCAGCGGCCCGCGAAGCTAGGCGCTGTATTGAGTTCAAAGAAAAAGGAAGCTGTCCTGCCAATACCCAGGCGATTACCGATCATAAAGCATGGATCAAAGTAGGTGAAGAGCATCCATTCTGCGGCGCGCAGCGTACGGTACAGCGCTGGTATGCTGACCCTATTTTTGACCCCAAAAATGGTAAAGATTATACCTTGCGCACGGTATTTACCCACGACCATTTCGGCCCTAGTTCACATCAGCAACATGGGCTGTATGCCGCGCTGGTAATTGAGCCAAGCAATTCGGTGTGGCTCAATTTGGCGGATAGCACGCTCGACTGGAATAGGTTATGTAGTAGCGATGACGCTACCAGGAAAAGTGAGCGCATTAAGGTGCTAGGCGGCGCTAATCTAGCTGCCGATTTTGATGAGAGTTGCAATAAGCGTGCGCACAAGGTTGTAGGTGCACAAGACCTGCGTCCACCACTTAAACTACGTGCAGACGGCGGCCCAACTGCCACGCGTGCGAATATTATCGCTCCCGCTTGTTTGGACGGGCGGCCAAACAAAGGCTCTCGCAAGGACTCCAATCCGCTGGACCAAGCTACCACAGCGACCAAGACAAGCTGCCCAGAAAAACTCGCGGCTAATGATACACGGCGTGAATACGCGGTTGCATTTGCTGACTTTTCTATACTCTATAATACCGCGCTAGAGCCGATTAACCCTGAACAGCGTGATATTTCTGCCTTACGTTTTGGCCGCCGACAAGTACCACTCAACCAGCCCATGCCGTTAGCTATTTCGTCGGAAGATCCTGGCACTCAGCTGATTAATTATCGCAACGAGCCAGTGCCGCTGCGTGTAGTGGACATCAAGCCAGATCCAGTATTAGGCGGGTTTAATTATTCACAGGCTGCTAATTGTGACCCAAGCAAACCTGAGCTTTGTACGGGCGACATGGCAAACGTATTTAGTACCCGGTCACATAAAGACCGAGATTTAAAAATGGCCACTACGCCTTATGGTGCAATACTTTCGCCGGCTTATAAATCTTTATTAGATACAAGCCTCTTTGTTAAAAAACAAAGCTTAAATGTAAATGAGGCTATGGCTGATGTGGAATCTTGGCGGCGCGATTTTAATTGTGCGTTATATCCAAGCGAAACTATTGGGGCCTGTAAACTTAAACAATTGGAACCTTGGCGTCAAATGGGTGACCCAGCAACGCCTATTTTGCCCGTGTACGAAGGTGATCGCGTGCAGATACGGTTGATCCAAGGCGCACAAGAAGCACAACATGTGTTCGCCATGACTGATACCAACTGGCTACATGAACCAGACAATCCTCATTCTGGCTATGTTAATGCCCAGCCATTGGGGATTTCTGAACACTTTGAATTTAACGTCAAGGTGAGCCCCAAACCAACGCCAGTAGTTGATCAGCTTTATATGGGCTCATCCATAGATCAATTGTGGGATGGCATGTGGGGCATCATGCGGTCTTATGGCAAGGTGAAAGGTCAAGATGCACCGCCTAAGTCAGGTGTGGCGCAGCTCTATAAGGTGCCAGGGTCTTCAAAGAGCCCACCTAACTCTGTAGTGCCTGTAGACTCGGCGAATGTTTGTTTACCGGGGTATGACGGTACTCAGAAGCATACTGCGCTTGAGAAAGCACTGCATTTTGATATTAGTGTAGTGCGCGCTTGCGACCTGACTGAGACCTGCGACAGGCTTGGACAAACAGGCATTGCTTACAATCAGCGGATGAATTTGGGTGACCCAAACGCGATTGTTTATGTGCGTAATAACCGCTTGCCGGGTGACTTTAGTCCAGATGTGAGCGATCTTAACGTCAACCTGAGCAATGCCGATGTGCTGCAAATGTTGCGGCAGCAAGTGCAAAGCGGTCAACGAAAAATAGAGCCAATGGTGCTACGCGCACCAGCGGGAGCTTGCATGGAAGTGCAGGTGCGCAACCACTTGCCAGCTGTTTTGCCAGATGGTCCTGTAATACATGGTGAGCAGACTACAACACATTTCAGCGATAACTTTATGTCGATGATTATGGATGGTTTTAACTACAACCAGCTGCGCATGTCATCAAGTGTTGGGTTTGCGGCGCCCATGGTGGCAAGGCACAGTTTAACGGCAGATGGTGCTAACTTTGGTATTAACAGCACACCAATCGATGGCGTTCAAGGTTCTGGCCCGCAGGGCAACTTGGTTGCGGCTTGCAATAACGGAGACCGTGACGACAAATGCACGTCTAACGCCAGTATGTGGTGGGCGGGCAAGTATGAGTTGGAAGAAAAAGGCAGCAAAAAAGGTGTGCAGAAAGATTTGCCTATAGAATTTGGTGCGTTGCCTTTATCTAGCTTTGGCGATGTGATTAAACACCCTGCACATGGTGTTATAGGCGCATTAGTGATAGGACCGAAAGGCAGCTGGCGTTGCAAACCAGACGATGAGCGTGAGTTGAAGGCTGATGTTGCTACCGACACCAGCGCCACAATTTGTACCGCAGATGGTAAAAAATATCGTGACTTTGTAGTGGTGTTGCAAGACGCAGTGGATGCCAAAATCAATGGTGATGCTGTCGCAAACCTTAAAGGGGCTGAAGAGCCTGATGATTATGGTATCAAGGCGGCCAATTACCGCTCAGAACCATTGTGGGGGCGGCGAGGAGGTGATTCTTCCATTGAATTTGAAGAACGCAATGAGCTTGACTACGCTGGCGTACTAAGCTCAAAAGTTCAGCGTAATGATGGCAAACATACGCCCGTATCTGCTGCGGATACGAATGCGCTGCTTGCTGCAGAAGGCTTTGCAGGCGCATCCAAAAAACTTAGCTGCCAAGCTGGCATTCCATTCTTAGATCAAAATAACCGAAATGTATGCGATCCAGAAACACCTGTATTTGTGGCCAGGGCTGGGCGTGAAGTCAGGCTGCGCGTGGTGCATCCAGGTGGTCATACACGGCAACAAGCTATTACGGTGCATGGGCATGATTGGAACCCTTATCCTTGGAATCATGGCTCAAGCGCCTTGCTATCTAGCCACGCCGCTGCTGTTGATGATGGTTGGATAGTACAAGGTAGCTATAACAGTGTCGGTCCGATGATGGCGGCCAATTTACTGATGCATGCTGGTGGGCGTGGAGAAGTGCCTATGGATTATTTATGGCGTAGTCAGGCTAGTTTTGTGTACGACGGCGGACTTTGGGGGATTCTACGAGTACTACCAAAAAATATTAGCAATAAAAATACAAGTCACACTAATATTTCAGGGAGGTTGCCATGAGTGAAACTACGCAAATCACCAGTCGCAGTTATTTTGAAGATTTAGGCGGATTCACTGCATTGGATTGGTTGGTGCCGCTACAACCAATAGTATTGCCTAGACGCATCAATGTAACGCTGAGAACTTACGCTGACATTTGTGATGTAACGATTGATATTGGTGGCCCAGCCGTCTATCTAGATTGTTGCCAAATCGGTGGATACGATTTCAACTTTACCGAGGGTGACGGTGTTTTGAGAGCCAATAAGACCCCGATTAACTACTCAATTCGACTTACTTTTTCTCCCGCGATTCAGGCTGTAGGCACACAAATATCGGCTGTCGGGCCACTTGATGTTGACTATATCGGCCAGTTGCACGTAGATATGGATGCCAGCAACTGGGATTACTGGGAGACAAAAACGCGTGGCACGCTAAACCAGGTTCGTGGTAGCGCGCCCTTTCTGGGAGCTGTGGCCAAGCAAGGCAAGGGCATTACTGGCGCTTGGTTTGATTTAAAAAGTACCGATAGAGTGAACTTCCTGCAAGTAGCCATCAATACACTTTATATCTTGCCCTGATATGCGAATTCTGCGCCTATCCCAATGTTTTCTGATGACATTTAGCTGTGTCGCCGGGTTGGTAATGGCTGCGGAAATGCAGCGTCTTGAGCAGGGCGGCGTGGCAGTAGAGTTTTTATTTGATCAACAAGATAGCAGCGGTGCTGCGTTAGTTAATTTGGCTTTGCGCGATGCTGCGAGCGGCAGCGTATTGCGGGGTGCGCAGCCAGCGGCCTGGATGGTGGCGCGGCGTTCTGAGCAAGTGGCAGATGAACTTTCGTGTGAAGATAAGGCGAACCAACTATCGATTGCCTCGCTAGGTATGCGTGCCGATGTGGACATGAACGCTTATCGGCTGGTGACTCTGAATCAGGACAACACTGTTGCTTTTATTAACCCGCTGGTGAGTCTTAAAAACAGTAAGCTTGAATCTATCGTGCAGTTGCCTGACACGGGCTACGATTGGGTGTATGCACCGCGCCAGCAACGCTTACTCATAAGTCTGCGTGATGCTGGAATGGTGGCAGTCATTGATACCGCTAAACGCCAGCTGGTGACTTTATTACCTATGGGTGAGGGTAGCTTGCCCACTCGTCTGGTGCTTGATCCGGACGGAAATCGGGCTTGGGTCGGCTTGGATGGGCGCCCTAAAATTGCACAGATTGATATTGCCAGTAATAAGGAAACGGCGCGCATAACTGTTGGCAATGGTTTGCATACATTTGCGACGGATGCTGATTCGCCTTGGCTATTTGTTACTAATTCTCAAGATAACACAGTCACACTGATTGATCGTGCTAGCCTTAAAGCAACGGTTCACATTGCCGTTAGCAATACGCCGGTAGCAGCTGCCTGGAGTGTGGCTGCTCAACGCTTGGTGGTGATTGGCGCTAATGGCGGTTTGCTGGATTTAATTGACCCAATTACCAAACGCTTGAGTACACATTTGAGCCTGGCACGCGGTATTACAGCGCTGAGTTTGTTCGATAAGGGACGCTACGCGCTGGTTATTAATCCGCTGAAGAATGATGTTAGCTTGGTTGACCTTGCAGAGCTGCATGTGCTTGATGCACTTAAGCTGACGAACAAGCCAGATCAAATCATGCAATCTGGCAGTTATGCTTACGTGCGAGGTCAAGGCAGCTCGCAATTGCATGTCATTAACTTGGCACAGGCCAAATTGGGAAAATTACAAAGTGTGATTGTGCCGATGGGTCGGCTTGCGCCGCAAGATACTCCAGAATCTATTAATGATGCTGCGAGTGTAATGATTGCTGCGCCAGAAGGTAATGGCATGCTGCTGGCTAACGCGCCAGATGGATTTATTTACCGCTATGTTGAAGGCATGATGGCGCCAGTTGGCAGTTTCAGCAATTATCGGCGACAAGCGCGCGCATTGCGGGTGCTGGATGATAGTTTAAATGAACGCGACCCTGGCCAGTACCAAGCCACAGTGCGTGTGCCGCGCAGTGGTCGTTATGATGTCATTGTGCGTAATCTGCGCCCCGCGGTAACTGCATGTTTTACAGCCAATGTTAATGTGGTAACTGGGACGCAACCTTTGATGCCTGCTGTGCCTATTCCTCAGCTTGTTTCGGTACGTTCGTTGCCGGGCAATGTGTTGGCGGTTGAGTTTAGTTTACATGCTGCAAAACAGGCCGTTACCGGTGTTCAGGATGCTGTGGTTCTGGGCGTCCAGCGCGGCGGGCAATGGCAGGGGCGCAGTTTGGCTCACGCAATTGAAGGCGGACGCTATCAGGCGCTTTTCTCCAGCGTGCCAACAGCTGAAATTGAATTATTGGTACAAGCGCCATCTCAGCAGGTGTGGTTTACCCAAGGCAGAATTGGACACGTACGCTGGCCGCTTAACTGCACTCTGTCGCAGAGTGCAGATGCCCATGCTGCTGCAGGAGGCTTAGATGCAAGCCGATAGCGCTTCTACAGTTAATTTGAGACGTCGTGCAATTATTGGTGCAGCGCTAGCATGCTTGATCAGTCCTGCATTGTGGGCGAAAAATCAAAAGTGGCTGACGCAACCAGTCTTGGATGAACTTCGCCTGCTCGATCAGGATGGAAAATCCTGGCGCCTATTTGAGGACTTGATTCGCGGCCGTGTTGTTGTCGTCAACTTCATCTTTACAGGCTGTGTCAACGTGTGTCCGCCACAAACTGCATTGCTACGTGAATTGCGTAAGCAGCTTAATGCAGCAGATTCACGCGAAGTAATGTTGCTGTCTTTAACGGTTGATCCGCTACATGATCAACCACAACAACTGCGCGAATTTGCTGGCCGCTATGATATTTCTCTTGGCGCAGAGCATGGCTGGTTGATGTTGACCGGGGCAATGCGCGACATGAAGCAGGCATTATCCGCTTTTGGTGCTAATACACTAGCGCCTGACGAACACCCAGCCTTGCTTTGGATTGGCAATGAGCCACGCCAGCGTTGGACACGCACGTCTAGTCTCAATCCGCCTCAAACGCTATTACGATTGATTAATGAGGTGCAGGCATGAAGCACACCTCAAAATTTTTAGCAATAACAGGCCTTGCACTAGGTTTGTTAGGTTATGGGGGATGGATTAAGGCCGAGCTAATAACTCCAGAAGCTGATGCAGTAAAGCTTGGTCGCAGCCTGTACCGCGGGTCGCAGGCTTTTTCTGCGCCAGTGAAGTTAGCGCAAGTTGCGCTGCCGGCGGCCAGCTCTGCCTGTGCAAATTGTCATGGCCTGCGAGGCGAAGGCAAAAGTGAAGCCGGTATACAAGTTCCGCCGTTGCAGTGGCGGCGGCTGATGACAGCGCGTGACGGCCAGCCTGGTTTTGCGAATGCAGCTACTATTGTGCATGCTATTGAAATGGGTAAAGGGCGGAAACAACAGAACTTGCTGGCACCCATGCCACAATTTGCACTATCTAAGCAAGAGCAGGCCGCTCTGTTGGCTTACCTGCGGGTCATCGGCACAGAATCAGAGCCTGTCGCCGGAGTGAGTGCGGAGGCTATCATCATTGGCAGCGTGTTGCCGCTGAGTGGGCGCCGCGCCACGGCAGGGCGTGCTATTCAAACTGCGCTAGAAGCGCGATTGGCTGAGGTCAATCACAATGGCGGCATATTTGGGCGGCAAATTTTGTTAAAAGTTGCCGATGCTGGCGAGGGCTCAGAGAGCGCCGTGCAGGCGGCACTAGGGCTGATGCATGAAGGCGTGTTTGCCTTGCTTGGCAGTCTGGCGCCCGATGCCCAGAATGAATTGGCGGCTTTGGCGCGTAACCAAAATGTTCCATTTGTAGGTACCTTGGGCTTGCCATTCAAAGATAGTCCAGATGTTTATTTAACCTACCTATTACCTAGCCTAGCTATGCAAACCCGGCAGTTGTTGACTGAATTGCCGCAATATTGTGGTGCTGGTGCTATTAGTGCGGGTACACTGGTGCTATATACAGCAGAACCGCGCCTGAGCGAGCTGGCGCAGCAAGTGCGCGCTGTAGAAGTTGCAGGTGAAGTTAGCTTGCAAATCGTCGCAAATTCGCTACAGATACAAGAAGCTTTAAAAGCACACCCATCAGACACAGTGATCGCGTTGTTGCCGCCCAATCTGGCCGCAACTCTTCGCCAACATTGGGCAGAGCGTAAATCGACAGGGCAATGCTTAGGCACTTTGGCCGCGTTATCGGGGCATCCGGCTAACTCGACAAGCGTACAAAGTCTAAAACTTGAAGCCAAGCAAAAGCATATTGAGCTAATCGTGTTGCCTATGTCGCCACTTATTCAGCCTGAAAATGCGCCACCGCTTACCGAGGCGCAGCTGTGGCCGCTGTTGGCCGACATTGCCACCCAAACATTTGTAGAAGCGCTTGCACGCACAGGACGCGTGCTTGATACGCCTAGTTTCATCCAGGCGTTGGGCACGCTGCGCACCTATGTAACAGAATCTGGCTTAAGTGTAAGCTTTAGTGAAAAACAGCATCACGGTCTTAACGTAGCTTATTTGTGGAAGGAAGATGATCATGAACCTGCCAAATTATCGCCTTAAAAACGGACTAATAGAATGGCTACAACTTGTCGTAATTGCGGCCTTCATACCGTGTGCCAATGCGGCACCGCCTACGCCGTCGTTTTCGATGCTGGGTTACTTGCAGGAGCTGAATGTGGACAATCTGAACGATCCGCTGTCGGCAGGTAGCATGGTGGTGAATGGCGTGCGCGTTATCTTGCCAAGTAATTTATTGATTAAAATGCCAGGTCAGTATCTTACAGTGAATGACCTGTTTCGTGGCCCGCATCCTGGCACTGCGCCTACTTTGGTGGCGGCGGTCAGACCCAGCGGGCTAGCTATAAAGGATGTACCAAAACCAGTAGTGCCTTATGAAGTGCAGGTCATCGGCAATATGCTGGGTAATGATTATGTGGCAGGCTGGGTCAATATCACACAGCAGGATTTGAATAGTGGTGCTGGATTCATCCGATCTATTGACTATGCCAAAGGTGAGTTACTCGTCGGTGCCGAGACTGGCCCTACTACGGCACGGGTGCGTATTAATGACCCTGCAGGTCGTTATGGTAAAAAAAATTCAGTTAAAACAGGCGGATCAGCCTTTGATGAGCGCATTGCTTCAGATCCAGGCAATGCCCCAGTGGTATCGGCCACCGGCTTTCCTATGTGCATTCCACGCGTCGCTCCACCTGCGAACGATGTTGATTGCCCATTGGTGAATCGTGCTCCCGCACCCAATAACGGACGTTTTACTTGCGGCATTAGCACGGTCGATCCTACCGCACCGCCGCATCCAGCCTGCAATCCTAGTAAGGCCGCACCGCTACAGGTGGGTGATTACATCACCTTTGCGGGCATGTTAACCGAAGATAGCCCAGGCAGCGGCACATTTTTTCATTCAGCGCATGCTGTCGGGGCTATGACCGGCATCTATACATCACCAGGGGTCGACCCGGCTTATGTTTTTATCGAAGAGGCTATTCTTGGCGCGCTAGGAGTTCCGTATTCTGATATTCCCCAAGAAGCAACATCGCGTTTTCATATCGTTGGCTTCACGACAGACCCATCACGCAGAGTTGAAGTGTTTTTGATAGACGTAAACGGTACTACAGAAACAGAACGTCGCTTGACTACACTACCTCCGCAAACTGCGGGACAAATCGGGCGTTTCCGCATTACGCTGCCTGCTAAAGCTAACTTTTTGCCAGTGACGCGTGACGTGCGTGTTCGTATCGAAGGTCATACCTCAGTAAAAGTTGCTGGCGGGCTAGATTCCGGTCAGTATACCGCTCCCGTGGGAGAGTATATCTACCCAGAAAACACGTTGTTTGGTAAACCATTATCTCCAGTTTCTGTGCCGTTTGAGAATTTCTGCTTCTTGCGCAATGGTGGTGGGCTACTGGGCACATTGGGCCGGGATACGTTGCCAGACGCATCGCGCCCACTGATAGGTAAGTTGTTGCCTTTTCCGGATTCAGGGCATCCAGATCCGCAACCTCGTACTAACGGCACTCCAGCCTGCCCATGAAAGGCACAAGTTAATACAATTTGAGGGCGTATTTGAATCGATAAGGAGAGTACCTGATGAGCATCAATTCAATGACAAACGCCGCCGCTGCTCGCAGAAGCGATACGGTTCCTCTGGGGGAGGTTCCGAAAACCCTGGATGAAATTGCAGAAGCATCACGTACTCCGCCAGCCAGTGCTGAGTCTATAGCTGAATCGGCTAAGCTTGCTGGTACGCCACCCGCACCAGTCGACACCACCCTGAATGTACTCTTTGGCTACATTCCAACTGAAGTGCTTACCCTGTATGTGTCGGTGCTTGCGGCAGTGCAGCAAGAAGGTAAAGTAACGTCAACAGACTGGATAACATTCTGGATTTTTCTGCTCGCAACCCCAGTTGTCGTATGGCTCGTCTATGGTGCAAAGCTCAAAACTCTCCAGAAACCACTCCCTCTAAACTTTGGTACATGGCCAGTCTGGGAGATGTTCGCGGCCACAGTCGCATACGCAGCATGGGCGTTTGGGCTTCCACACTCACCATTTACAGAGTTCGGTTGGTACTCCTCAGGCCTATCTGGTGTCGCGGTACTAGTCGTGTCCACGGTGCTCGGCCTTCTTGCGCCATTTTTTCAGAGAGCACTTAGCACATGACCTTTAATTCTTAACCCAATTGACTGCTAATGGATCGCTGTTGGATGTCACTAAACTCAAACACCAAATAACAACTTTGGATTAATTTTCGATACTTATATTAACGGATATCGGTGGCGCAGTGAGTAAAATCTAAGGCCGCGTTGCTTCCTGTTCCTTCTCTTCCATGCTGATGTGGCGAATATCTTTACCTTTCACCATATACACGACATATTCCGAGATGTTTTTGGCATGATCGCCAATGCGTTCAACCGCTTTTGCAATAAACAGTACCTCCAACGAGATCGAAATCGTGCGCGGGTCTTCCAGCATGAAAGTGATGAGCTGGCGAATGGCTGCCTGATATTGCTCATCGACCTCTTCATCCATATGTGCAATTTCCATTACCTTGGTAGTATCAGAACGCGCAAACGCATCCAGTGCCATGTGCAGCATATCGCGTGTTGTATTTGCCATGGCTTTGATTTCTACAAATCGCGGCGTTAATAAGCGATCAGCTTCTGTCGCTTTAAGTGCGTAGCGTGCAATCTTAGCGGCTTCGTCACCAATGCGCTCAAGGTCGGTAATGGTTTTAATCATCATCAGCACCATGCGTAAATCACCCGCAGTCGGCTGGCGGCGCGCAATGATATGGCTGCAATCTTCATCTACCTGCACTTCTAGCGCATTCACCAGATGGTCTTTTTTGATGACTGTTTTAGCAAGTTTAGGATTCGACCCAACCAGTGCCTCAAGTGCGTCCACTATCTGCTGTTCTACCAGGCTGCCCATTTCGAGCACTTTGGCGCGTACGGCCTCTAATTCGGCATCGTACTGTTTAAAAATATGTTCTTGCACTTTTATCCTCTCATGCGCTTATTCTTAGCTATCAACTGTTTCGCAAGCATTGTATATTATCCAAACTTGCCCGTAATGTAGTCTTCCGTTTCTTTACGGCCGGGACGGGTAAAAATTGTGTTGGTATCGTTGTATTCCATCAGCTCACCTAAATACATATAGGCAGTGTAATCCGATACACGTGCTGCCTGCTGCATATTATGGGTCACCACCAGAATAGTAAGTTTTTCTTTTAACTCACTCATTAATTCTTCAATATTGGCGGTCGCAATCGGGTCAAGTGCCGAAGTCGGCTCGTCAAACAGCATGATTTCTGGGTCTGTCGCCAGCGCGCGCGCAATGCATAAGCGCTGTTGCTGACCGCCGGACAAATTAAACGCTAAATCCTGTAGCCTGTCTTTGACTTCATTCCATAAAGCAGCACCTTTGAGCGCTTCTTCGACCTTATCATCCAGCGCGCGTCTGTTATTTTCACCGCGCACGCGTAAACCATAGGCGACATTTTCGTAAATAGATTTCGGAAACGGGTTGGGTTTTTGAAATACCATGCTGATGCGCATGCGCACTTCGATGGGGTCTACACCATGCTCCAGAATGTTGGTGTTGTCAGGGTGCATGACGATTTCACCCTGGTACTTATTGCCGGGATATAGATCATGCATGCGGTTAAAGCAGCGCAGGAAAGTCGATTTTCCGCAACCGGATGGCCCGATGAGCGCGGTGATTTTATTTTCATAAAGCGGCATGTTGACGCTTTTAAGCGCTTGTGTACCGTTTGAATAAAAAAAGTTGAGGTTGCGGGATTCAGCTTTGATTGCGGTTGTCGAGTTAATCATGTTGTTTACCATTTAATATTCTTGCGAATTTTGTAACGTAAGTAGATGGCCGTGCCGTTCATCAGCAGGGTGACAATAATAATCAGCGCGCCTGTTGCCGCCGCATTGATATGGAAGGCATGGTCAGGGCGCGATAGCCAGTTAAACATCTGAATTGGTAGCACGGTAAAGCCTGAACTCAGCCATTCAAAATTGATAAAAGGCGCTACATCAGTAATTGGCGATGGAGGCAAAAAGGCAATAAATGTGAGCGCACCGATAGTGATAATTGGAGCAGTTTCACCCAGTGCACGTGCCATGCCGATAATCACGCCGGTTAAAATACCACCGTAAGAATATTTCAGCACATGGTCATAGACTACTTGCCATTTGGTGGCGCCTACGGCATAGGCCGCTTCGCGGATGGCAGTGGGAATGGCGCGAATAGATTCGCGCGTAGACACAATGACAATCGGCAGAATGAGCAAACCTAAGGTGAGACCTGCAGTGAGTATGCTTTGACCCAGATCCAGAATATAGACAAACAAGCCTAGCGCCAGCAGGCCGTAGACAATGGAGGGCACGCCGGCGAGGTTGGTGACGTTGATTTCAATCAAGTCAGAAAACCAGTTCTTAGGGGCATACTCTTCCAGATATAAACCCGCTGCTACGCCCATTGGAACAGCCACAAGAAAGGTCACCAGCATCACCAGCAGAGAACCCACCCAGGCAGAGAGCAAGCCAGCATGCGCGGCACGGCGTGATGGAAACTCGGTTAGAAACTGCATATTAAAACGCTCGTAACCATCCATCACCAAATCGGTAAATAGGGTGAGCAGGGTGAGCAGGGCAAGCACCAGCGCCAACAGGCCTATGAGTGAAAAAATATAGTCGTTAAGCTTATGGCGTTTAATCATGGCGCGTACTTCCGCCAGATTGCGGATGACGGAAGCTTGCGTTTGCGAGGTGTTGGTTGTCATATCGGTATTCACTGTTTGAAAGTTAGCCTAATAATGCTCGCGGTATTTCTTGCGAATCGCGTGGCCTAAAATATTGAAGCACAACGTCATCACCATGAGCACAAGGCCAGCGGCAAAAATACTTTGGTAACCAAGGCTGCCATGCGGCAGATCGCCCATCGCAACTTGTACAATGTAGGCGGTTATCGTTGCGGCGCTTTCCATGGGGTTAAAACTGACGATAGGCTGCTGGCCTGCGGCCACGGCCACCACCATGGTTTCGCCTACGGCACGCGAGATGCCCAAAATATAAGCGGCGACGATGCCTGATATGGCAGCCGGGGTAACGACGCGGATAGCGGTTTGGAAGCGGGTAGCGCCCATCGCATAAGAGCCTTCACGCATGCTCATCGGTACGGCGCGCATGGCGTCTTCGGCCACAGAGGCAATGTAGGGCACAATCATAATGCCCATGACAATACCGGCGCTCAGCATATTAAATCCAGGCAGTTCCGGGAAGATTTTTTGTAATAGCGGGGTTAAAAACAGCAAGGCGAAATAACCAAATACAATGGTGGGCACACCCACAAGTAGCTCCAGTATTGGCTTTACAATCTCACGCGTTTTGTGCGACGCAAACTCAGAAAGATAAATTGCAGCAATAGTGCCAACCGGGATAGCCACAGCCAGTGCCACAGCCGAAGTCGTCAGCGTACCGGAAACCAGCGGCAAAATACCGTAATGCGCATCCTCAAACAGCGGAGTCCATTGGGTATCGGTAAAAAAATCAACAATAGAAACCGTTTTGAAAAAACTCAAGGATTCATAAAGCAGAATAGCAACGATGGAAAGCGTTGTCGCCACCGCTGACAGCGCTGCCAGCATCAAGATAAACTCAATGATGCGTTCTTTGACATTTCTGCGCACGTTTTTAGCCAAGCGTGGGCTAATTGTTGCTTTTTTAACAGAATGATTAAGCACAGTTGATGCCGTATTCATAAATAATTGGACTATTCTATTTTAGCGGAATAAAGCCAACTTATGAAAGCAAGTTGACTTTTATCGGTTAAACAAAAAAATGGGGGCAAAGTTTCGCCCCCTCAATGTATATTGTTTACTTGATTCTGCTGAGTAAGTCAGTAATTTTAATACCCACTTCTGGTGTGCCATTAAAGCCTGTTCCTGGCTTCATTGCCTTGAAATGTGCTTTTACCGCAGTGTAATCTTCCGTAGGCAACGGTACATATTTCACTTCTTTTACTAAAGTTGGCGCTTGATCCAGGTAGAAATTAACAAACGCTTTCACTTCTGGTTTAAAGGCAGCTGCGGTTGCATTTACATAGATAAACAAAGGGCGTGAAAGCGGTTGGTATGTGCCATTCATTACCGCTTCAGGCGATGGCAGAACAGCTGGTGAACCTGCTTTGGCGGAAATTGGGATAGCCCTTAATTTGTCTTTGTTTTCTTCGTAGTACGCATAGCCAAAGTAAGCCAGACCGCCTACATTGCCGGATACCCCTTGCACCAGTACGTTGTCATCTTCTGACGGTGTGTAATCTGTGCGGTGCGCTTTTGCCTTGCCGTTAATGGCTTCACTGAAGTAGTCAAACGTGCCGGAGGCAGTACCTGGGCCGTATAAACCCATTTTTTTGTCAGGATAGGCCGGATTTACATCTTTCCAGTTTTTAACACTTGAGCCTGGGCCCCAGATTTTTTTCAGGTCTTCAGCTGAGAGGCTTTTCACCCAATCATTTTTTGAGTTCACTACAACGGTAAGCGCATCATAGGCAATTGGCAACTCAATATATTGAATACCCGCTTCTTTACAGGCATCCATCTCTTTTTGTGAGATTGGGCGCGATGCATCGGAGATGTCAGTTTCACCGCGGCAGAATTTTTTAAAGCCGCCGCCAGTGCCAGATTCGCCGACAGTCACTTTTACTTTTTGTGCTTTTTGAAACTCTTCCGCTACGGCCTCTGTAATCGGGTAAACCGTGCTTGAACCATCGATTTTGATGATTTTTTCTGCTGCAAAAGTATGGGTGGTCGCGAATGTGGCTGCAATCAAAGCCGCAATACGCATAGACTTGGTTAACGCTGTGTTCATAATATCTCCATCAAAGTTAAACTATATTGAGTTAAATAGCTTTTTAATCTGATGCGAATATTAGAGTTCAAATATGACAAATTGATGACAAAAAGATGACTTTCTTAAATAAAAAAGGGTCTCTATGAGACCCTTTTCAGATGAGCTAGTACTGTTATAAGAAAGTACGGCCAAAGTGGTAGCTAATCGCTGCAATCAATCCAGCACACGGGATAGTTAATATCCATGCCCAAACGATGCGTGATGCCAAACCCCAGCGCACGGCAGAAGCACGCCGCGCTACGCCTACCCCTACGATTGCGCCTGTGATGGTATGTGTGGTGGAGACCGGAATACCGAGAGATGTCGCTAAAAACAAGGCGATAGAGCCGGACGTTTGTGCACAGAAGGCACCCGTCGGGCGCACTTTGGTAATGCCCATGCCCATCGTGCGAACAATACGCCATCCGCCCATCAGTGTGCCTAAACCCATGGCGATCTGGCATGAAATCACCACCCAGAACGGTACATTGAAATCGCCTTGCAGGTAACCGTTTGCAAAAAGCAGTACCGTGATGATGCCCATTGTTTTTTGTGCGTCGTTTGCGCCATGCCCTAAACTGAAGAAAGAGGATGAAATAAACTGCATTTTATTAAACCGGCTCTCTGTTTTATAGGGTGAAGATTTTTCAAACATCCAGAGCACAATGACAGACAATATTAGGGCAAGCAGCATTCCGAATAATGGAGATAACACAATCGCAAAACCGGTGGTGATCAGCTTGCTGCCGATAACAATGCCTTTTGTGCCGGCGTGGGCAACGCCTGCGCCAAGGAGGCCGCCGATAAGCGCATGTGATGACGAGGATGGAATGCCAAACCACCAGGTAATGATGTTCCATGCGATTGCCCCGCTGAGGGCGCCAAATATCACCGCATTGTTCACGATGTTAGGATCGATGATGCCTTTGCCGATAGTATCAGCTACATGCAAACCAAAGAACAAAAACGCAATGAAGTTGAAAAAAGCTGCCCACGCTACGGCTGCCTGCGGCGTGAGCAGACGCGTTGAAACCATGAGTGCAATAGAGTTGGCTGCATCGTGAAAGCCATTCATAAAATCAAATATGAGGGCGACGAGAACCAGCAGCGCCATTATAAGAATCGCGTGATCCATGATGTTTCCTTAAATGCGCTCTAATACAACGCCATGAATTACATCCGCAACATCTTCACAGCTATCAACAGCCTCTTCAAATATGTCATACAGTTCTTTTGAGCGGATCAGAGTGCGCGCATCGGATTCTTCAGCAAACAAGCGATGCATGCCGGCGCGCATGACGTGGTCTGCTTCACCCTCAATCGCACTGATCTCCTCACAGGTGCGAAGAATGCGCCCCGCATCTTTCATGTCAGATAGCATATTGACTGCGTCACGCACTTTTTCAGACGCGCGTAATAAGATTTGGCCCAATGCCACCATTTCAGGCGTGAAATTGGTATGGCCGTAGATTTTAGCGCTTTGTGGAATGTCTTCCATATAGTCGATGATGTCGTCTAGTGCCATGGCCAGTTCGCGAATTTCGCGGCGGTCAAACGGAGTGATAAAGGTTTTGTGTAAGGAAAGCAGAATTTCCTTGGTGTATTCATCAGCTTCAGATTCGATTTTTCTGAGTTCAGCAAAGTGCTCGTCAAATCTGTCGGCATCTCTAACAGCGGTCATTGATGCAAGTACTTTAGAGCCTCTGACCGCGCAATCTGCAAGGTTGTTAAATAGCTCAAAATAATTGTCGCTGCGCGGTGAAATCGCTGCCATCAATCGACCAAATCTAGCATTAGCCATGCTTATTCTCCCAAATGAATTATTTATTTATTCGATTAGTTTAACCGCACGCGCTTGAATTCGCGAACAAAAAGCTAATCATTTAATTTTTTTAAGCCGGATATCCCTGTTATATAATTGCCCCGGACGGCAACTTTTTTCAGTGCATCCCCCATCGTAAAATTATGACATAGATATGACGAAAATATGAAAAACAAATTAATTGCAGAATACATTGGAACCTTGTTGCTGCTTGCTGTCGTGACAGGTTCCGGCATCATGGGGGAAGCATTAGGCGCCGGCAACGCAGCTGTAGCGCTACTAGGCAACAGCATCGCCACGGGCTGCGGCTTGTATGTGCTGATTACCTTGCTTGCGCCAATCTCTGGTGCGCATTTCAATCCGGTAGTCAGCATCATGTTCTGGCGCGCTGGGGTGCTGAACGTCCAGACCTTATTCGGCTATATCATAGCGCAAATCACAGGCGCCATTTCGGGGGTCTGGTTAACACATGTGATGTTCTCCATGCCAATGATTCAGGCTTCAACCAAGCCCAGGCATGGTTTTGGCATTTGGGTAAGCGAGCTGGTAGCTACGCTCGTTTTGTTATCAGTCATCCGATTGGGCGTAAAGTACGCCAGTGAAAAAGTGGCGATGCCGGATAAAATCCCAATGTTAGTAGCGCTGACGGTCACTGCGGGATACTGGTTTACTTCCTCTACTTTTTTTGCAAACCCTGCGGTCACACTGGCCAGAAGCTTGACCAATACTTTTGTGGGCATCCATCCTGCCGATGTGCCGGGTTTTGTTTCTGCGCAATTAGTTGCGGTATTATTAATATCAATTTTAATTAAGGTTGAAGCGAAATGAGCGTCACCATTTATCATAATCCGGCCTGTGGTACGTCACGTAATACTTTGGCGATGATACGTGCCAGCGGCGTAGAGCCTGAGGTGATTGAATATCTTAAAACGCCGCCAAGCCGTGAAAAGCTGGTTGAGTTAATTTCAACAATGGGCATCAGCCCGCGCCAGCTATTGCGCGAAAAAGGCACGCAGTATGCTGAGCTTGGGCTTGATGACTTAAGTTTGTCTGACGACATGCTGATTGAAGCCATGATGCAGCACCCCAATTTAATCAACCGCCCTATTGTGGTGACAGCCAAAGGCGTCAAGCTGTGCCGTCCGTCCGAGCTTGTGCTGGATATTCTGGAAAATCCGGATATCGGTACCTTTACCAAAGAAGATGGTGAAGTGGTAAAAGCCATATCCAAGTAAAGTCTGCAAGCCTTTGCGGTATAATCTCGTTTTTAAAGTCAAGCAGCAGCAATCATGGAAGCCGAACAACTTAATCTTATCTCTAACCGTTTAAGCGATTTAAGCGAGCGTAATCTTGCCCTTCGGGGGTATCTTTGACTTTGAAAATAAGCTACAGAAGTTAGAAGAGGTTAACGGTTTACTAGAAGATCCCAAGGTTTGGGATAACGCTTCAAGCGCGCAAAAACTAGGCAAAGAAAAGCGTGAGCTGGAGCTTGTGGTGCACAGCCTGCAAGGCCTGGAAGCCAGTTTGAATGATAGCCGCGAACTGTTTGAGATGGCGCGGGAAGAAAACGATGACGACACTTTGTTGAGTGTCGCAGCAGATTCTGAAGCACTGGAGAAACAGATTGCCGACATGGAATTTAAGCGCATGTTCTCGCAGCCGATGGATGCCAATAATTGCTTTATCGAGTTTCAGTCAGGCAGCGGCGGCACCGAGGCGCAAGACTGGTGCAATATGTTGTTGCGCATGTATTTGCGTTACTGCGAGCGCAAAGGCTTTAAGGTGGAAGTGCTGGAAGAATCCGAAGGCGATGTGGCTGGCATCAAAGGTGCGTCAATCAAGGTTTCTGGCGATTATGCCTATGGCACGTTACGCACTGAAAATGGCGTACATCGGTTAGTGCGTAAATCCCCCTTTGATTCCAACGCCAAGCGCCATACCTCGTTTGCCAGCGTGCAGATATTCCCGGAAGTAGATGATTCCATTGAAATCGACATCAACCCTGCCGATTTGCGCATCGATACTTACCGCGCTTCTGGCGCGGGTGGCCAGCATATTAACAAAACGGATTCCGCTGTGCGTATCACGCATATTCCAACCAATACCGTTGTGCAGTGCCAGAATGACAGGTCGCAGCACCGCAACCGCGCCGAGGCCATGAACATGCTGAAAGGCGCTTTATATAACCTGGAATTAAACAAACGAAACGCAGATAAACAAGCGCTGGAAGATGCTAAAACCGATATCGGCTGGGGTCACCAGATTAGAAGTTATGTGCTGGATCAGTCGCGCATTAAAGATTTGCGTACCGGCGTGGAAATCGGCAATACCCAAGGTGTGCTGGATGGCGACCTTGACCCATTTATTACAGAAAGTTTGAAGCAGGGAGTATGAGTGTGAGTGACGAACAAAATAGCGAAGTTCAACTAGTAGATGAAAACCACGTCATCGCCGAGCGCCGTGAGAAGCTAAAGGCGATTCGTTCAGAAGGGGTTGCTTTCCCAAATGATTTCAAGCCGCAGCATAAAGCGGCAGATTTAGCGGCTGCACACTCTGAAAAAGAAAATGAAGCCTTTGAAGCGGCGCCAGTAAACGTGGTAGTTGCAGGCCGTATGATGCTCAAGCGCGTAATGGGCAAGGCGAGCTTTGCCACCATTCAAGATGGCAGCGGTGATAACGCAGGCAGCCGCATTCAGCTTTATATTGGGCGCGATGCCGTCGGCGAAGAAATCTACGAACAATTTAAGCATTGGGATTTGGGCGATTTTATAGGTGCAAGTGGCCATTTGTTCAAGACTAAAACCGGTGAGTTATCAGTAAAAGTGACTGAGTTGCGTTTGCTGACAAAATCATTGCGCCCCTTGCCAGAGAAATTTCATGGGCTGCAAGATCAGGAAGTTAAATATCGCCAGCGTTATGTCGATTTGATTACCTCTGAAGAAGCGCGTGCGACGTTTGTGACGCGAAGCAAAGTGGTATCTGCAATTCGTAACTTTATGATTCAAAATGAATTCCTCGAAGTCGAAACGCCCATGTTGCACCCGATTCCAGGTGGCGCGGCAGCCAAGCCGTTTACCACGCATCATAATGCGCTGGATATGCAAATGTTCATGCGTATCGCGCCAGAATTGTATTTGAAACGCCTTGTAGTAGGCGGTTTTGAGCGTGTGTTTGAAATGAACCGCAACTTCCGTAACGAAGGCTTAAGCGTTCGCCATAACCCGGAATTCACCATGATGGAGTTTTATGCAGCCTACACGGATTACCGCTGGCTGATGGATTTTACCGAGCAGTGCATTCGCGCTGCCGCTATTGCCGCGCGTGGGACTGCTGTGTTGCAATATGATGGACGCGAGGTAGACTTAAGCAAACCATTTGAGCGTTTGACGATTGTGGGCGCAATACAAAAATTCGCGCCGGAATACACACTGGCGCAATTGCATGATGCAGAGTTTTTACGGGTTGAGCTTTACAAACGCGGTATCAAAGTATTCGAACATGCTGGCCTGGGTTCACTCCAGTTGAGTCTGTTTGAAGAAACAGCCGAGGCGCATTTATGGCAGCCGACTTATATTATCGATTATCCGGTTGAGGTTTCACCCTTGGCACGTGCGTCGGATAAAAACCCGGAAATCACCGAGCGCTTTGAATTGTTTATCACCGGCCGTGAAATGGCGAATGGCTTTAGCGAGCTGAATGACGCGGAAGATCAGGCCGCACGCTTCCACGCGCAGATGAAAGCCAAAGAAGCTGGTGACCAAGAGGCGATGTACTACGATGCCGATTTTATCCGCGCACTGGAATACGGCATGCCGCCCACAGGTGGCTGCGGCATTGGCATCGATCGCCTAGTGATGCTCATTACCGATTCGCCAAGTATTCGCGATGTGATTCTGTTCCCGCATATGCGGCCAGAAGCTTAATGATGTAGGAGCGATCTTTAGATCGCGAAAGTAATCTACATTCAATTCACCGCATTCGCGATTTAAAAATCGCTCCTACAAAAAGCCGTCTTTTACGACGGCTTTTTTATTGTGGTAAAAACACAACAGCTCAGTTTCAAAATAGTTCTTTGTCATCAATCTGTCATATAAATGTCTCAAACTTCGCCTGTTGAAAATTTTTATTAAACGAAACAACAGGGGACTTTTATGAATTCTAAATTACGTAATTTGGTAACTGCAACACTGGCAGGCACGGCTTTATTAGGCTTTGGCGTAAATGCCATGGCTGATAGCACGGACGATATATTAAATGCTCTTATTGCTAAAGGCATATTAACCGAAGAAGAAGGTGCGCTATTAATGAAAGGCCGCACAGGCGAAAAAGAAGCCGCTGATAAGAAAAAAGAATCAGCTGTTTCTGCAAAATATAAAGACGGCTTAAGCTTTGAAAGTGGCGATGGCAAGTTTAAAGCTTCTATCAATGGCCGCGTACATGCCGATTATCGCTATTTCGACTATAACGACAACAAAAGCAATGCAGCACCTGTAGGCGTTGGAAACTCTATAGCTAATACCAATGGTGTAACAGATACCTTTGATATTCGTCGTGCACGCTTAGGTTTTAAGGCTAAATTCAAAGACTATTACGAAGCTGAAGTGGTGGGTGACTTTGCTGGCACACCTAAACTGGATGTGGGTTATTTGAATATTGCATGGTGGCAGCCCGTGCAGTTCCGTTTCGGTCAATTTAAAATGCCAATGAGTTTAGAAGAGCAAATCAGCTCTAATAACATCGACTTTATGGAACGTTCATTTGCTAACCAGTTAGCCCCAGCTAAGGAAATCGGCGCAATGGTACACGGTACACCGTTTAAGGGTACTACTTATGCCCTGGCGTTTTCAAATGGCCAAGGTCAGAATGCAACCGAGGGTGATATCCGTGAAGATGGTAAAGATGTGATTGGCCGCGTCACGGCTAACTTTGCCGAGATGATGGACAACAGAGACATGGTATTGCATGCCGGTTTGGCTTACTCGCAAGGTGATTTGCCACAAGGTAAAGCAGGCGTGGATGGGCGTACTGAAGCACGCGGTGCAACTTTCTTTTCTGCACCAACCTTCACAAATACACCATTTAAAAGTATAGACCGTAGCCGTGTGGGTGTAGAAGGTGCGGTAGCTTACGGGCCATTTAAGGTGCAAGCAGAATGGTTGCAGGCCAATAACGACTTTAAAACCAATACACGCAGTTATGACTTAGACACTAACAACTGGTATGCCGAAGCTTTGTGGACGATTACTGGTGAAAGCTATGCAGAAGGCTACAAAAATGGTGCATTTGGCGGTATCAAACCTAAGAATGACTTTGACCCGACTAACTTCTCTGGCGGCGCATGGGAAATAGGTTTACGTTATAGTGAATTTGATGCCTCTGACTATAATAGCATTGGTGTAGGCCAAGGTGTGGGCACTGCTGATGCTGCTTTTGGTGCCAACAGAGCCAAAGGTTTTGCCAAAGCCGATGCTTGGACTGCTGGCGTAAAATTCCTGCCAACGTCTAATACACGTTTGATGCTGAACTATGTATCAACAGACTTTAATGACGTGATAGGTGGAACAACTGGTGGTGTAATCGTCAACAACAAACGCGTGGACGATGAAAAAGCACTCATTATGCGTGCGCAGTGGATGTTCTAATTTAAGATTTATCGTTGTCATTGTAAAAGCCCGCGTAAGCGGGCTTTTTTGTTTTGTGAAAGTTTGGCAGCGCTATAGAGCATGACCATCAGGTATAATTCTTACTGATTGTTTTACAGGAATCAAGCATGTATAAACACCCGCTTTTAGACCGCGACAAAATGTCTCCACAAGAGGCGCTGGATATTCTTGTTGAAGGCAACCACCGCTTTGCCAACAACTTAACAGCCAATAAAGATTTGCATAATCTGGTGATGATGACCAAGGAAAGGCAGCATCCGTTTGTTTCCATGTTGAGTTGCAGCGATTCGCGCGCGCCGGTTGAGATGGTGTTTGATCAGGCACTGGGAGATGTATTCAGCGTGCGCCTGGCGGGTAATATCGCATCAGACAAAGCCATTGGCAGCCTGGAGTTTGGTTGTAAATACCTGGGTAGCAAACTGATTGTCGTTCTTGGCCATACCGGCTGTGGTGCGGTTAAGGCCGCTTGCGATGATTTTAAGGATGGGCATATCGGTGAGATTACCAATTTAATTAAGCCTGCTGTGCGTTTGGAGAAAACGATACGTGAAAACCGTAATTCTGAGAATGCGGATTTTGTGGCCAAGGTGTGTGAGTTGAGCGTGCGCGTGCAGATTGAAGAGATTGTTCACACCAGCGACATTATTCAGGACATGTTAACCAGCAAGCAAATCGGGATTGTTGGAGGCATTTACGACTTGGCAACTGGTGAAGTGCATTTTATGCAGGACACCCTGAGGCTATAGTGTTTTGTTCAAGCTGGCGCGTTACTTCTTGGCGTGGCCTTCTTTTGCCATGTTGATGCTGTATTTGGGAATCTCTATTACCAAATCTGCGGTGCCGACAATGGCTTGGCAAGAGAGTCGTGAGTTTGGCTCCAGCCCCCATGCTTTATCGAGCAAGTCTTCTTCTTTTTCTTCTGGCTCGTTCAGGGTCTTATAGCCTTCGCGCACAATCACATGGCAGGTGGTACAAGCACACACCTGGTCGCAGGCATGGTCAATGTCAACTTCATTGTCCAGCAGATTCTGACAGATTGATTTTCCGGTTTTTGCCTCAAACGCTGTGCCTTCCGGGCATAGTTCTACGTGCGGCAATACAATAATTTGTGGCATTTTTTATATCTCTAATGTTGCTATAAGTTTACTGCGTCAATATTTTTACCAGCCAGCGCTCGGCTAACGCTAGCGTCCATGCGTTTGGCGGCAAAGCTTTCGGTTGCTGAATTCAGCACTTTAGTCGCTTGATGGATAGCATGGCTGTCACCCGCTTGCAGTAAGGCTTGCAGGGCATCCATTTGGGCAATGATGTCCTGCTTTTCTCGGGCGTTTAATAAGCCGCCATCTCGCTCCAGTGCCGCATTGATCGCGGTAAGCAGGCTCTCGGCCTCAACTTTCGCTTCTGCCAGTGCGCGTGCCTGTTTGTCACTTTCTGCCGCGCTAAAGCTGCTTTGCAGCATATTCAAAATTTGTTCTTCGCCTAACCCGTAACTTGGCTTGACGACAATGTTGGCTTCGATATTGCTGGTGGTTTCGCGGGCTGAAACGCTTAGCAAGCCATCAGCGTCTACAGTAAATGTCACGCGGATGCGCGCCGCGCCAGCCGCCATGGGCGGGATGCCGCGTAACTCAAAACGGGCCAGCGAGCGACAGTCGCTTACCAGTTCACGTTCTCCTTGCAATACGTGGATGCTCATGGCCGTTTGGCCATCTTTAAATGTGGTGAACTCCTGTGCACGCGCAATGGGCAATGTGGAATTGCGGGGAATGATTTTTTCCACCAGGCCACCCATGGTTTCAAGCCCGAGTGAGAGTGGGGTGACGTCCAGTAGCAGCAAATCATCATCGCTTCTATTTCCCGCAAGTGCGTTGGCTTGTATCGCCGCGCCCAGCGCAACGACTTTGTCAGGGTCCAGATTAGTCAGAGGTTCCTGCTTGAAATATTCCTGCACGGCGTGCCTGATGTGTGGCATGCGTGTGGCGCCGCCTACCAGCACCACGCCTTTGATCTCTTCTGGCGTAAGGTTAGCATCGCGCATGGCTTTGCGCGTGGGGGAGAGTGTTTTGGTGACAAGATGCTGTGTAAGTTCAACAAACTGTGGTGCGGTGAGTGTGACGTCTACCAATGTTCCGTTACTCAAGCGACAGACGATTTGCGCTTCAAAATTGTCGGTAAGCCACTCTTTAGCCTGCCGTGCTTTGGTGAGTAAGAGACGCGTGTCCTGTTCGCCAAGCGGGGCAAAACTGCTGCTGTTTTCTCGAATTTTATCCAGTACCCAGCAATAGATGCGGTGGTCAAAGTCATCGCCGCCGAGAGCCGAATCACCGTTGGTGGCGAGCACTTCAAATACGCCTTTAGTGAGCTTTAGAATGGAAACATCGAACGTGCCGCCACCCAGGTCATAGATTACATATGTGCCTTCAGCTGCGTTATCCAGGCCATAGGCCACAGCGGCGGCCGTAGGTTCGTTTAACAGGCGCAACACATTTAACCCGGCTAGCCGTGCAGCGTCTTTGGTGGCCTGGCGTTGCGCATCGTCAAAATAGGCAGGTACTGTGATCACCGCGCCTACTAACTCGCCGCGCCCTTCATTTACCCCTAGGGATTTCTCGGCACGCGCTTTCAGTGTTTTAAGTATTTCTGCCGAGATTTCTACTGGGCTTTTCAGACCTGCGCGGGTTTGTATCAGCAATAACCTGGCCGATTGTGCATCGGTGCTTTCTACAAAGCGGTAAGGAATGTGCGCCCTGTCGGCGATGTCATTCAGGCTGCGCCCCATAAAACGTTTGACAGAAACGATGGTATTGACGGGATCGCTGCTTTGCTGCGCCTGCGCTTCGTGGCCAACCACGACCTCGCCATTTGGCAAATAGCGCACTACAGAGGGCAGCAGGGCATGCCCATATTCGTCTTGCAGCACGGTGCTCATGCTGCTGCGCACGGTAGCAACCAGTGAATTTGTTGTGCCCAAATCAATCCCCACCGCCAGCTTGTGTTGATGCGGTGCAGCGGATTGTCCGGGTTCTGATATTTGCAACAATGCCATACTAATTCTCTATTTGCTCAATTGCCTTGCTAATATCCGCGCACACTTTATCAATAAAAATCAGTTTGCGTGCGGTTTCAGTCGCGGCCTTGTAATCTTTTTTTGTGTCCACTAAATCGCCTAAACTAAGCTGGAGATTTTTGGCTTCAGACCGCATGTCTGTCAGTAAGCTTTCTAAGGCATTAATATTATTTTCTGTTTTTGCATCTTCTAAAGCTTCACGCCATTCCATCTGCTGCATCAAAAATTCAGCCGACATAGCAGTGTTTGTTTCTGCAATTGCATTGATACCCTGTAACTCCAACAGATATTTGGCGCGATTGGCTGGACTTTTTAGCGTTTGGTAGGCTTCGTTGGCAAGCGTGGCGGTTTGCATGGATTGCAGTTTTTCAGCGCCTGAGGCGGTCACAAAACGATCTGGATGCGATTCAGACTGTATTTTGCGGTAATTATTTTCTAATGCAGCCAAGTCAAGATTGAATGTTGGCTCAAGTCCAAACAGCTCAAAATAATTCTGTGTCACACCGTAAAGCTTTCACCGCACCCACACTCATCTTTCACATTCGGGTTGTTGAACTTAAAGCCCTCATTCAAGCCTTCTTTGGTGAAGTCAAGCTCTGTGCCATCAATATAGGCCAGGCTTTTCGGGTCAACGATCACTTTTACGCCGTGGCTTTCAAATGCCAGATCTTCCGGATTTAATTCATCCACAAACTCAAGCGTGTAGGCCATGCCAGAACAGCCCGTGGTTTTAACGCCCAAGCGCAGGCCAATGCCTTTGCCACGGTTGGCGAGGAATTTTTCAACGCGGTTTGCTGCGGTTTGTGTCAGTGTTATTGCCATATAAATTATCAACTCTCAATTTCGTCATCCCAGCGTATGCAGGAATAATTTAAATAGTTGCTGCCTCTTTAGCTGCTAATTGTTTCGCTTTAATATCCGCCACAGCCGCTTTAATCGCGTCTTCTGCCAATACTGAGCAGTGAATTTTCACTGGTGGCAATGCGAGCTCTTCAGCGATCGCAGAGTTTTTAATCGCATAAGCTTCATCCACAGTTTTGCCTTTTAGCCATTCGGTGACGAGTGAGCTAGAGGCAATCGCAGAGCCGCAACCATAGGTTTTGAATTTGGCATCTTCAATAATGCCAGCATCATTTACCTTTATCATGAGTTTCATCACATCGCCGCAAGCAGGCGCGCCAACCATGCCCGTACCTACATTCGGGTCATTTTTGTCCAAGCTGCCCACGTTACGTGGATTTTCATAGTGATCTAATACTTTGTCTGAATATGCCATTTTGCTACTCCTCTAGTGGGCTGCCCACTGTACTTTACTAATATCGATACCATCTTTAAACATCTCCCAAAGCGGAGATAATTCTCTCAATTTGCCAATCTTGCTTTTCATCAGTTCTATCGTGTAATCCACGTCAGCCTCAGTAGTAAAACGCCCAAGCGAGAAGCGGATTGAGCTGTGTGCAAGCTCATCGCTACGGCCCAATGCGCGCAGTACATAGCTTGGCTCCAAGCTGGCGGAAGTACAGGCTGAGCCGCTGGAAACGGCAATGTCTTTTACCGCCATAATCAGCGATTCACCTTCTACATAGTTAAAGCTGATGTTCAGGTTATGCGGCACACGGTGCGCCAGGTCGCCATTGACGTAGGTTTCTTCAATGGTTTGCAAGCCAGCAAGCAAGCGGTCGCGAAGTTTGCGGATGCGCGCGTTTTCCAGTTCCATTTCTTCACGTGCAATACGGAAAGCCTCGCCCATGCCGACGATTTGGTGCGTGGCTAACGTACCAGAACGCATGCCGCGCTCGTGCCCACCACCGTGCATCTGCGCCTCGATACGAATGCGCGGCTTACGGCGTACATATAAAGCACCAACGCCTTTTGGACCGTAAGTTTTATGGGCGCTGAAGCTCATTAAATCCACTGGCAATGTTTCTAAATCAATCTTTACCTTGCCGGTGGCTTGTGCAGCATCTACATGAA
Source organism: Methylotenera sp. (assembly GCA_049687015.1). Taxonomy (GTDB): domain Bacteria; phylum Pseudomonadota; class Gammaproteobacteria; order Burkholderiales; family Methylophilaceae; genus Methylotenera_A. The sequence goes on along the minus strand of JBAVIP010000078.1, from coordinate 46,148 downwards.
AAATCACGTTGTTTTCGCGGCAGATATTGCCGATTGCTTCAATGTCCTGAATCACACCGATTTCGTTATTCACAAACATGACAGAAGCCAATACCGTATCGGGGCGAATCGCGGCTTTGAATTTGGCTAAATCAACCAAGCCATTCGGTTCTGGTTCTAAAAACGTCGCCTCAAAGCCTTGGCGCTCCAGTTCGCGTACCACGTCAATCACGGCCTTATGCTCAGTGGCCACGGTAATGATATGCTTGCCTTTGGTGCTGGCGTAAAAATTTGCTGCGCCTTTAATGGCTAGGTTGTTAGATTCTGTTGCGCCAGATGTCCACACGATTTCACGCGGATCTGCGCCGACCAGTTTGGCGACTTCTTCACGTGCATTTTCTACTGCTTTCTCTGCCTCCCAGCCATAAGGGTGGCTGCGTGACGCAGGGTTGCCGAAATGTTCCGTCAAATACGGAATCATCATCGCTGCCACGCGCGGGTCAACCGGGGTGGTGGCTGAGTAATCTAAATAAATCGGTTTTCTATCCATATTGTTTTACTTTTACTTTCCAAACTTTTATGCCGCGACGGCGGTTAAATTTCTTAATCTTTTCAATTCACTTTCAAGCGCAGTCAAAAAATGCTGCACTTGCTCCATGGTGTTGCTGGTGCCAAAACTCACACGCACGGCGCCACGTGCCAAGTCTTCATCTACACCCATTGCCAATAACACATGGCTTGGTTTGTCGCTGTCAGAAGAACAGGCCGAGCCACTGGCGACGGCAAAGCCTTTTTTATCTAGCGCCGTTACTAACGTTTCGCCATCCATATTGGGGAAAGCGAAAAAGCTGGTGTTAGGAATACGCAGGCCATTGTGTCCAAAAATCACCGCATTCAGTTTACTTAAGCCAGTTTCCAAATGTTTACGCAGGTTTTCAGTGTGCATATCAAACGCGGTTAAGTTTTTAACGGCCAGTTCACAAGCCACGCCAAAACCTACAATCGCTGCAACATTTTCTGTGCCGCTACGCAAGCCTTTTTCCTGTCCGCCACCATATAACAGCGGTTGAATATCAATGCGCTTATCCAGCACAAGGGCACCTGCGCCAAGCGGCCCGCCAATTTTGTGGCTGGAAATCGTCATCGCATGCACATTTAATGCAAAAAAATCGACAGGGATTTTACCCAAAGCTTGCACCGCATCGGTATGCACATAAGCCTTGTGTTCGCGCGCTAATTCAGCCACTTTTGCAATATCTTGAATCACGCCGGTTTCGTTATTTGCCAACATCACCGACACTAGATTTGTGGGGGCTAGCAGCAATTTTTCCAAGTGTGCCATGTTGATATTGCAGTTCGCATCGACTTTAATGCTATGCGCTTTCCAGCCGCATGCTTGCATTGCAAGCGCAGGGCGTGACACGCAAGGGTGTTCAATCGCGCTGGTTAAAATTTGACCTTTATCTAAGTTGCTGCAAATGCCGTGCACCGCAAAATTATTGGCCTCGGTGCCGCTGGCAGTAAATACGATTTGTGTGGCATACACACCAACGGCTGCGGCGACTTGTTCCCGCGCATGTTCCACCGCGGCGCGTGCGGCGCGACCAAAACTGTGGCGACTGGTCGCATTGCCGTGCTGGTTCGCCAGAAACGGCAGCATTGCCTCCAAAACCTCAGTTTTGAGAGCTGTTGTGCTGTTGTGATCGAAATAAACTTGTGACATTTAAGCGGCCACTTCCTCAGATGGTACAGGCGTTGCACAAGTTCTGCGCGGCGTAAACACCAGCTGACTAATGCTGCCTGCATCAGTCTGACGCTTGTTTTCCACCAGGTCTGCCAGCGTTACGCTAGATAAATAATCCAAAATTTTGCTGTTAAGCGATGCCCATAACTCATGCGTCATGCAGCGGCCTTCGTCGTGGCAGTTTTCCTGCCCGCCGCACTGGGTGGCATCAATCAGTTCATCTACGGCAGTAATGATGTTGGATATCGAAATCTCGCTGTGCGGCTTTGCTACACGGTAACCACCGCCTGGACCGCGCACGCTTGTCACTAGGCCCTGCTTACGCAAACGGCTGAATAACTGCTCTAAGTACGACAGTGAAATAGCTTGCCGTTCGCTAATGCCAGCAAGCGTGACGGGCTTTACGTTACCATCATTGGTCTCGTTTAAAGCGAGATCCAGCATCGCGGTAACAGCAAAACGGCCTTTGGTAGTGAGTCTCATAATCCGTGAATTCTATAATAACCTAGTGTTTTAGTCAATTATTATTAGGTTTGGTTCAACGGATTATTTTTTAGATTTTGCTCGCGGTTTTGCAGGGGTCTCACCAGAGACTTTTTGGGCGCCAAACGCTTCGGCCAGTTCTGCATCAGATTTTGTGTCTGACAATTGTGTCAGTTGATTTTTAAGTGCCTGCAAATCAGCATCCTGCTTGGCTGCATGATCCAGCAAGGAATGAATCGCTTTAATCATGGGGTCATTTTCGTCATTACCAACCGCATAGGCAGCAAAGCCAATCTTTTTCGCAGTGTCTTCACGTTTTTTGGATTTTTCTTCCTCCAGAATTCGGGCGGGAATACCCACCGCCGTTGCGTTTTCAGGCACGTCTTTTACCACCACGGCGTTCGAGCCGATTTTGGCATTTTTGCCAATGGTAATCGGCCCCAGCACTTTCGCGCCCGCACCAATTACCACGCCTTGTTCAAGCGTGGGGTGGCGTTTGCCTTTGTTCCAGGAAGTGCCGCCTAAAGTCACGCCATGATACAGCGTGCAATCGTCGCCAATCACTGCGGTCTCGCCAATCACCACGCCCATGCCGTGGTCGATGAATACACGGTTGCCAATGGTTGCGCCTGGGTGGATTTCAATGCCGGTTAAGAACCTACCTAAATGCGAAAAAAATCGCCCAAGCCAATAAAAACGAGCTTTCCACAGCCAATGGCTGAAGCGGTGCATAATCAAGGCATGCACGCCGGGATAGGTGGTGAGAATCTCAAAATGCGTGCGCGCCGCCGGGTCGCGCTCGAACACGATAGAGATGTCTTCTTTGATATGGTTAAACATAAGATTTAAAAATAATTATTTCTGATTATATTATGCCATAAAAGTAATGGTTGACTGGATTACTAGGTTAACTATATGGCGCATGAATTATAAAAGCTGGGTTCGCCTTTTGATAAGCGTAACCCAGCTTACACTTGTTTATTTTTTATCAAATATTTCGTCAAACTTGACAGATTGGCTGATGAAAAAGATACATTCGTTAGGGGAAATGCATTTAGTTACATGGCGCTCTCCACCTTTTTGTGACCAATATGAACCAACTGGAAGTGGAATGTCTTTGCTTTCTGGTAGCCCATTTACCCCGACACCAGAGATGACAACTGCATAGTACTCACCTGTGTGAATGTGAATATCACTGACGAAGCCCGCTGGCATTTTAATAAATGTTCCGTGTTGGCCATGCTGTAAATCGCCATAAGAAGAAGCAGCTTTTAACGTTCCAACACTTTTATTACTTCCGAAAATTTTTGTATCAAAATACTTAAGTTGTGTTACTGGTAAATTGATCGAAGCACCACCTACCGCATCTTTCATGTCCTTCATCATTTCTTTTTTATCATCCATAGCAGCAGTTGCTACCATTGTTAGGGTTAATAACCCTATAGCGGCTAATAATTTGAGTTTGGTTGTTTTCATAGATTTATTTCCTGTAATTTAATTTATGTTTAGTATTCAAGTTTAGTTAAGGGTAGCTTTTAATTAGCCCAAACTGTCGCTTTTTCAGGCACAGTGGCATCGCCAAGCCCGTATTGCACGAGCGAGTTTTCTTTCACTTGAAGAATAATGTAAAGCAATGGCTCATCAGAATTGTTGCGCCAAGTCCGCTCGCCATTTGCTGCGATGCGCACAATTGTGCCTTCATTAACATCAATCACCTGTCCATCTACTTGTACTTGGCCTTTACCTTGAATGAAAATATACACTTCTTCATTTTGAATATGGTTGTGGTAAATCGGCATATCCTCCCCTGGTGCCATTGAGTTGACGGAAATTTCGCAACCAGTGAACCCCAGCAAGTCTTTTAAGAAAAGCTTACCTGGAATCGTTAAGCCTGGTAGCTCTACCGTATGTGCTGGCCAATCTCTTCTTGCACCTGTTTCATATGCGGTAAAGTTGGTTCCTTTTTTAACACCACATGCTGTTTTATTTTCTGACATTTGATTCTCCTATACCTACTAATAGGTAGTTTATTTGGCTAAAAAAAGAGGTTAGCCTTTCCTCGTTAAGTTTGAAATAAGGAGTGACGTTGTTTGATTAAAGGCATCATAGTTTCCAGTGGCGCGCGCTATCATAAGCGCACCTTGTAGGGCAGAAACCAATAATTGCGCATGGTTAGCGGCACTACTTGATAAGGAAAAAATCTGCTGCGATTTTCCCTCTATCAGCAATTCTGTGAGCCAGTCGGTATTGATTGCGAAAAAATGCTGTAAGCCTGGCAACATCACAGCATCTAAAGTGAGCGCTTCAGTAGCTAACATGCCACCCATACACACACGGTCAGCATCAAGCGTGTCGCGATAAATTGAGATATATGCACGCAACTTATCATCTGCTTGCACTGGCAGGCTGCCTATGCGAGTAAGTTCATTGTGTAATAGCGTTGAGTATCTTTCTATTAGCGCCAAGCCAAGATCAGTCTTGGTAGCAAAGTGGTGGTGTAGGCTGGCTTTGCGAATGCCAACTTCCTCAGCAATGTCGGCGTAGCTAAAGCCATTAAAACCGCGCTGTTGCACTAATTTTTGTGCGCTGTTCAGTATTTGATCTTTCATTTCCATCAACGAACTGTAAACTACCAAGTAGTAGGTTGTCAACTTAAATTTGTGGTAATGGATAAAATGAGAAAAAATGAACTAATGGGCTCATGCTAAATTGTTTTTTAAACTAACGATTAATTTGCGATAGTATTTCATTTGCTAGAGAATCAAAGGGGCTAGTTCATGCTGACCCTTTGGCTGCGCTGGCTCGCGGCTGAACGCATTGTTTAGTTTACGTTCGATTATGGCTAGTGTTTCTTTGGTTGCCTAGTTAGACCTCATTCACACGGAGAGGGAATATGATAGGACACGTAAAATTGAGACGGCGCATCATCGTGATGCTGACTTTGGGTTTGTTTATTGGTATGCCCACAACATTGCTTGCAAAGGTGAAGCGTAATCACGCAACAATGACAGCCAACTTCAACAAGCCTGTCATTGGGCTGGCGTCGTATTATGGTGCCAAATTCCATGGTAAACGTACAGCCAGTGGTGAAATTTTTAACAAAAACGCAATGACGGCTGCGCATCGTAGTTTGCCATTTGGCACTCAAATTAAGGTGACGAATTTGAGAAATGGAAAATCGGTGACGGTTAAAGTGAATGATCGTGGCCCGCACGTGCGCGGGCGGATTGTTGATTTATCCTTGGGTGCTGCGAAAAAAATTGGCCTGGTACATTCAGGTACAGCGCGTGTAAGGCTAGAAGTGCTTAAGAAGTAAAAATGAATGTTTACGCCAACATCTTAAAAAATCTGCTTTAATTAATATTTAGTAAGCTTTTTAGGCACTTAAGTAAACGCCAACTCGCGCAGGGGCGGGTTATTTTTTCGAATCGCAAAGTGAAGCTGCTAACGATTGATTTGAGATAGTATTTCATTTGCCAGTTTTTCCATGCGCTCCAGGCTCACGTCGGCTTTTTTCAAAAAATCATCATCATAATGGTACGGGTTTGCCCACTCTTTGCCTTTTATTTGACAGCGTTTTGCCAGCTTGTCGATGCCAATGTCCTGTAACTCAAAACCTAAAGCGGTCCACAGCACGGATAGATGTGCTTCGGTTTCATGATTTCTACTACCTTTATCCTGCATTTGGCGAATATAAACAGCCGTTTCCCTCGAGGCGATAACCACTTCTCTCAATGCCCGAATAGATTGCTGTTTTCTTTCCTTACCTGCACGGTCCAGGTTGGCAAGCCACGACCTGACGTGTTTGAGGATTTCCCAAATCGAAACCGAGCCTAAAATGTCCATGCATGCCTTCCTGTTGTTGCTGATTTCCAGCTTTAATATTTCGTGTGTTTTCGCGGTTCTTGCGTCAGCGTCAGTACGCCGCGCAGCAAATTCACTTCTTCTTTTTCCAGTCTGGCGCGGGCGTAGATTCTGCGTAAACGCTCACTCAGTTTTTTAGGCGCTGCGGGATTGAGGTAACCGATATGGATAAGCGTCTCCTCTAGATGTGCGTAAAAACGTTCCAGCTCATCATTGGTGGCCAGTTCCAAGCCTTCTGGCTTATCCAATTTGCCTTCTAGAATTGCCATGCGCAGTTCGTAGCAGGCTACTTGTACTGCGGCCGCCAGGTTGAGTGAGGAATACTCCAGATTAGCAGGAATCATCGCCAGCAGTTGGCAGCAATCAAGCTCGGCATTGCTGAGGCCGCTCATTTCTGTGCCAAATACAAAAGCAACAGGCTGGGAAGACGCTATTTTACTGGCTTGCAGAGCAGCCTCTCGTGCGTTGACAGTTTCGTGCGACAAATAACGTTTGCGTGCGCTTAAACCAATGGCAAAGGCGCAGCCGGTGAGCGCTTCAGACAAGGTTTGCGTGACAATCGCGTTATCAAGCACATCATCTGCGCCTGCGGCTAGCGCAGTAGCTTGCGGGTTGGGATATTTGTCAGGATTCACCAAATATAAATGCTGCAAGCCCATGGTTTTCATGGCGCGTGCGGCCGAGCCAATATTGCCGGGGTGGCTTGTTTGGCAAAGGACGATGCGTATGTTGTTAAAAATGGCTTGTGACAATTTGGGGAAGCGCCTATTAATGCTAAAATAGCATTTTAACAGCTCTTTAAAGATTATTCGTTATGCATCCAATGCTATCCAATGCAGTAAAAGCCGCGCGTGAAGCAGGCAGAATTATTAACAGGGCATCGCAAGATGTGAACGCACTTAGTATCACCAGCAAAACTTTTAACGATTTTGTGAGCGAAGTGGATCATGCTGCGGAACGGGCGATTATCGATACGCTCAAATTTGCGTACCCTGACCACGGTTTTTTGGGAGAAGAGAGCGGCGAAAGCAATTCGGAATCTGAAAATATCTGGATTATTGACCCGCTGGATGGCACAACGAATTTCCTGCATAACTATCCGTTTTACTGTATTTCTATTGCTTTGCAGCAGAAAGGCGTGCTTACCCAGGCGGTGATTTACGACCCTATACGTAATGATTTATTTACCGCCACCAAAGGCCGCGGCGCGTTTTTAAACGATAAGCGCATTCGCGTGACTAATCGCAGCAAATTGCAGGATTCGCTCATTGCTACCGGTTTTCCATTCCGTGATTTCACGCATCTGGATACTTATATGGCGATGCTGAAAGACATGATTAAAAAAACCATTGGCATTCGTCGTCCAGGCTCGGCCGCATTAGATCTGGCTTATGTAGCAGCGGGTTTTACAGATGGCTTTTTTGAGATAGGCTTATCCAGTTGGGATATCGCCGCAGGCGGCCTGCTGGTGCAAGAGGCGGGCGGCATTGTGGGCGATTTTGAAGGTAATGAGAGCTGGTTGAAAACGGGTAATATTGTGGCGGCCAACCCGAAAGTGTTCGCGCAAATATTACAAGTATTGGCGCCACATTTAACAGATAAGCTGAAAACGTTGGTCGTGTAACGCTGTTAGAGAACGTTAGCGCGCGCGCAGCATCTCATCGCTCAACTGGCGGTCAACCAGTGCCGCCATTTGAAATAGCTGATCGTCTGCACTTAATTTTATGCTGTTGAAAAACTCTTTTTTATAAGTTTCATCATAAGCCAGTCTTTCCAGATCATATGAGCCCATTACTTCTTTACATTGGGCTAAGAACTGCGCGTAAACCGTAACGTTGTCGTTGGTCATATTAAATATTCTCATTAATTAATTTGTAATGAGTAGAAGTGTGCATTTTTTGTGCCAAGTATTTTGACAAGCATGATGTTTTTAACTGATTGATTTTATTTGACATTATTTATTTTTTGATTTCTTGTCGTAATTAACTGATGAAAATTTCACATCAAATGTTGAGAAGTTGAACAAACCATTCAAAATGTTTATAAAATGAGTTAAATCTTAAATTAAACCCCTTTTCGTGTCTACCAAACTTTCAATACCAGAAATTGCCGCCAGCTCACATACACCTATGATGCGCCAGTATTTGGCGTTAAAAGCGCAGCATCCCGATATGTTGCTGTTTTATCGCATGGGTGATTTTTATGAGCTGTTTTTTGAGGATGCAGAAAAAGCCTCCAAGCTTTTGGGCATTACGCTCACTCGCCGCGGCGCCAGTAACGGCGAGCCGATTAAGATGGCGGGTGTGCCGTATCACGCAGCGGAACAGTATTTGGCTAAGCTTGCCAAAATGGGTGAAGCAGTCGCCATTTGTGAGCAGATCGGCGACCCCGCTACCAGTAAAGGCCCGGTTGAGCGCGCAGTTACGCGCATCCTCACGCCTGGCACGTTGACGGATTCTGCGTTGTTAGATGAATCGCGAGATAACCAGTTATTAAGCATATTCGCGGTTGATGGCGTTATAGGTTTAGCACGTATTAATTTGGCTTCCGGCGCGTTTATTTTGAGCGAAATTGCGGTTGGATTTTTAGCGCAAGAGCTTGAACGTATTTCACCCGCAGAAATTATTCTTGCAGATGATTTTAAACATAGCGCGTTAGAAGCGTTCGATTGCGCCAAAAAGCGCCTGAGCCCGTGGCAGTTTGATGCAGACAGCGCGTTTTCCGGTTTAACCAAACAATTTAACACGCTGGATTTAAGCGGTTTTGGTTGTGCCAATTTAAGCGCGGCCATTTGTGCCGCAGGTGCGTTGCTGGACTATGTAAAACACACGCAACGTGCTGCCTTGCCGCATATTAGCTCACTCAGCATCGAGCAGACCAGTCAGTTTATCCAGCTGGATGCAGCCACACGTCGCAACTTAGAGATTGATGCTACTTTGCGCGGCGAGGCCTCACCCACACTGTATTCGCTGCTCAACACCACACAAACCGCTATGGGTGCACGGCTGCTGCGGCGTTGGCTGCACCACCCATTGCGTGATAGAAATTTGGTGGCAAAACGTCATGAGGCGGTAGCGGAGTTAATTCATACGGCCAAGTATCAAGGCCTGCAAAACCATTTAAAAGCCATAAGCGATATTGAGCGCATTACCACGCGTGTGGCGTTAAAAACGACGCGACCGCGCGATTTGTCTGGCTTGCGTGAGAGTTTGTTACAGCTGCCTTTGTTGCAACATCTGCTGGTGAAAAGCGAATCTATATTGCTGGAGGCGCTAGGCGCCAATCTGCAGGCACCGCGCGAAGTGCTGCAATTATTAACACTAGCCATCAAGCCAGAACCCGCATCAGTGCTGCGTGATGGCGGCGTGATTGCAGATGGTTTCGATGCCGAGCTGGACGAATTACGTGCTTTGCAAACCAATCATGGCGATTTTTTGCTGCAGTTTGAGGCAGCTGAAAAAGCCCGCACCGGCCTGGCGAATCTTAAAGTGGAATACAACAGTGTGCATGGCTTTTACATTGAAATTAGCCGCGCGCAAGCGGAAAACGCGCCAGCAGAATATCGCCGTCGCCAAACCTTAAAAAACGCTGAGCGTTTTATTACGCCGGAACTGAAGGCGTTTGAAGACAAGGTGTTAAGCGCCAATGACCGTGCATTGGCGCGAGAAAAAATGCTGTATGAGCAAGTTTTTAGTGAATTGACACCATTTATTACTGCCCTGCAGACCAATAGCGGTGCGGTTTCCAGCCTGGATGTTTTATGCTGTTTTGCCGAACGAGCGCAAGCGCTGAATTATGTGCAACCGCAGTTTGTGAATGAACCTGGTATCAGTATTGGGGCCGGCCGCCACCCTGTGGTGGAAAGTATAAGCGCAAGCCAAATATCAGCCCAGCCGTTTGTGGCAAACGACCTGATGATAAATCCTTACCGCCAGTTGCTGCTGATTACCGGGCCGAATATGGGTGGTAAATCAACCTATATGCGGCAAATTGCGTTGATAGTGTTGTTGGCACATTGCGGTGCCTTCGTGCCGGCAAATGTCGTTAAAATAGGTGAAATTGATCGTATCTTCACAAGAATCGGCGCATCGGATGACTTGGCAGGTGGCAGATCAACCTTCATGGTCGAAATGACCGAAACCGCCAATATTTTGCACAACGCAACTGATAAGAGTTTGGTGCTTTTGGATGAAATTGGCCGTGGGACAAGTACGTTTGATGGCTTAAGCCTGGCGTGGGCGGTCGCCAAACAGTTGCTGGAAAAAAATAAAAGCTTCACGCTGTTTGCCACACATTATTTTGAGCTGACGCGCATTGTAGATGAGTTTAAACATGCGGCCAATGTGCATCTGGACGCGGTGGAGCATGGTAACGGCATCGTGTTCTTACATAAGGTGGAAGAGGGTGCAGCAAATCAAAGTTACGGCATCCAAGTGGCGCAATTGGCGGGGATTCCCAAAAGTGTAGTGGCCGCGGCTAAACGCAAACTCACGCAGCTGGAAAATAACCAGATCGCCCAAAATACCAATCAGCCGGATATGTTTGCTGCCAACATTGAACCCACACCAGTGGCTGTGCATCCCGTGGTTGCTGAACTTGAGGCGGTTCAGCCGGATGACCTGACACCTAAACAAGCGTTAGAGTTGCTGTATCAATTAAAAAGTATGACTTAAGACTAACTTAGCAACCAGCGGATTTCATAGCACCTTCAAGATGATTTTGCTGCTGCTTTAAGTCTTTCATATATGCAGCATTACCGCCCTTGCGCTTTTGGCTGGCGATATTTTCTAATCCAGCTTTAAGCGAGCTGCATACGCCTTGTTCATCTTCTTGGTTTTGCTGATTATCTTTTTCGGCAGTAATTGTTTTTTGCGCTGTCTCTGCTGGTTGCACTGCCTGGCCTGGTTGCGCTGTCGCAGGCTGAGTTACTGGCGCAGGCTGCTGTGGGGATGATGCTGGTTGAACTGGCGTTGGTTGCATTGAAGGTGGCGTTGGTTGCAGCAATGCGGCTGCTTGCTCTGCCGGAGTTGGTGAAAGTTTCGTTTTGCTTTTCGTGCTATTTTTTGTGGGAGCTGTTCCGATTCCTAGTAGTCGTTTTGTTTCCGCCATCCATTTGCTTGTAAGTTTAGTTTTTTGTTTTTGTTGTGCGCATTCGCGTTCAATGGCATTTTGAACTTGAAATGATGAGCCATTGCGCTTGTAAACCTCGTTGATCAAGGCTTGCGATTCGCTATCTGGTGCAGCTTTTAATTGATCATCCACAGTTTTACCCGCTTCGCGCATCCGCATGATCTTTTTTGCAGATTCGCCGCGTTGCTTGCAATCATCATTCGTTTCCAAAGACGTCTGTTTCTTATTGGTAACAGACATATTGCCAGTTTGCCTTGCACTATTTTTTACTGCGCTTTTGCCAACAGGTTTGCTGCTTGCTGCAGTTTTACATGGTGTATCCTGGAATGTGTTGCCACAACGATATAAGTCATCAGCAAGAATCGACTGCGAGAAAACGAGTAAAACAAAAGCAATTGTTTTCAACATAGCTCAGCTCTGTAATGTGGGTAACAAAAATTAATCAATGGTGATGCCCGCCAGCGCCGTGCACATGCTGGTGTGAGACTTCTTCTTTATTCGCGGCACGTACATCAGTAATAGTTGCTTGAAATATCACACGTTCGCCAGCCCATGGGTGATTGCCATCTACCACTACTTTACCATCTGCGATTTCGGTGACTGTATATAAAATCACTTCGCCAGTCTCGTCCTCGCCCTCAAACTGCATACCCACTTTGAGCTCTGCGGCTGGAAAGGCGCTTGCCGGCTCAATTTGTACCAATTCTTCGTCAAATTCACCAAACGCGTCTGCAGGCATTAAATCCACTATCACCACATCACCGGCATTTTTGCCGTGCATTGCTTCTTCCACTTTTGGAAATATATTATCGTAACCACCATGCAAATATGACACAGGCTCAGCGCTTGATTCTAGCACTTCGCCATCGGCGTTTTTAAGTTCGTAAGTCATTGTTACAACGGTGTTCATCGCGATTTGCATGGTATGTTCCTGAGCAGAGGCCTATATAAAATTTAAGGTTAGAATTTTAATCTATTTTTGACATTTGCCTAAATGTTGCATGTAAATTATTTAAGTTTTAAGTCGCTTTGCAATAAAAGTATCCAGCGACGCCGCAAATGCCTGCTTATCACTATGGTTAAATGTGGATGGGCCGCTAATATCTACGCCATTGCTACGTAACTCTTCCATCAAATTACGCATGGCAAGGCGCTCTTTAATATTAGCTGTTGTGTAAAGCTCGCCGCGCGGGTTCAGCGCATGGCCGCCTTTTCCTACCACAAGCGCTGCTAGCGGAATATCCGCAGTAATTACCAAATCGCCCGCTTCAAGCTCTAGTACAATCCTGCTGTCCGCCACATCAAAGCCGCCTGGCACTGCAATAAACTTGATGTAAGGCGAAAATGGAATGCGTAAAAACTGGTTAGCAACGAGAGTCGTTGTGGTTTTAGTGCGCTCCGCCGCACGAAATAAAATCCCTTTTATGACTACGGGGCAGGCGTCAGCATCAACCCAGATTCGCATCTATTTAACGACCTCTGCCGCCGCTTCTATGTGTGCTGTTGGGGTTTGTGTTGGTTCTGCCAAAAGCGTTTTGATTAGGGTTGCGGTTGTTTGGGTTGCGTGCAGGTGGCTTAGGCGCAAATAAAGCACCCTGCGGCATGGCTTGATGGCGTGCCGCTTCCGACATAGGCTGGTTGGTAATATTTTGCGCAGGTTTTTGTGCGTTATTTTGGCCTTGATTGCGCCCTGCGTTATGGCCATTCGCATTGCCTTGTGGCTTGCGCTGCTGGCCTTGACCATGTCCGCGTGGCGGTCTGCCATGCGGTTGCGTTGAGCGTGGCGCTTCGGGTTCCGGCTTATCCGATGGCGTAAAGCCTTCTATCTGCACTTTTGGAATTTCTTTTTTAATCAGCTTTTCAATATCTTTTAAAAACTTCAATTCTTCACGGTCAACCAGTGAAACTGCTGCGCCGCTACTGCCTGCGCGACCGGTACGGCCAATACGGTGTACATAATCTTCCGGCACATTCGGCAGTTCAAAATTCACCACTTGCGGCAATTGGTCAATATCCAAGCCGCGCGCGGCAATGTCTGTCGCCACCAGTACGCGCATGCTGCCATCCTTAAACTGTGCCAAAGCTTTGGTACGCGCGCCCTGGCTTTTATTGCCATGTATCGCCGCAGCCTGAATATCATCTTTAATCAGCTTTTCAGCTAAACGGTTCGCGCCGTGTTTGGTGCGGGTGAATACCAGCACTTGCTGCCAATCGTGGTGCTTAATCAGGTGGCTCATTAGCTCGCGTTTGTGGCTTTGTGCGACCATGTGCACGGTTTGCTCAACCAGCTCGCTGGCGGTGTTGCGGCGTGCGACTTCCACAAAGCCCGGGTTATGCAATAAGCCATCGGCCAGCGCTTTAATTTCGTCAGAGAAAGTCGCCGAGAACAATAAGTTTTGGCGTTGCTTGGGCAACATGGCGAGTATTTTTTTAATATCGCGGATAAAGCCCATGTCTAACATTCTATCGGCTTCGTCCAGCACCAAAATCTCCACGCCGCTCAGGTCAACATGCTTTTGGTTCGCGTGGTCTAGCAAGCGGCCTGGGGTGGCGACTAAAATATCCAGCGGTTTTTTTAAACGCGCTATTTGTGGGTTGGCATTGACGCCGCCAAAAATCACAGTGCTAGTGAGTGGCAAATATTTGCCGTAAGTTTTAACAGATTCTTCAATCTGCGCGGCAAGCTCGCGCGTTGGTGTTAGCATCAAGCAACGTGGGCGACTTTTTAAAGCGTCAGCATTACGCGCTTTTTGGCTAAGAATATGTAAAATCGGCAAGGTAAAACCTGCAGTTTTGCCAGTGCCGGTTTGCGCGCCTGCTAGCAAATCGCCACCGCTTAATACTTGCGGAATGGCTTTTGCCTGAATGGGCGTTGGCGTGGTGTAACCCGCGTCGCTAATGGCGCGCAGAATGGGTTCAGCTAATCCTAATTCATTAAAATTAGATGTGTTTTTTGTTTCAATAGTTGTTGTTTGTTCAATTGACAAAGTAATGCTCCAGCGTGAGTTTTAAGCCAGCCAATTACTTTGTGGTAACACCAATCGAGGTGGCAAATGTGGTTGATTCAATTTTTGAGACCGCTACGCTGATTGGTTTGCGTAGGGAACGCGCATTATACGGGGAATCGCAATTAAAGCGAGCTTTGTTTTTTGCTTAAAATAGATGCTCTGGGAGCCAATATCCATGCGGGTTGCAGAGCATCTATATTTTAGTTTTGTAGGGCGGATAACGTAAGTCTGTTAAGGTTAGCAAAAGCCTTTGCATAAATATCGTTTCGAATTTGGACTTTGAAGTAATTGTCAACAATACTAAAAACACGTACAGGCTCCGAAACCCTTGCTAGAATGAACAAGCTAAAGATGGTCAAACATATTAATATCCAGAGCGCCCATTCAAAATTTGAGGGTACAGCCTGAAAGAGAAAAACAAATGTTATTGCTGCAACTGCGGTAACAAACAAAAGACCTATACGAATGGCTCGTTGTCTGAATTGGTGGTGTTTGCATATTGGATAAGTTAGCGTTAATCTGTTTTCGCTAATTCTCAAGAATATCCCCAAACTAAAATCATCAACACTAGAACCAAATGACTTGTCAGAGATAGTTTTTGTGTCGCCACATACCACGCAAACTGGTGGCCACTGAATGGTCGATGACTGAGGGAAACGAAAGGTAGTCGCCATAAATAACTTGTTGAATGATGAGTTAGCGGTGGATGATATAGTGATGTAGATACAAAAATTTCAAAGCAAGTAACCTTTTTGCCTGCTCCACTCGATGTCTCCTGTTCCTTTGCGATACTGAAGAACATTCCGAACATTGCGTTTCCACTTTGCGGCTTTTGACGTTGGGGACTGGGGCTCTAGATCTTCTCTATCAAGATTAATATGGAGCTCTACCAAAGAGTAAATCTGTGCTAGTTTTACCCATTGCTGCCTAGGTAGATAGTTTCTTATGCAACTCCATATTTCTGGTAGATGAGTCATGTTTTAATTTCTAAATGTGAAATTTACATAAATATTGAAGCATAACTTTAACACAATTAATGTGCATTGTTCTTCCGCCAAACCCAAGGCGGGGTTTGTTGTTCGGTATTCCAAAGCCCGAGTTTATTTTTGCGCGCTTCGTCTTCTGATAAGGCTAGCATGTAATCCATGGAATATCTGCGGTTAAACCACGCATGGCCGTTCTTCACCATAAACTCGCTTGCATCCAAGTTATTGCAATGTAATTTACCTAAGCGGCGTTGGTATTTATCTGTGCCCGAAATCCGCACTTGGACGCTGGCATTTTTACAAAATTGCATCAATGCTCGGCGGGATTTTTTGCCGTAACTTTGGTTGCGTTCTGGCGCGTCGATGTCGGTGATGCGCAGTTTGTAAACTTTGCTGACATCTTTGATTTTAACCGTATCGCCATCGTAAAAATAAGTGATTTCTAATGCAAAAACAGGCAGGCTGCAAGCCAATATCCATGCGGCTCCCAGGGCATATAAAAAACGTTTCAAATCGTTAATGTTCTTGATAATTTTTTGGTTCTAGCACCGTCGGAATTGGTTCTAGTTCTGTATTGGGGTGGTCTTTGCTGTAATGCAGGCCGCGGCTTTCTTTGCGAGAAATGGCACTTTCCACAATCAATTCAGCTACTTGCAGCAAATTACGCAGCTCGATTAAATCGTTACTGATTTTAAAGTGTTGATAAAACTCCTGCACTTCATCGCGCAGCATATGGATGCGATGCAGCGCGCGGCTCAAGCGTTTATCGGTGCGCACAATGCCGACGTAGTTCCACATAAAGCGGCGCAGTTCATCCCAGGTATGCGTAATCAGCACTTCTTCATCGGCATCGGTTACGCGGCTTTCATCCCATTTTGGCAGTTGAGTAAAGGGCTGCGCGGGTGCGCTTAAAATATCCGCCGCCGCGGCGCGGCCAAACACCAAGCATTCCAGCAATGAATTACTCGCTAAGCGATTCGCGCCGTGCAGGCCAGTGCATGCGGTTTCGCCGATGGCGTACAGGTTGTTAATATCGGTGCGGCCTTGCGCATCCACCATCACGCCGCCGCAACTGTAGTGCGCGGCTGGCACCACGGGAATGGGCTTTTTACTGATATCAATGCCGAGTTCGAGGCAGCGCGCGTAAATGTTGGGGAAATGGGCTTTGATAAACGCCAATGGTTTGTGCGTAATATCCAAATACACGCAATCCAGGCCGCGTTTTTTCATCTCAAAGTCAATCGCGCGGGCGACCACATCGCGTGGGGCAAGCTCTTCACGCGCATCATGCTCGGGCATAAAGCGCGTGCCATCCGGCAGTTTGAGCAGACCGCCTTCACCGCGCACCGCCTCACTAATTAAAAATGATTTGGCATGCGGATGGAATAAACAGGTGGGGTGAAACTGGATGAATTCCATGTTTGCCACGCGGCAACCCGCACGCCACGCCATGGCGATGCCGTCGCCAGTGCTCACGTCGGGGTTCGTGGTGTACAAATACACTTTGCCTGCGCCGCCAGTGGCTAATACGGTTTGCTGTGCAGCAATGGTGATGACCTTGCCGGTGTGATTATCCAGCACGTAAGCGCCTAGACATTTGTTTTCCGACGTTTTTTTATCTATTTTTTTTGAGGTGATAAGGTCTACAGCAATATGATTTTCCAGAATGGTGATATTGGCGTGCTCGCGTATTTTTTGGGTTAAAGTTTTTTGCACGGCACGCCCGGTGGCATCGGCCACATGTACGATGCGGCGCTGGCTGTGGCCGCCTTCACGCGTAAGATGTAACCCGCTATTATCGGCTTCACGCGTAAATTCCACGCCCTGGTCAATCAGCCACTCAACCGCTTCGCGGCCTTGTGTCGCCACCATGCGCGTCACTTCTGCATCGCATAAACCTGCGCCTGCAATCAGGGTGTCCTGGATATGCTCCTCAATAGAGTCGTTGCTATTGAGCACGGCCGCAATACCACCTTGCGCCCAACTGCTGGCACTGTCATTGATCTCGCGCTTGCTCACTAAGCATACGCTTTTATGGTTGGCCACCTGCAGCGCCATGGTAAGCCCTGCAAGGCCGCTGCCGATAATGAGTACATCAAATTGTTGCATGGCAAAATGTCGTGTGAATGAACTAATGAGAGTTTATCCGTGTCTTTATCCTTAAGCTAGCAAAGATAAAAAAAGTAGTTTAATTTTAGGTGTCAGCTAGATCCAAGTTTGGAGGATGCAAATGTTACAGACGAGAAAAATTGAGGAATTGTCCCGGTCAAGTTTCGTAGAACCTGCCCTACAGGCGTATACTACGGGCTATAAAAAGACAGGGACAGGGAGTAATACCTCAATGGCTGATAAGCCAAACGATAACCCCAATGCGGGCAATCGCGAGATTGACCAAGTGCTGGTAGAGCGCGCGCAGCAAGGCGACAAAAAAGCTTTTGGATTGCTGGTAGAAAAATACCACCGCAAGCTTGGGCGCTTGCTTGGGCGCATGATTCGCGACCAAGCAGAGGTTGAAGATGTAGTGCAGGAATCGTTTATCAAGGCGTATCGCGCGCTGCACAATTTTAGAGGCGATAGCGCGTTTTACACTTGGCTGTACCGCATTGGCATTAATACAGCGAAAAATTATCTGGTTTCTATGGGCCGCAGGCCGCAAGTGATGCAAGAAGTTGAGATTGATGATGTCGAAAACTTTGAAGATGGCGGCGAGATGCGCACCATGGATACGCCAGAAACGGCCTTGATGACCAAGCAGATTGCGCAAACCGTGAATGATACGGTAGCCAGTTTGCCAGAGGAGTTGCGCACGGCGATTACGCTGCGCGAGATTGAAGGTTTAAGTTATGAAGAAATCGCAACTTTGATGCAATGCCCAATTGGCACCGTGCGTTCACGTATATTTAGAGCACGCGAAACCATTGCGTTGAAGTTGCGCCCCTTATTAGATACACCAGAAGGCAAGCGCTGGTAACATTAGATTTAGTTTTATACTTAGAGGTTTATGATGAAAGATCAATTGTCTGCACTGATAGATGGCGAGTTTGATATTGAAAGCTCAGAACATCTTATTGCGTCTGCCAAATCGGGCGGTGAGCTGAAAAGCTGTTGGGCACATTATCATTTAATTGGCGACGCCATGCGTGGCGAAGTTTATATGAGTCACGATTTTAGCTACCGCGTGATGACTGCGCTTGATGCAGAACCCACAGTGGCGTCAAATAATGCTCCAGATAATGAAAAAGTCACGCAGATCCAAAGCAAACAATCACATTACAAAAAAACCACTAAATTCTGGTCTGTGGCCGCATCGGTCGCGGCTGTGATGTTTGTGGGTGTGATGGTGTTGCAACAACAATTAAACAAATCAGAAGAGTTATCGCCCGTAGAAATCGCGCAAAGCGTACCTACGGAATATTTGCAGGCACATCAGGCTGCTGCCCCCAGCAGTGTTGCTTATTACATTCAATCTGCCAGTTATACGGAGTCGAAACAATAATGTTGCGTGTTGTGTGTGCATTGTTACTGAGCGCGTTCAGTCTCAGTAGTCTGGCAGTGGATGACGTCTGGTTATTGCTGCAGAAAACCGCTTATGCCGCACGCGAGCTGAATTATCAAGGCGTGTTTGTGTATCAAAATATCAAGCAAACAAGCTCGGTGCAAATCACTCACATGAACAACAACGGGCAGGAGATGACGCGTAACGTGGTGCTGGATAACGGCGTGCAAACCGGCCAGTCGCGTGAAGTGTATAGCCAGGGCAGTAATATCGTGATTTTTCGCCCACAAAGCCAAAAAATGGTGATTGAAAAACGTCGTGGGCAGAATCTATTCCCGGCCATGCTGCCGACTGAGTTACAGGCTATTAAAGCCAGCTATACCGCGCGGCTTGGTGCTTTGGAATACGTGGCTGGCCGCGAAGCGCAAATTATTGAGCTGATTCCTAACGATGCTTTTCGTTACAGCTATAAAATTTGGACAGATACGGAATATGGCCTGCTGCTGAAGATGGCTTTGCTTAATAGCAAAAAACAAACACTGGAGCAGGTTGCGTTTAGCCAGATCGACATGCTTTACTCGCAGGATGTTAACTGGTTTCAGCCCAAAATTGATGTGAGCAAAAACTACGTCATGGAGGATGCCACTACAGTAAACCATGTGGAAAGTAACTGGATTGTGACCGAGCTGCCTGCAGGTTATTCCAAAGTGGATCACATTGCGTTAGTGGTGCCAGGCAAAGCCGCACCGGTAGACCAAATGATATTTTCTGATGGCATTGCTTCAGTATCCTTGTTTATCGAGCCGTTAACGAAAGGCATGCACCCAAAAATGGGGCACATGCTGATCGGCTCTACCAACATTTGCGCAAATGTGATTGATGGTTATCAGATCACGGTAGTGGGCGAAGTGCCGGAAGCCACAGTCATGCAAATCGCCAAAGCAGTCAGCTTTAAAAAACAAACCGTATCAAATAAATAATTTTTTCTAAAACGATATTCTTACATGATAGAAGAACGTGCCGTAATTCTCTCGCTAGAAAGGGATGCTAATAACATCTCATCGGGCGATTCCATCGCTACACTGGAAATTGAACGTAAAACTGCCTGTGGTTTGTGCGGCCAAACACGCGGTTGCGGCAATTCCATTTGGGGTAAGTTGTTCGCACATCAATCTACCGCCTTCAAAGCACAAAATCGTATCAACGCAAAGGTGGGTGACAGCGTTATCGTCGGTATCAACGAAAAAGCATTGTTAAAAAGTGCCTTGTTACTTTACATATTACCCCTTGCAACCATGTTATTTGGCGCCATATTAGCCACACAGTTTAGTGCATCGGATAGTAGCGCGTTGATAGGCGCAGTGGTTGGCCTGGTGCTGGGCTTGCTGTGGGTAAAAGGTCATACCATGTCGAGCAGTTATTTTACTTTGCAGCAACCTGTGATTTTAAGATTGGCTTTTCAAGAAACAGTAGTTAAGTTCAGTTAAGCAGAATTTAGTTAAGTAAAGTTTTTGTTAAACAATATTTAAGGAAAATAGTTAGATGTTAAAAAAATGGATTTCAACTGCATCGCTTGCATTCTTTTTTGCATTAACAAGTTTTAGCCAGATTGCAACCGCAAAAGATTTGCCCGATTTTACCGAGCTGGCCGAAAAACACGGCGCAGAAGTGGTGAATATTAGCGTGACCCAAGTCATGCAAGCTGGCAATACAATGCCTTTCCCTAACATGCCAGATGACCCAGACTTGCAAGAATTTTTCAAGCGCTTTGGTATTCCGGGCATTCCAGGGCAGCCAGGGCAAGACGGTCAGGAATATAAAACACAATCGTTGGGCTCAGGCTTTATTATCAGCGCGGATGGCTACATTTTAACCAATGCCCACGTGGTGAACGAAGCAGATGAAGTGTTGGTTAAATTAAATGATAAACGCGAATTTAAAGCCAAAATTATTGGTGCCGATAAACGTACCGATGTGGCTTTAATTAAAATTGAAGCAACTAATTTACCCAAAGCAATCATTGGCGACCCGGCTGCATTAAAAGTGGGCGAATGGGTAGCGGCAATCGGCTCGCCATTTGGCCTGGAAAATACCATGACAGCAGGCATTGTTAGCGCGAAAGGCCGTGCTTTGCCGCAAGAAAACTTTGTCCCATTTATTCAAACCGATGTGGCGATTAACCCAGGCAACTCCGGCGGCCCGCTGTATAACCTGCGTGGCGAAGTTGTCGGTATCAATTCGCAAATCTACAGCCGCAGCGGCGGCTCAATGGGCTTATCGTTCAGCATTCCAATTGACGTGGCAATAGATATTTCTAACCAGCTTAAAGCCAGCGGCAAAATCACGCGCGGCTGGCTGGGTGTGGCGATTCAAGAGCTTACCAAAGAACTTGCGGAATCATTCGGCATGAAAAACAATAACGGTGCTTTAATTGCGGGTGTAGAGAAAAACAGCCCGGCTGACAAAGGCGGATTAGTTGCGGGCGACGTGATTACCAAATTTGATGGTAAAGCCATTATCGCATCAAGCGACTTACCACGTGCGGTAGGCGCTACTAAGCCCGGCAAAATTGCCGCAGTGGAGATTTTACGCAAAGGCGCGGTTAAAACCTTGAATATTGGCGTGGGTGAAATGCCAACTGACCCTAATGACACAGCACCCGCAGGTAAGCCTGCACCTAAGGCAGAGGCCAATAGAATCGGCCTTACGCTTAAAGAACTGACCCCGCAGCAAAAGAAAAAACTTAACGGCAAAAATGGCTTGTTAGTGGCAGAAAGTACTGGCGCAGCGGCGCAGGCAGGCATTCGCCGTGGCGACGTGATACTTGGCTTGAATAACTCGGAGACGCAAAGCGTAGAGCAATTCAACAAGCAAATCAACGCTATCGCCGCAGGTAAAACGGTGGCAGTGCTGGTACAGCGTGGCGATAACACCTTGTATGTGCCGATTAAGGTGGTTAAGTAAACGGAGCGTTAGTCATTTCCTATTCTAGTGTCAACGATATTTGGTATTCGCGCGCTATTTAATAGTTGTAATTGCATTTCTTTTAATGAAAGGATACAAAACATGAACAAGACGAGGGCGATAGTGGTTTCTGGATTAATGCTTGTTGCGCTGATTACAACGGCATGCGGAACTGTGACCGGCGCAACGGTAGGTGCGGGCGCAGGTGCTGCAGTGGGTGCTGGTACTGGGCATGGTGCAAAAAAAGGTGCTTTGATAGGTGCTGGTGTTGGCGCTGCGGCTGGCGCTATTTACGATATCACAAAATAATGGAGGCCCAGATGAACACAAAGATGAATATATTGAAACGTTTAATCGCTACTGTGACCATCGGATTGACTATGGTGAGTGGAGTCGTAATGGCAGAAGATGCGGCTGTCAGCTGCGCTAAAGAGGGCACACCGGAACAGCTGGAAGGAAAAGTTGTTAAGGTGGATATAGATCAGGAAAAAATAACGCTACGCGATACTAGTGGTACGGTACATGAATTTAATGCATCAAAGGAAACATTACAGGAATACAAGGCTGGGGATACAATTAAGGCAAAACTCAGGTGCGAGAAATAATCTGTTAGCTAAGTTAAGTTGTATTAGCTGAGCAATAAGTCGCGGGCAACTTGGTTGCCCGCGCTTGGTTTCTCCCGTCATTCTGTACAAGTGTAGCGCGACTTGAGCCCGCCCCGTGCTGCGACATGGCGGAATCCAATTGGAATTAAAAAGAATTGCGACACTGACCCCTTTTGGCTTTCTAATACGCCGAAAGTAATATTTTTTTCATACGGCGCAATACGCAAAGTTATTGCGCCCTACACGGGCTATCGATTTTTGCGCTTACGGGAGCATTTCCGCGTAGCGAAGACTCTGTCCCAAGTTAATTTTGAGAAATGCTTGGGGAGGACACTCAGAATCATGTTTGAGAATTGTAAAAAACCTGTACTCTGATTCACGATGATAGCCAGCTGGCTTTTGTATCAGGCTTAGTTTTGCGCGCTGCGTACTATCAAGCTCTTGATCAAACTTTGTTCCTTTTGTGTATTTGACTGTATCCCCATGTATTCCATTAAAAGTATGTACGCCTTGAGTCGCCAAATAAACCTCAGTTTGCTGTACGAATAACTGAGGGTTATTTATTCGAACAATGAATTGCCCAAATCTCTCGCGCAGGTAATTAAGATCGACATCTGGCACTGTGCAGCAAAATAAATATATTGGATTACCCAGCTCAAAATCATGTTGAACATTTTGATGGTCAAAATAACGTCCGCATCCCTCTGTGTCATCCATGCGAGCGTCGTCTTCAATGTTACGGTAGTATGCTAGCTTTCCAAATCTAAACTCCCCTTTATGGATGAATTCTATAGCGTACTTTTCCTCTTTGAAGACGCGGAACAAGGCATCAGGAAGATTTATTAGTTTCGTCATGTTGTTCCTAGATTCATAAACTTGCCAGCAACCAACATTTGCCCCCTCGCGCGCTTAATGGTTTCATAGTACCCAATTTGGTCTAAGCTGACTTATCTTCTTTCGGTCCAAACACAATGCTAACGCCATACCCAGTAGCGATGGCTTCTCTATTGTTCTTGTTATTCCAATCAAGGGTATTGTCAGGAAGAAGGCCAAACTTGATTGGTCCTTTCATGTAGTCAAACTCTAGATATATGTTTGGCATCTTATATGTCTGACAAAGAGTTACGACCTTGTCGAAAATCCCTTCATGCATGTGGATTTGCAAAGTAAAATAGGCTTTTTCTTCGTCATAAGGTGGCTCATAAAATATGATGGCATCTGGATACATCTCTTCACTATCGACGTGTTTTTTTCGGCCACGAGTTATTCTAGCGGACCCTTCTAAATTCAATAAATTTTCTCCTGTTGCGAGGTTTATTGCACTGTATTGATTACTTATTATTCGAACGGCCACGTTCATATCTTGAGCTATTTGACCTGCTTGGATAATTTTACAATCAACATCACCTGAGCGCAGGCAAAGTTCCACAAGACGGTTTGGGATCGGTTCGAAATGTAGCTGCATAATTAAGCTTTCTTTTCACAAGGCAAAAGGATCAGCATCGATTTAAGCTGCTGTTGCTATTTTTAGTATTGAGCATCATGCGTTAATTATATAGTTAAATATCAAGCAATCTATACAATTAATTACAAACTAATCAAGCACTTGAAGATGGTGAAGCGATTGCAGTATAGCAGGGTGGGTCAATCCTGTTTTTGCAGTGGTTCCAGATGCCGGACAAACCACGCCGTTGCCTGGCGCGCCACTTCTTCCAAAGTGCCGGGCTCTTCAAACAAATGCGTTGCATTTGGAATGATTGAGAGCTCTTTTTCACAGTGCATGCAGGCATAGGCCTCGCGGTTCAGCTCAATTACCACATCATCCCAGCCGCCCACTAATAACAGGGTTGGGCAAGTAACATGGCCAAGACTTCTCTGCCCTGCAAGGTCAGGGCGACCGCCACGAGAAACTACTGCGCGAATTTCCTCACCGCCCGCTGCCGCTGCTTGCAATGCTGCCGCAGCACCCGTGCTGGCGCCAAAATATCCAATCGGGAGGTCTTTGGTGAGCGCTTCTGCCCATATCCAGCTTGTGGCAATTAGCAGGCGTTGCGTAAGCAGCGGAATATCAAATCGGGTTTGATAGTCGGTATCTTCTTCGGGTGTAAGCAAATCCATGAGCAGCGTACCGATGCCGCTATCATGCAGCACACTGGCGACATAGTTGTTGCGAGGGCTATGCCGGCTGCTGCCGCTGCCGTGGGCGAACAGGACAATTCCCTTGGCATTTTCCGGCAATTTCAGCATGCCTTCAATGTGCACATGATCTACTGGGATGTGCACAAGTTTCTCGATTTTAGCCGCCATCATAGCTCTCCTTAAATGTGTGCCATATTGATAGCAATGGGGATGCGTTTTCTACCAAAGTGGCCAGCCTGTTCAGCGAATCTGCCAGCGATGCTGGTAGCGCAATCGGGGCAACATCCATCTTTAGTAAGGCGATATTGGTTGATTTGATACCAATCGCGCACGATGAGCGGCGTGTTGCAGTTGGGGCAGAATGTCGTATCGCCATCCTGATTGTGTACATTGCCGGTATAAACAAACTTCAGGCCCTCACGAATAGCGATTTCTCGTGCGCGGACCAACGTGGTAACGGGCGTGGCAGGGATATCCGACATTTTGTAATCCGGGTGAAAAGCCGAAAAGTGCAGTGGCACATCGGTGCCTAACTCATTCTTGATCCACTGGCACATGGCGGTGATTTCTTCACTGGAGTCATTTTTGCCGGGAATCAACAAGGTGGTGATTTCAAACCACACATTTGTTTCATGCTTCAGGTAACGCAAGGTATCTAGTACGGGCTGCAGATGCGAGCCGGTCAGCTTGAAGTAAAAATCATCGGTAAATGCCTTCAGATCGACATTCGCAGCATCTATTTTTGCGTAGAAATCTCGTCTGGCCTGATCATGCATATAACCGGCGGTAACCGCCACGGTCTTGATGCCACGCGCATGGCAGGCATCGGCCACGTCCATCGCATATTCGGCGAAGATAACCGGGTCATTATAGGTAAATGCCACGCTTTTACAGTGATATCTTTCAGCCGCAGCGGCAATAGCAGTGGGGGATGCCTGATCCATTAACCGATCCATATCCTTGGATTTGCTGATATCCCAGTTCTGGCAGAATTTGCAGGCTAGATTGCAGCCGGCAGTTCCGAAAGACAGCACACTGCTGCCAGGGTAAAAATGGTTAAGTGGTTTTTTCTCGATAGGGTCGATGCAGAAACCGGAGGATCGTCCATAAGTAGTGAGTATCATCTGGTCACCCTCGCGCATGCGCACAAAACAGGCGCCGCGCTGGCCTTCGTGCAGCTTGCAGTCACGCGGGCATAAGTCGCATTGCATGCGCCCGTCGTCCAACATGTGCCAGTAACGGCCTAAGTAACCAGAATTTTCAATCATACTCATACCCTCTTTTCCTAAGACTTCAAATCTAGGACCTCAACTTCTTTTGTTATATCCTTTTCTTTCCATTTACTTACGGTGTAACGATAGAGTTTGACTTCCTCATCCCAAAATCCAGGCTGCAAACCAGCTTTGTGTTTTAGGTGAGCCATGAATACATCCACATCAGGCAGCTGTTCCCAGACCTGTGGCAGGAAAGTGCTGCGATAATGACCAAACTCAAACACAACGCCGTCAACGCCTGGCTGTAGTTGGGCTAAAGCATCATGCTCGCCTGAAAACACTAATGGCTGCATAGCTGACAGCAACGAAATCTCGATTTCCGTAGAGTCCAACTCGTGCACTGCCAGAGGAGAGAAGCGCGGATCACGAAATGCCGCAGCCTGAGCATTAGCTTTCACATCGATCAGCAAAGGACGATGTGCTTCCAGCGTGCCAATGCAGCCACGTAAATTTTGATTCTGAGTCAGCGTAACAAAACTTGCACCTTTTTCATGCAGCCATGGCAAATCTTCGTTGGTCGCGTCGTATGGCCTACCCAACGCGTTGGAAATGGTGGCGCGTGCAATGGGAATCAACACTTTTCCGGGAGTTTCTGTTGCGGTAACAGGTATTTTAGGCATTGCTAGTTTCCTCGGTAAACATGAAAGAAGCATAGCCAACCACCCGGCCTTTATCGCCTGCAGTGTCGCCAGAATTGCACAAACCCAGTAACTTGGGTTTAAGGTGGCGGCGTCTGGCAGCCAGAACCAAACCGTTGACCGGTGTGCCGCCACAGGCCTGATGATGAGTCAGCGTGCCATTCATGCTCAGTATATTGTGTACGGTTTCCTGGTCGACGGTCTGTGCCACTCTATAGGGTAAAAAATGAGACAGGTCGGAACTGATCACAATCACTGTTTCCGGTCCACCCCACAGGGCATCCAGCACTTCTGCTACTTCAGCTGGGGTGGCGTCACCAACCGCCAGCGGCACCAGTTTGAAATCATCGAGTACCGTTTGCAGAAATGGCAATTGCACTTCCAGCGAATGTTCCAGTGCATGGGCAGCAGGGCTCACCACGACCTGATTCAAACCGGCAAGTGATGCCATGGCTGACTGGTCGAGTTCTATCTCACCCAGCGGCGTCGCAAAAGCATCTACACCGGGCAATGCCAGACCGCGCACCGGAACAC
This sequence comes from Methylotenera sp., assembly GCA_049687015.1. Classification (GTDB taxonomy): domain Bacteria; phylum Pseudomonadota; class Gammaproteobacteria; order Burkholderiales; family Methylophilaceae; genus Methylotenera_A. Next base: position 19,304 of record JBAVIP010000078.1, on the reverse strand, counting down.
GATGCACCGGCCCAAGTAATATCACACGCTTGATTGTGTTACGGCCTGGAACAAGCCTTGCATAGGCGCTAGCGGCGGTTTGGCCAGAATAAATATAGCCTGCATGCGGGACGATAATGGCCTTCGGGAAAGTCTGGTCGGCCACGGGTGCCGCCGCATCCAAAAACGCTTTAATATCATCGGCCAGCACTTGCCTATTGCCTGGATAAAAGGCGCCAGCGACAGCAGGTTGACGTACGGTATGCATATTACCCTCCATCAGGTAACAATTTGATTTTCAATGTTATTGTGGGGCTGTTTTGCGGTTTTTCAAGTAAAAATCGTGTATCAGTCAGTCAATAAAATTTGAATTAAGTTGCGATTGGCGCCTTTCTGGCAGACTGCACAATTAATTACAACCTAATCAAGCCTTTGTAGTAAAATCACGCCTATTGTAATAGGGCGCTTTAGGCGCCTTATCTGTTTGTGAAAAAGCTCAAAAAGACAACATGAAAAACATCCGTAATTTCTCCATTATCGCGCACATTGACCACGGTAAATCTACCTTGGCAGACCGCATCATTCATTTATGCGGCGGCTTGGAAGATCGCGAAATGGAAGCGCAAGTGCTTGATTCTATGGATATTGAGCGCGAGCGCGGCATTACCATTAAAGCGCAAACAGCGGCCTTGCAGTATAAGGCCAATGACGGCCAAATTTATAACTTGAACTTGATTGATACGCCCGGCCATGTGGATTTTAGCTATGAGGTTTCGCGCTCACTTTCTGCCTGCGAAGGCGCATTGCTTGTGGTGGATGCTTCGCAGGGCGTCGAGGCGCAAAGTGTGGCTAATTGCTATACTGCGCTCGATTTAGGCGTAGAGGTTACGCCCGTCTTGAATAAGATTGACCTACCTTCGGCCGATCCGGACCGTGTGATTCAAGAGATTGAAGATGTGATTGGTATTGATGCGACGGATGCGGTGCGCTGTTCCGCCAAAACCGGCGAGGGCGTGCGTGATGTGCTGGAGGCTGTTGTTGCAAAGGTGCCACCACCAAAAGGGAATGTGGATGCGCCTCTCAAGGCATTGGTGATCGATGCCTGGTTCGATAATTATGTCGGCGTAGTGATGCTGGTGCGCGTGATTGACGGTGTGCTGAAACCGAAAGAAAAAATCCGCCTCATGGCATCTGGTGCACAGCATTTGTGCGAGCAAGTTGGCGTGTTTACGCCAAAATCATTACAAAAAACTGCGCTTTCCGCGGGCGAAGTAGGTTTTGTGATCGCCGGCATTAAAGAATTGGCCGATGCTAAAGTTGGCGACACTGTTACGCATACCGATAGGCCTGCCAGTGAGCCATTGGCTGGCTTTAAAGAAGTGAAGCCGCAAGTGTTTGCCGGGCTGTATCCGGTGGAGTCGAATCAGTTTGAAGCGCTGCGAACCGCGCTGGAAAAGCTGAGTCTGAATGATTCCAGCTTGTTGTTTGAGCCTGAAAACTCGACTGCATTGGGTTTTGGCTTTAGATGCGGCTTTTTAGGCTTGCTGCACATGGAGATTGTGCAAGAGCGCCTGGAGCGCGAGTACGATATGGATTTGATCACCACCGCGCCAACCGTGGTGTATGAGCTGCTGTTGAAAGATGGCAGCGTGGTGCAGATTGAGAATCCATCGCGTCTACCGGAACCTTCGCGCATTGAGGAGATTCGCGAGCCGGTGATTAATGTGCATTTGCTGATGCCGCAGGATTATGTCGGCCCGGTGATGACGTTGTGTAACAACAAACGTGGCATTCAAAAAAATATGCAGTATATGGGCAGGCAGGTGATGCTGAGCTACGAAATGCCGCTGAACGAAGTGGTGCTGGATTTTTTCGATAAATTGAAATCAGTATCACGCGGCTATGCCAGCATGGATTACGAGTTCTTGGAATTTAGAGCGGCTGATTTGGTAAAACTTGATATTATGGTGAACGGCGAGCGTGTGGATGCATTAAGCTTGATTGTACACCGCAGCAACAGCCAGTATCGTGGCCGCGAAGTAGCCGCAAAAATGCGAGAATTGATTCCGCGTCAGATGTTCGATGTGGCGATTCAGGCCTCAATCGGGACAAATATCATTGCGCGTGAAACGGTAAAAGCCATGCGTAAAAACGTGATTGCGAAATGTTATGGCGGCGATGTTTCGCGTAAAAGAAAATTATTAGACAAGCAAAAAGAAGGCAAAAAACGCATGAAGCAAGTGGGCAATGTGGAGATTCCACAAGAGGCGTTTTTAGCCATTTTAAGAGTTGAAGATAAGTAAAGGTTAAGTATGTATTTTGCGTTATTTATGGTGGTGATATTACTGATTACGGGCATTATTTGGCTGCTGGATATTGCTGTGTTGCGTAAAAAACGGCCTGTAGGCGTTGCTGAGCCCTGGTACGTGGAATACGCCAAAAGTTTTTTTCCTGTGATTTTGCTGGTGTTTTTACTGCGCTCGTTTTTGGTGGAGCCGTTTAAAATTCCATCGGGCTCGATGATGCCGACTTTGCTGGCGGGCGATTATATTCTGGTGAATAAATACACTTATGGCTTGCGTGTACCAATTTTAAATAACACTTTTTTTGAGATGAATCACCCAAAGCGCGGCGATGTTTTTGTGTTTCACTATCCGCCAGAACCAACAATTGATTATATCAAGCGCGTAGTCGGGTTGCCTGGCGATAAAATTCAATATCAGGATAAGCATTTGATTGTTAATGGTAAAAAACTGGATGTGAAATTTGAAGATAATTATGAATATGAAATGGAAGGCGCTAATATCATCAGCGCGCGCCGCTCAAAAGAACAATTAGGTGATGTGCGGCACGATATCTTGATTCATGATATTCCTAATCAATACAAGCCGGATGCGCCAGGTGCTAAACTACAGGATGGTGAGACGATAACGGTGCCTGAAGACAGTTATTTTGCCATGGGCGATAACCGTGACAACAGCGCAGATAGCCGTGTGTGGGGCTTCGTGCCAGAACATAACCTGGTGGGCAGGGCATTTTTTATCTGGTTTAATCTCGATAAATTTGGCAGAATTGGTAACGCAATCCATTAGAATTGATACCTCAATATATTAAGGGAGTAGCATATGCAAAACATGACTGAAAACAAACAAAAAGGTATGACGTTTATAGGTTTGGTATTGGTAATTGCGGCGGTTATTTTTTTGGCCGTGCTGGGGATGAAGATGGCGCCAGCTTACATTGAGTTTTTTGGAGTGAAAAAAATCGTTAATAAAATTGCTAATGAGCCTAACTTTAATGAAATGAGCAAAAAAGAGATTGTCGAAGAATTTGATAAAGGCGCTGACATTGGCTATATCACAGTAATTAAAGGTTCAGATTTAGTCATAGAAAAAGGTGAATCTGGCAATGTAGTAACTGCTGAATATCAAGTCACCCTGCCGATTGTAGCCAACGTCCGCGTGTTGCTTGATTTTAATGCTACCACTGCAAAATAAGTTTTGGCAGCATGTCGTTAGATCGTCTCATTAAGGGCATTGGCTATCAATTTAAAAATCCTGTGCTACTTACACAGGCGCTTACGCATCGTAGTTTTGCCGCCAACAATAACGAGCGCCTGGAATTTTTGGGTGATGGCGCGCTGAACTTCATTATTGCCAATCAACTTTATATTCGTTTTTCCAAGCTGCCGGAAGGTGATTTAAGTCGTTTGCGGGCGCAACTTGTTAAAGAATCCAGCCTTGCTGAAATTGCTTTTAGTTTGAATATGGGTGACGTGTTAAAATTGGGTGAAGGCGAGCTTAAAAGTGCCGGCTGGAGGCGCCCATCCATATTGGCAGATGCTCTGGAAGCCATTATTGGTGCGGTATATGTGGATGGCGGGTTTTCGGAAGCAGAAGCTTTGGTGCTTAAGCTGTATGAAGAAAGACTTACTAGTATCGACCCTAAGGTGATTGATAAGGACGCAAAATCGCAGTTGCAGGAATACCTGCAAGGCAAAAAATTAGAGTTGCCAGATTACAACGTGGTGTCGATTGAAGGCGAAGCGCATGCGCAAACTTTTAAAATGGAATGTGTCATTGAAAAGCTTGACATCACAACGGTTGGAGAAGGCACCAGCCGACGCGTTGCCGAACAGCAGGCCGCACAATTCGCATTGGAAAAATTAAAAAAGCCAAAAAATTAAATGAAAAAACCTAACTAAATGACACAGAATCCAAGCGCAGCCGACAAAGCATTCAGATGTGGCACAGTCGCCATTGTAGGGCGCCCCAATGTAGGTAAATCTACATTGCTTAACCATATTCTGGGCATGAAGTTAGCGATTACTTCGCGCAAAGCGCAGACTACGCGCCATCGTTTGTTAGGTATCCATACTACCGGAGACACACAGTTTTTATTTGTGGATACGCCTGGATTTCAGCAAAAACACTTGAATGCACTCAATAAAGGATTGAATAAAACTGTCACGCAAGTGCTGACAGAGGTCGATGTGGTGCTGTTTGTTATCGAGCCAATGAAGCTGGGCGATGCCGACAAAAAAGTGTTGAGTTTGTTGCCTAAAGACAAACCTGTATTTTTGGTGGTAAATAAATCTGATTTAATGGGTGACAAAAATAATTTATTGCCTTTAATACAAGACTTTGATTTGTTATATCCATTTGTGGGTATTATCCCTGTTAGTGCCAAAAAAAGTCTACATTTGGATGAGTTGCTATCAGAAACACGCAAGTACCTGCCAGAACAGCCCGCCATTTATGGTGAAGACGAACTTACTGACAAAAATGAGCGTTTTTTAGCCGCAGAACTCATCCGCGAAAAAATATTCAGATTACTGGGTGACGAAATACCTTATTCAGTGACTGTTGAAATTGAAAAATTTGAAGTAGTGAAAAATTTGCGTCGGATTTTTGCCGCGATTATTGTGGATAAAGATAGCCAAAAACCGATGCTAATTGGTAAAAATGGTGAGAAAATGAAACAAATTTCTACCGAGGCGCGCCAAGATATGGAAAAGCTGTTTGGCAGCAAAGTGTACTTAGAAACCTGGGTGAAGGTCAAAGGCGGTTGGGCGGATGATGAAAGGGCGTTAAAAAGTTTAGGGTATTAGCCAAGGATATTAGCAATGTCTGATAGTAACGTTTTTAATCTACCGATTTATGGTAAGCCTATCGAACTGGATGACCAAGGTGTTTATTATGCCAAAAATAAAAAAACTGGCGCTGTCAATAATGTGTTTCACCTTGTTTATGAAGAAAATGAATGGTATTTGTACCAGCTAAAAAATACCAGCAAGAGTGGTGAAATGGGCTGGGTGATTTTGGCGGACAATGGCGATTATCCGTTAAAAAGTGTGGCGACTGAAGAAATTAGGCATCATTTTGATAAGCCAGAATATGCCGAGCCCAAAGGTGCATGGCAGCTCATGCGCAATTCGAGATATGGTTTTGGCAAGTTCACGTCCATTCATACCGAAGACGAAATTAAGTACGCCATGATTCTGTTTTCAAGCGCGGAAGTGCCAGGAATCCCCAAAATGCTGGTGCCTTTGCTGATTCAAAAAGCCGAAGACGAGATTTTACAAAGCTTAGCTGAACTGGATTGATCATGGTGATCAGGTCAGAATCAAGTCGTCTAGGCAATCATCGCGAAGATAATCAAGCTGTGTATGTGCTGCATACCTATCCATTCAAAGAAACCAGCCTGGTAGTTGAGCTTTTCAGCAAGCGATTTGGGCGCATTGCCGCAGTAGCCAAAGGCGCACGCAGACCGCGCTCTGCTATGCGCGGCATGCTGCAATCGTTTCAAATGTTAAGCGGCGCGTGGTCTGGCAAAAATGAGCTTAAAACCTTGCACAGCTTGGATTGGAGCGCAGGGCTGACGCTGATAAAGGGCGAAGCGCTGATGTGCGGGTTTTACATGAACGAGCTACTGCTTCGCTTACTTCCTCGCGAAGATGCGCATGAAACCTTGTTTGAATACTACGCAAACACGATGCAAACGCTCACTAATAGCACAGACTTGGCAACTATTTTGCGTCGGTTTGAGTTGAAGTTATTGCAAGAAATGGGCTACGCTGTGCCATTGTTGCAAGACGAGAATGGGCTGGAAATAGTGGCGAATAAAACCTATCGCTATGAGGCAGAATATGGTGCTTGTGAACTAGGTGCTTATGAGCGAGGCGTAACCAGAAATGGCGTACAATTGAGCGGTAAAACCTTGTTGGATATGGCGAATAATGGCTACAGTAGTGTGCAAACGCAGCAACAAAGTAAGCAGCTGATGCGCTATTTGTTGGCGCACTATTTGGGTGATAAGCCGTTGCATACACGGCAATTGTTAATAGACTTACAAACAATTTAGAAAGTGATTTTAATTTTGGAAAGTTTAAATGATTAAACTAGGTGTCAACATTGACCACGTGGCTACTATCCGCCAGGCACGTGGCACCAAATATCCCAGCGTGGTGCAGGCTGCGCTGCGTGCCGAGCAATCGGGTGCAGATAGTATCACCTTGCATCTGCGTGAAGACCGTCGCCACATGCAGGATGCTGACATTTTCGCGCTGCGGCCACTGCTGCAGACCAAGATGAATCTGGAATGCGCGGTGACGGATGAGATGATAGGCATCGCCTGCCAGGTCAAGCCGCAAGACGTATGCCTGGTGCCCGAGCGGCGCGAGGAGCGCACGACGGAAGGCGGGCTGGATGTTGTGTCTCATTTTGACAAAGTGCAAGCCGCATGCAAAAAACTGGCTGCGCATAGCATTCGCGTTTCCCTCTTCATTGGGCCGGATAGCCACCAAATTGACATGGCTAAAAAAACTGGCGCACCAGTAATTGAAATCCACACCGGTGCATTTGCCGATGCAGAAAACGAAGCTGAAAAAGCGGTAGAGTTGGCGCGCATTAAACAAGCAATTGCGCATGCGCAAAAATTGGGCTTGGTGGTAAACGCAGGCCATGGTTTGCATTACCATAACGTGCATGAAATCGCGGTGATTCCAGGTTTGGAAGAACTAAATATCGGCCACGCCATTGTTGCACATGCGATTTTCGTGGGCTGGGATAATGCTGTCGCTGAGATGAAATCACTAATCAAAGAAGCTGCGTCTGGCTTAAGATGATTTTTGGTATTGGCACAGATATCGTGGAAGTGGCGCGCATTGAAGCTTCCATTGAACAGTTCGGCGATGATTTCGCCAAGCGCATTCTGGCGGATAGCGAATTAGCAAGTTATCAAGAGTCGCACATCCAGCCACGGTTTTTAGCCAAACGTTTTGCTGCAAAAGAGGCGTTTTCAAAAGCATTAGGCACAGGGTTGCGTGCGCCAGCCACTTTTCAAAACATCGCGATTTCACATGACGAATTAGGCAAACCGATTTTGATTCTAGCAGCAGAATTACAGGTTTTTTTGCAAGCCAAAAACATCACGAAAACCCACATCAGCATTAGTGATGAAAAGAATTTGGCTGCTGCGTTCGTAGTTCTGGAAATTTAAAGCGGTGCTTGAAAATTAATGGAAGCAACTGATTTTGAGCATCCAGATTTAAATCGCAGGTTCGGCGGGCTTAGGCGGTTATATGGTGAAGCTGGTTTGCCCAAATTACAAGCCGCACATGTATGTGTGATCGGCATAGGCGGCGTTGGCAGCTGGGCAGCTGAGGCGCTTGCCCGTAACGCGATTGGCACAATTACGCTGATTGACCTTGACAATATTGCAGAATCGAATGTGAATCGCCAAGTCCATGCCTTGGAAGGCGAGTTTGGTAAGGCCAAAGTCACGGCTATGGCAGAGCGCATTTGCGCTATTAACCCGCTCGCCACAGTGTATGAGATAGAGAATTTCGTAACAGCCGAAAATGTTGAAAGCATGCTTAATCGCGGTTTTGATGTTGTGCTGGATGCGATTGATGATGCAAAGGCCAAAGTCGCGATAGCGGCATATTGCCGTGCCAATAAATTAGCCCTGATTACCACCGGTGGCGCGGGCGGGCGGCTGGACACAACTAAAATAAAAGTAGCCGATTTGGCTGATGTGCAAGGCGATAAACTGCTCGCCAAAGTGCGTAACCAGTTGCGTCGTGATTTTCATTTTCCCAAAGCAACGAGCGGCAAAAGGCCCGCCAGATTCGGCATACCAGCCATCTATTCTGATGAGCAGATCATCAAGCCAGAAGCAAGCTGTGATGCGGATGCTGGCGATGTTGATAATTCAATCACAGGTCTTAACTGTGCGGGTTATGGTTCCAGTGTATGCGTCACCGCGTCTTTTGGCTTTGCCGCGGCGAGCTTGGTGTTGCAGCAATTGCTGAATAGGCGTGCTGGCTAAATAAATGCAAGATTCATAAAACTGTCATAATTAAGCATATAAACTGTCATAAGATATTTACCTATGACAGTATCCAAATTAAAACTCTTGGACCGCGATTTAAGCATTCTCAGCTTTAATGATCGCGTCTTAAAGCTAGCTCAAAAGCAAGATTATCCGTTAATAGAGCGTTTAAAATATCTGTGCATTGTCGCTTCTAATCTGGACGAGTTTTTTGAGGTACGCATGGACGCCCAATTAGCGGCAATGCGGGCAGGCATAAAAAGAGGATTAGTTACGGAAAGTACCTTTAGCGAGGTCTCTCAACGAGCGCACGCATTAGTAGATCGCCAATACGCCATATTTAACGATGAGCTCATGCCAGCATTAAAAGATGCTGGTATTGATATTGTAGCGGGCAATGATCGTACCGAAAATCAAAAAAAATGGGTGGCCAATTATTTTGAGGCAAATGTAAAGCCACTGTTGCTCCCTATTGCACTAGATCGTGCGCATCCATTTCCGTTGGTGGCTAGCAAGGCTTTGCATTTTATTGTAGAGCTGGCCCCAGAACTGAACAGCGCTGCGCCCACTGTGAGTATTATCCGGGTGCCACGCGCACTCCCAAGGATTATACAACTTCCCAAAAATGGCTCCACACATCAGGAGTTCATTACGCTAACCAGTATTATTGGCGCGCACTTGCCAGACTTATTTGCGGGCAGAGAAATACTCAGTTATTCACAATTTAGGGTAACGCGTCACTCAGATTTGGCCTTGGATGAAGATGATATGAGTGATTTGCCGAGTGCCTTACGTCAAGAGTTAGCACAAAGGCCATTTGGTGAAGCGGCGCGGCTGGAAGTCTCAAAAGCTTGTTCAGAGGGATTGTCAGCATTTTTATTGGCAGAATTTAATTTGCCACCTGCTTCTTTATACCGCGTGCAAGGACCAGTGAATTTGGGACGCCTGATTCAGTTGACTGGCTTGGCTCGGGGCGCTGATTTAAGCTTTGTACCCTTTAATCCATGCTGGCCTAAGCAACTGAATAAACAAGAATCATTTTTTAATCGCCTGAAGCAAGGAGATGTGCTGATTCACCGTCCTTATGAAAGCTTTGATGCGGTGATTCAGTTTTTACACGAAGCGGTTTATGATCCAGATGTCTTGGCAATTCGTCAGACTATTTACCGCACCGGTAGCGATATGCGCACGTTTAATTTGTTACAAGAAGCAGTTCGGCGCGGGAAAGAAGTGTTGGTAGTGGTAGAAATTCAAGCTCGCTTCGATGAAGAGACCAATATCAACTGGGCGGAATCTCTGGAAGCAATTGGTGCGCAGATTGTCTATGGCATGGTCGGACTGAAAACACATGCCAAAATGCTATTAGTCATGCGAAAAGAAGGTCAGCGTATCAAGCGTTATGCACACTTGTCTACAGGCAATTACAACGCCAATACGGCTAAGCTGTACACAGATATCTGTATGCTCACCAGTGATTTAACGCTCACACGTGAGGTGGAATATGTGTTTAGGCATTTAACAAGCCAAGTTGAATTGCCAGCTATGCGTAAATTATTGGTTGCACCTTTTAATTTACAACATGCAATGCTGCGTAATATTTCAGCGGCAATGCACGCTACTGCATTGGGTAAAAATGCTAAAATTATCGCCAAAATGAATTCGTTAACGGACGACGTACTTGTTAGCGCTTTGATTGATGCAGCACAGCAAGGGGTTGAAATTGATTTGATAATACGAGGCGCTTGTATTTTGCCAGTTGACGCGCCAGGCGTTGATGGCCACATTCGTGTGCGTTCTATCGTGGGACGATTTTTAGAGCACTCAAGAGTTTTTTATTTTGAAATCGACGGAGTGAGGCGCATGTGGTTGTCTAGCGCCGATTGGATGAGCCGCAATATGATGAGGCGTATTGAGATTGCCTGGCCTATTTTGGACACGCAAATGCAAACTCGCATTATGCAAGAATGTATAGAGCCTTATTTGGATGATGCTGAAGATGCATGGTTGCTCACTTCTAATGGTGAGTACCGCCAGGAAACAAAAGCCAATGTGCATAGTGCACAAAAAACTTTGATTAAGCACTATTCTTGAAATAATAATGACCATTATTTTTAACAACATTCTCTTATGGCGCCATGCAGAAGCGAGACCTGCTGATGTTGAATCCAGCGAAAATGAAATGGCGCGTGAATTAACCAAAAAAGGACAGCGCCAGGCTAAGCAGATGGCGCATTGGTTGAAACAATATTTGCCTAAAGAAACATTACTGCTAAGCAGTCCTGCTGTGCGTGCATATCAAACGGCAGAGGCATTAAAAACTAAAGTGATTATTAGCGAAGCTTTAAGCCCGCATACTAGTTTGCAAGCGGTTTTAGATTGTTTGGCAGGTTTAGAATCGTCACAAAAAAATCTGTTAGTTGTAGGCCATCAGCCTTGGATGGGTGAGCTGGTGGCACATTTAACCGGTTTTTCTGGTGCAGAAATTGATATCAAAAAAGGCGCAATTTGGTGGTTGCGCTTGTCTTTAGTCCAGCCAGCGTCAAATCAGACCTCACGTTATAAAATTATTACCGTGCAAGCACCTGATTTATTAAAAAGCTAATTTATTGCTATACCAAAATTATCCTTTTTTATTTGGCCGGCCTGTTTTAATTACCGGTATTTTGGCTAAGGTAGTTTTGAGCGTGTTGTCACTCATCGCGGCTAACAACTTAATACCCGCACGTAGCAGCTCACTCTTTTTAGCGGGCTGTCCTAACGCGGTTAAGCGCGCTTTCATTAAAGTAATTTGAGCATACTCTTCTTTAGGCATGGTGAAGCTATCACGCTCCATTTTAATTTTTTCAGGCTTAACTTTTTTCACGTCCTTTTTCACCTCTTTTTTTGCCATAACTTTTGGTTTTGAAGTTGTAGTCGGCTTTGAAGTTACAGATGGTTTTGCCGCGACCTTAGCAATCACTTTTGTTGGAGCAGGCTTGGTCTGAACAAGGACAGCAGGCTTAGGAACAACAGGCATCGGTTTTGAAACAGCGGGGGCAGGTTTAGAAACGATAGGCGCTGGTTTAGAAATAATTTGGGTTGGTTTTGAAACAATTGTCACAGGCGCACTACTGCTGTTATTAGCAGTGGAATGGGGGGTGTTTGTTTTAGATGCGTTAGTACCGGCCTGTCTTGCATGCTTTGGTATTTTTCTTGACATGATATTACTCCTGTTAAACTGTATAAACAGTTTATACTGTTTAATTTAAATGTCAAATATTAGGTTTAAACATTTTTTAAACTAGCTTAATCAGTGAGTTAAGGTTAGTCAGGAGTAGAAACTACCAAGCTCCAGTTGGTCTTTTGCCATGCAAGAACTTCTTCTTCTAGCAGGTAAGAAGTCTGTGGAAAAGCCTGTTGCCATGCGCTTGGAAGGCTAAGCAAGAAAGTTTTTCCGGCGCGTTCAAAATGGATGTTTTTTAATACAGGCATGTTGCGAGAGTGGCAAAAAATGACCCCTATTCTTAAAGAAATTAGCTGAAAAATAAAGCTCTCATCATTAAAATCCGCATCCAGTTTTCTCAGCTTTCCGCAATGCCCCAGCACCAGCAAGCTTAATCGATGCAGTTCGCTTTGCGCGAAGCCCATCAGTTCTGTATTGTCTAAAATATACGCACCATGCTTTTGCGATTCGCTGTGAGAAATTGCAGTGCCTATTTCATGGCTTGCAGCAGCCCAGGCTAATATCTGTCGGAGTTTGCTTAATTCGTGCGGATTCTCATAGTGAACTACTAGTGAGGGTAATAAGGCATCAAAAAAGCCTAATGCAACTTTACTCACATTTTGTGCATGGGTTTTATTTACGCCAAAGCGGTTTGTGAGGTGTGTGATAGAGCTGTCTCGCAAATCTTCAGACGTGGCTTCATCTTGAGACATCATGTCATACAGCAAGCCGTGACGCAGTGCGCCTTTGGCCACCATTAATGTATCGAGCTTAAGTAAATCAAATATGCCGATTAAGACACACAGACCGCCTGCTATCACGGGTTTGCGATCTTCTTTTAAGCCGGTTAAATCCAGTTTATCGACTGTTTTTGCTTTGATTAACTGGGCGCGCAACCAAGCCAATCCTTTACGTGTGATTTTGTCTTCCTCAAATCCAGCGCCTGTCAAAATATCCGCAATCGCGCCCACCGTACCCGACGCGCCATAGGCCACATCCCAGTATTGATGCTGATAAATGTCTGCAACGGCATCCAAAAATGACTCTGCTGCGATTTCGGCGCGTTGAAAGTTTTTCTCAGTTAATATGCCATCAGCAAAATATTTGAGCGACCAGGTAACTGACCCTACACGTAGTGAATCCGTGGTTTCGGCATTTAAATGCTGACCCAGAATAAACTCGGTTGAGCGCCCGCCAATATCAATGACCAGACGTTTTTCATCGGACTGCGGCAGTAACCGGCTGACGCCTTGATAGATCAGTCGCGCCTCTTCAACGCCGGAGATGACTTCCACCTCGTAACCTAAGGCTTTTTGGGCTAATTTTAGAAATACATCGCGGTTTCTGGCTTCACGCAGCGTTTGTGTGGCCACTGCTCGCACATGGTGCTTGGAAAAACCTTTCAGCGTTTCGCCGAATCTTGCCAGACACTTTAGGCCGCGCTCTATGGCCTCAGGCCTTAAGTTGCGTTCCTCATCCAAATCGCCGCCTTGTCGCACGGCTTCTTTTAGATAATCCACACGCTGGATCTGGCCGTTTTCATAACGGCCGATTTCCAGCCTGAAGCTGTTAGAGCCTAAATCTACTGCTGCAAGCAGGGTTTCTGGTGAGATAACATCGTAATTTTGCATAATGGATTTATAGCATATTTCCAAGCCTGCCTGATGACAAACAGTTAAATTACTTAGCTATAACATGCTCGTATTCAGGAAAGTATCGCGCAATGACGCTTAAATCGAAGCTGCGCAAAATGCTGGTGTTAGGTTCACGTTCCAGGAGAAACTCAAAAGATTTTTTCACCAGTTGCGCGGTAGTGATTTTGCCGCCTGTGAGTTTTTGCGCGTAGGCAGCTTGCACTTTCACTTCGTGCATGGTGGTGGATTTGTCGGTAACGGTGACTTGAAACGTTGCATCATCCATTGGTGTTACTTTGATTTCAGCCATTTTTTATTCTCCATTAATCTTGAAATTAGATGACATGTCCCAATTTACAGTAAATCGTTGGTGATAAAAAGTTAGCTATAAGCGTTTAAGAAAAAAGGAGTTTATATGGCAGCAGAACATTTAGCCTTTCAGGCCGAAGTCAAACAATTACTACAGTTGATGATTCATTCGCTGTATTCCAACAAAGAAATCGTATTGCGTGAATTGATTTCAAACGCATCCGATGCCGCGGATAAACTGCGTTTTGAAGGTTTATCCAATGGTGCGCTGTATGAAAATGACAGCGACTTAAAAATCCGCATCAGCTTCGACAAAGCGGCGCGAACCGTCACCATTTCAGATAACGGCATTGGCATGAATCGCGATGAGGTGATACATAACATCGGCACTATTGCCAAATCCGGCACCAAAGAGTTCTTTCAAAGCTTAACAGGCGACCAAGCCAAAGACACCAATTTAATAGGTCAATTTGGGGTTGGATTTTACTCGTCTTTCATTATTGCCGACAAAGTGACGCTCATCACGCGCCGTGCAGGTGAAAAAGAGGCTGTGAAATGGGAATCGACAGGTGAGGGTGAATATACGTTAGAGACCGTAGATAAAGCCTTGCGTGGCACTGATGTCATCTTGCGTTTGCGCGAGGGTGAAGATGAGTTTTTGAATGACTGGAAATTAAAAAACATTATTCGCAAATATTCTGACCACATCACGTTGCCCATTGTGATGAAAAAATCGGAATGGAAAGATGGCCAGCAGGTGCCAACAGAAGAAGATGAAACGGTGAATAAAGCCTCAGCTTTATGGGCGCGTGCTAAGAGTGATATCACAGAAGAGGAATACCAAGAGTTTTACAAACACGTTTCGCACGATTTTGAAAATCCGCTGGCCTACACCCACAGCCGCGTGGAGGGCAAGCAGGAATATATCTCGCTGCTGTACATTCCAGGCAAGGCACCGTTTGATTTGTACGACAGAGAGCGCCGTCATGGCATCAAGTTGTATGTGAAGCGCGTGTTTATTATGGAAGACGCGGAAAAGCTCATGCCGCAATACTTGCGTTTTGTGCGCGGTGTGATTGATTCTGCTGATTTGCCATTAAATGTATCGCGCGAGATTCTGCAAGATAGCCGCGATGTAGATGCGATTAAAAATGGCTCAGTGAAAAAAGTGCTTGGTTTGCTGGAAGATCTGGCTAAAGACAAGCCTGACGACTATGCTAAATTCTGGACAGAGTTTGGCCGTGTGCTCAAAGAAGGTCCCGGTGAGGATTTTGCCAACAAAGAAAAAATTGCGGGCTTATTACGCTTTGCTTCTACGCACGCTGATACTGATGCACAGACGGTTTCATTGGCTGATTATGTAAGCCGTATGCAGCCTGAACAGGAAGCTATTTATTACATTACTGCTGATGCGTTTGCAGCAGCGCAACATTCACCACACCTGGAAATTTTCCGCAAAAAAGGCATCGAAGTATTGCTGATGAGCGACAAAGTGGATGAGTGGTTATTGGGTAGCCTGACTGAATTTGAAGGTAAAAAGCTGCAATCCATCGCCAAAGGCGATCTGGATTTAGGCAAGCTGGAAAGCGAAACCGAAAAAGAAGCGCAGAAAAAAATTGAGGAAGAGGCTAAGTCGCTGATTGAAAGAGTTAAAGCATCGCTTGGGGATACGGTAAAAGAGGTGCGTGTGACGCATCGCTTAACCGATTCACCGGCTTGTTTGGTGGCGGGTGAACATGATTTGTCAGGCAATCTGGCACGTATCTTGAAGGCTGCCGGGCAAAAAGCGCCAGAAAGCAAACCGATTTTAGAGTTGAACCCGGAGCATAAATTGGTAAAACGCATGGAAGCTGAAACCGAAGCCACCAGATTTAATGATTTGGCGCATTTGGTGTTCGATCAAGCTTTATTAGCAGAAGGCGGTCAACTGGAGGACCCTGCCGGCTTTGTACGCCGCATGAATAGCTTGCTAGTCTAATTGATAACTGGCTTAAAACCCGCTAATCCAGCGGGTTTTAAATTTTCATTTATACTTGGGGCGGTATTTGTTAGAATTACGCTATGTATAATATATAAAAGGTTATGATGAAATCCGATAGCAAGCCCTCTTCAAAGTCTTCTAAAACGCAAGCACTGCCTAAGCTTACCCCTGTTAAACAGGCTTTACAAAATCATCTTATTTTTTCTACTTTTAAGACCAGTGAGGCTGCGACGCCACGCGATTGGTACGACGCAACAGCTTACACGGTGCGCGACCATGTGGTCGAGCGCTGGGTAAAAACAGCTGATTCGTATTATGAACATGACCCAAAGCGTTTGTATTATTTATCGTTGGAGTTTTTAATTGGGCGCATGCTCACCAACGCGGCACTAAATTTGGGCATGAAAGATGATCTATGCGATGGATTGAGTGCGTTGGGGCGTGATTTAGAAAATGTTGAGGAAATGGAACATGATGCCGCTTTGGGAAATGGCGGCTTAGGACGTTTAGCTGCATGCTTTTTAGATTCGATGGCCACCATGGATATTCCAGCAACCGGCTATGGTATTCGTTATGAATACGGCATGTTCAAGCAATCAATAGAGCATGGACAGCAAGTAGAAAATCCTGATAATTGGTTGCGTTATGGCAATATCTGGGAGTTTCAACGGCCTGAATCGACCTATGTCATCAAATTTTATGGGCGCGTCATTCAAGTGCCAGAAAACAACCATGGTTTGACGCATCACTGGGTTGATGCGGAGCACGTAATGGCGATGGCTTACGATATGCCTGTGCCAGGCTACGGCACTGAAACTGTGAACAGTTTACGACTGTGGTCAGCGAAGGCGGCGCGTGAGTTTGATCTGCGCCATTTTAATGCCGGTAATTATGAAGGTGCGGTGGAAGAGCGTAATAGTTCAGAGAATATTTCTAAAGTGCTTTATCCAAATGACGTTTGTGAATTAGGTAAAGAGCTGCGTTTAAAACAGCAATATTTCTTTGTGTCGGCATCTATTCAAGATATTTTACGCCGCTTTTTAAGCGTGCATGAGATGAAAAAGCCGGCTGATTGGCAATTGTTGCCTGAGAAGATTGCTATTCAACTCAACGACACACACCCTTCTATTGGTGTGGCCGAGATGATGCATCAATTGGTGGATATACACCATTTAAATTGGGATTTTGCCTGGGACTTGGTGAACAAGATTTTTGCCTACACCAACCACACATTAATGCCAGAGGCTCTGGAAACCTGGTCTGTAGATCTTTTTGGCAAATTGTTGCCGAGACATCTGGAAATAATCTATGAAATTAATCATCGATTTTTAACCATGGTAAATCACCATTTCCCTGGCGATGTTGATTTAATTAATCGCGTGTCGATTGTTGATGAAACGCATGGCCGCCGTGTGCGTATGGCGCATTTGGCAGTGGTTGGCAGCCATACCGTGAATGGTGTGGCCGCTTTGCATAGTGATTTATTGAAAACGACTTTATTTGCGGATTTTCATAAAATCTTCCCAACTAAACTCACCAATGTGACCAACGGCATTACGCCGCGGCGCTGGTTGAATCAGGCCAACCCAAGTTTAACAAGCTTGATTAGCAAGGCGATTGGCGAGGGCTTTCAAAAAGATTTAACACAGCTGGTGAAATTAACGCCTTTGGCCGATGATAAAGATTTTAGAAAAGCGTTTCGTGCCGTGAAGCATGCTAACAAACTGCGATTAGCTGAAAAAATTAAATCACATACCAACATTACCGTGAATCCGAATAGCTTATTCGATGTGCAGATTAAGCGCATACACGAATATAAACGTCAGCTACTTAATGTGCTACATGTGATTACGCTATATAACCGTATTCGCAGAGGAGAAACAGGCATTACGCCCCGCACGGTGATATTTGGCGGTAAAGCTGCGCCCGGTTACTGGATGGCTAAACTCATCATTCGCTTAATTAATGACGTAGCACAGATTGTGAATGATGATCCCGCTATCGGCGATAAGCTTAAAGTGGTGTTTTATCCGAATTATGAAGTTTCGGCAGCTGAAATTTTATTCCCGGGTAGTGATTTGTCTGAACAGATTTCAACCGCAGGCACTGAGGCCAGCGGCACCGGTAACATGAAAATGGCGTTAAATGGCGCGTTGACCATTGGTACGCTGGATGGTGCCAATGTGGAAATTAAAGAAGAAGTGGGCGATGCCAATATATTTATTTTTGGCCTAACTACGCAACAGGTAGCAGATGTTAAGGCTAGCGCCTACAATCCGCGAGAGCACTACAATCATAATCTGGAACTGAAAGAAGTGCTGGATATGATTGCAACCGGGTTCTTCTCTGTGGAGGAGCCTGGCCGCTACCAAGCGATTGTCGACAATTTACTCAATAATGGGGACAATTATTTGCTGCTGGCCGATTATGAAAGTTATATCGCGATGCAAGATGAGGTTGGCCGCGTGTATCAAGATCAAGAAGAATGGTCGAGAAGGGCGATTTTAAACGTCGCACGCATGGCTAAATTTTCTAGTGATAGAACCATAGGGGAATATGCCAAGAACATCTGGCATGTAGAACCCCTAAAAGTTAAAAATTAACGTAAACTTAATTCGGCGAAAATCGTTGTATTGATTGTGCGTTCGCAAGATAACTTTAAGGGAATCTCAACATGAAACGTTTTTTATCAATGGTTTTACTGACTTTATTTGTAACGCATGCCAATGCGCTTGATTTATCTGGTTTGAAAGAGGCCATTAAATCGGGTGGCAATAAGAGTAGTGCCAGCCCTAGCACCAGCAATAGTGCTGCAGGAGGCGTAGACAGCTTAACCAGCACAGAAGCTAGTGGTGGCCTAAAAGAAGCCCTTACACAAGGAGTTGGCAAAGCAGTAAGCACCTTAGGCGCTACGGACGGGTTTTTTGGCAACAAAGAAGTCAAAATTCCTCTGCCGAAATCGCTCAAAAAAATCGAAAAAGGCATGAAGCTGATGGGTATGGGCAAGCAGTCTGATGAGTTGGTACTTAAAATGAACCGTGCCGCGGAGGCGGCTGTGCCAGAAGCTAAGACTCTATTAGTGGATTCAATCAAAAAAATGACCTTAGCCGACGCAAAAGGTATATTGACTGGTCCGCAAGATGCTGCAACGCAATACTTTAAAAGAACTACCTCTGCACAAATGGCCGAGAAATTTTTACCGATTGTGACTAAAGCAACTGAAAATGTTAAGTTGGCAGATAGTTACAATAAATATGCCGAGATGGGCAGCAAGTTTGGCGTGGTGAAAAAAGAAGATGCCAATATTAACCAATACGTGACACAAAAGGCGCTGGATGGCGTGTACCTGATGATCGCCAAAGAGGAGGCTGCAATTCGTAAAGATCCGGTTGGACAAGCCAGCAGTTTGATTAAGAAAGTATTCGGTGCTATTGGTAAATAATTTACAAATACTTAATAGGTAAGCTAAGTTTTTAAGCCCATATGTTTATGGGCTTATTTTTTTATTGCCCCTTTCTAAGAAAAATCCTGAATACTGTTTGACATAAATGGCTATAGTTTGCTATAGTCTCATCTCTCGGCGGCATGTACGTCGAATCGGACGCGGGATGGAGCAGTCTGGCAGCTCGTCGGGCTCATAACCCGAAGGTCACAGGTTCAAATCCTGTTCCCGCAACCAAAATTCTGGAATGAATAAATTCGAAAATTAAAATTTTGGCATTTGTTTTTTAAGAATACGCTCTTTAACAATTTGAACGACTGATAAGTGTGGGTGTTTGTGGTTGAGACCCATCTACTTAGACGCAGCTAACTTGTTTAACGGGGACTTTGAATAAAGGTTCTGGTTAAATTTAACTTAGTTGTT
>JBAVIP010000077.1:0-128804 GCA_049687015.1 Methylotenera sp. | reverse complement strand
GAATAAAATGGTATTGGCTCCCCGCATCCGTTATGATCAGTTGTTTTCTGGGCCTGCACTTGGGCGGGCTTATGCTTCGCTTTATAAAGAGTTGTTATGAGAGTGCTGGTTACAGGAGCCTCAGGGTTTGTTGGCACTGAGGTTGTTAGAAATTTGAAGTTACAAAATTTTGAGGTAAATGTAGCTAATCGCAGAGCTTGCAAAAGTGAAGCGGATTCTAGTTATATAGTTGGCGACCTAGGCCCAGACACCAATTGGCATGAGGCTTTAGAAGGTTGTGACGTGATTATTCATCTTGCAGCTCGCGTTCATGTGATGAATGACAGCACTGTTGATCCACTGGCAGAATTTCGTAAGACCAATGTTGAAGGCACACTAAACCTTGCCTTGCAGGCAGCTAAAGCAGGAGTGAGGCGCTTTATCTTCATTAGTTCTGTTAAGGTTAATGGTGAGCGCACAGAAATTGACAGGCCATTTACGGAAAATGACGCTGCTAACCCACAAGACGCTTATGGGATATCAAAGTATGAAGCGGAACAAGGTTTGTTGCTGATTGCGCAGCAAACGGGCATGGAAGTGGTAATTATCCGCCCGCCATTGGTGTATGGTACGGGTGTAAAAGCTAATTTTGCAAGTCTGATGCAGGTTGTTAAACATCGAGTTCCCCTGCCGCTCGGGGCTATAAATAATAAACGCAGCTTTGTTTATATTGAAAATCTAGTGAGTCTGATTCTGCGGTGTATTGATCACCCTGGGGCAGCCAATCAAGTTTTCTTGGTTTCTGATGGATGCGACCTTTCTACTACGGAGTTGCTGCGAGAATGCGCTTTGGCGCTTGGGGTGAAACCAAGGCTTTTGCCTGTTTCGCAAAGTTTAATTGAGGTTTGTGCAGCCCTTTTAGGTAAGCGGGCTGTAGTACAAAGGCTCTGTGGTAATCTGCAAGTGGATATCACCAAAGCGCGCACATTGCTTGGTTGGACGCCGCCTGTATCGGTTGCGGATGGTTTAAAGGCGACCGCGCTAGATTTGATTAAAGGTTCATAGATGATGAAGCGTCTATTAGATTTGTGTTTAGCGCTATTTGCGGTGATATTTTTTTTGTTGCCATTTTTAATAGTGGCAGCAGCAGTGCGATTAACCTCGACCGGGCCAATCCTGTATTGGTCTGACCGTGTTGGCCGTAACAATAAAATATTCAAAATGGCTAAGTTTCGTACCATGCGAGTAGATACGCCTGCTGTGGCGACCCATCTTTTGCCAGATCCTAAACAATTTTTAACGCCTATTGGCTCTTTTTTACGCACATCCAGCCTGGATGAATTGCCGCAACTCTGGAGCATTATCAGGGGGGATATGAGTTTTGTTGGCCCGAGGCCTGCGTTGTATAATCAGGATGACTTGATTGAGTTGCGCACACGAAATGGCGTTGATAAATTAGTGCCAGGGTTAACGGGCTGGGCACAAATTAATGGCAGAGACGAATTGCCGATCCCCGATAAAGTTAAGCTGGATGTAGATTATATGAATAATCAATCCATTAGTTTAGATATGAAAATTCTCTTCCTGACTTTTGTGAAAGTTTTGCGCAGGGATGGCGTCCAGCATTGAACTTTCTAAGATACCCGGATGATTTAAATTGATTAGCAAGCGACTAAAAACTACAATGTTGTTTAAATTCAATTGTTAAATTCAACCAAAACCAAACACACATGAAGAATCGCTGGCAATTTTTAACCAATCTGCGTTCTTTTGGCGCCTTTATGCATGACGTCATTGTGGCGTTTGTTGCCTGGAGCTTAAGCTTTTTACTTCGGTTCAACTTTGAAATCCCTGCAAACTTTAATGTGCATTTATATGAAACGGTACTATGGGTAGTTCCGGTTCAAGTTGTTGTTTTTGTTGTTTTTGGCTTGTATCAAGGCGTGTGGCGGTTTGCCAGTATCCCGGATCTTAAAAGAATCATTAAAGCGGTAACCGTTGCTGCAATAACGGTTGGGGCGTTGTTGACGATGGTCCACCCAGCGGTTGCGGTGCCAAGGACCGTGTTAATACTCGACCCTATTTTGTTAATTCTGCTCATGGGTGGTAGCCGGTTTGCTTATCGTGCCTGGAAAGAGCATCAGCTTTATGGTGCCTCACATTTACAAGGGGAGCCAGTCATTTTAATAGGTGCTGGCGAGCTGGCTGTAGCTTTGCTTAAAGATTTGAGCAGAAGCGAGCAATGGCGTGTGGTGGGTCTGTTGGATGAAGACAAAACCATGCGTGGCAGGTTGATTATGGGTGTGCGTGTATTGGGTGCGATAGATGGGTTGCCAGAAATTGCCTCTAAATTTGATGTGAACCATATTATTATTGCCTTACCGCCCGAAGCACATCAGCTACGCCGCCAAGCCGTGACATTGGCTAATGCCAACGAACTAACCGCCCTTACGGTGCCTGCAGTGGACGATTTAATGAGTGGCAAGCTAAGTATTTCTCAAATTCGTAAAGTTGAGGTTGAAGATTTACTAGGCCGAGATACAGTGAGCTTGGATAATCAAGGCTTGCAACAATTAATTGAATGCCATACGGTAATGGTAAGCGGGGCGGGCGGATCCATTGGCTCCGAGCTTTGCAGACAAATACTCAAATACAAGCCTAATCAATTGGTTTGTTTTGATGTTTCTGAATATGCACTTTACCAGTTGGAGCAAGAATTACTACATGATTTTTATTCTGTCGGGCTTATTTTTGTGACTGGTGATGTTAAAAATGAGCAGCGGGTAAAGCAGTTATTGTCCGAATATCAACCCAAAGTGGTGTTCCATGCAGCAGCCTATAAGCATGTGCCTTTGATGGAAACCCATAACGTGGCCGAGGCATTATCTAATAACGTTATCGGCACTTATGTGCTTGCCAATGCTTGTATGAAAGCGCAAGTGGAAAAATTTGTGCTGATTTCGACGGATAAGGCAGTTAATCCAACCAATGTGATGGGAGCAAGTAAGCGCTTGGCTGAAATGGTGTGCCAGAGCCTGGAAGGCGGCGCTAAATCAAAAACACATTTTGTGATGGTGCGTTTTGGCAATGTGCTGGGCAGCAGTGGTAGTGTGATTCCGAAATTTCGTGAACAAATCGCCAAAGGTGGCCCTGTTACGGTGACGCACCCTGACATTACTCGCTATTTTATGTCGATTCCAGAGGCGGCTCAGCTGGTAATGCAGGCAGGGTTGATGGGTAATGGTGGCGAGATTTTTGTGTTGGATATGGGCGAGCCAGTGAAAATTGCAGAATTAGCCAAAGACATGATTCGCTTATCTGGTTTTCAGCAGGATGAGATTAAAATTAATTATACAGGCTTGAGGCCGGGCGAAAAATTATACGAGGAATTGTTGGCTGATGACGAACATACGCAGCCAACGCCACACCCCAAATTACGCATTGCCATCGCCAGAAAAGCGGATGCACTTTGGGTTAAAAAACTATTAAAATGGATAGAATCATGTCAAGGTGCTGACGAGGGTGCCATTAAAAAACAATTGGCATTTTGGGTGGAAGAGTATGTAGAAAGTGTTCCAAAGCCCGCTGTCACAAATGTGACTTCGTTTACAAATACAATACATTAAATACTTTGGTGCTAATAAATGAATAAAATTACTAAGGCAGTTTTTCCGGTTGCAGGGCTGGGTACGCGGTTTTTGCCCGCTACTAAAGCTAGCCCCAAGGAAATGTTGCCAATTGTCGATAAGCCATTAATTCAATATGCGGCAGAAGAGGCTATAGCTGCAGGCGCGACAGAACTTATATTTATCACTGGCCGCAATAAACGCTCGATAGAAGATCATTTTGATAATGCCAGCGAGTTAGAGGCGTCACTTGAGGCAAGTGGCAAAAAAGAAATGCTCGAAGTACTAAAGGCCATTTTGCCTTCGCACGTTTCATGTATTTTTATTCGCCAACCAAAGGCGCTCGGGCTTGGTCATGCGGTGTTATGCGCTAAGCCAGTGGTAGGTAATGCGCCATTTTCAGTAATTTTGGCAGATGATTTGATTGATGCTAATCCGCCAGTTATGCAGCAAATGGCAGATATTTATGCGCGCAAACAATGCTCTGTGCTGGGCGTGGAAGACATTCTCCCTTCAGAAACAGCCAGTTACGGCATTGTGGATGCGGTTAAAATAGAGGAAAATTTGCTGCAGCTAAAAAGCATTGTCGAGAAACCAAAACCAGCAGATGCACCTTCAACATTGGCGGTGGTAGGGCGCTATATACTGACCCCAAGAATTTTTGATTGCCTGGAAAAAGTAAAGCCTGGCAAGGGCGGAGAGATTCAGCTTACCGATGGCATTGCTGGTTTAATGCAGTATGAAAATATTTTGGCGTATCGTTTTTTTGGTAAACGTTTTGATTGTGGCAGCAAACTTGGCTTTATGAAAGCCAATGTAGAGTTTGCGCTTAAACATCCAGAAATTGCTAAAGACTTCTTTGATTATTTAAACAAGTCTAGTTATTTAAACGGCTCAAAGAAGTGATCTCAATTGACTAAAATAGTCAATCCGCTCCACTATTTGCAACAAGCTGAGCTTGTACATGATGCACAAGCTGTGGACCAGGCTATTTCTACAATGGCTAAACAGCTTAATCAATATTATGTGGATGAATCGCCAATTGTGTTGTGTGTAATGGGTGGAGCTGTGTTCTTCACTGGTCAATTGTTGCCTCTGTTGCAGTTTCCACTCGAGTTTGATTTTGTGCAGGCCACACGTTATCACGACACAACCGAGGGTAAGGAGCTAAAATGGATCGTGATGCCTAAGGCCAGCGTTAAAAACAGAAAAATCTTAATACTGGATGATATTCTGGATGAAGGGGTCACCTTAAAAGCGATCATTGACCAATGTACACTACTTGGCGCAAAAGAGACAAGATCGGCAGTATTGGTAGAAAAACAACTAAATAAAAGTAAAGCAATACAGGCTGATTATGTAGGTCTAACAGTGCCGAATCGCTATGTATTTGGCTGTGGCATGGATGTCTATGGTTGGTGGCGAAATTTGCCTGCAATTTATGCGCTCAAAAATGCTTAACAGCATTGTAAAACTTGGATAATGGGAGTTAAATTGGTTATGTGATGTCAAAAAGTGTCATTTAACTGACATATGTGATGGTGTTTAAACGTTAGGACTATGTTCTTAAATGATAACTTTTTTGTAACATGCTGATTTTATTATATAAAAAATTAAGAGAAAGCTGGTATCAAAAATGCAACTGTATCCTCATCAAGTCGATATGAATCGTGAGAGGCATACAGTTATGGAAAACAATACAACCAATCAGAATTGGGAACAGGTATTTAATGTTATTCAAAAATCCTTTGCCATTCAAAAACACGTTGATTTTTTTAAATGGCTGCAAGGAAGCGTAAGTGCAGTACTTCCTCATGATGTTTTAGTCGCTGCCTGGGGGGACTTTGCAACTGGCGATCTTAATTTCGATGTGTCATCCAACATTGACGACATCCGTACACAAAAACTCATTGATGCGCCAGGCGTTTTTGCCTATTTAATGTCAAATCTCCATCAGCGATGGATTGATAACGGCGAAAGATGGTTCCGAATTAACTTTTTTGACGCTGCTGGGATCAATGCGCAATCACCAACAGCATTCACGCGTAAGTTGGTAGGCATGAATTCATTGCTTGTCTACGGCGTACGTGATACGCGTGGCAAAAACGATTGCATCTATGTGTTTTTCGATAAAGCACGCGAATTTCAAGTACAGCATTCCATACTGGGGCTTTTAATGCCCCATGTTGACGCTGCGCTACGCCGTGTTGAATCTATGGAAACACCGGTTACCGAAGAAGACATGATCAGCGAATTACATCTTAGCGGATTAAGTGAACGTGAACACGAGATTTTGCATTGGGTTAAAATCGGAAAAACTAATTTTGAGATTGGCATGATTTTATCGATTAGCCCCAATACTGTTAAAAATCACCTCAAGCGTATTTTTCAAAAGTTAGATGTCTCTTGTCGTGCACAGGCAGTAGCCAAATACATACCCAGGGGAGCATCAGAATTGCAGTAATTTATAGCTTCCAAGCCTTTGCTGTGAGCCAGCCAAGGCTTTTTTGTTGAGTTGCTGTGCTTGTTGAGTAATGAGATTGTTATCTAAAAGCACCTGAAGTTCTAGCTACTGACAGCAAGTGTGAAGTTCAGAATAAAGCTATGTCGAGTTAATGGAAGAATAAATGCGGAGCCGGGCAAATTCTGCCAATTCTGCCAATTTGAGTAAGTTAATAAGCTAAACATAAGCCAATTAAATTAAATCAAACAAACATCGTACTGAATATACTTTAAAGCAAGACAAGAGCACAACCCAGCCTTGCCTATCTGGTTGAATTAAAAGGATTAAGTTTTAAATATTACTAGGACAATAGTTATTGACCCATAAGGGCTATTGTGGACCGGCCCTGCACCTCATAGAATGCATTCAAACCAAACCAATGGTTTTTAATGCAAGGGAAGGTGGTAATATGTTAAAGAAGATTATGTTGTTATTGTTTGTTGGCGTGGTTTCGACGGTTTCAACAGTGTCTTCAGCCACAGATAACGAGCCTACCATAAATACAAAAAATTCGGTGGCTATCGTGGACAGTACTATTCGTGAGGAAATTCCAGTACACACTGCTGATATTAATAGTGACGAGGTTAAAAGTACTGTAGCTCAGGATGCCGATAAAAGTGAGCCAATATTGCCTACCATATGGATGCTAAGCATTGCTTTGTTTGGGTTTGTGGTATTGTCTAATCGAAGCGGTGTTTGATTATTAAGTCTGTAATTTATGTGTCAGCCAAGCTGGTACCTGTAGACTGCCAATACAGTGGCAGTAATAAAAATAGTAAAATACGGGTACCAAAACCTCATGATATTCTGCTAGAGTAACCTCTTTAATATCAATTTCTGAAGGGAATAATAAATATGAAAATTAAAATATTTTTATGGCTGATAATTAGTCAACTATTTGTGTTGTCAATTTCGATAGCGAATGCTGATACATCACAAAGCTACAGGTTGCGCCAAGGAGACCTAATTCAGGTTTCAGTTTGGGGTGAAGATAAACTACAAAAAGAAAGCCTCGTATTGCCGGATGGAAGTATTACCTACCCACTTGCTGGCAGGGTAGAGGTGGTTGGCCTAACTTCCGCAGAAGTAGAGAAACGAATTGCTGAAAAATTAAAACCCTATCTTCCTGATCCGCAGGTTTCGGTAGTCATTGTCAGCATTACAGGTAATGTAGCGCATGTAATGGGGAAAGTGCTGAAGCCAGGACAAGTTTTAATGGCGGGGCCTATGACTGTTCTAGATGCGTTAAGTATGGCTGGTGGGCTAGATAAATTCGCCGATCGCAACAGTATCAAGGTTTTGCGTAATACTCCGCAGGGTCAAAAAGCCATACCAGTTTACTATGATCAACTTATGCGGGGCGAGCGGCTTGAAAGTAACATTACTTTAAATCCTGGCGATACTATCGTAGTACCTTAATTTTTGTACACAACTACCTGATATATTAGGTATAATGCTAAGTAGTTGTACCTATAATTAAGGGGGGGGCACATTGGAAACTAACCAACATTTTTCGACTCAGCATCGGAAGTTCAAAAAAACCGCATTGCGATTAATGGCTGGCGTTACGTTTGTTTTATTGTTACCGCAAGTAAACGCAGCTGAAATTGCAAAAGAAGCTGAAGTTGCAAAGGAAACTACGTCCGCAAAAGAAGCCGCATTCACAAAAGAAATAACTGTTGCCGCAGGTGTTGAACATGATTCAAATCCAAACATGGTCAAGCGTAATCAAGAGCCTGTATGGATATATACGATAGCCCCGCAACTCCATCTAGGTGCCTCAAACGAAGCCAATCTGTGGTATTTGGATGCAGGGTTATTGGTTCAAAGACCCTCAAATGAGAAAGTTCTTACTAATCGTGAAGATCCGAGGCTGGCGGTCGGTTGGGACCGCACCTATGAGTCAGGCTTATTTGGAATCAAGGCAGACTATTTAGAGACTTCTTCTCGTGCGGCTGAATTAAAAAGTACTGGGGTATTTAGTAAGGCTGATAATACAGAAAGAATCAGGATATTGTCTGCAAGATGGCTACATGCAATTGATCCTAGATGGTCTGTTCTTACCGAAGGCGCTTATAATAATATTACTTTCAGTCTTCCAGGTAGCTTTCAAAACTACAAACTTGAAGATATTAGATCTAAGTTAAGTTATGCTAACTCCGAAAAACTTAATACCAATATTCAGTTAAGTTATTCACACTTGCGCCCAGATAGTAACCTTGATAATACTAGTTTGGTTCGTTTGGTAATGGGTGCTGATTATCAGGTTAATGAAGGATTTAAAATCGCACCCCGTGCTGGCATATACAACCTGTCAGGCCGTCAGTCAGATACGGACTGGGAGGCTGGCATAAAAGCTGAATATACAGCGGAGCGCATGAACTACAGGGCTGAAGTAAGTCGAGACCTTACGGTCTCTGGAGTTGGTGGCTTCCAGAAGTCGGACTCATTTATACTCGGATGGCTATTCAATATAAATGAACGCGACCGGCTTGGTGCGGAATATGGACTGAACAAGTCAAAAAAAGACCGGGAAGTCAATTTGAACAGTCTGGACTATCAACAAGTCTCTGCATTTTATGAGCGCAACTTATCCAATTATTGGAAAACCCGCTTCTCTGCAGCCTATAAGGAACAGGATGTTTCTGGCACTCGTAGTCAAGGCAATGTCATTGGTGTCTCATTGACGTATGACACATTAAGTTTTTAATAAGAAAAAAGGCTAGAAAAGTTAATGGCTATAGAACAAGAAATGACGCTTAATGATTATATAAATATCATTAAGCGCAGATTGCCATATGTTGTAGGTTTTTTCTTACTGGCATTTTTGGCAACAATTGCAATTGCACTTTGGCTCTCACCGGTATATCAATCAACAGGCACTATACTCATTGAATCGCAGCAAGTTCAGTCGGATTTAGCCAAACAAAAATATGCAACTGATCGCTTTGAAGCGCTTAAGCAGATAGTTCTTAGCAAGGACAACCTTTTCAAAATTGCTAAAAAATACCATTTGTATGGACTGGATAAAAAACCTAATTTATCTCCAACATTAGTCAATCAAATTGCTCGTCCTAATATAAAGGCAGATCTTCTCAAGGCGGACGACGGGGAGTGGGGCGAAAAGGCTACATTTGCATTTCAAATTTCATTTAACTACTACAATCCCGATGATACATACAATGTAACAAATGATTTAATCAAGTTGTTCTTGGATGAAAATGACAGAGCCAGTAAAGAGCGTGTAACAGACACTGCAGAGTTTTTCAGTAAAGAAGCAGAGAAACAAAAAATTGCTCTGGAGAAAATAGAGAAAGAAGTTACAAACTACAAGCGATTACATTCTAACTCTCTTCCCGAAAACAAGGACTTGAAGGTTGTAAGCCTAGAGCGCCTTGAAAATGACTTACGAGCCATCCAGCGTGAATATAGTGCTACTCAGGCTGAATTACGGTCATTGGATGTAAGCATGGAGTCTGCCAAAGCGGGTATTGGCTTGAATACACCTCAAGAACCAAACTCTGGTGCAACGGAACTGGAGAAGCTTAAATCAGAATTAGCAAAACTTAATGCTATATATAACGAAAATCATCCTTCTGTGCGCACGTTGCAACGCAGAATAGACAATCTTGAAAAAAATGCTCCACCTGCGGCACCTGCTAAACTTGTAACAACTCAGTCTGTTATGGTAGCAAAAGTGCAGGCACAAATAGATACGGCGAATGCACGCCTTAAAGCATTGGATATGGAGGAAGCAAGTATTCGTGCAAAAATAAATCAGACTGAAGGGCTTGTTATGCAGAGCGCTCAAACAGAAGGCACACTAGGCGCCTTGTTGCGAGAATATGATAACGCCAAAGCTGCTTATGCAGAGATAAAAGCCAAGCTGGATAATTCTAAAATAGCTAAAAATATTGAGATGGAAAACAAGGGTGAACGTTTTGTTCTGATTGAGGCGCCACTTATACCAGAAAAACCCATTAAGCCTAATCGATTAATGATTATTCTGGCTGGTTTTTTTGGCTCTATTATCGGTGCGATTGGTTTAGCAGTCTTAATGGAAGCACTTGATAAACGGATTAGAGGTGTAGATGTTTTAGCTTCTGTTATGAAGATTCAGCCAATGGCTACAATTCCGTATATTACGAATAAAGCAGAATTAAAACGAAAAAAATATATGGTTTCTTATACTTTGTTCAGTATCTTGATAACAGGGTTCCTCGTTTTATTATTGGTGCATTTTTTCCTTATGCCACTCGATATATTAACATCCAAGATTCTATCAAGATTTTAGTCAAGGTGATTTATGGAAAAAATTAAAGACGCTTTAGAAAAAGCAAAAATACAGGGTAGTAATAAAGGTTCGGCATCAACTGCAAACCAAAATAAAACCTTTAACAAATTATCTAAAAATGATGACGAGCTTAAATCGATAGTCTATAACAAGGCTAATACAGTAAAACTAGATTCTGAACATTTAGAGAACAATCGTATTGTTGCACATAATAATGACAACCCTATAAGTTCGATATTCGACTCACTGCGCACGCAGGTATTGCAAAAAATGGAAGAAAATAATTGGCGCACAATTGCGATTATTTCCCCGACACCAGAAGCAGGAAAGACTGTGGTTGCCATTAACCTTGCGATCAGCATTGCTCAACAACCACAAAAAACTGCCATGCTGGTTGATTTTGATTTGCGCAGGCCAAGCGTCGCCCAGTATCTTGGAATAAAGCGAGAAAAGTCTATTAATAATTTTCTTCTCGGAGATGCCGATTTATCAGAAATTATTGTAAATCCTGGCATCCCTCGGTTGACGATAGTCCCTACAAATAGACCCGTAAATCAATCGTCTGAAACCTTGTCATCGAACAGCATACGAAAATTAATCATTGAATTAAAAGAGAGATATGATTCACGGATTGTAATTTTTGATTTACCACCTATTTTAAATGCTGACGATGCAATGGTATTGTTACCACAGGTTGATTGTGTTCTTGTCGTTGTGGGGAATGGCCAGCATACCGAGTTTGAGATTGCCGAAACCATGCGACTGCTCACCAAATCCAATATATTGGGTGTGGTAGTTAATCGCGCGGAAGTTGAGTCTAGAGCCTATTACTATTAATTTAAGCGCTATCTACCTTATTTGCTCTAGATCAAGTCAGGCCTGTTAACCTAAAGCTTAGATTTCGTACAATTCCCCTATGGTGAGTGATAACCTCATGTCACATTTCTCAGGATCACTCGAGCAAGCTGCGGTAAATTTCTAAAGCTGTTGTATCTGCAAGATCCACATCATCAAATTGTACGATTTGGCCCGGTTCAATATTCCTAATGATTTTAGTGTTCTGTAGAAGACAAACAGGTACTGCGTTGTGATTGGTGCGTAATTGAACTGCAACGCCTCTTACATCAAATCCACCTGCACCACGCGCTATAACTTCTCCACGCAGTATTTTTCGTTTTGCAACAGCAGCAACCGTCAGATGTGGATTTTCCGAGTTATTTAGCAGTACAGGTTCGCCCATTACAACTCTGCGAAGTGTATTGAGTGCTTCTAAATGGCAGAGATGATAAGGTCGTAGAAGAATGTAGCCGAGCTTTTCTTTAGTACGCAGAGGCCCCACGATATAGTTCCCAAGCCTGTCAGCTTCCTTATTTTTAGCTACTATGAGCACCCCCGGCGGCGCGCCTTTGCATAATACAAAATCGCTGATTGGCATGCCAGTTTCTTCAGAGGCTCGAATCAGATAATCTACGTCATTTAGACTGTCGACGCGGGCACCAAACATTCCATTCGGTGGAATGGTCGCACCTAATCCATTGGCGACAAATGCCTGTTCAATTTGTAGTTTGCTACCATCAGTGAAAGATACAACTTGTTCCAACCTAATCCCTTGTTGTTCAGACCAATATTCCATGTCTTTTCTTTCGGGGTTTAGATTAATAAAACCTTTTATATTAACGTAAGCGCAGGGCTCAAACCCCATGCCTTCAACTTCCAACTTCAGTCTGGCCAGGCAACCAGGCTGATCGCCGTCAGCATCCGTAACGTATGCACCTTTACGAACAAAATAAGAGCCCGTAGTAACATGAAATTCAGCATTTAAGGTAACCACTTTTTTGTTAGCATTAGCAGCAGCGAGTACTACTTCCGTAGCATGGATAACATCACCCGAACACTCAAAGACGATGTCAGAAGTGTCGATAAGCTCTGCCAAGGAGTTTGTGAGACCCTCGCGGGGGAAATCTGAAATGGAATCTATAGGGCGACGTGTCAGTAATCTGGATACCTGAAAGTCCTTGGAGCTTCTAATCAAATGCGCTAATCCATTAGCGATAAAACCGGTACCTACAATACCTACTTTGGTTATTTTGTCGACCACGCGCTACCCTTAATTGTATTATTTCAATATGTTGAATTTTGTTCTAAATCAGATTGTTGGTCAAGTTTTAATGGGGATGCCGCAACTAGGATGTTTAAACAACGGTCGCATTGTAATATTTACATCATCAATTACTGGGTTAAATACAACCAATAGGTCCCAGCGGTTTTTTCAAGATTAATTATGTACCTACCATGTTCATATAAAACCGGCATTTCTTTTTTCTTTTGCTCCGTAAAATGCTTATACAGCTTAAGGCCTTTAGGTGCGTTGATCAGCAGCCTGGCTTCTACAGGCTCTGATAGAAAAGGCAGTTTTCCGTCTACTTCTGTTGCAGACTTTGCTGCTAGGCTGATAATAATCCTTTTGGATTTTCTGATAGAAGCCTCATCAGCACTTTGCACGATAATGGTTGCGTTAGGAGTGTAGGATGATATTTCCACATTATCCAGTGTGAATTTTTCCTTACCTATCCAGCCGGCAACAGCTTGTGTCATTGGGGTGTTGACAATCAGGTAGCCCTTTTGCCAGTTGTGTTTTAATTCTCCCGTTTCGGTTGTTGCTTCCATAGAACCCGCTTTTAACAAGGATATATTAGGGTCTTTAATTATTTTAGCATTGCTTGGGATAGCGCTTTTTAGTAGCCAAGGCAATTCATTGACAGCTGGCATTGCAATCACTAATTTGCCCAATTCAGTGGCTGTACGGATAAAAGCTGAATTTTCAGGTGTTATAGACTGGTTAAATAAGACGTCTTTGCCAAGATCCAAAACATAAGTGGTGCGTGCCATTTTAATGTCTCCACGTCGATACATCAATGCTGCAGCTGGCATTGTGGATAGCAATGAAGGATCATTGTAGGCCTGCCAATTTGATGGGCTGCCAAGGCCTGTTAATGGCTCTTGAGCGTATGCATATTGCATGATGGCATCCCAGCCTTGGAAGCTGGCTTGGCTGGCGACATAGAGGGGCAGGGTGTGTCTATCAGCGGTTGGAAAAGGCTCAGCATTCCATTCTGATATACTCATTGGTTTATTAATCACTTGTGCTGCCGCCATCCAATGGACCAAGTTAGATGAATATAAAGGATTTTTTTCTAAAGCACCATAAGGTTGATAAGTATGTACATCGATCATGTCCCCTGAAGTAAGCGCTGGCAGAGAGCTTAGAGGGTTGCCGCCCCACGTGTTGGTGGTAACAATAGGAACTTTAAGTCCTAATTGCCGCAAATGACGGATCATGTCAAAGTTAAACTGACGTTCTAAATCATTCAAAAATAGCTTTGATGGGCCATGTTCCCAAGTGCGGGAAGTTTTACTAATGGATAAATCGTTTGTGTTTGCAAATATACTAGCCTTAGCCATAAAAATTTTACTATGTTGAGGGACCCCTTTGTCTGCCAATAATGCATTGCCAAAATGGCTCGTCAAGTCATTTTCATTAGTGATAAGTACCGCTGCGATTGCTGGTTCGTCTACATATCTAATATTAGTAAATTTGTTAACGTGGTTTAGATAAGCAGTATTAAAATCGCGCATTGCTTGTTGAATGGACTGGTTTACATAGTTATAGCCTTTTAAACTCGCGGTGGATTCACCTTTTGCAATTTCATCGAAGGCTGTAATTCCGTCGCCAGACTTTAGAGGACGATCTACATGTAAATCCAGCCAAACATAAATACCTTCTTCCTTGAGACACTTAATCCACCAGTCGATCTTTTCTATGGAGGCTTCGTTAATTGTTTTCGTATTATTAAGTTTTTCAGCTCCAAATATGTTGGGATCTACCCATAACGAATCATGATGATGTAGGCGAACCAGGTTGAATCCAAGTGCTGACAATCGTTTTGCTTGTGCTTTGACCAGGTTTCTGGGAGTGTAAAAAAGTGAGTATGCTGCGATATTGGTACCCCAGAACTTTGCAACAGTGCCATCTTCAAATACGAGCTGATCGCTTTTCGCTTTTACGAAGCCGCGTTTTCCAGCAGGGCGTTCAGATTGATTGAGAAAGGATAGGTCAATTGGAGAAGCTTCCCAGTCAAGTATATTACTAATCCATTTTGAGGTGTTGTTAGTACCAAATCGCTCAATTGTTGTAGGAGAGATCATTATATTCTCGGCCAGGGAGAGGGTGGCATTAAAGCGGATTTCCCCTGCCGGAATGCTGCCGTTGGTTATGGCTGGCAGGCCATTGCTATCATCTAGACTAGCATTCCATAGGTTTTGGGCTGGAACTGGATTAGACGCAAGTAGCAACGTAAAAAATAAAAAATTCAGGAAAAATTGTAATCTGAATCCAAGTGGTGATACCCAACCCATAATATTTAGCCTAACTAAAAGTGGCCCAAGCAAAGAGTGATATTACTTTTCGTTATAATTTGGACGAGATTAAATTGCGAAGTTATTTAGCGTTGTTTTATGTGTAGCTAAGCATCGCTTTTAAGACGGTATGTTGGATAAACAGGATTTTGAACGACAATCTTACCTGCTTCATTGTTTCTTGCCAGGTTCGTGACTCGTCCATAGCTGAAGATCAGTCCTGCTAGTGCCCAATAGATATTAGGAAGGATGCCGATACTACTGACAGTGAAAATAGTAAAAAGAACAGCCGACATAGTGGCAAGCAGACTTCGTCCGCATAGATACTCTTCACTTTTCTTATCTACAATTCTTTTTAAACTTTTACGTAGATTCATCAACACTAGCGCGAAAAATCCAAGGAATAAGCTCAGACCAACCAACCCCATGCCAAGCGCAACACCTAGATATGTGTTTACAATATCGATAATGCCTTGGCCTTGCACCATGTCTTCCATCTCTGGCTCTTGCCTAGCATCAAATACGCCGAATAGCGGATATTTCTGGATAACAAGAATGGACTTATCAATTAGTTTTTCCCGATAATCAACATTAGACTTGTCAACTTTGCCAACAAATGGCATCAGATTAATGACCTTCTCTCCGCCGGGGATCCAATACAGCGCTTGTATGGCGATAATCGTGGATATCCCTAATAGGGAAAAACGTCTGATTATCTTTGGACCGAACGCAGTGAAAACAAGTAATAATATGGCTGTTCCAACCCAGGAGCCTCGGGTTAGTGCTGAAATCAGCCCGGCTACAATCAGGCCCAAACCAGTTAGACGCAGCATGTTGCTTTTGATAGACTTGGCTATGAATAGATAAAAGCCTAGCCCTACCATCATGATGAATCCAAGTACGGCTGAATGGCCAAGAGAGGCAAGTGCACGGAGGCTAGAGCCGCGGCCTAGATAGGTTCCCATGTCCCAATCAGCATGTAAGGAGTCCGTTAGCGCGCTGTATAAAAGCCATGATTTTTTGAATTCAAAAGCACCAATCGCACCCACTAGCAGGCAGGCAAGTACAAACGCAATCATCACCTTTTTGAGTTGATCGAAATCTTTAATCGCACGGCTAGCAGCATAATATGGCAAAAAATAATCGGTAAAAGTGTAAAACCCATATCGGAGTGAGTCCGTAAATGTTGTACCACGCATCAAGAGGATTATGTTTAGCAGCAGATAAGCCAGCAAAAATTTTTCT
The DNA here is from genome assembly GCA_049687015.1 of Methylotenera sp. Taxonomy (GTDB): domain Bacteria; phylum Pseudomonadota; class Gammaproteobacteria; order Burkholderiales; family Methylophilaceae; genus Methylotenera_A. The sequence goes on along the minus strand of JBAVIP010000077.1, from coordinate 112,741 downwards.
GCCAAGGGTTTACCAAGACTAGGTGCATCCGGATTTTTCTTTAATGAAATAAAAATCGGTAAAAGCAGCGTTAGCGAGAGTAGTCGTGCATAGTTGATATCAAATAGGCCGGGGATGCGAGCGGATATGATTGGGATTGCTAGAATTATGGCGAAATATAGTGCAAATTTGTTTTGCTCCGATTTCGCCATATACAAGAGGAATAGCGAACATAGGATAATAAATAACCAGAAATTCTGTGAAATAAAAGCAAGCAATGTGACTGCAAGCCAAGCATTGCGCCAGCGGCTGAATTCTTTTGGAAGTAACATCGGCCCTATTGCTTTTTGGGCGTAGTAAAATACAAACGTTGAAATAAACAGGATGGCGATTAGTGCTCTGATGTGTTCTGGCATGGTGTTTTAGCAGTTAAAGTTAGTCTGTTTTGTTGATTGTTGCTGTTATCTGTTCAACCAGAGCGTTGATTATGCTCTATTCAGCACTTCAAGTCTAGGCAAGCTAAAAGTTGTAATGAATGGGTATAGGTGATTGGCAATTAATACGACATGATGTACGTTTTTTCTGCATAGCAAATTTTCTGTTACGAAAATTTTCTTGCAAAAAAATCACCTACTTATACCTTTCAAGGTGCTTAGCAGCCACACTTTCCCATCGCGCCGAAGCGGATTCGAGATAAATGTCAAAAGTTTGTACAATAATGCATTGGTTATAGATAAGTCTGGTATTAAGTAATACAAATAGTGAGTTATCATGTGTTTAAATTTTGGTCTCTAGGCGGCATGTGGATAAAGTCGTTGTAAGGTGCAGATACTTAATACCTCTCTGTAAGCTTTCAATTTTTTACAAATAAAACAATATAAGCAATATTTATGAATAATAAACATTTATCGTCAACAGTTCGCCATCTCGTTATTCGTTCAAGTTTATGGGTTTTTGGCGGCCAGATTGGTGGCCAGATTCTGCGCCTGGCCAGCAATTTGATTATGACCAGATTGTTGGTGCCAGACATGTTCGGCGTTATGGCCGTGGCTAATACCGTGATCATAGGTTTACAGCTATGCTCTTACTTAGGTGTTCAACATAATATTATCCAGAGCAGTCGCGGCGACGAAAGAGTTTTTTTGGATACAGCCTGGGTTCTGCAAATTCTGCGCGGCACCTTGATTTGGTTAGCGGCTTTAAGTTTAAGTGCAGTGCTTTATTTTGCCAACCAGGCAGGTTTGGTTCCTGTCGGCAGTGCCTATGCTGATTCAAGTCTGCCAACCATTATTGCAGTGCTTTCATTTACTGCGCTAATTTCAGGTTTTGAATCTACTAAACTGGCAAGCGCTAGCCGTCATATGCTCCTTGGAAAGTTGACGATGATAGATCTGTCATGCCAAGTCTTGGGCTTATTAACCATGATAGCTTTTGCATTAGTGAAGCAATCAATATGGGCGCTAGTTATTGGCACTTTGGTTAGTACTTTGGCAAAGACGTTAATCAGCCATTTATTACTACCTGGAGCTCATAACAAATTTACTTGGGAATCACACGCATTTAAAGAGTTGTTTGGTTTTGGAAAGTGGATTTTGTTAACCACTATCATGGGGTATTTTGTCAGGAATAGTGACAAGCTGATTTTGGCTGGCCTGATTAGCTCACAACTGCTTGGTATCTACACGATTGCTATTTTTATAAATAATGCCGTACAAGAGATTACGTCTAAGTGGGCATCTTCAGTCGCTTATCCTGTGTTGAGCAGGGCGCATAGAGAACGCCCGGCCGAATTGGTTGATGTTTATTACAAATTTCGTCTGCCATTTGATGTGGTTATGCTGTTTCTTTGCGGTTTTTTATTCAATGCCGGTTATATTATCACCGAGGTGCTCTATGACAGCCGATACGAAAGCGCAGGCCATATGATTGAAATATTGGCTGTATGGTTGCTTGGCTCGAGAACTATTATTGCCGAACAATGCTATTTGGCGGTGGGGAAATCCAAGCTTTCTGTTCCGATGAACGTGTTGCAGTTGATCGCTTTATTAGCTTTTTTAATACCCGCTTATCATCATTTTGGCATGGATGGTGCACTATATGTGATAGCACTAGCCATTTTATTTACACTACCTTTGACCTGGTACTTAATGAAGCAGCTTGGTCTGCTAAATTGGAAGCTGGAATTGATCACTTTACCAGCAATTTTGGCCGGATATGGATTCTCAAAACTATTTATAATGGCGTATGAGAGTATTAAAGCTGGTATTTAATTTGTTCATTTGTATTTAAAGCAATGATGGAGAGACTTATATGGTTGATGTAAACAGAAAAAGTGAATCGGTAGCTGCAATTGTTCTTGCTTTTTCTAGGGAAGAAGATCTTAAGAATGTAATTCATCATTTAAAAAATCAGACAAGAAAACCCGATGAAATTATTGTGATATTTCAGGGCACTAACCTCAGAATTTTAGAGTGGTTGAATCAACAATCGGGCATTACTGTCCATCAGCAGGGCAATGTGGGTAGCGCCGGTGGTTTTACTACTGGGATGAAAATGGCTATAGCTAAAGGACACCAATGGTCATGGCTGTTCGATGATGATGCGGTGCCTGAACTTGATGCGCTGGAAAAAATGACAAGCTGTAAATATTTTGATTCGTCCAAAACTGGATTTTTAGGTGCAGTTGTAGTTAATCCTGACAGACAAGTCTACATGTCACCAGTTGCTGATGAGTCTAACAAATGGTATGGCTCGGTTTTACAAGATGGTTGTGTGCCCGTTACATCTGCCACCTGGATTGGCTGCCTGGTTTCTTCTCAGTCGATATTGGATTTTGGCCTGCCTATGGAAGAATTCTTTATGTATGAGGAAGACTCCGAATTTACATCAAGAGTTGTACGTTCCAGAAATTGTTATTGTGTAATAAAAAGTATTATTGTTCACTATCAAAAAGCCAACTTCAATCCATTTGCTTCAAAAGTGGATATGTTAAAACATGGATACTATGTCAGGAATCATTTTGCCACTATCAGGCTTTCTGATAAATCAAGTTTCAAAAAAATAATGAGAATCTGGCTATGGTTTTTTAAAAATGCATGGCAAATCATCACAAGAAAAGTACCTTTTAAAACCACATTACCCTTGTTTAACGGCCTGCTTTTTTTTAGACCAAAGGTTAAATTTTGGAGGCCGCTTGAGTAGGAGGCCTGTTACTTGGATTATCACCATCAATTATCGTACAGCCGATCTGGTAATTGAATCTTTGCGCGCTCTTGATTCGCAGAAGGAGGCGCTAGGAGGGGGGCAGGTTGTCATTATTGATAATGACTCTGGTGATGGCTCATCTGAAAAAATTGCTTCAACAATCAACTCGGAAGGCTGGGGAACATGGTCAAGTATAGTGCCGATGAGCCACAATGGCGGTTTTGCCTTTGGCAATAATATTGGCTTTTCAAAGGCATTTTCGTCTGCTGGCCAGGTGGATTATCTGATGCTACTTAACCCGGATTCTGTGGTTCGGCAGGGCGCAATTAAAAATTTGATTACTTTTATGGATGAGCACCCTAAGGCAGGAATCGCCGGGAGCAGGCTAGAAAATGAGGACGGTGACATAGAATGCTCAGCGCATAAATTTCATTCCCCATTAAGTGAGCTGCTGGCAGGTGCTCGATTGGGTTTTCTCGATCAGGTTTTATCAAATTATGAAGTAACACCACCTTTGCGCGACGAGGCGCATCTTTGTGACTGGGTTTCTGGATCTAGCATGATTATCAGGCGTAAAGTCATAGAAGAGATTGGTCTGATGGATGAAGGGTTCTTCTTGTATTTTGAAGAAGTGGATTTTTTTCAAAGAGCAGCCAAGGCAGGGTGGCAGACCTGGTATGTGCCAGAATCAATAGTGATGCATATCGAAGGTGCCTCCACTGGTATCAAGAGTACGAAACGTCGACCCAGTTACTGGTATAACTCTCGCAGGCGATATTTTGTTAAGCATTATGGTATTTTAGGGCTTATATTGGCTGATTTGTTGTGGTCAATAGGTCGATTGACTTTCTTCATCCGGCGCTTCCTGCGATTGGGTGCACAGGGTGTGCTGCGAGATCCTGAGCATTATTCCTTTGATCTCTTGTGGGGCGATGTTAAAGCGATTCTGACTAGAAAAGTATTGAAAATACATTAAAGGTTTTCATATGGAAATAAAAAAATGTTGAGTACTGGGACCGAGGTGGGTGTTGTAGTGATTGGCCGCAATGAAGGGATGCGGTTAGTTCGCTGCCTGCAGTCGTTGTCAGGAAAAGGCTTTGTAGTAGTATATGTGGATTCCGGGTCAACTGATGGCTCCATGAATGAGGCAACCAAGTTGGGGGTTAAGGCTTTAGCACTTGATATGGGAATTCCCTTTACGGCCGCAAGGGCGAGAAACGCTGGATTTCAGTATCTCATGCAGATCTCACCCAATTTAGAGTATGTGCAATTTGTGGATGGTGATTGTGAAGTCATGCCGGAATGGATGAATCAGGGGGTTGCTTTTCTTGAGATGCATCAGGATGTGGCGGTAGTCAGTGGCCATTGTCGGGAAAGACATCCGGAAAAATCTATTTATAATTTAATGTGTGATTTAGAGTGGAATACGCCAATTGGCGAGGCAAAGGCAAGTGGCGGCAATGCCCTGATGCGGGTGAAAGCATTCCAGGATGCGGGAGGGTTCAGAAACCAGTTAATTGCTGGAGAAGAGCCTGAGCTATGCGTAAGATTACGCTTGGCAGGCTGGAAAATCTGGCGACTGGATGCGGAAATGGTATTGCATGACGCTGCGATGACCAAGTTTAGCCAATGGTGGAAACGAAATATTCGCGGTGGTCACGCATTTGCAGAGGGTGCTTATTTGCACGGCGCACCACCCGAACAGCATTGGGTTAAGGAGTCCAGGCGTTCCTTGATATGGGGGCTGGTTATACCTGCTATTATAATTTTGACTGGGATTTTTTGCTGGCAGTGTGGCCTGATAGCTTTTTTGATATATCCATTACAGATTTGTCGTCTGGCATTGAGAAATAAAAAGCAACTAAAACCACACCCATGGACACTAGCCAGCTTTAGCGTGCTGGGTAAATTTGCAGAAATGATTGGCCAGTTACGGTTTCGTTATCAGCAATTGTTCGGCAGAACTGTATGTTTAATTGAATATAAATGAAAATAAATAAGTCATATTTTTTGAATATAGAAAAACAATAAAACTGCGATAATTAGGATTAACTATGAATTACTTACCAATTCTGTTTGGCTACCATGCTTTTGATCTGGGCAATAGTCATGTGCCGCTCTCTTTGTGCCGCTGTTGGCACAAAGGAGGCAGAATGGTTAAGTTAACAGTAGCTAGTGCGGAAAAGAATATTAATTACCCCTGGCTTAAACCTGCTATGACTGGGCTGAAAAAAAGCTTGGTTTACAAGTTGAATATTAAAGATCAACCGAGATTTTTGGCTGAAAAACAATTTATTAAATCAGAGAAGTCTGCAGCAGTTGTGTATCTCTGGGCAGGCTTGTCTCTTGAAGTTTTTGAACAGTTCCATAAAAATGGAACAAAAATCATTATCGAACGAATCAATTGCCACAGAGCCACCTCACGTAGAATTTTAAAAGAGGCCGAGAAGATGTGGGGCATCAAACCAGAAAAAATAATCAGCGATGATGAAATTGCCGAAGAAAATAGAAAGCTGGAAATAGCGGATGCAATTTTTTGCCCTAGTCCAATGGTCAAAAATTCAATGCTGGAAAATGGGGTGCCAGCTGAAAAGTTACTCTCTACCAGTTACGGATGGGCGCCTGAGAGATTCCCATCTATCTCTTCAGTGCGTCAGGAAAACTTTAAACCAGTTTTTTTGTTTGTGGGTAGCTTATGCTTACGTAAAGGGGTGCCTTTGCTTTTAGAGGCCTGGAAACGAGCCGATATAGATGGAGAATTGCTGTTTTGCGGAGGTATAGATCAAGATATTCAAGCTAATTTCGTAGAAGAGTTAAAGGGCAAAAATATTCGTCATATCAGCCATACCAACGACATCGGACAAATTTATAAAAAAGCAGATGTGTTCGTTTTTCCTAGTCTGGAGGAGGGTGGGCCAATGGTAACTTACGAAGCGATGGCGCATGGAATTCCCCCACTAGTGACAGCAATGGGAGCTGGTGCCATCGTTCAAAATGGCATTAATGGCATCGTATTGCCTGATATGGATATTGATGCTTGGGCGATGGCCATGCGGGATATGGCAGAAAATAAACAGAAACGAATCGAATTAGGAGAAAAAGCGCGGGTGCGTGCTCAAGAGTTTACTTGGCAAAAAGTGGCCGAACAAAGAGCAAAGTTGCTTGAAGATAGATATCCTGAGCTTTGGAGTGATGCCGCTAATTAAGCGGGCTTCATTGTCTAATATTGACCTATCAAGGCTAAGAGTTTATGACTAAAATAAATGACGATTCGATTATTGTTTCATCAGAGACTCCTGATTGGTCACGTGAATACAAATCAATGCTTCAGTGGTCGCCTTCGCGTTCTTTGCTGGCAGCTATTCGAGACTATCAGCGATTTTCACTCTCTTCTAATATTTTTAATCGGTTTATATTGAGAAAGATAGCAGTGCTACGGCATCGGTTTTGGAGTATTGTGACAGGCGCGGATATCCCTCTAAATTGCCAAATTGAGGGTGGTTTGTTAATGCCGCATCCGAATGGCATTGTTATTCATCCTGAAGTAACAATTGGCCCAAATTGCTTAATATTTCAGCAAGTAACCATTGGGACAAAAGGGGGGCATGGTCTCCCTCACATAGGTGGACATGTTGATATAGGTGCAGGTGCCAAGATACTCGGCAATGTGAAAATTGGTGACCATGCACGTATAGGCGCCAATGCGGTCGTGATGCACGACGTGCCAGCAGGTAAAACAGCTGTTGGAATTCCTGCCAAAGTATTAGATTAATACGAGAGTTAACTAAATGACAAAATTAATTTTAAGTGAGATGTAATGCGCGCTACCTATTCTATCAGCCAGCATTCCAGGATTAATCACAGCTTTATTCGTCGTGAAATCCTCGCGCTGGAACATTTAGATATGACCGTTCAGCGAATTGCTTTGAGAGTCAAAAAACTGTCAGCGCTGTTTCTTGAAGGCGACAGATGAGCTTCATTGAAACTCTGCTTTCAGCAATTGCAATATTGTTACTAATTCCGTCATTGGTCATATTGGTGCAAGTGTTATTTGCTTGCTTACCCAAGAAGCATGACGATGTCATTTTAGCTGGGAACACGAGTATCGTTGTATTGATTCCTGCTCACAACGAGTCTTCCGGAATTATTGCCACGCTCAATTCAATTTCTTCTCAGTTGAAACCAACGGATCGCCTGCTGGTGGTTGCTGACAACTGCATTGACGATACAGCAGAAATTGCTGCAGCAAATGGGGCAGAAGTGATTGAACGTCAGGATTCAGTGAACCGAGGTAAAGGCTTTGCGCTGGATTTTGGTATTCGTCATTTGTCTAAAAGCCCGCCAGATGTAGTTGTCATTATAGATGCGGATTGTATACTGAAAGCTGACTCATTAAGCTTTCTTGCGGCTTTCGCACTAGAAAGTGACCGCCCGGTTCAGGCGTTGGATCTGATGTATGCAAAAGGTATTGACCTTAAATCCAGAGTGGCTGAATTTGCCTGGTGTGTAAAAAATCTGGTGCGTCCGCTCGGCTATGCCAGGTTAGGTCTGCCCTGCCAGTTAATGGGCACTGGAATGGCTTTCCCCTGGCACATAATTTCAAATGCAGACATGGCTAATGGCAGTCTTGTTGAAGATATGAAATTGGGTATCGAGCTATCTAAAGCGGGTATGTCACCTATTTTTTATTTGGGCTCACAGGTGTCGAGTTATTTTCCAGTAGTATCCGAAGTTCAATCGGGACAAAGGACGCGCTGGGAGCATGGCCATTTGGCTATGATTCTTTCAGAAGCGCCCAGATTGTTTGCCCATGGTATCATCAAGGGCGATAAAAATTTGCTGGCCATGGCGTTCGACTTATCTGTACCGCCTCTTGCCTTGCTGGTTACGCTTTTGTTTGGATATGCTGCAGTCACAGGCATTGCACTTGTGTTGTACGATGTTGGCTACATAGCATTTCAAGTCGCACTGTCCGGGGTTGCTTTATTAAGTATTGCTATCGCGATAGCTTGGTTGGGTTGGGGCAGAAATATTATTTCTTTCTCAACAATGCTTCTGGTGCCAGTTTATGTCATATCAAAAATTCCTCACTACGTTAAATTTTTGTTCAAAAGACAAAAAGCCTGGAACAAAACAGAAAGAGATTAGGTTTAATTGATGGACGATTTTGAGCGTGAGGTGTACTGTATTGGCGGGTTGCCTTTTGATGCAATCATTTTGTCAAAGACGATGAGTCGTTTACGCGATGCCAAATATAAAAAAGCTTCCTGTTTTTTGACAACACCGAATCTTAATTTTCTGGCACTGTCGCAAAATGACCCAGATTTCCGAAATTCGGTCATTTATAGCGATATTGTGATTGCGGACGGCGCCCCAATTGTCTGGATGGCGAAGCTACTTGGCATACCAATTACAGAGAGAGTCGCTGGATCGACTTTGTTCGAAGCGCTAGGTCAGGAATGGCGAAGAAAGATGACGATTTATTTCTTCGGCGGGCCTGATGGCGCTGGTGCAGAAGCGTGTAAGCGTATTAATGAGAAATCAACCGGATTGACATGTGTTGGCTATCATACGCCGGGTTATGGTAGCGTGGACGACATGAGCGAATCATCGGTTATTGATAGTATAAATTCGAGCAATGCGGATTTTTTAGTGGTCGCTTTAGGTGCAAAGAAAGCACAAGCTTGGATTGTTAAAAATCTACACAGGATTCAGTTGCCTATTGTTGGCAATCTCGGTGCTGTCATCAATTTTGAAGCAAAACGTCTGAAAAGAGCGCCTGTAAAAGTGCAAAAGATTGGTCTGGAATGGGTGTGGCGTATCAAAGAAGAGCCGCATCTGTGGAAGCGCTATTGGAACGATGGTTGGTTTTTTTTACGGCTTCTGGCAACCAAGATAATTCCCCATATGTTATGGCTAAAACTTAATCAGAAGCGTTTAAAACAATTGTCACATAAAAGCACAGTTATATTGAACGAAGAAGATTGTTCCAGGATAATTGTCTCGGGCGCCGTGCTTGACCCTGTTTCGCCTGATATTCGTTTGCTGATGAGACAAGCCAGTTTGCAAAATAAAAATGTACAAGTGGATCTTGCTGATGCTGAATATCTCAGTTTTGGTGTTTTAGGCTTGTTATTATTGCTTAAAAAGCAGCTGGATAAGCAGAATTTGCAAATGAAGCTAGTTGGACTTCGACCTAATATGAGAAAATTACTCGATTGGAATGGATTGGCTTACCTAATTGAATAGACGTGTTGATAACGAAAAATGTCGTATTTTTAGAAGAGTCTTAAAATCCAGAATTGTGAATAAGGTGTTATAACTATGTATGAAAAATTTTACGGATTGACTGAAAAGCCATTTTCCATTCAGCCTGACCCGGACTTCCTGTTTTTTGGCCACCGACATGGCATGGCTTACGCTATGCTTGAATATGGAATTGCAAATCGTGCAGGGTTTACCGTAGTATGTGGTGAAATAGGTTGTGGCAAAACGACGCTGGTTCGACATTTGCTTAATAATATTGATTCTGACGTCACTGTGGGTATTGTCTATAACACTCACCAGAAAGTTGATGATCTGTTAGGTTGGATCATGCTGGCTTTTGGGCAGGACTATGAAGGCTTGTCTGAGTTGGCGTTGTTCGACGCTTTTCAACAATTTCTGATTTCCAGCTATGTTGCCGGGCGCAGACTGGTGCTGATTGTAGATGAGGCGCAGAATCTGAGTCCTGGAGCGCTAGAATCTTTAAGAATGCTATCCAACATCAATGCCGATAAGGACCAGATGTTACAAGTGATTCTTGTTGGACAACCTCAATTAAGAGAGCTTCTTCGCAGACCTGATTTGCAGCAGTTTATGCAGCGTGTAGCTGTAGACTTTTTTATTCCACCTTTGCAGCCAATTGAAGTTGCTAAATATATTGAACACCGACTGAAAGTAGCGGGACGGGAAGAGCGTTTGTTTACACAACGCGCCATTGAGCGTATTGCTGATACATGTAAGGGGATTCCGAGAAGTATCAATATACTGTGTGATATGGCTTTAGTGTATGGATTCTCCAGCGGTGCTGAAAAAATTGATTTGGATTTGGTGAATGAAGTACTGCAAGATAGGGCAGAGTTCGGCGTTCTCGCATAAACCAATTCCCATGCATATGGATCAAGTTAATTATAAATTCTGGAAATTCTTTACATGAGCATACTCGTTACCGGGGGTGCTGGTTACATCGGCTCACATACCTGTCTCGAGCTATTGAATGTCGGCTTTGATGTTATTGTGCTGGATAATTTCAGTAACAGTAAGATGGAATCTCTCAAGCGCGTGGAGAAATTAGCGGGGCGTCCACTTTTATTCAAACTAGGCGATGTACGCGACCGCACTTGTTTGCGTGAACTGTTTTCGCAACACGATATTAGCGCGGTCATTCATTTTGCGGGTCACAAAGCGGTGGGCGAATCTGTCAGAATGCCTCTTACCTATTACGACAACAATGTTTCTGGCAGTATCGCCCTTGCAGAAGTGATGGCAGAGGCTGGTGTTAAGAATATAGTGTTCAGTTCTTCGGCAACAGTCTATGATACGCCAGGAGATCGACAGATAAAAGAAGATTTTCCGTTGGGGCCAATCAATCCCTATGGCCGTTCCAAGCTCATGGTAGAGCAGGTCTATCGCGACCTTGCAGCATCTGACTCACAGTGGCGCATCGCCATACTGCGTTATTTTAATCCAGTTGGAGCACATGAAAGTGGCATGATTGGAGAAGACCCGAACGGTATTCCAAGCAATCTGATGCCTTATATATCCCAAGTTGCGGTTGGTCGCCTGGCAGAGCTAAGTGTGTTTGGCGCAGATTACCCTACGATAGACGGCACGGGCGTGCGTGATTACATTCATGTAGTAGATTTGGCACTTGGCCACCTGGCGGCTTTACATGCGCTTGATAGCCACCCTGGGTTGATGACAGTTAATTTGGGAACTGGCAAAGGCTGCAGTGTGCTTGAGTTGGTGCGGGAGTTTGAAAGAGCCAGTGGCAAGGTTGTACCGTATCGCATTGTTGAGCGCCGTGAGGGAGATGTAGCAACCTGCTATGCAGATCCAAGCCTTGCAGAATCGTTACTGGGCTGGCGGGCTAATCTTGATATCTACGCGATGTGCCGCGATGCGTGGCGTTGGCAATCAAAAAACCCCCAAGGTTATAGCGAAATACCATAACAATCAGCCCTTGGTTATTTTTAAGCTTTGTATTCAACCTTTTCATTTGAAATCTTCGTCTAGAGAATCTGGTTTTTTTGCTTAGTAGGCGCTCTTACCAGTTAGCGCGAAGACGGTGCGTAAAATGATTGTAATATCCAACCATATAGACCACTTATTGATATATTCTATGTCGGATTCAATACGCTGGATCATTTGATTAATATCTTTCGTTTCACCCCTAAACCCGCGCACCTGAGCAAGGCCGGTAATGCCGGGTTTGATGTGATGGCGTGCAAAATAATCAAAAATTCTTCGTGAATACTCTTCATCATGCTGTACAGCGTGTGGCCGCGGTCCGACTAAAGACATGTCTCCATTAAGTACATTAAATATTTGTGGTAGCTCATCAAGGCTGGTTTTGCGAATAAAAGCACCCACACGGGTAATTCTGCTGTCATTCTTTTCAGCCTGCTTTAACTTACCAGCTTCTTCTTGGTGAACATACATGCTGCGAAATTTCCAAATCCTGAATGACTTGCCACTCCAGCCAGTTCTGTTCTGCCTAAAAAATATCGGTCCTGGACTGTCCAATTTAACCGCGATGGCAACCAGAAGCAGTATTGGGCTAATAATGATTAATATTAAAATTGATAATAATTTATCTTCTGCTGCCTTCAGAAATAATCGCACACCGATTAGTGGAGTTTCTGAGAGTGTGATTACTGGAATTCCGGAAATCTCCCTGACGCTGTGATTGACCAAGCGCAGCGAGAAAATATCAGGAATCCAGTGAATGGAGACATGTTTGTCCAATATAGCCATATAGGCATCTTCTAGCGCCTTGGAGGACTTAAGTGGTGTAACGATATAAACCACACTGACATTGTATCGGCCAATCAAAGCAGGTAAATCTTCAATATTCCCCAATGTTTCAGGGTCGCGTTTTCTCCCAGAAGCCTTTCTTCCGGATGCCGGGATATCGTCATCAGGCAGTTGTACAAATCCAATCACATGCTCATTCATCCAGGGATTAGCAGAAATTTTATCTTGCAGGTAATAGGCTAATCGACTTTGGCCGACAATAAGCACCTTTTCATTTTGCTGGGAGCGCAAAATTAATTTTTGATAAATAATCCTGAACAGAAAATGCAATATTAACTGGGTAAAATAACCTATTACGTATAGTTGACCAATCAAGTATCTGGAATATACGTGACTATACTTGGTCAAAAACGCCAATACCACTAACAATAGAAATGTAAGCGTCCATGCTTTTAACAGGTTGAGTGCTTTGTCTATGAAGTTAGCATTGCTTCTGTAGATCGCAAATTTATCATACGTAATCGCCATATTACCAAGCAACGCTAGCAACATAATGATATAGGGTGCGGTTTGCCCGATCTGATTAGAATGAAGCTGGACAAGCCCCAATGTAATCCCGACTACAGAGGCACTATCAAGGAACTGCTGCAATATTTGGCTTAAGTTGCTACGTCTTTGCAGCAGTGTTTTTGAATTGGTTTGTCTATATGCCATTTAGCTTTATTGTTGTTTTGTATTAATGATTCAAGTGATTTTTTAACCGTATTAAGGCTGATGCCAAGAATAATACCAATTTAAATATTAGTCTTGCTCAATCTTGAACAGTATGTGCCAGTTTTGCTTTTCAATTGTAACTGTCATTGATGTTTACTCCTTACAATCTAAAATTATAATTAACCTCTAGTCAAATTGAATGCCAATAAGTGATATTTGTATTTTATAATATTTATCAATAAGTTATTAATTAATTTGTTTTATTTGTGATTTTTTGTGAGCTAATTTAACATTTATGTCATTTAAGCTGGCAGCCGCTTGCGAATTGGTAAATTTATGTTTTTGTTATGCCAGATGACAAACAGTACGAGTAGCAGAGTAGAATAATGCACTTGTCAAACGTGTGGTCAAAGGGTGAGTGAGATGTTTGACCTAAGTATTATATTGGTTAGTTTGGTGCCCGGAAGAGGACTCGAACCTCCACATCTTTCGATACTAGTACCTGAAACTAGCGCGTCTACCAATTCCGCCATCTGGGCAATTATTCTTGATAAATTGAATAATGCGCCGAATTTTATAGGAAGCACATAACTTGTCAACAAAAAAGAAAAATTTAACCCTGCGAAATAACGATCCTTATGCGGGAAGAGAGGCGACGCAGTACGATACGCCATTGCCAAGTCGCGAACTGATTCTGCAAGTATTGTCTGACCAAGGCGTGCCTTTGAGTGTTGAGCAGGTTTATGTGCTGCTGGATATCGGCACCGCTGAACGCGATAATTTTAACAAGCGCCTTAACGCGATGGAGCGTGATGGGCAAATCATGCGCAACCGCAAAGGCTCGTTGTGTTTAGCAGAAAAAATTCATGTGATTGCCGGCACAGTGCAAGGCCATCCAGATGGTTTTGGGTTTTTGGTGCCTGATGATAAAACCAAGCATCCAGAGGATTTATACCTCGCCCCACGCGAGATGGCGCAAGTGATGCACGGCGACCGTGTGATGGTGCGTATGGCAGGGCTGGATAGAAAAGGGCGTCCGGAAGGCAAAATTGTCGAGGTACTGGAGCGCGGGACTAAGACTTTGGTAGGGCGCATTATTCACGGCCAAGGCGTAACTATTGTGGCAGCCGAAGATAAGCATATCAATCAGGATATTTTGATTCCCTATCACCTAGATATGGGTGCCAAGCCAGGCCAGGTGGTGATGGTGGAGCTTACCGAGCAGCCATCTGCGCATGCGCACCCAATGGGCAAAGTGGTGCAGATTCTGGGCAACTATGCCGATAGCGGCATGGAGATTGAAATCGCGTTGCGTAAACATAAGCTGCCGCATGAGTTTTCATCCACCGCAGTTCATCAGGCTGAAAGTATCCCTAAACTCGTGCAGCCTGCTGATTATAAAGGCCGCGTGGATTTGCGGGAGCTGTCACTGATTACCATTGACGGTGAAACCGCACGCGACCTCGATGATGCCGTATACGCAGAACCTCAAGGTAAGGGCTGGCGGTTGGTGGTAGCGATTGCGGACGTGAGTTTTTATGTAAAACCAGACGACGCGCTGGATAAGGATGCGTTTGAACGCGGTAACTCGGTGTATTTCCCGCGTCGGGTTATTCCCATGTTGCCTGAAGCGCTGTCTAACGGCTTATGCTCGCTCAACCCTGATGTAGAGCGGTTGTGCATGGTGTGCGATATGCAGCTTGACGGCATGGGCGTGGTCAAGCAATACAAGTTTTATCCATCGGTGATGCGCTCCAAAGCACGCATGACCTATACTCAAGTGTTTGAGATGCTGCAGAATCCGCAGGGCGAGCTGGCAACACAATATGCCTGGCTGATGCCGCATGCACAAAACCTGTATTCGCTATTTAAACTGATGCTGGCTCAGCGTGAAAAACGTGGTGCGATCGAGTTCGAGTCAATTGAAACCATGATGATTTTTAACGAGAATGGCAAAATTGATCGTATTATTCCTGCCGGCCGCAATGAAGCGCATAAACTGATTGAAGAATGCATGCTGGCCGCCAATGTGTGTGCGGCAGATTTTCTTAAGACACGCGAACACATGGCATTATATCGCATTCACGAAGGCCCGACGCCCGAGAAACTGGAAGCATTGCGTACCTTCATGGGCGAGGTCGGTTTTGGCGTAGGCGGTGGCGATAAACCGCACGCTAAAGATTACTGCAAACTCATGAATGCGATTAAAGACAGGCCGGACGCGCAATTGCTGCAAACAGTACTGCTGCGCTCTATGCAGCAGGCGGTTTACAGCCCGGATAACGTCGGCCATTTTGGTTTGGCATATGAGGCTTACACGCATTTTACTTCGCCGATCCGCCGCTACCCGGATTTGCTGATTCACCGTGCCATTAAAGCAGTAGTAAATAGCGAAAAATACACAGCAAAAGACTGGCATCATTTAGGCATGCATTGCTCGATGACCGAACGCCGTGCCGATGATGCAACACGTGATGTGACCAACTGGCTTAAATGCTATTTCATGCAGGATAAAATCGGCGAAGTATACGAAGGCACCGTGGCGGGCGTGACCAGTTTCGGTGTGTTTGTGGCGCTGGATGGCGTGTATGTGGAAGGCTTGCTGCACGTAACCGAATTGGGCAATGACTACTTTAATTATGATAAAGCGCGCCACGCAATGGTTGGCGAGCGCACCGGCGTGCGATTCAGGCTGGGCGATAGGCTCACTGTTAAAGTCGCAAGAGTCGATTTGGAAACCAGCAAAATTGACTTTAGTTTGATTAGCCATTCCTCGCATTTAAGTGTTAAGCCACAAGCCAATATCCATGCGCCTTTTGGCGATGCTCATAAAAGAACATTAAGTGCTAATAAAGATAAAAAATCGACCGATTTTAAGCCCTTGAGCACGCGTGCGCTGGAAAAAGCCAAACATGACCGTTCCGGCAGCCATAAAAATGCAGTTAAATCGCCCACAAACCCTGACCATAAACAAGCCATAAAAGGCACCAAAAACAAAGGCAAACCCAAAAGATGAGTAATAAGGAAATGAGTCAGCAAGCATGAGCGAGGCCCGCATATTATTTGGTTTTCACGCAGTATTAAGCCGCATGCGTCAGCATGCTGCCAGCATTGAAGAAATTTTGATCGATCGTGACCGCATTGATGCGCGCATGAAAGATTTACTCAATATGGCAGAAGCCGCAGGCGTGCGCGTGATGCAGGTGGAGCGAAGCCGGCTGGACGGCATGGCTGGCATCAGTGGCCGCCATCAAGGCGTGATTGCACGCGTGGTCGATACGCCCATTCCCTACAAAGACATTCACGATATTCTGGAGTCCGACCTTAAAGAGCCGCCATTCTTCCTGGTGCTGGATGGCGTCGAAGATCCGCACAACCTGGGTGCCTGCCTGCGTGTGGCGGACGCGATGGGCGTGCATGCCGTCATCGCCCCCAAAGACCGCGCTGTGGGTTTAAACGCGACTGTGCGCAAGGTGGCGTGTGGCGCAGCCGAAACCGTGCCGTTTATCGCTGTGACTAACCTGGCGCGAACTTTGCGTGAACTTAAAGAGGCCGGAGTATTTGTGGTCGGAACCACGATGGACGCGCCTGCCACCTTGCTCAATACCAAGCTGGATGGCGCTATCGCCATCGTTTTAGGTGCTGAAGGTGATGGCATCCGCCGCTTGACGGCTGAAACCTGCGATGCCTTGGTGACGATTCCCATGTTTGGCTCGGTAGAAAGCCTGAATGTGAGTGTGGCAAGCGGAATCTGCCTATACGAGGCCAGACGGCAACGCAGTCTAATAAAAAACTAGGCCAGTTTAAGCATGTTCAACGTGCGCTTGCGCACGTCTTTGAGTAAGTGCGTGTTATCAATGAGTGATTGGCTGTAAGAGGGTACCAATTCTCTCATTCTTTCAACCCAGGCGCCAGCTTGCATTTGTGCGCTGAAACAGCGCTCCAGCACGCCAATCATGGCCTGTACGCTGGTTGAAGCGCCTGGGGAGGCGCCTAGCAGCGCGGCAAGCGAGCCATCTTTTGAAGTCACGATTTCAGTGCCAAATTCCAGCTTCCCCCATTGCTGGTCGCAATTTTTGATGATTTGCACGCGCTGCCCAGCATTGGCCAAATGCCAGTCACTGGACTTGGCTTGCGGTAGAAACTCGTGTAACGCACGCATGCGCTGCTTATGCGTTTGAAAAACCTCGTTGACCAGATATTTGGTTAAGTCGAAATTGTTCTTGCCCGCGCCCAGCATGGCTTTCAGGTTGTTTGCTTTAACTGATCTGGCCAGATCCAGCATTGAGCCTTGTTTCAAAAACTTGGTAGTAAAGCCGGCAAATGGGCCAAACAAAAGGGCAGGCTTGCCGTTAATTATACGCGTATCCAGATGCGGTACCGACATGGGCGGTGCGCCTACAGCAGCCTTTCCGTATACTTTGGTGCTGTGTTGCTTAATCACTTCCGCGTTGTTGCAAATAAGCCATTGCCCACTCACTGGAAAGCCGCCATAGCCCATGCTTTCTGGAATGCCGGCTTTTTGTAACAATGGCACAGCGCCGCCGCCTGCGCCCAAAAATACAAATTTGGCATTGATGGTTTTGGCGTGTCTGGTACTTTTGTTATAAAGGCCAACGTGCCAGGAGTTGTCAATTTGAGTATTTTTAATTTTTTTAATTGTCTTGACGTGTGTGTTATTCAGCAAACTGAAGTTTGCTTGTATTTTTAGGTAAGAAACCATGTGACGGGTGAGGGAGCCGAAATCCACATCCGAACCATGTTCAACAAAAGTCGCCGCCAGTTTTTCATCAGATTTACGGGCTGCCATCACTAGCGGCATCCAGGCCTGCAATTGGTTAAAGTCTTCACTGTATTGCATGTCGGCAAATAGGGGGTGCTGTTTAAGCAAGGTATAGCGCTGCTTTAAAAATGCTGTGTTTTGCTCACCCCATACAAAGCTTAAATGCGGCGTTTTATTGATAAACTTTTCTGGTGCGGGCAATGCCCCGGTTTCTACCAAATACGACCAAAATTGCAGAGAAACCTCAAATGCTGCGTTGATTTCCAAGGCGCGCTTGATCGCAATGCTGCCATCGGCTGATTGCGGTGTGTAATTAAGCTCGCAATAACCCGCATGGCCTGTGCCAGCGTTGTTTAGCGCATTGGAGCTTTCCATGGCCACATCGGGCAATTGCTCCACCATGGTAATGCTTAAAGAAGGGTCTAATTGATGCAGCAATACGCCCAGCGTGGCGCTCATAATGCCGCCACCTACCAATAACACATCAGTTTCTAAATTTTTCATCTTGGGTTTGAATATATGGGTTTAAATAAAAGCACCTGAATTAAGATACAAGGGGCACGCTTTAGCGCGTCCCGCTTGATGGGTGGGTTAGGCCGATTTGATGGGCGTAAAAATATTAAAGCAATTTATGACAAAGTTGGCGATTCAGGAGTATAAGTTTTTTCCAGCAAGCCAACTGTGAGATTATGCTCAACAATGCGCTGGCTCACTAATTCTTGTAAACGAGCGTGATATTGCTCTGGGATATGTTCTGCCATTTTTAAGGCAGTCGCCTGCGATGCACCCATTTGTCCAAAACTTGTAAGTTGACCATATGCTGGACTAGTTTCACTCCTTGGCGTTTCAGCGTTTTTAGCAATGTGTTTTTGATATTTCGGGTCACTGCCACCAGCTGGCAGGTCTTTTGTTTGCTCGTTTTTAAATGGATAAACTTTATCGCGTAAGTAATCGGCTAAATCTTTTGAGGTTTTACTTGGGTCGTTATAAAGCTCCATGATGTGTTTAGAAGCATCAACGGCTTTCAAGGTGCCTGGTACTTCTTGCCAATCTTGCAACACTTGACGTTGAATGCCTGCAACTTCTGTCACTGTTTTGACTCGACGCATTTCATCGCTTGAATGCGCGCCATGGTCTTGCTCGTTGTAATCTTGAAAGCCTTTTATTTTGTCGTTTTCATCGCGTTGCACATGCGATAGCACGTACGCGTCTTGTACAACATGTAGCAACTTACCCAAATAAACTTCATTACCAGAGCTACGTGCTTGCTCAAACCATTTCATCTCTTGTTCGATGATTTTATCACGCACTTCATCATTGGTAGGCACTCGGCCTGTGCCATCATCGGGCATCATGCTATGCACAATTTGCATGCTACCTTTGTGAGATTCGTAAGTGATAGTGCCTGGTTTGTCAATATCACCAGTAACGGGGTTTAATCCATAGTAGTTTAATTTCTCTGGATTATCAGAGGGTGCATCATTCCAGCGTATGCCCGTTTCCAGTTTGTCCGTATATTCCATGCCTGCTTGATTAGCGGCTTCTTTGGTAATCGATTCGTGTATCTTACCACCTAGCCAAGTAATCCCGTAGGCAACTTTAAATGTATTATTGTTAAAGGTGTCTGAGTTTGTGCTTTCAAAATTAGTGTTATTTGTCGAGTTATCAGCCATATTATTTCCCCCTGTTAACGTATCTGCGAGCGCGATCTAGCAACTTCTGACAGTCTTCTGGAGTTCTGTCTGTCGAATACTCTTTTACAATTACTTCATTCTTGTCATATTCACAAGAAGTTACCAGCCCGTCTGGGTCATGATACTCAACTTTTGATACTAAGCCACTGTCGAATCGTGTAAAAGCTACGAGGAAATGTTTTGGATTTGAGCCATAATCTCCCAGCCAACCTTTTACACAGCCAGTGTAGTTGCTAGGTATTTTGTAGGGGTTTGGGTAGGTAAACGAACGGAATGAATGCCCTGCGTTTGCTATATACGCCTCTTTCGGCGGCTTAGTCAGTTTGCAAGCATCGATAGTGCCATCAGGGTTGCGCGGCGTAGCGCAACTGACCATAAAAAGGCTGGAAATTAAAACCCAAACATACAACATTTTGTGTTTATTCATTGTATTTTCTCATGCATTATTCATTTAATTTCATCATCTTCGCGCCAACACAATGTTTTTGCAAGCCTAACGTAAAGCTAGGGGCGCTATTATATATAAGGGCATTAGTATGTTGAAGATAACAAAAAAGCCAGCATAAAGCTGGCTTTTTAATTAAAGTGCATCAGGGCATGATTTTTAAGATGCTGGTTTAGCGGGTACAGGCTGCTGCGCAGGAGCCGGCTCTGCAACAAATATCTCTACACGGCGATTTTTGGCTTTATTGGCAGGCGTGTCATTTGCTACCAATGGTTCACGTGATCCACGGCCATCTATGGTAAAGCGACTGGCTGCTACGCCTCTTGTAGTGAGGTAATCGCGCGCGGCGGCGGCACGATTCATCGATAATGGATTATTGATGGCATCAGTGCCAGAACTGTCAGTATGGCCAATAATTGTGATGGTAGTGACTGGGTTTTTATTCAAACCGTCCGCAAAAGTATCCAGCACATTTCTAAAGTTTGGCTTGATATCGGCGCGGTTAACATCAAAAGAGATATCGCTAGGAATATCCAGCTTCAATCGGTTATCAGGTGTTTGCGTTACCGCCACTCCAGTTCCTGCGGTCACTTCTTCCATTTGTTTTTTCTGTTCTTGCATGCGTTTAGACCACACATTGCCGACGACTCCGCCAGCCACGCCGCCAACGGCAGCGCCAATCACTGCACCCTTTTTACCGCCAGCAACTGCGCCAACGACTGCACCACCAGCTGCGCCGATACCTGCGCCTTTCGCTGTGTCTTTTTGTGTTTCTGTCATATTGGCGCAACCGCCCAGCGTGAAAGCAACCAAAACGGATGCTGCTATAATGTTCATATGGATATTTTTATGCATGATGTTTCCTTTTAATTAATGACGGTGCCAAATATTGACCGACAAGTACTGGCCGATTAACGACCACAACTATGTCGTGGTTGACAGGTAAATTGAACTAAAGTTTTAGGAATATTGTGAATTGTTGCCTAAAGGGTTAGTACGTGCGTCTTTTGGGTGGGCTATAAGCGGTTTTTGATTCAATATGCCTGAAGGTAATGCGGCCATTATTGATGTCATAAGGTGATAGTTCTAACGTCACCTTATCACCCGCCAGAATGCGGATATGATTTTTCTTCATCTTGCCACCAGTATAAGCCACCAGTTTGTGGCCGTTATCCAGCGTTACGCGGTAGCGCGAATCGGGCAGAATCTCATCCACCACGCCATTCATTTCAATAAGTTCTTCTTTGGCCATGTGCTACTCCAATCATCAGTTGAGACCCGGATGAAGCGTGAGCTAAACATGGGGAATAGTGTAGGAACGAAATACAACAAAGCGAGAAGACACCACCAAACGCAGGCGCAGTATAGTCTTGCGGAAGAAAATAAGCAATCAATTGCAGGATTATTACAATTAAATAGTGATAATGCTTGACATGTGGGCAGATTATCCGTACAAAGGCGCTTAGGCGTTTAGATTTTTAATTTATTGAGTCCTCTGGGCTCATTTTTTTTAAGTAGAAACTTTCAGGGTGCCTCCCTTTTTAGTAAGAAAGTAATATTATGGCAACAGGTATTGTAAAGTGGTTTAATGATTCTAAAGGTTTTGGTTTCATTACCCCAGATGCAGGCGGTGACGATTTATTCGCACATTTCTCAGCTATCGTTGATAGCGGTTACAAAAGTTTGAAAGAAAATGATCGCGTTAGTTTTGACGTGACAGAAGGACCAAAAGGCAAACAAGCTTCTAACATTCAGAAAGCTTAATCGCCTAGAATTCAAACTATCGGATTCTAAACAATAGAATTCTTAAAAATGGCCCGCAAGGGCCATTTTTTTATTCAACTTCCAGATTAAGTTTTTAAAGAATTGGAAAATCAGCTTCTTAACTAATAGGGAACATTTTTGTCTATAAAAATCTCTACTTAGCAAGTTTATGTTTTTAATTGTCTATTTAGGAGTCGAGAACAATGGAAAGGAAGGCTGGGTAAGATGTTGTTAGAAAACTGAACTTCCTCAGACCACATTCCATGCACATAAAAAATTACCTTATGAAATGCTTAAACAACGTATGTTAGTGTAATATTTTGATGCCAGTCTAAGTCAAATAAGAGGCATGGGGGGGGGTTGATTTTCAATATTTGTTAAGTATGCTGCATGGTTCAATGATTACTCGACCTAATACCATAGTAGTGCCAGGCGGGAAAATGGGTCTGGCTTTACAGTTTATTTTTACACCAATGATTTTGCAGTTGATGGAAAAGAGCAAAAAATAGTGGTGTTAACTTAACTATGCGGCATAAATAAAAATGAAAATAGGCATACCTACAGAAATTAAAAATGAAGAATGTCGTGTGGCCGCGACCCCTGAAACCATTAAAAAAATGGTTAACTTAAGCTGTCAAGTCTTCATCCAGCAAGGGGCGGGTGAGCGTGCCAATATTCCGGATGAAGCCTACTTGGAAGCTGGAGCCGAGTTGGTGACAGCCCAAAAGATATTTGAATCCGCAGTAATTCTTAAAGTCCGCGCACCAGAACCGGCAGAAATTAAAGCTATAAAGGCTGGTACGGTCTTGATAGGCATGCTGGAGCCTTACAATCAAACACAATTAAAAGCGATGGCCGAGCAAGGCATCACTGCCTTTTCCTTGGAAGCGTTACCTAGAAACACAAGAGCACAAAGTATGGATGTGCTTTCATCGCAAGCCAACGTGGCAGGCTATAAAGCGGTGTTGTTGGCTAGCCATTTTTATCAAAGGTTTATGCCAATGTTGATGACTTCAGCTGGTACAGTTAAAGCTGCACGGGTGTTAATTTTAGGAGCAGGGGTTGCAGGATTGCAAGCGATTGCAACGGCAAAACGCTTGGGTGCAGTTGTGGAAGCCTCGGATGTTCGGCCTGCTGTTAAAGAGCAGATTGAATCATTAGGCGCTAAATTTTTAGATGTGCCATACGAAACTGAAGAAGAAGCAAAAATTGCCGCTGGGGATTCTGGTTATGCGCGTGCAATGCCTGAATCATGGATGACACGTCAAGCACACTTAGTGTCTGAGCGTGCGAAAGAAGCTGATATTGTGATTACTTCTGCACTTATTCCTGGAAGAGAGCCACCAATGCTGATACAGGCTGAAACTGTTGAAAACATGAAACCTGGCTCAGTGATTGTCGATATGGCGGCAGGCTTAGGTAAAGGTGGTGCAGGCAATTGCCCGTTAACCGAGGCTGATCAAGTGGTGGTTAAGCACGGAGTTACCATTGTTGGCTACACCAATTTGCCCAGTTTAGTGAGTGCAGATGCCTCAGCATTTTATGCGAGAAACCTCCTGGAATTTTTAAAGCTAGTTATGACTAGCGAAGGCGACTATCAAATACCTAATGATGAATTAGTGACGGCATGTTTGGTTTGTAAAGATTACAAAATACTGGGGAATCGCGCATGAATGAATTATTAACAATACAAAATATCACCATTTTCGTGTTAGCCATTTTTGTCGGTTACCACGTGGTATGGAACGTAACGCCCGCATTGCATACGCCGCTGATGTCCGTCACTAACGCAATTTCTGGGATAGTAATTGTTGGTGCGATACTGCAAACTGTAGACATTAATAACGAGACGCTAAATTTAACCAGTATTTTGGGTGCGATAGCGATTTTTTTAACCTCGGTTAATATTTTTGGTGGCTTTTTGGTGACGCGACGTATGCTGGAAATGTTTAAAAAGAAAGAAAAGCCAATCGCGGAGCCTGAACATTGATTGCGGTAAACGCTAATTTCACTTCCGCAGCCTATTTAATTTCGGCGGTGCTATTTATTTTTTCGCTCAAAGGTCTGGCATCGCCCACAAGCGCCAGGTTAGGCAACACATTAGGCATGGCTGGCATGGCACTTGCCATTCTAACCACATTGTTTGTAGGTTATCATCTTATCTATTCACTGATTAGCCTCACTATATTTTTAGGTGCGGTTGTAGGCATTATTGCCGCGAAACGTGTGCCGATGACCAGGATGCCGGAATTAGTCGCCTTAATGCATTCTTTTGTTGGCTTATCGGCGGTGCTTATCGCAATTGCTGCGGTCTATAATTCTGTTGAAACGCATACCGCAATACAGCGTATAGAGCTATTTATTGGCGCCTTTATTGGTGCTATTACTTTTTCTGCATCGATTATTGCGTTTGGAAAACTTTCTGGTAAATTTAGCTCAAAACCAATCATTTTCAAAAATCAGCACTTATTAAATTTAGTGCTCGCACTATTAATGCTGGCTAGTGGCATGGTTTTTTATAGCCAAAGCAGCCAGATTGCCTTTTTAGTCATGTGCGCAATAGCCTTGGTATTAGGCATCACGCTGATAATTCCAATAGGCGGCGCCGATATGCCAGTGGTAATTTCTATGCTTAATAGCTATTCAGGTTGGGCGGCGGCGGGCATCGGCTTTACCTTGAACAACTCTGTGTTAATCATAGCTGGCGCGTGCGTGGGCTCATCAGGCGCGATTTTGTCTTACATCATGTGTAAGGCCATGAATCGACATATTCTATCGGTAATGTTAGGTGGTTTTAGTGGCGATTTTACAATGGACACTGCTGCTGGCGGTGCACAAAAAGCGGTGAAAGCTGGCTCTGCTGAAGATGTTGCCTTTTTAATGACTAATGCAGATTCTGTGATTATTGTCCCGGGTTATGGCTTGGCGGTATCGCGCGCGCAGCATGCCTTGCAAGAGCTTACCAGCAAATTAATCAGCAAAGGCGTACATGTAAAATATGCAATCCATCCAGTAGCAGGGCGCATGCCGGGGCACATGAACGTGTTGCTGGCCGAGGCAGATGTGCCCTATGAGCAAGTGGTAGAGATGGATGACGTGAATAACGAGTTTGGTCATACCGATGTGGTATTTGTGATTGGCGCGAATGATGTGGTGAACCCGGCCGCGAAAAAACCCGGCAGCGCAATTTACGGCATGCCGATTTTAGAAGCCTATAAAGCCAAAACCATTATCGTGAATAAACGCTCCATGGCGGCAGGTTACTCGGGCTTAGACAATGAATTGTTTTACTTAGACAAAACCATGATGGTATTTGGCGATGCTAAACAAGTGGTTGAATCGATTATTAAAGCGATAGATTGACTAATTGTTTTTCGCAATACAACTTGCCAATAAGCCCCAGGCCGGGCTACTTGTTGTCATGGTTTGGAGTGTTAAACGAGCCAGCCGTGCGCTGGCGACGGTTTTCAAGCATTATCGTAACGATGAGGCAAAGCGCTATTGTTACATCAAATCCAGCCGTCAGCACAGTGAACGAGACGGTGCCAAACCCTAAAGGTTTTGCTACGCCGAGAAATGCACCATATATCCAGCACGCTACATTGACTGAGGATGCCAATAGCATGGGTATCCTATTGCCTGTACGCATCTGCACAACAGCGTATCGGCGTATTGTTTGTGTTGAAATTAGCCAAATGGTAATTAGTAAAGTCTTGGCCCAAAGTTTCGGATTTGCTACATACTGGTCAAATCCAAAGACTGCAATTCCAAGTCCAATAATCATAAAACCGGAAAGCCACAACTGCCAATCTGCAGAGCGAATCACTTTTACACCAGAGGGGTTGTGACCTCCCCGAAATAAAACATGGTATGCATGGAATACATAAACGCCGCCCGCGGCAAACGCGAAGGTATGCCACAACATTGCAAACGACAGTAAGGTTTTTAGAGTAAGTGTCATTTACGTTTAATCGATTGCAAAAGTAGCGTGTTTTATATACCCCCATTCATGTAACACGGGGGCTATTAATATTTATTAATAGCATGATAATACATATTGGAAGCCAATACACCGATGATATTTTCCAGATACTCATCTAGAGAAAATGACACATTGCCAGTGCCGTTTCAGGAAGAGGTAGAAGAGCAGCCGTTTGATGGTAACGTGGTGAGTTTGTCACGTTTGTGGAATGCGACTTTAGCAGTGTCATCTGGTTGCACATGTTTTAGCCAAATAAGCTATTACAAATATTTATAAGATTTACGTAGAATTTTGTTATTACCTAGTGTAAAAAATTCTAATTTTCTAATTAGAAACACAAGTCCTTCTTCGTTTTTATATTCGCTCTGCAATTTGTATGTGTTGTTGGCTACTAAGGTTATAATGTTTTTAAGGTTCCTTATGAGTTCATTTTACAAAAGACGATCATGGTAGAAAATAATTCAACCTTACAACTTGAAGTTGCCGAGCTTATGGTGCAGGCATTAAATCTGGACACGCTCTCATCTGAAATTGACCCCGATGCGCCACTCTATGGCAGTGGTCTTGGTCTGGATTCTATTGATATCCTTGAGGTTGCCTTGGTTATGTCCAAGCGTTACGGCTTGCAGCTCAAAGCAGATAGCGAAGACAATCACCGTATTTTTAGCTCCCTACGCAATTTGGTAGGCTATGTTGCTACGCACAAAACAAAATGATGTCTAGATAAAATATGCGGGAGGCCATGAAAATTATGCGTGGGTTAAGCATAGCAGCGATGATTGTGATTTATGCGGTGCTGGTGCATCACGTTAATGCATCAGGTCAAGCCAGCATACTTGGTGCAATACTGGCGTTGGCGCCTATATTCTTGCTCATCATTGCCTTAGCCTGGAAGGGCACATCCCGCGTGGCAGGTATCAGTTTATTATTGATTAGCTGTATCGTTTCCTGGCTTGCGTGGCCATTTGTCAGACAGCACACCGGACTGATATTCTGGACGCAGGATATTGGCCTGATGCTGGTTTTGTTGATGACTTTTGGCCGGACTTTACAACAAGACCGTAAATCCTTGTGCGTGCATTTTGCCGAGATAATCAATGGGGAAGCGCTACCACCGGAGCACGAACGTTATGCCCACAAAGTAACAGTGGCTTGGGTAGCATTTTTCGCAATGATGATCATCACTTCAACCTTGCTGTTTTTTCTGGCACCTCTGGCAACATGGTCGATTTTTGTGAATTTTCTCACTCTGCCGCTGGTGGCACTGATGTTCATTGTCGAGTTTATGGTGCGTCGTCGCGTACTAGCTGACTTGCCCAGCGGGCATATTCTTGATGCGGTGCGTGCGTATCTGAATAATTCTGCACGCGTACAATAAACCCTAGTTTTTACATTAAATCTTAGTTTAGTTTTAGCCCCGCATGCGAACTCTGCCTTTAATCACCCATACTTCTCTCGATAAAATAGTCGCATGGAGCAAAGGCATGGCCATTTCCGTCGAAAAATTCCTAGCTGACGCTGAATATCTGGCTGCTTTGTTGCCGCCCGGAAAACACGTGCTGAACATATGCCGTGACCGTTATCATTTTACGGTTGGCCTGGCTGCCGCGATTATCAGTAACAAGGTTAGCCTGCTACCGCCCACGCATACGCCAGAAATGGTGCAGCAGCTAAAGGCTTTTTCTGCTGATGTATTTTGCCTGCATGACAATGACAATTGTGACATTGCATTACCGCGGCTGCGCTACCCGGCGATGCCTGAGGTCTATCCTGAGCGCTCTCTTGAACTCTATGCGGCGAACATGGCAATACCGCAGATTGACGCGCAACAGCTGGTGGCGATTGTATTTACCTCAGGCTCCACCGGTGCGCCTGTTCCGTACTCAAAAAACTGGGGTTCCCTGGTGCATAATGTGCAGGCGCAGGCGGAGAGGCTAGGGTTGTCAGCAAGCACCAATTACAGCATTGTAGGCACCATACCGCCGCAGCATATGTATGGATTCGAATCAACCGTATTATTGCCGCTGCAAAGCGGCAATGCCTTGAGCAGCACACAACCATTTTATCCGGCAGATATTTGCAGCGCCTTAGAAGTTATGCCTTCACCTCGCATTCTGGTTTCTACCCCATTACATTTACGATTGCTGTTAGAGGCAGAGCTCAATATACCAGAGTTATCCCAAGTACTATCAGCGACCGCGCCCTTATCTACACCACTGGCGCATAAAGTTGAAGCAAGCTGCAAAGCACCGCTACTGGAAATATACGGCAGTACCGAAACCGGGCAGATCGCCACGCGCCACACGACACAAGCCGCGGAATGGCAGCTATTACCTGGGGTGCAATTGACGCAGCACGGAGAACGCATCTGGGCGGAAGGAGGGCATCTAGAAACCCCGGCGCCCCTCAACGACATCATAGAAACGGTTGGCCCTGAATATTTTTTTCTACACGGACGCATGCAGGATCTGATCAATATCGCCGGCAAGCGCAGCTCGCTGGCTAACCTTAATCACCATTTGAATGCCATCGAAGGGGTCATTGACGGCGCCTTTTTCATGCCGGATGTGGTTTCGCACGATCACGTCACTCGTCTAAGTGCCTGCGTAGTGGCTCCGGGACTGACTGGCGCAGCTGTACTGGCAGCATTGCGCGTACGCATAGACCCGGTTTTTCTACCAAGGCCATTGTTGTTTGTGGAGTCACTGCCGCGCAACAGTACGGGTAAATTGCCACGCGAGGCACTGCAAAAGCTCATTGCAGGTTATATGCATCAAGATTTAAGCAGTATTACGCAGGGACTGAAAAATACCCTATGAAAAAGCAGACCCCGCTAAAAATTCCTGCAGACCATCCTGCATTCGCCGGACATTTTCCGGGTACTCCCATTGTGCCTGGGGTAGTGTTGCTGGATGAGGCTATCCATGCCATTGTCGCCGATACCGGACTAGCGGCGACGTCATGGCAAATCAGCTCAGTCAAATTCTTGAACCCGTTAAAGCCCGGTGAGGCTGTCATTATCGAGCATGAGCAACTGGCGAATGGCGCAATAAAGTTCGAGGTGCTGGAGGAAAGCCGCCAGATCGTTACTGGTAGCCTTGTTCCAAGCATTAAGATTTCATGACGCAGCCCAGCGAAAGCGCTTATTCAAAATCTGCCTCCTGGCTAAAGACTCAGGAACGCAGCAGTATGCTGATGTTGCGCATCATGAGCTGGATATCGCTGCGACTTGGCCGCAAGGTTGCCCGTTCGGTGCTGCACTTGATTGCCATCTATTTTGTATTATTTGCCCACGACAGTCGCCGCGCCTCTCTCAATTACCTGCCACGCGCGCTGGGACGGCCTGCCACATGGCTGGATCTGTATCGGCATTTTTTCTGTTTCGCTGCCACCATTCATGACCGTGTCTACCTAATCAACCGCCGTTATGATTTATTTGATATCGACATACAGGGCAAGGAAAACATTCATCCCCTGATAGAGGCGGGCCAAGGCGTACTGCTAATGGGTGCGCACCTTGGCAGTTTTGAGGTCATGCGCGCGATTGGGCGACAGCTTCCAGGCTTGCGCATCGCCATGGTGATGCATGAAGACAATGCACAAAAGATCAACGCCATACTGGCCGCGATCAACCTGGAAGCCTCCATGGACGTTATCCCGCTGGGGCGTATTGATTCCATGCTGCAAGTCCAGGAGCGGTTGGAAGATGGCATGCTGGTCGGCATGCTGTCAGACCGCACGCTGGGTAATGAACCTATGGCACAGGTAAGCCTGCTGGGCGCTACTGTTGCGTTACCAACCGGGCCATTTCGCATGGCAGCATTGTTGCGGCGTCCGGTGGTGTTCATGGTGGGGCTGTATACGGGAGATAACCGCTATCAGGTACATTTTGAGTCACTGGCTGACTTCTCCGACACACCGAGAGGTCAGCGCGATCAGGCCGTGGACGTGGCAATCGCGCGCTACGCTGAACTTCTGAATCGCTATACTCGTCTGGCGCCATATAACTGGTTTAATTTTTTCGATTACTGGCAAGCCGTGCCTGCATCCTTGAATGAAAAAAATGAATAAGGCTATATGATTAAAACCAGTATGAATAAAACAGAAACCATCCATGCCAGATTTTTACGCCTGGTGATACAAAGCCTATTATTGCTGAGTATGTTGCTGGCGGCATCAATCAGCCATGCCGAGCGTAGCTTGGATAATTCTGGCTGGAATATTGACCAGCTGATGCAATCACTGGCAGCCATCCATTCCGGCCATGCCAGCTTTGTCGAGAAAAAGTCCATCGCCATGCTCGACAAGCCCGTGGAGTCGTCTGGTGAACTGTTTTACAGCGCACCTGACCGCCTGGAAAAACGCACCTTGAAGCCCAAGGCCGAGAGCATGCTGCTGGACAAGGACACGTTGACCGTAGAGCAGCGTGGCAAAAAGCATGCGCTGCCATTGCAAAACTATCCTGAGATAGCCGCGTTTATAGACAGCATACGCGGCACACTGGCCGGTGACCGCAAGGCGCTGGAACGCGCTTATAAATTGAGTATGGAAGGCGATGAGCAGAGCTGGAATCTCGCCTTATTGCCCTTGGAAGATAAAATGAAAAAAGTGGTGGCAAAGATAAGCATTGCAGGTTCAGGCAATGCGCTGCGTACCATAGAGATTAAACAGGCCGATGGTGACAGTTCGCTCATGACCATCACGCCATTGCCGGCGCCATAAAGCAGCTCATTTTGTTAATACTCTTCATATCGTGAATTTATCCGCATTACAACGCAGCCGTACCGCCATCGCCATCTGGCTGCTGCTGATCCTGACCAGTCTGGCTATTATCAGCCGCAGCCACTTTACCGCTGATTTGTCTGCTTTTCTGCCAAGCACGCCCACGGCTGAACAGCAATTGCTGATGGACCAGCTCAAGGATGGCCTGGCGTCTCGATTGATACTGGTGGGTATAGAAGGATCGGATCAAACTACCCGCGCCAGGTTTTCCAAGGAAATCGCCCGCACACTGCGCACCAACCCTGCATTTGTGACAGTTAATAATGGCGAGCCGGTCACCACCGAGCGTGACCGCAGCTACCTGTTCAATAACCGTTACCTGCTAAGCCCTGCTGTCACGCCACAACGCTTCAGTGTTGATGGCCTGCACGCGGCCGTCAGCGACAGCATTGATCAGCTTGCCTCACCAGCTGGCCTGCTGTTCAAGTCGCTGCTGCCGCGCGATCCCACAGGCGAGATGCTGCAACTACTGGATCAAATGAATACCGGCAGCCGCCCACAGCTGGTGGATGGCGCCTGGGCATCGCGTGATGGCAAAACCGCGTTGTTGCTGATACAGACGCGCGCGCTGGGTTCAGATACTGATGCGCAAAAACAGGCCATGCAGACCATTGAGGGGGCGTTCGCCAAGGCATCTGCCAAGTCACATGGTGCAACTGGCGATGCCAGACTGCTGATGACTGGGCCCGGCGTGTTTTCGGTGGTATCGCGCGACACCATCAAAAGTCAGGTGCGCTTGATCTTCGTCATCAGCACGCTGCTAATTGCGCTATTGCTGCTCGCAGTTTACCGCTCGCTAAGTGCATTGCTGTTGGGCTTTCTGCCAGTGGCTACCGGCATATTGGCAGGCATAGCCTCTGTCAGCCTCGGCTTTGGCGTGGTGCATGGCATTACCCTGGGCTTTGGCACGGCACTGATAGGCGAAGCGGTGGATTATTCGATCTATCTGTTCATGCAATCGGAACGTGCGTTTGACGGCGAAAACGAGAAAAATCGAAAAGCATGGATAGTGCGTGTGTGGCCGACAGTAAGGCTCGGCGTGCTGACCTCTGTGTTTGGCTTTGCTGCATTGCTGCTATCGGGCTTTCCCGGTCTGGCCCAGCTTGGGTTGTACTCAATTGCAGGGCTGGTTGCGGCCTCCGCCATGACGCGTTATGTATTGCCGCATCTGCTGCCCGCAGGTTTTCACATACGTGACGTGACTGACACCGGATTAACATTGTCGCGCTATGCTGCACTGGCGACACGCTTACGCTGGCCAGCCATCGCGCTACTGGTGGCGTCCAGTGTGGTGGTTTACCAGCATCACAATCATTTATGGAACACTGAACTCGCCGCCCTGAGCCCGGTATCCGTTGCCGACCAGGCGCTGGACACAAGGCTGCGCGCAGGCATGGGTGCCCCCGATGTGCGTTACGTAGTCGTCGTGTCCGGCGACAGTCAGGAAACGGTGCTTGGCACTACTGAAAAAATATTGGCAGCATTGCAGGTTTTGGTCGAGAAGGGCGTACTCACGGCATTCGATAGCGCCAGTCATTACCTGCCCAGCCAGTCCACTCAACGTGCGCGACAAGCCAGTCTGCCAACTGCTGCCGAATTAAAACCCAGACTAGAGAATGCCATCAAGGACTTACCCGTGCGCCCTCAGGTATTCACACCATTCCTGACAGATGTTGAAGCTGCTCGCAACAAGCCATTGTTACAGCGTAGTGATCTGGAGAACACCTCGATGGCGATGGCAGTGGATGCCATGTTGTTACAGCAAGGACCGCACTGGAGTGCATTAGTCCCGCTAACGACACCGGAAAGCGGCAATATTGACGCTGCCCAAGTACGTGCCGCCCTGAACCA
This sequence comes from Methylotenera sp., assembly GCA_049687015.1. Lineage (GTDB taxonomy): Bacteria > Pseudomonadota > Gammaproteobacteria > Burkholderiales > Methylophilaceae > Methylotenera_A. The sequence goes on along the minus strand of JBAVIP010000077.1, from coordinate 80,525 downwards.
GGCACAGGTGCCAAACGCAGTGTTTGTGGATATGAAAACCGAATCCAATCGCCTGTATTCCGCTTACATGCATGAAGCCATCATGTTATCCTTGGCCGGCCTGGTGGCAATTATCATATTGCTGCTGTTTGTTCTGCGCTCGCCCATGCGAGTCATGGCGGTAGTCACCCCGCTGGCGGCCGCCGTGCTGACCGTAACGGCAGGACTGGCCTTATTCGGGCAGCAACTGATCATGCTGCATCTGATCGGCCTGCTCTTGATTGTAGCTATCGGCTCCAATTACGCACTATTCTTCAACCAGCCCCAGAATGAAGGCGAAGATACTCAGGGAATTCCACCGCGTACTTATGCCTCGCTACTGTTTGCCAACATAGCAACGGTACTGGGGTTTGGCTTGCTGGCGTTTTCTAGCGTACCAGTATTGCAAGCTATGGGGGTTACTGTGGCGCCTGGCGTCATACTCGCGCTGATTTTTTCAGCCGTGTTTGCGCGTCGCGGATTTGCTTGCGGGGCTACAGCCTGATGCATAATCTCTCCGACTTGGCACAGGCTTCGCCCGCAGTCTGTGCTTGCAAAATCTCTGGCGGCCACGTCTGGCCAGTATGGCAGCAGTTATGGCATAATTTTCCTGATAAAAGATTTGGTACAGGAACATGACTGTCATCAATCACGCACATTGGCGTGCTACTTTATTTATTAAGATATCCGTCATGCTGCATGTGCTGGTGTTGATTAGCCTGGCTATCGCGCCGGACCTGTGGAAATGGGCACTAGCTGCGCTTATTTGTAATCATTTGGTGATTGCTACTGTAGGCCTGTGGCCGCGCAGCAACTGGTTGGGGCCAAACTGGACACAATTGCCGGCCGCTGCTGCCAGTCGCAATGAAATCGCCTTGACTATTGATGATGGTCCTGACCCGGTGGTAACACCACAGGTACTGGATGTGCTGGATCGCTTTCATACTAAGGCAACGTTCTTTTGCATAGGCAACAGGGCAGGGCAGCGCCCTGAGCTATGCCGTGAAATTGTACGGCGCGGCCATGCGATAGAAAACCACAGCCAACGGCATAAGCATTACTTCTCGCTGCTAGGCATGGCGGGGTTTACTCGTGAGATTCAAACTGCACAAGAGACATTATTCAGTATCACTGGCGTACGCCCCAAGTTTTTCCGTGCCCCGGCCGGCCTGCGCAATCCCTTTCTGCAACCCGTACTGAGTCGTTTAGGCTTGAGCCTCGCCAGCTGGACGGTACGAGGTTTTGACACGCAGATAAAAGATGCAGAAAAAGTTAAAAACAGGCTGTTATCAGGGCTTCGCCCTGGTGCCATTTTATTGATGCACGATGGCAATGCTGCGCGTACCAAAGAAAATATACCGGTTATTCTGGCCGTCCTGCCATCTTTGCTGGATGCCGCAGAGAAGGCGGGCCTGCGTTTTGTCACGCTACAGGAAGCAGCTTTGTGAATACGGTTTACAATAAAATTTCGCATACAGCTATAATTAAATCTCATTACCATGTTTTATCTTGTTACTAAGTACAGAAAGTTTAGGGCTTTTCCTTGAAACCGCTATTACTCTCACACTTCACTGCCACCAGTTGCATCGGGCGCGGCCTGCAACAGACATTAGATGCCTTGCGCCATGGCAGGCAAGCACTCAAGCCCTGCGACTTCGAAACGGTAGATCTACCTACCTTTATTGGTGAGGTTGAGGGCGTGGATGATGTGAAAATAGCGGCCAGCATGGCCGACTATAATTGCCGCAACAATCGTCTGGCGCAGTTGGGGCTGGAACAGGATGGCTTTGCTGATGCCGTCAATACTGCGGCAGATAAGTACGGGCGTGACCGTATCGGTGTCTTTATGGGGACCAGCACCTCGGGAATACTGGAAACTGAGCTGGCCTTCCGTGAGCGAGACCCACTGACTGGCGCGTTGCCTGCAGGTTTAGTTTATAGCAAGACACAAAACACTTACTCGGTAGCAGATTTCACGCGCCAATATTTCGGGCTCACTGGTCCTGCCGCGGTGGTGTCGTCAGCATGCTCTTCCAGCGCCAAGGTATTCAGTGTGGCACGACGCATGATAGAAACCGGATTGATAGACGCAGCGGTGGTAGGCGGTGTGGATACGCTGTGCCTGACTACGCTGTATGGCTTCAATTCACTGAACCTGCTCTCACCACAAGCCTGCCGCCCGTATGATACAGAGCGCGACGGCATCTCCATTGGCGAAGCAGCTGCGTTTGCATTGCTGGAACGTCCATCCCCAAGCCTATCCACAACCCAGGATGCCCGTGCCGTGCTATTGCTGGGCATAGGTGAATCCAGCGATGCCTATCATATGTCGTCACCCCACCCGGAAGGACTGGGTGCTCGCATGGCCATGCAGCAGGCGCTACAGAGCGCGGGCCTAGACCCGACCGAAATTGATTACATCAACCTGCATGGCACCGCCACGCCAAGCAATGACGCAGCAGAAGCAAAAGCCGTCGCTGCGGTGTTTGGCCACGACACGCCTTGCAGCTCGACCAAAGGTGCTACCGGGCATACCCTGGGTGCCGCAGGCGCGGTTGAGGCGGTGATTTGTGCACTTGCCCTGCAACATGGATTTATACCCGGTGGCCTCAATACGCGCGAGGCAGACCCGTTGCTGAAACTGAATTATCAGATGGAAAATCGCAATCAACCCCTCGCACATGTCATGAGCAACTCGTTCGGATTCGGCGGCACCAATTGCAGTTTGATTTTTGGCTTGGTTCAAGATAGCCGTCTGCAATGTGAAGGGCATAGCCAATGACAACCCAACTGACTGCCTATATCGAAGGCATCGGCATATTAGGCCCGGGTCTCACTGACTGGCCCAGCAGTCGCGCGGTACTGACCGGCCAGCAGCCTTACCAACCATTAAAAACAGTGATTCCCGCGCCTGAGTTGTTACCAGCTGCAGAACGCAGGCGTGCCAGCGACATCGTCAAACTGACGCTGGCAACATCGCTGGAAGCCATTGCTGCAGCCGGCTTGGATGCGGCAAGCTTGCCCAGCGTATTCTCGTTTTGTAACGGTGACGGGCTTAACTGTCACACCATCTGTGAAATGCTGGCATCGGATGACAGGCAAATCTCTCCCACACGTTTTCATAACTCCGTGCATAATGCTGCCGCCGGCTACTGGAGCATTGCCACCGGCGCAATGGCTACCTCGTCGGTGCTATGTGCCTTTGATGCCAGCTTTGGTGCGGGGCTGCTGGATGCGCTGACGCAAGTTGTAGTTGATGGAACTCGCTGTATTTTAATGGCGAGCGATACGCCGTACCCCGAACCTATGTTCAGCAATCGGCCGATACCCGACAACTTTGGCATTGCGCTGGTACTCGCACCACAAGCCAGCCCGCAAACCATAGCCCGGATCAAGGTCAGCATCACCCATGACGATGCCTGCAAGTTTCAGGATACAGCGCTGGAAACCTTGCGTTTGGCGATTCCCGCTGCACGTGGCCTGCCATTATTGCAAGCCATAGCCCAACAGAAAAACCGTCGCGTGGTGCTGGATTACCTTGATAGTACACGTTTGGCCATTGAGGTGAGTCCATGCTAGATAAGGCATTGCACAATACTATGTTAGACCATGCCTGGATTGCAGCCCATATTCCGCATCAGGGCAGCATGTGCTTGCTGGATAAAGTAGAAGCGTGGGATCGAGAGAAAATTGCATGCCGTGCCAGCAGCCATCGCACTGTTGATAATCCTTTACGCGCTCACGGCCAGCTAGGCATTGCCTGCGGCATCGAATATGCAGCGCAAGCCATGGCAGTTCATGGTACCTTACTGGCCCCTGCGAACAGCACGAAGCCACGTGTGGGCTACCTGGTCAGCGTGCGCGGGGTCACGATGGCTGCGACACGGCTGGATGACATACAGACGGATTTGATGATAACCGCCAGCTGTATCATGGCAAGCGAAAACAATATCCTGTATCAGTTTAGCGTGAGCGCAGGCGACAAACTGCTACTGGAAGGGCGCGCTGCTGTGGTATTGAACGCAGATGCACTGGCAATTAACTTAGGAGCCAGCTCATGAAAAGAGCTTTAGTCACGGGCGGCAGCGGTGGCATAGGCGCAGCCATTAGTCGTCGCCTCGCTGCCGATGGCTGCCATGTCTATATTCACGCCAACCAGGGCATCGCTGCCGCGCAACAGCTGGCCGCGGAGATATGTGCTGCGGGTGGCAGTGCAGAGGCTTTGCAATTCGATGTCACCGACAGTGCAGCCGTGAGCGCTGTACTTGGCCCGCTGGTGGAAGATGAACCTATCCAGATTGTAGTCAACAATGCGGGTATCCATGATGATGCGGTGTTCCCCGGCATGCGCCCAGACCAGTGGCACCGCGTAATAGATGTATCTGTGAACGGTTTTTTCAACGTGACCCAGCCGCTGATGATGCCTATGATACGCAGCCGCTGGGGACGTATCATCAACATATCCTCTATCACCGGAATCACTGGCAACCGTGGCCAGACCAACTATTCGGCAGCCAAAGGCGCGCTCAATGCCGCTACCAAATCACTGTCGCAAGAAGTTGCCAGCAGGGGCATTACTGTCAATGCGGTAGCGCCAGGGATTATTGACACCGCCATGAGCGAATCCGCGTTTGATGCCCAGGCTATCGCCAATATGGTACCCATGAAGCGGGCAGGCACACCGACTGAAGTGGCTGATTTGATTAGCTTTCTTGCTTCCACCCAATCTGCCTATATTACTGGGCAGATTATCTCGATCAACGGCGGAATGATTTAGTGGGTGCTTAATGACTGTTGACTGACCTTATGCGACCCTTAACAGTCATTTGTTAGAGCCTTAATCGGCTCCCCAGTCTAGGCTCGAACTCATGGGTTTAAAAAACCAGTTCTATTCACAACAGTCATTTGACAACGTTATATTAGCTGTTAAACACGCCCAACAAACGCCGCATCAACAGCAAAGGCAGACGCAGCACAAAGCCGAAAAACAGCCGTGTATACATCCAGGTCAGCAATAGGTTGTCGCGCAGGTAGCGAAAATGCGAAACGCCACCCTCATCGGTGCTGAAATAACGCACTGGCGCTGGTAGGTTCACCACTTTCACCCCGCGCCAGCTGAGTCTGATAGCTGCCTCTGGATCAAAATCGAAATGACGCATCCAGGGTTGATAGCGCATGACCTTTATTAAGGGAGCGATAGGGTAAACACGAAAACCAAACAGTGAGTCGCCGATACCTGCCCATAAGGTTACCAGGTTAGCCCACCAGTTGGAAATTTTGCGTCCCTGCACCCGCAGGTTTGGAGCGCTGGTATCAAATATCGGCATTCCCAGCACCATGGCGCCCGGCTGCCGTATTGATTCAGCCATAAAGATGGGAATTAGCTCCGGCGGATGCTGCCCGTCTGAATCCATGGTCAGTGCATGAGTATAGCCCTCAGCAGCGGCCAGGTTCAGCCCATTTAAAACGGCTGCACCTTTGCCATGGTTGCGTGGCAAGTGGATGACGCGCAAGCCTGAATCTTCCGCTGCCATGGCTTGCAAAGTCACTTCAGAGCCATCCGTGCTGCCGTCAATCACCACCCATACTGGGCTCCAGTACTGACGTGCCGAGCGTACCGTGTCGTACACTTTGGGCCCCGGATTGTAGCTGGGGATGAGAACGATATGGCTTGCAGAAGAAGTCATCATGACAAAGATGTTCCGTGTTAGTTAAGGTTCTGAATTAAACATCGAGCCTTGAGTAGGGGGCTGCTGCAATAACGGCTTTAACGCCTGAGAAAAATAGTCTTCAAGTTCCATCATGAAACGGTGGGCATTTTCTGGTGGGTCGAAGCGCTTGCCCAACGTTATCTTGTAACGGACAGGCATGGCAGGCTTGCGGAATAAGGACCAGCCTTTACTCAGGTAGGGTGAATTGGTTTCGATCAACACCGTCTGCACTGGCACTTGCGCTTGCATGGAAATCAGGGCGATGCTGCCTTTCAGGACATTGATAGGCTGGCGCGTAGTGCGGGTACCTTCCGGAAATAACAGCAGGTGGCTACCAGTTTTAAAATCTTCACTGGCCTGCAATACCATCTGGCGTATCGGTTCATTGCGGATATAACGCGCCAGACGTGCGCCGCCGCCGAGAAAAATATTGTTCATTAACTCCGATTTCATGACGCAGGCCATATTTGGCAAACGCGAAATAATCATGACCGCGTCCAGCAAGCACGGATGATTAGGTGCAATGATCAGCGGTGATTCGCCCCGTAATGTATCCAGCTCAGTTAAATCAAAACTGCAGCGGCGTGAAGCACTCAAACTGGCAAGATAGGTGCGAAACAAAGCCATGATGACATAGCGGCCTAAACGCATTGCGTAGCGCTCCGGCAATAATGGATAAAGCGGGGTCGCCATCAGCGTCCAGCTCAGGGTCAGAAAACCCAGCCATAGCAATCCAAGGTATAGCACAAGATAGTCATATACCCTGAGTAATAATTCCCCGCCAGACTTCATCATTATTTTGTACATGCGAGTTCCGATACATGCCATGCGGTTGCTTCAATTTCCAGCAGCAGTTCCTGACGGCATATATCCGCCTGTACAAAAACAGCTTTTATTGTGCCGTCCATATGACGTTGCATTTCATTTCGCACCCGTGACAAATCTGCAGCATGGCGGACATAGACCCTGAAAAAAGTATTTTGCAAATCAAACCTCTGCTCACCAAGCATGTGATTGGCCTCGGCAATCACAGCACCCAGATTCGCCAGTGTTTCCCTGGTTTGCGCCACCACGTCTGACTGATGCAGTGTCTGATGCCCAACAATGCTGGCCGTTCCAGATATGAACAGGAGATCATTTTGCTCAGTGCGCAATAAAGTTGCACGGGAAAAACTTGGCGTTCGCGGGCCATACTCCTCTGGATACTCATAAGCGCTGACCTGACGTGGATTCTCAATAGCGACTGGCGCTTTACGTCCCAGCAGAAAAGCGATAGTAAGCGGCCCATCGGTCAGACCCAACGCACAGGCGGCTGGCAACTGGCTAGCCACCTCACGGCCGCAGGCCAGGAAGGCATCCTTGCGGCCTACATTAAACTGACGATAGCGCTCCAGCCCATGGCTGATGCCGTTGATGTCAGCCATGTAATTCCAGAACCGGTAAGTATAGGGATAACCCAGATCGTCCATTAGTGCAAATATCTGACGGTAAGCAGATTCTGTAGTAAGTTGTAATGGCGCTGTATCCGTTTCATTTTTCAGGAACACTGACTCGCACAAGGTAATCATGCCAAACAGCAATTCATCACTAAACCGATATTGAACTGCACCATGGTGGCCATGCCTTAAAGATTTACCTGATGAATTACTCAACCATATCTCACAGGCTGCATCTGCGCCATCCAGAATAGGTGCATGCAATTGAACCATCGGGATTTCAATTGCTTCTGCAATATTGCAGTCTGCTGAAGACTCAACAAAGCAGATGGCCCCCAGAGTACTTTCTTGCCATGGCCGCAACTGTTGAAAAATACCAGAAAAAGGCATGTATGCAGTTTGTATAGCCAATATCGGTAAACTCATTCGTTAAACGTCATACAAAAGAAATGATACAGAATGATGCTAGATGGATATTTATGAGTAAAGATTCTTTAGCAATCAACTATGAAATTATATCGCATCACTGTTGGTATGCATCCAAAATTGAGTCAATTTGCTCTCGAATATGTGTTCAACATTTATCCAACTCGGTTCATACAGCCTCATACCCGTCGCCACTTAGTGCATCAAACAAAACACCACCATCGATCTGTAAGGATCAGATGAGCTATCCATCCCTTCAGTCGAGCCCCCTTAAGGTGCATGAAACTTGTGCCAGCATGGATGCGCCAGTTATGAAGCATTTGTGGGTAAGGTGGGTGCAGTGATTGCGGCATAGCGAGTGCTGTTTATGAGATTAGTCGATATTTGACGTAAAGCTACATCTACGACCCAATTTTATTGGTGCCAACAGTATTGGCGAAACAACTTAAAAATAGCTTAATATGAAACAAATATCAGGAGAGAGGGAAATATGACTACATTCGCACCCGTGATGCAAGCTACCCTGAAATTACTGGTCGCCACCACCATAGCGGCGTAGTATTGCTTAGCCCTTTAGTAAATACATAGGAGCGTCTATGATCAATAATGCGAACACTGGCCAAAGCGCTCCCCTTGGTGCCGCAATGCGCCGAGGGGGAGTCAATTTCAGCGTGTACTCGCGCAGCGCCACGGGTGTTGAACTGCTCCTGTTCGACCGGGAAGACGACGTCCGGCCTAGCCGCGTCATTAGCCTTAATCCCGTCGTGAACCATACTTACCACTACTGGCATACCTTTGTCCCGGGCGTGAAAGCGGAGCAGATCTACGGCTACCGCGCCTCAGGGCCGTATGACCCGGCAAGCGGAATGCTGTTCGATCCCTCCAAGGTACTGCTCGATCCTTACGGCCGTGGCGTAGCAGTACCGAAGAATTACAGCAGGGCAGATGCTGGCAGGGAAGGTGACAACGCAGCGACAGCGATGAAGAGCGTGGTAGTAGACCCCCGAGCCTATGATTGGGAGGGAGACGTGCCGCTGAAACGATTGTCGTCGCGCACCGTGGTGTATGAGATGCATCTAGCCGGCTTCACGCGGAATCCGAACTCAGGAGTTTCAAAAGGCTTGCATGGCACTTATGCTGGCCTGATTGAGAAGATTCCCTATCTACAGAATCTAGGCATTACTGCGGTTGAACTGTTGCCAGTTTTCCAGTTCGACCCCCAGGATTGCCCGCCAGGCAAGGTCAACTACTGGGGTTATGCGCCAGTCTCGTACTTCGCGCCCCACCATGCCTACAGTTCGCGCAAGGACTCGATTGGTCCGGTGGATGAGTTTCGCGACATGGTCAAGGCACTTCACCGTGCAGGCATTGAGGTAATCTTAGACGTAGTGTTCAATCACACTGCCGAGGGCAATCACGACGGTCCAACACTATGCTTCCGAGGGCTCGAAAATAAAGCCTACTATATTCTGGAACAGGATAAACGTTTCAACTCCAACTACACGGGCTGCGGTAACACCATCAATGCAAACAATCCCATCGTGCGCCGGATGATCATTGATAGCCTGCACTACTGGGTGACTGAGATGCATGTAGACGGCTTCCGTTTTGATCTTGCATCAATCCTCACAAGGGATGAGAACGGGAACCCGCTGGCGAACCCCCCTGTCTTGTGGGATATCGAATCGAGCCCGATACTAGCTGGCACCAAGCTGTTTGCAGAGGCATGGGACGCAGGCGGACTGTACCAGGTGGGCAGCTTCATCGGTGATAGCTGGAAGGAATGGAATGGGCGGTTCCGTGATGATGCGCGCAGCTTTTTCATTGGCGAGAAGGGCTCGACGGCGCGCTTCGCTGACCGACTGCTTGGCAGCCCAGAAGTTTACGGCCATAAGGAGCGCGAGCCCGAGCAGAGCGTGAACTTCTTCACCTGCCATGACGGATTTACGCTCAATGACCTCGTTTCTTACCAGCACAAACATAACGAAGCGAATGGCGAGGAGAACCGTGACGGCTCGGATGACAACAAGAGCTGGAACTGCGGCGTTGAAGGGCCGACGAACGATCCCGAGATAGAGAAAATGCGGAACCGGCAAGTGAAGAACTTCCTGACGGCCACCTTGCTTTCCGTGGGAATGCCCATGATCCTGATGGGCGACGAAGTGCGGCGCACCCAGAACGGCAACAACAATGCCTACTGTCAGGATAATGAGATCAGCTGGTTCGACTGGAGCCTTGTAGAGAAGCATGCCGATGTCCTGCGGTTTACCAAGCTTCTGATTAAACGCAGACTATTGCGGGACGTGGAGCATGAACACCAGCGCATGAGCCTGAATCGCATGCTTAGGCAGGCGAAGTGCTCATGGCATGGCGTAAAGCTCAACCAGCCAGACTGGAGCGATAACTCGCACAGCGTAGCTTTCACTGCGGATATTCACAATGAAGGGCTGCTTTTCCATGTAATTCTGAACGCGCATTGGGAGCCGCTCGATTTCGAGCTGCCACCAGTAGGCAACACAAGCGATAACACCTGGCGTCGCTGGATTGATACTGCCCTTGAAACGCCGAATGATATTGTCGAGTGGCAGGCCGCTCCAATCGTTCAGACCAGCTCCTATCGGGCTAAGCCACGTTCGGTGGTGATGCTTTTCGCAGATGTCGGAAGCAAGACAGGCCCCATTTTGTAACAGTTTGACAGGCTTTAGAAATTAAAAAGCCCCACATTTTTGCGGGGCTTTTTAATTTATTTGGCTCACCAGTGCAGACAAAGCAGAGAACTGGACAATATCGATTTTAATTTTTTAGACTACTCTCGATTTGATTAAACTTAACCCTAGTAATTTCGCTTATTTCTTTTCTTTGTTTTCTTCAGGTTCTCAGGCTAATTCCATATTTCTTGACTCTTCGACGATTAATCCCGCTCTCGGCAGCAATTCTTAGTAAAGCTTCTCTTGCTCTACTAGCAATAATAATATGCTGCTCACTAGGGTTTGCAAATTGTCCGAACTGTAAACAAGCTCTAACGTAAGAGGAGAGATGTCGTCCCGTTTCGGATTTGAATAAATGGTAGTACTCGTCTACTGAAGTGTTTGCAAGTATAACTTCATCTTTTTGATTCCAGCCATTTTTGCCTGCTAGTCGTTCTAAGACTTGCTTGGCACTTTCAGTTTTTATCAGCTTGGAAAATGCAACTTCAAACTTTTTCAGAACCTCTTTATCTATGGTGTCTCCGAAAAAATTTTCTTTTTCTGGATCGAATAAATCAATTTCTTCACTTCTCAATTTAATATAGTAATCAATTAATTCAGAGGCTTTTTCTTGCTCTCCTAGTTCACGAAATAAATTAACTGTGCCATTTAAATTGTTAGGTGTAATATTTTTTGCATTTGATTTAAAGCTTTTATATATAGCCTCAATAACATCTTCTTGATTATTCGCAAAGGTGTCATGAAATAAGTTCCAAGCTTCGCTGAATGAGTTGTCTGATTTCTCTGCAAGCACCTGTTCATTTTTATTCGTTGCCGCTAGTTTTAAATTATCTTCTATGAAATATCCAGTACGGACAGCTTCTGCGAGAACTAAGTCAAGCTCATCTGTGAGCTGATAATCATATTTTTCAAGCAATGCTTTCCATTTCTTATGTTCATCGCTTTCATCTTTATCCTCTCCAATGCCATAAAAACTATATCCCAAATTAGTGACAAAATCTAAAGTTGGAGCTTCCTTATTAGAATTGAAATAACACCAAGTAAATAATGTAAGCGAATGAATGAATTGATGCTTAATTTCCTTCTCATAATCATTAGAGAAGGGGAGTGCAAGGTTAACGAGCCGTTCTATTTTTTTAAGGATTCGAATATTTCTAATGTCTAGCTTTTCTGATAACTCTCGTAAAGTAACGTGCACATCACTTTGTGTATCAAAAGCAATTGCAGCACACTCTGAAGCTGAGGGTGCAAACTTTAATTCTATATCTACAATTTTCTCGCGAAATTTAAGATAGTCATCAAGTCCATCTTCTCCATCGTTTAGTAGCAATACTATTTTGCACTTTTTCTGTTCTTTTAATTGAGAAACTAAGCCGAGTACATCTTTAATTTCTAATTTAGAGCCCCTTCTTTCAAGGTCATCAATGCAAATTAAAGTTTTACTTAATGATAAAAAAGATAGTGAGTCAATCGTAGATGTAAAATTTCTAACCACAGGAAGGTTAGCAAAAGTATCTAGAGCCTTTCTCCCAAAGGAGCTTGATACTGCAGTAAAATTAGCTTTGAATGTTTCAATGCTCGGCTCAGTGCCTATCAATTCTCGACTTACAACACACTCAAAAATTGCTTGTTTAAGTGCATCCAAAGAGTTAATTCCAAATAAAGAGACATACAAATATTTTTCTAGTGAAATTTTTTTCTGAGTCTTACCTTCCTCAAGATACTTTTTCCACGAATATGTTTTTCCAATACCCCAAGCACCTTTGATAGCCAAGACTTCTGGAACATCGCTGGCTAAAAACCTTTCAATTTGCGTCTTAATAACTTCAATAGACATTTGGTTTGTTCCATTTTTATAGTTGGCTTATGTTTAAGGGCTGAGCTATTTAGAATTTAATCCCCGTTCATGTAACACGGGGGGCTATAAATACATAAACACATAATAGCTTAATAAACCCAAACAAAAAAGCTAGTCAAAATTACCTATTGACACATTCCATATTTGGGTTTAAATTTGTAACCCAATATAAGTTACATTAAAAACCCAATAGGATTTGTGCTATGAAAAAACAGGATGAACCATCAAAAGCTGAACATCTTGCAAATATACTTTCAGGTAATGCAAGTACAGAGAGCGTTTCTGCATCTGTTCAAAGAAGTCATCGATTCCCAATTTACTATTTTATGCTTATTGAAAATATGGCAAAGATGGCTAATTGCAGTGTTTCTGCAATGATTAATCAGGTGATTGAAGTAGGAGTTGACTCTTTGTATGATCATTTACCTGATGATATACGCCAACAAATGCATACAGTTACGCAACAGCAAGTTGATAAAGCAAATTCACAGGTTCATCAAAAAATTGGTAAGAAAAAGAAATAATTAAATGTCTTTCCAATTCTTAATCTCAGGCTTTGACACCATCGAATGCGCATACTATCTATTGCCTACCGATGATTTCAAGCTCGACTTTATCGAATTAGCTGCCGAAAAAGAATCAATGGTGCGTGCTAAAACCACGAAACCTAAACCAATAAAGCTAGGTTCTGAGGAGTTTCTCATTTCATCACATGGCACATCTAGCGGCTATCCCTTCGTGATCGAGAATGATGTCTTTATGATCCAGTTTGGGGAGTTTAATCGCCCAAACTTCTTTGTTAAATATCGCAGTATTGCACTATGGCATTTTGGAGCTTTGGCGCTACATAAGCGTTTTCTTGATTGGGCGGCTTCCGTTGGCATGATGCAATCACAACCCGAGCGCTTGTCTCGTGTGGATTATGCTTTTGATTACCATTTGCCAGTAATAGACTTTGATGAAAACAACTTTCTTTCGCAATCCACGAAAGATAGCCAGTATCGTAAAGACGGCGTATTACAAACCTTGAAATTTGGTACGGATAATGTTGTTTTGCGCATCTATAACAAAGTGGATGAGATCAACGAAAAAAGTCAAAAGACATGGTTTTTTAAACTATGGGGCATGGACAAAGATGTTTGGCGTGTTGAATGGCAAGTCAGAAAAGATCAGCTTCGTTTACTTGGCATTGCTTCTTTTGCAGATCTGAACGAAAGACAAGGTGATTTGCTTCGCTTACTGGTGAAAGAACATACAACGTTAAGAATTAAAACTAACGATAGCAATAAATCTCGCTGGTCTATGCATCCTCTTTGGTTGGATCTGATTGAAAGAGTCAATCAAATGGAAGGGCTAGGGATAGTAAGAGATTTGAATAAGCTGGCTCTACTGGATGAACGTTTGACCTATATTGGGATTAGTGTGTATGGCTACCTTAAAAGAGTTGCTGCAATAGATGCGCTCTACACAGGAGTAGAAAAGTCCTATATGGATGAAGCTTTCACACATTTACAAAACATAGTGACTGAAATACATGATCCACTAAGTTGGCAGCAAGATGTAAATCGCCGTGCTAAAGAAATGAGCTTGGGCGAATGGTAGGTTTAGGCCTGTTTCATGTGATTAAAGATGCACTTAATGCACGTAAAAGTCGTGTATTAACCATTGCTCAATCATCTTTACCTGAGCATCAATTTCAAGCCTTCAAAAAGCTTTATCTTGATGAAATGGGTGAACGTGGTTTTGAAAGAGAATTAAGACAGTTATTGGAAAAGCAACATGGCATGGATGGGAATGGGCGGGAATAGCTTATGCACGAAAGGGGGTGCCATCATGATTGAATACGCAAATTATCGAAGTATCAATCGAAGCCCATCGCCCTGAGAATGCAGCGATTGAGAATTTGCGCATTTGAAAAGAAGGGCCGACTACTTTCGGCCATAAGCGGTCATACAGATATACCCATAAAAAGTAACAGTTTAGAAATTTCTCCTACTTCCTCTCAAATAATTATACAAATTACCTAATTTGGGGGATTGTTATAGATATTTTACTAGAATAAATTGTTTGCTAAATTCTATGAATAAATTTGAAGCAATTTATTTCAATGTTTATGGTGTGGTTACTATGATAATAAAAAATTCATGAACAACTATCCTTAAATTCTGTTAAATTAATTAGTGTTAAAAACTAGAATTTGGAAAATCCTATAAATGTAGTGGAAATCTAAAGAATCAAAAATAACAACTGAAGGGGTGGTGACTCAAAATCATGGCCTTAGCTGAAGAAAAAAATGCGGCTAGTGAAAAGCGTGGCGTTTCTGTGCCAAGTATTTCGCTACCCAAAGGAGGTGGTGCAATTCATGGCATGGGAGAAAAGTTCTCAGCCAATCCAGTAACTGGTACAGGCGCAATGACTGTGCCTATTGCGATATCACCAGGCAGAGCAGGCTTTGGTCCGAATCTTTCACTTTCATACGATTCAGGTACAGGTAACGGAATATTTGGACTCGGTTGGAACCTTGGACATGCATCTATTTCACGCAAAACTGATAAAGGCTTACCTCGTTATGTAGAGAGCGAACCTGATGTGTTTTTACTTTCAGGAGCTGAAGATTTAGTCCCGCTCATATCCTCATCTTCTGATGAAATTAAGTCACAAGAATTAATTAAATTTCAAAACAAAGAATATCAAGTTTATCGTTATAGACCTCGCATCGAAGGTGGCTTTGCATTAATTGAGCGTTGGCTTAATAAGGCTGATTCAGCTGATTGTATTTGGCGTACGATCAGTAAAGATAATATTACAAGCTGGTTTGGTCGTTCAGAGCAAAGTCGAATATTTAATCCCACAAATCATAGCCAAATTTTTCAATGGTTGCTTGATGAAACCCATGACGATAAAGGTAATGTCATTCGCTATGAGTATATAGCTGAAGATTCAGAAAATATTGAAATAAATGCCTGTGAAAATAATCGTACACAAGCAGATCGTACGGCAAATCGCTATTTAAAACGTATTCAGTATGGAAATACAGTTTCTTATTTAGATCAAGCAAAGTGGCCAACAAATGAGTGGATGTTTGAGGTTGTGTTTGATTTTGGTGAAGCACCAAACCATAAATGGCCGATGCGAGATGATCCATTCTCAAATTATCGCGCCGGTTTTGAGATACGCACTTACCGCCTATGTCATCGTGTATTAATGTTTCACCATTTTACTGAGTTAGGCAATGAAGCTTATCTGGTTAAATCTACCAACTTCCTTTATCAATTTGCTGAAACAAGGAACCCTGAACAGCCGGGCTATACCCAACTTAAATCAGTGACTCATCATAGTTATGAGGTTGATAATTCCACGTTACATTCACGTCAGTTACCACAATTAACCTTAAAATACACGCAACCTAAAATTAATTCTACGTTCCAATTTGTTGATGCTTCACAACTTGAAAACTTACCAGTTGGCACTCAGGGGTCGGGTTATCAGTGGGTTGATTTAAATGGCGAAGGTTTATCTGGCGTACTTACAGAGCAAGCAGGGGCTTGGTATTACAAACCTAATTATGGTGAATCTGAGGGTGTTCCAAGTTTTGGCCCAACAACAGTAATTGCTAGCCAGCCTTCATTTGCAGCTTTGTCATCTGGTAGGCAACAGCTAATGGATTTGGCGGGCAATGGCGAGATTGATCTCGTGGATTTTAGCGGTAACAATCCAGGCTTCTATGAACGCACTTATGATGATAACTGGAAATCCTTTGTTCCTTTTATAGCCTTACCTAACATTGATTGGAATGACCAGAACCTGCGTTTCCTAGATTTAACTGGTGATGGACATGCTGATGCTTTAATTACCGAACAAGATGTATTTACTTGGTATCAGTCACTGGATGAACACGGATTCGACTCATCTCAACAAGTAAAACAAGCAAAAGATGAGGATGATGGGCCAACGTTAGTGTTTGCAGACCTAACTCAATCCATTTTTCTTGCCGATATGTGCGGTGATGGTCTGACTGACATTGTACGTATTCGAAATGGTGAAGTTTGCTATTGGCCAAATATAGGTTACGGCCATTTTGGGAAAAAAGTTACTTTAGATAACTCCCCACTTTTTGACCACTCAGATATGTATGACCCTCATCGCATTCGCCTTGCTGATATTGATGGAAGTGGTCCTATAGATATAATTTATCTTGGAGGCGATGGCGCAAATTTATACTTCAATCGAAGTGGCAATAGTTTAAGTAATGCATTTCTAATCAACATACCAGTTGCAACAGAAAATATTGGCGCGGTTCAAGTGGCCGATTTGTTTGGTTCAGGCACCGCATGCTTAGTATGGAACTCCCATCTGCCTGCTGATGCGGCTCATCCTGTGCGATACATCAATCTGATGGCTGAAGGAAAGCCGCACCTGTTAAAGGAGACAGACAATAACCTAGGTGCTATCACCACAATTGAATATACGCCATCCACTAAGTTTTATATTCAAGACAAGCTTGCTGGTACACCATGGATCACAAAACTGCCTTTCCCAGTTCATTGCGTAAGTAAAGTAATCGTTAAAGATTATTGGCGGGGTACAGAGTTCGGCAGTCAATATAGTTATCATCATGGTTATTTTGATGGCGCTGAAAGAGAGTTCCGCGGCTTTGGTCGGGTTGAACAAGTTGATGTTGAGGACTACGGAGAGTTTCTTAAAGGCAATATTGCTAGTCCTTACATTACTAATGACCAAAAGCTTTTCCAGCCGCCAATAAAATCTGTCACTTGGTATCACACAGGCGCCGCGATTGATCGAAAACGTATTCTTGATCAATTTGCGGCTGAATATTTTCCTGAGAAATATAAAAATCAACTAAATCAAAGCGTATTTAAAGAAAGGAAATTATGTGAGCCGGAGCTACCGCCTGATTTAACTGCCGAAGAGTGGCGTGAGGCACTACGCGCCTGCAAAGGCATGGTATTGCGGCAAGAGAGTTATGAATTAGATGTTGATGACTTAGGAAGGAAGGTTGAAAAGCCAGTACGAATATACTCTGCTACCACTCATAACTGCAATATTCAGCGAATTCAAAAACGTGGTGAGAATAAACATGCGGTGTTTCTAGTCACTGAGAGTGAAGCTCTTTCTTATTATTACGAGCTTGAACTTCCTAAACTACCCAACACTAAAGTTACTCCAGACCCTCGCATCTCGCATACGTTTAATTTAAGACATGATAATCATGGCAACCCACAACAATCGCTAGCAGTCACTTATGGTCGTGTCATCCTAGGCCAACATACCGGATTACCTAACAACATAGGTTCTGCTATCAAAAGCTTTATTGATGATGTGCAAGAGCCAGCACATATTGTCTATTCTGAAATTCACTACACCCAAGATGTGATATTGAAAGATCAGGGGCAGGGCGCACCTATAAAACACTATCGTTTGCGTTTGCCATATGAAGTTAAAACTTATGAAATTACAGGGCTACCAGCCCCTACAAGTGTTTACTTTGACATCAATGAACTGCGCAAATATGTGTTGTCTGATTTTGCAGCTTATCAACTTACGATTCCAGTCAGTGACCAGATTACCCTCACACCACTGCAATATCATGAGCAGGCGCAAACCAATACGCCACATCAGCGTTTGGTTGAACATGCGTGCACACGATTTTTTAATGATGGAGATGGTGCCAGTGGGGTTCCAATCACGCCTGCAAATGTGCTGCCTTTGGGGCAACACGGGCCACGTGGTTTGAAATATGAAGACTACAAGCTAGCATTAACCAGTGAACTTTTGGATGCCGTTTTTCAGCAGCGTGATGCTACTGGTAATTTATTAGACGATAAGCTTGCATGGCAAATCGATGATGTTACTAGCCAGACAGTAAAACAATACTTTGATACTCTCTCTGGCACAGACCTGCACTATCTCAAGTGTGGTTACATTAAAGGTGCTGGAATTGATGCGTCGTTTGCTGACCAGTATTGGATGCGCTCGGGTACGGCAGGGTTCGCCTCTGATGCTAATGAACATTTTTATTTGCCCGAAGTGTACACGGACCCTTTTGGTAATCAAACCACGCTTCAATATGATCCTTTAGATTTGTATGTTCTCTCAAGTGCAGATGCCTTAGGTAATGCAAGCAGCATTGCGCAATTTGATTACCGCGTGCTTGCGCCAGGTGAGATGGTCGATGCTAATGGCAATCACACAGAGGTAGTCTTTGATATTTTGGGTTTACCAATTGCAGCCGCAATTAAAGGCAAGAGGATAAACAACAAATGGGAAGGTGACGATTTAACGGGCTTTGATTTTTCCTTACGAAACCCTTCAACGCAAGCTATTCAGGCATTTTGCATGGCTACCGAAATGAATGAAACAACAGCAAGGGATTGGCTGGGTAGCGCTACAACACGTTTTGTGTACCATTTTGGTGATGTAAACGGTCAATGGAAGCAACGCATGGCAGGCGCCTGTAGCATTGCCCGTGAGCAACACAAAGCTGCAAACTCACCACTCCAAGTGTCACTAGAATGCTCCGATGGTAGTGGCAATGTGCTGATGAAAAAAGTACAAGCCGAGCCAAAAGCAGGCGAAACAAAATTGCAATGGATTATCAATGGCCTGACCATTCTCAACAACAAAGGTAAGCCAGTTAAACAATACGAACCTTACTTTAGCGAAAAAGGCTTCGGTTGCGAAATGCCGTCAGAAAAAGGTGTTACGCCCATTATTTATTACGATGCCGCAGGCCGCACCATTCGTACCGAAATGCCAGATGGCACTTTTAGCCGAGTAGAGTTTTCACCTTGGCATGTCAACATTTTTGATGCGAATGATACGGTACTAGAAAGCGATTGGTATCAGCGCCGTACAAATAGCCAACACCCAAGATATGCTGAGTTTAATACACCAGAAAATTCACGTGCAGCGCGTTTAGCCGCCAATCACGCGAATACACCTGCGATTACCATACTCGATAGTTTAGGCCGGGATGTGATTGCCATTGCCCATAATCGCGCGCCAAACGCTAACGGCACATGGCAAGATGAATATCACACCACTTACAGCAAGCTAGATGCAGAAGGCAAACCCTTATGGATACGTGATGCGCTTGGTCACTTGGTGATGCAATACATCAACCCGCCACGCGCCAACAATGCGGCTGATGAAGCTCTACCTGCCAACGCAGCACCTTGTTACGACATTGCGGGTAATTTGCTATTTCAGCACAGCATGGATGCAGGGGGTAAATGGACGATTAATGATGCTGCTGGCAAGCCGATGTTTGCATGGGATACCTACAAAGCAAGTGCAACTGCACCTGAAGAAAAACGGCTTTATTCAACAGAATATGACGCATTGCATCGACCAACTGCGCTAAAACTTAAAATTAACAACGCGCCAGCACAAATCATTGAAAAATTTGTTTATCAAGATGCACGCCCTAGCTTAACGAATAAAAACCTTAACGGCCAAATGACGCATCATTACGATGCAAGCGGCATGGTTGAGACAGTTTTACTAGATTTCAAAGGCAGTCCGCTGCAAGTCAATCGCCGCTTGGTAAAAGATGCCAAATCTACAGTAACTAGCTGGCAAGGCAATTTAAATACAAAATTAGAAACTGAAACTTTCAGCCAACGAACTGAATATGACGCATTAGGCCGTATGACGCGGCTTTACAACTGGCATCGTGGTGTTGGTAGTAGAGTTTCGGTCTATGTGCCTAAATACAGCGCACGAGGCAATTTAAAAGCTGAGCAATTGATTGTTGGCGCAACTAAAACCGCACAAGGCTATAGTGGCGGCACGGCAACGCGAGCAATTCAAGACATTAGTTACGATGCCAAAGGTCAGCGGCAATATTTAAAACTGGGTAACGGTACCATTACCCGATATGACTATGATGTTGAAACCTATCGTCTAAAACAATTACGCACTACTCGCCCAGTTTACGACCCTGAGTTTCCTAAATATCGGGCAGATTTAAAAGACGCTAAAGTATTGCAACAACTCAGTTATACCTATGACCCAGTTGGCAATATCGCTGAGATTTACGATGAAGCATACAAGCCTGCCTATTTTCAAAACGCAATCATAGCGCCACAAAGTTTATATGAATACGATGCTTTGTATCGACTTATTCAAGCAACAGGGCGTGAAGATGGCGTAGCTATTGGTGCGCCTAAACAAATTGAATCTGCACCGCATGAACATTCCTTCCCCGTAACGGCTGCTAACGCGCTACGCCAATATACGCAAAGCTATCAATATGATGCAGTGGGTAATATTTTAGTGATGGTACATGCAGCAGGGCTAAATAATGCAGGTGGTTGGACGCGCAAATACCAATACGCCTTTGATGACCCACAGCAACCAGCCAGCAACCGCTTGTGGCGTACTTGGCAAGGTAGTGGTGATTTCAACAGTACCAATGCTAATAACCGAGTGACTTACGCGTACGATAGCCACGGCAGTATGTTGAATTTAGCCAATACTCCAGATGAATTTAAGATGCGGTGGGATCACCAAGACATGATTAGCAGTATTAATCTTGGCAACGGTTTTGCCCATTACCAATACGATGTTGGCAAACAACGCACACGCAAGTACATCACCAAAAATAACGGTAACATTATTGAAGAGCGGATTTACCTTGGCGGCTTAGAGTTGTATCGGCGTAAAGAAAATGGCGTATTAAAAGAAGAAATTGAAACCCTGCATTTGTTTGATGGCGAGCAACGGCTATTGATGGTTGACCAAGTGCTTAAAACCAATAACGCCAAACTAACAGTCGGTAATTTATACCGTTACACCCTTAGCAATCACCTTGGCTCATCCAACATAGAGCTTGATGACCATGCCGAGGTTATTTCATTTGAAGAATATCACCCCTATGGCACCAGCGCTTATCGCGGCGGTAGAAATATCGAAGAAGTAAAACTGAAGCGGTATCGGTATACGGGGATGGAGCGGGATGAAGAGAGTGGGCTTAGTTATCACACGGCGAGATATCTTGCACAAGGAATTTGCTGCTGGTTGAGTGCTGATCCGATAGGAATTAATGGCGGCGAAAATATGTATCGCTACGTCGATAACAATCCAATTAAATTTGTGGATATGACTGGAAAACAAGCTGATGCGGGATCCAAAGAAGCACAATGGAAGAGAGACTCAGATAACACTGCAAGAAATAAGGAAATTGCTTGGGTGTATTCGCCAAATGTTCGAAAAGAATACTATGAATCCGAAGGTGCTTGCATTAGTGTCCAACCTAAATGCGAAAAAGAGCTCCCTGACGCAGGGATGATAGATAAAGTGATTAAAAAATCTCGAGTAAAAATGAAGGAATATTCGAAATCGGCACAGGAGAACATGGAATATTGGCTTAGTGGTACAGGTGAAGAGAAAATACTCGATTCCAGTCTTTTTGAGAAAAGAAAGGAAGTTAAGGATGCCGAACCTAAACTTCGGGAGCAATATGTTGAGGAAATACGAAAAAGACTGGAGCAGGGCACGTTAAAAGTGGAAAAGGGTTTACCGCTAGAAATACCAATTCATAAATTTCAGGGTGTCGAAGTCGCAAGTAATGATGACAAAAAGGATGATCTCGCTTATACAACAGGTCATTTTACATTAGGTGGCTTTACTACAGTTCGAGTATCGCAATTGGAAAGTGGAGACTTTCAATTGGAATTTATTGAATGGAAAGAACAAGCTGTCGATTTATACAATTGGGATGTTGGAAAATTTTCGGTTGTACAGGAGTTCAAAAAAGCGGCGGGCCTGCCCTCCGATCAGCAGATGTGCTGTGTCGAGAATGCAGGAAAAGCCAAATTCTTCCTAATGCGAACCGAACTTTGGTATGTCAAAGACAAGGCACTTTTAAAAAGTGAAGTTCTTAAGTAAGGTAAATTAGTTTAAGTAATTCAACATATAAAAATGAAATGAATGAATTTAAAACTGTAAATTAATGTGTGTATTTATAAGCAATCAATAGGAGCGCATCATGCAAAAAATTATCGCCACCATTCAGCAAAATGAAGCTGGGCTAGCAGTTGCCAATTTGCAGGATGCACTTTTTGCCATGATGAAGCATGGCTATATTAGCGCGATGCCAGCGGGGGAGCGCCCAACAGAGAAAGACTTACAGAAACTTGCTGAAAAGCTCAAAGATGAGCAAACGCAGTCTGTATATGGTGAAAGCACCACTCAGCTCGTGTTTTATTTTCAACTGCAAAATGGTTTGGGTGACGTACTGCGTGGTGTAGGTGTGGATGATAAAACTGCTGATAAGTTAAACGAGTTTCTTAAAAAAGAAGGCTTGCTTGATGCAGATGACACTTATTCTGTGCAGGGGGTGGTGAATAAGCAAACGGGCAAACCGTTAAAAGCGTACTTTATAAAAGCCTATGACCGTGATTTGAGAAAAGAACAGCCTCTGGGCGAGCAGGCAATCACCGATGCGTCAGGTTTTTACCAAATCAAATATTCTCCGAAAGAGTTTTTGGCGGGTGACGCAGTGAGTGCCGCCCCTGATTTACTGGTGAGGGTGTTTGACCAAAACAACCAACTGATTGCGCAAAGCCCCATCAGATTTAACGCCAGTCGTCACGAGGTGGTGGATTTTACGATAGACGTTAAAGAAGATAAACCCGCAGAGTGGTCGCATCTATGTGAGGTGATTTTGCCTCTGCTGGCTGGTGAAGGTCATGTAAAGCCTGTCTATACGCATGGTCATCATGATGCGGGCATGGCTACTGATTTGCTCCCCAGTGAGTTAACCGCAGAAGATATTGATTTTATTGTTAAAGATACTGGTCTTGATATTGCTCTGGTTCAAGCATGGATAGCTGCCTATGCTATGCAAAAAGAGGCTATTGCCGAGTTGAATGAAGTTTCGTCTAACCATTTAGAGGCAATGCAGAAAAACGGTTGGGAGTTCTTCTATGCGTTTAGCTCACTAGGCGTGGCATTACATTTGAAACAAGCGTGTAGCTTAACAAACGATAAGCAAGAACGTACTTGGGCAAATGCATTAAGTGGACAGAAAGTTTCAGAAATAGCTGCTAGTCAGCTCAAAATACTTTTCGATGCTTTGCCTCTTTTGGGCAAACTTAAACAACTTGACCCGATTCAATCGCCCGAAAATCCATTCACCAAACTGCTTTGGGTAACCGCCCCTGAGATGCCTAAAGACTTGGCTTTGAAATTGATGCCACTATTTGAATCTCAAGATAATCAATCTGTGAAAAAGATTCTCGAACTTAGGAACGATGATAACAAAACGCATATTAACCGTTTGGTACAGGGCGTTCGCTTACAGGATAGGTTAGGTTATGCCCCTAATGTTATCAAAGGGCTAATGAGCCATTTGGGCGACGACACGGACACTATTGATGATTTAGTAAAAATACCCACTTCTGCCTATTTGGATATGGCGAAGCAACAAAACATGGGCACGGGTGAGGCATATGCGGTTCAAAACAAAGTTGAGCTGATTAACCCAGTGTTAGCAATACAATCGCGCTTAAAAAGCAAAGAGCTGACGTTGGACGGCAGCTTAAAAACTGCATTTACTAAGTTTCTGGATGACGAGCCAGAGGCTGCGGAAAAGATTATTCAGGGTAAAGCTAAAATAGGAAAAAATGCGAAAGACCACGAAAAAGCCTTAAAAACAATTGGGACAGTGATGAATTTGGGCGGCACCATCGGGATTGCTAACCATCTGATTACCAATAACATCAACGATATTGCAGCCCTTGCAAGAAAGGGAAAAGATTTCCTTAACACGCATTTCATAGATGTGCCTACAGAAGAGCTGGATGTGATTAAAGTCGATGTGATTGATAAAGCGAATCGTTTTGTTAATGCAGGCTTAGATTGGTCGATGGATCGGCCAATCAGGGTACCATCATGGTGGCTAGAAGAATTACCACAGCCTACACCAGCGCAACGTGAAAACTTACCAACGTTGCCAGGTTTTTTTGGTGATTTAGATGAATGCATGTGTAAGCCGTGCGAGTCCATGTTGGGGCAGCCCGCTTATCTAGTGGATTTGCTCATGTTGCTAAGTCAATCAGATGCAGCATTCAACGAATTCAGCCAGCGGCGGGGTGATATTCTCACTTTGGAACTAACCTGCGAAAACGCTGAAAAAGAAGTACAGCATATTGATTTGGCATTGCGGATATTAGAAAAAACCATTCCAAATATCTCCCTCCCAAGTCAATTGCCAGCGGATGACGAAGCTATCGAAGCCGCTTATGTTCCATTAAGCACAACTGCTTATCCTTGGGCATTACCGTTTGATTTGAAATTGACCGAGCTAAGACATTATCTAGCTAAGCTTAATATCAACCTTCTCGATATTTGGCGTTTGGTTGGCAGTGTCACCAATGAGCAAAAAGCAGCAGAAATTTTGGGGTTACACTCCTTGTCTACAGCAGCTAACCCCATTAACGATTGGAATCTTATTAGTGCAGTCGGTTTACCTGCTAACACTGATATCTGGCAGAGGTATGGCCTTAGCGCTGGCAACGTATCGTTAATAGACCCTGCCTCCGCAGAAAAACTGCAAAACCAACCCGTATCTGATGTGCTGAAGCGGGTCTCGGTGCTACTTGATCGTACAGGCTTAACACTAGATGAGTTTGAGCGGGTGATTGCAACTGGCTTTGTTAAGGGCACAGGCAACCTTATTATTGATGATAGAGATAAATGCAAAACTAGCCAAATGCGATTGAATACAGGCAGTCAGTCCATAGATAGTGTATTGGGACGGCTTCAACAGTTTGTCAGATTGTATAAACGCATAGGCGTTTGGAGCATAGAAACGCTGGATGCCTTGATTCAGTTGGTGGGAGGTGGCTTATTGCCCACAACTGGCAGCAACGCAAGAACACCGTTGTTAGAAATTGCAGAGTTTAAGGCTTTTGCGGATACATTTCTTTTACCAATTGATTCACTGGTTGATGCAATCAAAACACCTGCGAACCAAGATGTATTATTGCCTCATCTCAATCTCACCAAGGCGCAGTTTGAGTTATTAAAAATCTTACCGCAACCAACAGGAAGCGTTTCTGCGTTTACAACACTCAAAAGAGTATGTGAGCTTGCTAACCAGATGGCAGAAGTCGAATTGCCAATAGAATTGATTGCAAAATCGATATTGGATGATGATGCGCTAACAACTGCTGGATACACTACGGAAGCCTCAAAATCGGTTCAAGCAATTACCGACTTTAAGGCTGAGCTCAAACTGGCGACGCAACAAGCAACCAAATTAGATGATAGCCTATCACTCACCGACAATGCGCTGTTAATCATGGCGAAGATTGTTGGAGATAAAGACGCAAAACGTGTGGTTAGCGCAATCTTAAAGGCGGCCGAGAAAAAAGAAAATACGCCAGATGCTATACCAGATGCCCAATCTGCCAAAGATAAAATCAAGCCAATTTTGCAGCAAAACAGAGCGTTCGGGCAACTTAAAATCAATATTCTGGATACCGAATTAGCAAAGATTTTTGACGTTAAAGCAACAAGTAATGATGCTTTAGAGCCTCGTTTGACCGAACTGATTAAATCTGTAAGCGGTGTGCTAAGAGAGCAAGCCCTGATTTTAACTCTGGTTAACCAATTTGGGATTTCAGAACAAGATAGTGTTGCTTTACTCACCAATCGGTTACCGCTATCGTCAGCTAATGCTCAGCACGCCAATACGTTGTTGCTTAGTGAAAAATTTATTGGAAATGGTTCGTTTACGCCAGCAGAGACTGAGCAATTAGCCACATGGTTTGCACAGTTGTTCAAGTTAGACCATCTCACAAAAGCGCTTGGTTTTGACACGCAAACCATGAAGATGATCGATGCAATCAAGGTTGGCAGTAGTCAATTTAATTGGAACAAACTTCTGGCAAGTAAAACTGACGGCTGGCAAGCGCACTGGGAAGAACTTAAGGATTTTATCTGGTTAGGTAAAGAAAAACAGTTTGGCAAACAACAGTTATTCACACTGCTAAGAGAGGATTTCACTCAAGCCAAACAGACCATTGCCAATCGATTTGACCTGCCTAAAACTAAAACAGAGGAATTACTCACTTACGCAGGTATAACCGCCGTAGATAAGCTATATCAAGCTAGTCTGCTAAGAAAAGCTTTTAATCTTTGTTTACTAGCGAAAAAACTAGGGGCAAACAAAGCGCAGTTAGAAAAGTTAGTTAATACTAGTGATATGCCACAAGCGGTAACGGTGGTTTTAGAGTTGCTCCAAGCAAAATCTACCCCGAGTGAATGGGCACTCCAAAAACAAAAATACAAAGACAGTATTCGCAAGGCCAGACGAGACGCCATCGTGGCTTATCACTTAAGCCTAAAAAACAGTGCTTCAGCAGACCGTATCTGGAAAGAAAACGACCTATACGAATACTATTTGATTGACCCCATGATGCAAGCCTGCATGAAAACCACCAAGGTGGTCGAAGCGATCATGGCAATACAACTCTTTACTCAGCGCGTCTTGTTTGGTTTAGAACCAAATATCAGAGCCAGTGATGAGCTGAAACAGCGTTGGACTTGGATGCGTAACTACCGCGTGTGGGAAGCCAACAGAAAGGTCTTTTTATTCCCTGAAAACTGGCTGTACCCAGAACTCCGAGACGATAAATCCTCTAGCTTTAAATTGCTTGAATCAACACTTGGGCAAGGTGAGCTGAATGAAGAGAGCGCCAAAGAAGCTTTTGGGCAATTCCTCGATGATGTAGCGCAGATGGGACAGGTTGAAGTGCTAGGCATGTATGAAGATATTTCATTAAATAGCAATGGCACTGTAGAAATAGTAAATGGTTTGCCAAGGTATAGAGTGCTGTATGTCATTGGCAGAACGCTTAATCCACCCTATCGATATTATTGGCGTAAATGTACTGATTTTGGTAGCCGTTTTATGGAATGGTCACCATGGCAACACATAGAGTTAGACATACAAGGTGACCATGTGATGCCATTTGTATTGGGGGGCGATTTCCACATAGCTTGGCCCGTCATTAAATTTCAGCATCATGAAGCACCTGAAACTAGCGAATGGCATATCAACTTAGCTTGGTCTCGTTATGACGGCAGATCATGGAAAAAAACGAACGTTTCCCGAGAAATATGGAAAGGTGCTGCGTTAGCCTTTGCTGATGAGAGATGGGGATTTGCATTTCGTTGCGAAACATCTATTAGTAAAGACAAAGTAACCATTCTTGGATATTCATTAAATGACAGGGAAGATGAAAAAGAAGCAAAATCAGAAACGTCTTTCAGTGAGTATCCCTATAGTTTTTTGTTTGATAATATTGCTATTAGCGAGGCGCTTGAATATCCCTTTAAATTAAGTAAATCAGATATATCTCTATTGATTGCAAATAGTTTTGATCAACCCCTACTTGGCATCCCAGTTGAAGAGAGTTTTATAAATTTTAATGCAGTTGCCAAGGACAATGATCCCAATGACTGTCTAGATGTCAAGAAACACCTTCATCTTTATTATACTCAAAAGCATTTTACAACTGGTGCTCATTATCCAGGGATAGACCGAGCTAGGCGGGTATTTGAAAGACCTTCAGTCGAGTATAAAGACCATATGATTCAATATAGAGACTGGCCAGATGTAAGAAATATATCTCCGTCGGATAACGCATTAAAAAGCGAAGTTGCAAACTTTATATCAAGCTTTAATGGCTATCTTGGAAACAATTTAGTCGATAAATCTTTCAATAAACTACTAACCAAATTGAATGTTAATACTTCTTTGAGAATTATTGACTGTAAAGCCTGGATTAGGATTAAAACATCAACAGGTGGTAGTGGACTTAAAGAAATCACTGGAAATTCTGGCCAGTTTTCTTGCTTAATTCAAGGTGAAAATTTTGAGCTAAAACCAAACGGAAAAAAAATCAATATGCTAAGACTGGGAAATCAACCAGAAATAGAAATTGATCTAAAGCTATCCCTAAATATACCTAACATTGGAAATCGAAGTCTGACTTCAAAGAAAGAAAAGTTGCTTGCAGTTAATTCAGGTAGATTAAAAAATATAACATTACATTTTGAGTTCAATAGCGAAGATATTACCAATCAAGAAGACCGACAAAAATTCTTATCAGAACTGGGTATAGATTTAATAACTGATCGCTCGCTAATATTGACCTCAAAATTCGAACTTTCTCTTGGAAATGTACTAAATGTTTTTGATAAGCAAACACCATTATTAATTAACAGCTTTAGCAACGCTTCGCCTTGGATGAATGGATATTTGGAAACACTTCAAGCGGGAGCTGTACAAACTATAAAACCAATTGAAATTTCTGGAACTAAAGTTATTGACCCAACTCCTTTAGGTCAGTTCTGGGTGGTTAATGCTGCAACGTCCGAAAATAATCAATCAAAAATATGGCATTTCTCTGACACAGGTTATCGTGGATATATAGACTTGGCATCTACTTCAACCCAAACACAAAAAGATTTACTAATTTACGCAGATGCATATACCGATCCTTTACAGTATCAAAGAAAGTGGATATCTGAAAATTTGTTAGACCAAACTGAATTGGCTGAAGGGGGATTTTCTTCTAGATATATTCATAGTGTAATAAACGACAATAACACTAAAATATGGCTTGCTACCCACGATGAAAAGTTGGCTAAAAACTTAAACTTAGAATATATAGAAGACTTGAGTTTTGTCGGCTTAATGCCCTACGCTTGCTACAACTGGGAGATTTTCTTCCATGCGCCCTTGATGATTGCCGATCAACTGTCCAAGCAGCAAAAGTTTGAAGAGGCAGAGCACTGGCTACGCTATATCTTTGACCCAACCAGCACAGAGCCTGGCACAGACGCTAAACGCTTCTTGAAATTTAGAGTATTTAAGGAGTTGGATACGAATCAACAAGTGATTGATGACCTCACTGCTTTATCACAGACGGCTTCAGGTTATTACACTGCTGCGGATACTGAACGAGTTCAAAACTTGATTCGTCGCTGGCGTGAGCGCCCATTTAGGCCGTTTGTCATTGCACGTGGTCGGCATATTGCCTTTTTGTGGCGCACTTTATTTTCATATTTAGATAATCTACTTGCGTGGGCAGATAGTTTATATCGTCGTGATACTAGAGAGTCTATCAACGAGGCTTTGATGCTCTACGCACTTGCGATGAAAATTTTGGGTAGAAAGCCTAAAAAACAAGCTGGAAAATCCAAGAAAAAAGCGATTCACTTTAACCAATTTGTAGATCAATGGGATGATTTTGCCAATTTCTGGA
The DNA here is from genome assembly GCA_049687015.1 of Methylotenera sp. GTDB lineage: Bacteria > Pseudomonadota > Gammaproteobacteria > Burkholderiales > Methylophilaceae > Methylotenera_A. The sequence continues at coordinate 51,062 of JBAVIP010000077.1, read as the reverse complement.
TTGATGTTGGCGCACCGCATAATCAATATGTTCAAGCATATGCAAGTGATATTAAGTCGATAAAACCACGACCAACCTCTGCGGGGATGTTGGCATTTTGCATGCCATTTAATGACAAGATTTTGAACTATTGGGATACGGTTGAAGCTAGATTATTCAATATTCGTCACTGCCAAAATATTGAAGGTATAGAACGCATATTGCCGTTGAGTGACCCACCGATAGACCCAGAGTTATTGATTCGTGCGACTGCGGCTGGGCTAGACATTGGTAGTGTGATTGCAGGCTTGTATGCACCGCCGCCACATTACCGTTATGGCACGCTCGCGAATCGTGCGACCGAGCTAGCCAACGATGTTAAAGCCCTTGGCAGCTCTTTATTATCTGCATTTGAAAAACGAGATGCGGAAGGATTGGCCTTGTTAAGAGGTACGAATGAAATCAACTTACTCAAGTTGGTGACCGATTTGCGAAACTTGCAAATTAATGAGGCTGAGAAAAATCTAGAAGCATTGCGTGCAAGTCGTCGCTCAGTGGCGACTAGATATTATCAATATCAACGTTTAATGGGCAAAAAAGACATTAAAGTACCTATTGAAGGAGAAACAGCAGGCGAAGAATCCATGCTTGGAACTTTAGATGAAGGCTTGGCAAGCGGGCGCTCTGGGCTTGGGCTTATTCATGAAGAAAATGAAGTCTACACTGGGATTAAAGCGGCTAATGATTGGTCAACGGCAGCAAATATTACAAAACTGGCTGGTTCTTTATTCTATTTTGGAGAAGCTGTAGCACTAGCAATACCTGATCCATCAGAAAAAACAGCAAAAACATTAAAGGCGTTTGGTCAAGGGACTTCACTTGTTGGTGATGGTTTTTCATTCGTCTCACAAGCTTGGCGGTCTTACGCTGATCAACAAAGCATGCTGGCGGGGCATTTGCGTCGTCGTGATGAGTGGGCTTTCCAAAGCAATCAAACCTTGAAAGAGCTTCAACAAATCGATAAGCAAATACTGGCAAATCAGGTGCGCATCGAAATCACTAGAAAAGAGCTATCCAACCACATTGAGCAGCTTGAGCAGGCGCAAGCAATCGATGAAGTGATGCGTTCTAAATTTACCAATCAGCAATTGTATGAGTGGATGTCTAGAGAACTGAGTAGCCTATATGATAAAACGTATCGATTAGCGATAGAGACAGCAAGAAAAGCGGAGCGTGCGGCTGAGCGAGAACTTGGCATGAAGGCGCTCAACGTGATTCGTCATGACTATTGGGACTCTATGAAACAAGGCTTGCTAGCGGGTGAGCGGCTTTATCATGACCTTAAACGACTAGAAGTGACTTACTTAGAACAAAATCGTAGAGAGCTTGAGTTGACTAAGCATGTTTCTCTGAGAAGATTGAATCCAGATGCACTCATTCAATTACGTAAGTCTGAAAAAGATGATGATGGTAATAAAATCAACCAATGCGAGTTTGAAATTCCAGAATGGTTGTTTGACCTAGATACCCCAGGGCATTTCTTACGCCGAATTAAATCTGTAAGTGTTAGCATTCCTTGCGTAGTGGGGCCTTACACTAGCATCAACTGCAAACTTACTTTGCTAAACAGTAGTATTCGGCGCGATAAAAATACACAGCCAAAATATGAGAAGTCAGACGACGACCCACGATTTACTTACTACTATGGCGCATCTGAAGCGATTGTCACCAGCACGGCCAATGCTGATAGCGGCATGTTTGAGACACAGCTACGTGATGAGCGCTTTTTGCCTTTTGAAGGTAGTGGAGCGATCAGTACATGGCGTTTAGAGTTGCCTGCAGATTACCCACAATTTGACTACTCAACGATATCTGATGTGATACTAAGCATACGTTATACCGCAAGAGATGGTGGTTTAGAGTTAAGTAAAGCTGCATTGCAAGATATTAATTCTAAGTTAACTATAACTTAAGAGTCTAAATTTCCCAATAATGTTAACTTGTAAAGCTGATTTTCCAAGTGAGTGGGCAAAAGCAAAACCTAATACAAACAAGAATTTGATAATTCCAATCCCGAAAAATATACTACCCTATTGGATGGAAGCAGCTAAACTCAATGAAGTTAAAACTGAAATAAAATATTTTAAGCTCGGTGTTGACTCCAAGTTGTCCGATTCATTCAGCACTAATAAAACAGAAATTGATGGTGTAGATTCTGCAGATTTAGGAAAACTGGATTCAAGTCTGGTCGATATTTTTGTGGTTTTATATTTAGGTAACTAGTGGTTAAGATACATTTTTGTTTATATATTGAGTGTGAAGTAGATTTATGAGTGGCGGCTATGGGTCGGTTTTTGCCCCATGTCCTTTAAATTAGGTCGCTTTAAAGCTGCCTTGTCACCATAGAAAATTGGTTTGTTAAGCCTGTAAATATTTAGCATTAGGGTTTTAATAGCCATTCATAACAGCTCAAAATATAAAAAGCCTCGCATTGCTGCAAGGCTTTTAAAATTTGGCTCCTCGACCTGGGCTCGAACCAGAGACACACGGATTAACAGTACTATATTCTTGAAATTGCGTAGCTGAATTGAATTCGAATATACAATGTCTGATTACGGCCAGTAACTAACGGTCTAGTCATGTTGCGTTATACTTTGCTTGTCACAAGCTACTTTCCAGAGTTTTTCCTCTAATGTATTAGTTTCTACAGGCTGCCATTGCTTGGTATAGCTAGTGAAACTCACTACTTTTCCGCTACCCATGATGCCTGTATGCTGTGAAGAAGCAAGAACCCGATAATGTTCTTTGTCACAGTCGTATTCCACCAACTCTTTTCTAGATTGGTATGCGCGACCCGAGCTGGTTATCTCTTTATTCTGAAAATTTAATAAATGCCGCATCTTCACCTTGCTCATCATGCCTCTATTACGAATCTTGCCTATATCAGCATATACCGTGACCCTAGCATCATGCGTACTTTCTAACTTTGTCCATGCGGCCATGACGTTTGTACACACCAATGACAGTATGATAATCGTAAGTTTTTTCATTTTTTAGGCCCTCTATTCGGCAAGGGTATGTGACTTGATCGAGTACTAGCCAACCTGGGAAAGATAGGTTGATCATCAAACAATACTCCCCAACATGCATTCTTGTCTAGAATTATCCCAACTCAAAAAGTACTATTGATTTTCATCAATAACTTTCTTAATAAAATAAACGATGAAATTGTCTGAATTTTAATTGCTATTGCTGGATGACTCTATCAGGTCGATTTTAGACACTTGAAATTGGGTAATTGGGGGCCCGAGATAATGAATCTGGGCACTGGAAATATGATGTTGTTCCAAATTATTAATAGTACAAAACGGCCAAAAGGTAGGGTTTCTGAAGCATCTGTAACGTCGCAGCGCAGGCTAGAATCGTTTATTTTAGAAGAATCGAAATCAGTTTTTAATCGGTCTCTAGAGGCTCTCACTATGCCTGCCACACGCCAAACCCTGCACTTCGCAAATCTATCCCGATCTCTACTTCTATTACACAGGCTTCATCGTAGGTCATCGGGTTAAAACCTTCATAGAGGTCTGGCAGCAGCCGTAACCCGTATTGTTTAACGTATCTGTTGGATTGAATTCCAGCCTTGTGCTTGTCAAAGCGCACATCAGGGTCTAAACCAGTCATGCCAACATATACGCAGGGTTTGCCTGTAATGTAACTCGGATTGCACTTCTTGAACTTGCCCTCGAAAAGCACGTCCTTTGATAACTCAATTACATAGACACTGTGGTGTTTGTGGCGAGACATTGGTTAATTATTGCTGCGCGACACTGATGGGTCAAGAGTTTTCCCCATGAAGATGGAGCATAGAACAACAACTAATTAAATCCAACTAATAGCTTGGCTATCTTCATTGGATCACCACTTTTAACAACTTCAATAATGGATGGATCATTCTTATGCAATTCGGCATCACCATCTAATTTATCCACTGCCCAGCCTGCACCAATAGAAATTAAGGTCGCGATAGTCATGACAGCAATGGTGCGAGATCTGGTGCTGCCCAGTTCTTGGGCATCGAAATACCGATTTAAGACATAAGCTGCCAAGGAGAAAGCAATAGTTGATATGAAAAAATTCAGCATATATTTATATATTAGTTTCGTTAACTTCAGCTCGATTAATACCACTCAACATAAAAAGGTAAAGACTTTCTACCTTATCGCGTGCCCATGGTGTTTTACGCAGCAACTTTAGGCTCGACGCAATGCTGGGGTCATTACTGAAACAGCGCAATGGGATGCGCTCAGCTAACCCAGCCCAATCGTAATGAGCAACTAGCGCTGTGACTATCGCCTCTAGCGTGATGCCATGCAAAGGGTTATTGTGTTGTTTAGGCGGGGTGGTGGGCATGATTTATGGCTGAGTTATGTTTGGCGGTGAATTAGGGTTTTAAGCATATTATTTTGATGAGACAATCGCCAACTGTTCCCCTAGAGGTTCCCCCCTTTGGATTTTTAGGGTACAAATGAAAAAGCCTTACATCTCTGCAAGGCTTTTAAAATTTGGCTCCTCGACCTGGGCTCGAACCAGGGACACACGGATTAACAGTCCGTTGCTCTACCGACTGAGCTATCGAGGAATCGGTGAAACTAATGAAGGCGTGATAATACTGGCTAAGCGCTTTTTGGTCAATCATTACGCGTATAATTTAGTACTTAAATGATGAAAAAATCTAAAAAAATATTAATTGGTGTAGCCGTTGTTATTGGCTTACTGCTTATTTTGCCTTTTTTAATCCCCATACAAACTTATTTGCATCAGGCGGAAAAGATTGCAAGTGAAAAACTTGGCGTGCCCGTTACCATTAATTCGGCACATCTGTTTTTATTACCTAGCCCGCGTGTTGTAGCGAGTGATATTACAGCAGGTGCGCAACAAGAGCTTAAAATTGAAAGTTTGGTGGTAATTCCTACAATAGGTTCTTTGTTTTCTGCTACTAAAATAATCGATTTAAACATTAGCAAACCCATTGTTAATAAAGCCGCATTAGAGATTATTTCTGCCTTAACTGCCAAAAAATCAGAGAGTAGCGAAGCCGTCACCGCGGTAAATATTAGGCATATTAAAATCGATGAGCTGCAACTAGTTTGGCCAGATGCGAAGTATCCCATGATAAATGCCGAGGCAACGTTGACAAGCGACAATAAACTGGAGTCTGCAGTAGTAGAAACCGTGGATGGCAAGCTGAAAGCTAACGTAACACCTAGTGGTGGTGAGCAGTTGATAATGGTGAATGTCGATAAATGGACTTTGCCAGTAGGCTTGCCTTTGTTGATTGATAAAGCCAAACTCGAAATGCACCTGAAAGGCAGTAAGTTAACCATTCCCAAGATAGACGTTGCGCTTTATAGCGGCAAATTAACGGGTAATGCTGTGTTGAGCTGGCAAGAGAATAAGGGGAAGACGAATTGGCGCACGAATGGCAATTTTAGGTTAGATAATTTATCAGTGAAACAGCCTAGTAGCTTGGTGAGTAAATCGGTTTATTTAAGCGGCAATTTATTTGGTAGTGGTATTTTTTCTGCTACGGCTAAAGAGGCAGGCCAGTTAGCAGATAACTTGCAGACAAATTTTCAATTTAAAGTGAACAATGGTGTGCTGCACGGCTTAGATTTGGTGAAAGTGGCGAGTTTGTTACTAAAGCAAAGCCAAAGCGGTGGCGAAACGCAATTTGATGAATTTTCAGGCGTATTAAATACTTCAGGCAAACAATATCACTTGCGAGATATTAAAATAAGCTCGGGCTTGTTATCTGCAAAAGGGCAAGTTAAAGTAAAACCAAATAAGGCGTTAGATGGCACTATGGTGGTGGACGTGAAAAATAGCATGGGCTTAACCGCAATCCCCTTAGATGTTTCTGGCACGGTGAGTAAACCTGTGGTGTTGCCTTCAAAAGCTGCAATAGCTGGCGCTGTTGCAGGCACTGCGATTTTAGGCCCGGGCGTGGGCACTAGCTTGGGTATTAGGGCTGGCGGCGCTATAGATAAGCTTAAGGGCTTATTCGGCGATAAAAAGTAGCTAAACTAATGCGCCAACTTATTCGAGCGCCTTGGCAATCCTGTCTAGCGCAACGCATAAATTGTCCATCGAGGTAGCGAACGAAATACGGAAATAGCCTTCTGCACCAAATGCAGAGCCCGGCACGACTGCGACATCGAATTTTTCAAGTAGATATTCTGCCAGCGCCATATCAGTTGCCGCGCTAATTTTGCCCGCTTTGTGCAAGTTGGCAATGGCCACGCGCGCATCGGGGAAGGCATAAAACGCACCGCCCGCCATCAGGCAGCTTAAGCCGGGCATGGCGTTGAAGCGATCTACCACGTATTTGTGACGTTCTTTAAACGCTGCAACCATCGGCTTGATGCAGTCTTGCGAGCCACTAAGCGCAGCTTCGGCCGCATATTGCGAGATAGAAGTAGCGTTACTGGTGGATTGGCTTTGCAAAATTTCCATGGCTTTAATGATTTCCGCAGGCCCTGCAGCGTAGCCAATACGCCAACCGGTCATGGAATATGCCTTAGAAACGCCATTGAGCACGATACAGCGGCTTTTTAGCGCAGGCGCAGCGTTGAGGATGTTGTAAAATTTTTCGCCGGTTAAATTCACATGTTCGTACATGTCGTCAGTCGCCACTAAAACATGCGGATGCTTAAGCAAAACTTCGCCTAAGGCTTTAAGCTCATTTAGGCTGTAAACCGCGCCAGTGGGGTTGGATGGTGAGTTGAACATCACAAGCTTGGTTTTGGGCGTAATCGCGGCTTCTAACTGGGCTGGCAACAGCTTGAAGCCTTGCTCAATGCCGCAATTGATAATCACCGGCGTAGCTTCGGCCACCATCGCAATATCGGCATAACTCACCCAATATGGTGCAGGAATAATGACCTCATCGCCTTTATTGAGCACAGCGAGACATAAATTAAAAATCGTTTGCTTGCCGCCTACGCCTACAATCACTTCGTTTATTGAGTAATCGAAACCATTTTCGTTTTTAAATTTGGCCACCACCGCTTTTTTAAGGCTGGGGATGCCGCTGACTGGTGTGTACTTGGTAAAGCCCGCATCAATTGCTGCTTTTGCCGCATCTTTAATGTGCTGTGGCGTGTCAAAATCGGGTTCACCAGCAGCCAAGCCAATGATAGGGCGGCCTTCTGCCTTGTATTTAGCCGCTTTGGCGGTAATGGCAAGGGTAGGGGATTCTTTGATTGCCTGAACACGCTGAGATAAGACAGTTGATGCAGAATTACTCAAAATAACTTCCTAGGATTAAATTTTTTGCATAAAAAACATTATTTTACGCAAAAAACCTGAATTTCGGAAACTAAAAGTAACGCGCTCGGCTTAACACTCCGCACTACAGCCCATCATCTGGCTGTATTCCGAGGCTATATCTTTATTTATATCGGTCAGTGCGATTTGTATGCGGTGCATTTCCGCGGCGTCGCCACGTGCCTTGGCCAGCGCACCCAGCCTGATGAGCGCATCAAAATTCCCGGTGTCGAGTGTTACGGATTGTTTATAAGATTTTTCAGCAAGCTCGGTGTTGCCCATGTTTTCCAGGGCTAGGCCCAATACATACCATGCCTCGGTATTTTTTGGCTCTGCCTCGGTCCATCTTTCTGCCACCAGTGCCAGTTTTGGCCAGTCTTGACGCGATTCAGGCACGGCAGCCTGCATGTAAAACGGTTTTTTGTCTTCGTCTTCTTCCCACAACGCTTTGCCGGAAATAGGGAAGGTAGAGATTTCGGTTTGTTTGTCTAGCTTATCTAGCCATTCAATCGGCAAGGCAAAGTGAATGCTCCCTGCGCGCCCAGTGGTTTTAAAGGTGTTGATGCCAACCAGCTTCCCTTCCATATCAAACAGGCCGCTGCCGCTGGCGCCCATGCTGAATTTGGCAGTGCTGCGAATCACTTTGCCTGTGTCGTCATTATACAGGGCCTTAACGCTGCCGCTAGAGGTAAGCGGCGCAGGTACGCCGTTAGAATGCCCAAATGCGACAATCTCCTGGCCGCGTTTCAAATCTGCGCTTTTACCCAGTTGGACTGGCTTAAATGGCAATGGACTGGTGCTGACTAAACACAAATCATGCCAGACGTCGGCTTTTACCGAGGTTATGTTGTAGATATCTTCGCCACGTGAAATCCATGGCTCTTTTGTGGCACGAAATACGTGGCAATTGGTGATGACTTTATTTTCGCCCACCACCACGCCAGAGCCATACGCCAAACCACCTGTAGAGTTGAAGCCGCGTATAAGCACCACGCCAAAGTAAGCGTCCATGAGCTTTGCTTTATCCATTGCAAAGGCAGGTTGAATTGCTGAAACTATAGCAACGGCAATTATTAGAGTGCGCATGGGAATCCCCAAGTTGAATGGATTGATTTTGTTTGTAAGTTAAGTGACTTAAACTTTAGCGCAAAGTTCTCAGCAATTACTTGCTAAATGAAATTGCAAAGCCTGCTAAAATCACAGGTTGTTTAATTGGATTGCCTGATTGCATAGAATAAACGTGTTTGTAAACTTTCCTAACAGTAAATATCAGCTATTTCAGCCATTTCCTCCCGCGGGAGACCAGCCTGCGGCCATAGAAAAGCTTACGCACGGAATTGAGCAGGGCATGAAGTTTCAAACCTTGCTGGGTGTCACCGGCTCTGGCAAAACGTTTACCATGGCCAATGTTATTGCGCGGCTTGGGCGCCCTGCGATTGTGATGGCGCCTAATAAAACGCTGGCTGCCCAGCTGTACAGCGAGTTTCGCGAGTTTTTCCCCAATAATTCGGTGGAATATTTCGTCAGTTATTACGATTATTATCAGCCCGAGGCCTACGTGCCCTCGCGCGATTTGTTTATTGAGAAAGATTCCAGCATCAATGAGCATATCGAGCAGATGCGGCTTTCGGCCACCAAGGCGCTGTTGGAGCGCGAAGACAGTATTATCGTCGCCAGCGTATCGGCGATTTACGGCATCGGCGACCCGACTGATTATCACGGGATGGTGTTGCACCTGAAACAGGGTGATAAACTTAGCCGCGATGATGCCGTAAAGCGCTTGGTTGGCATGCAATACGACCGCAACGACTTTGATTTTAGCCGCGGCAGCTTTCGTGTGCGCGGAGATGTGATTGATATATTCCCGGCAGAAAATAACGAGACTGCCGTAAGGCTCAGTTTGTTTGATGATGAGGTGGAATCCATCACTTTATTCGACCCTTTGACGGGACAAGTATTTAATAAAATTCAACGATTTACGATATATCCTTCAAGTCATTACGTAACATCTCGCGAAACCACAATCAAGGCGATGGAAAAGATAAAAACCGAGTTGCGCGACCGCGTGGCTTGGTACATAAAAGAAAACAAGCTGGTGGAAGCGCAACGCATCGAGCAGCGCACGCGTTTTGACCTGGAAATGCTCAACGAAATCGGCTTTTGCAAAGGCATCGAGAACTACTCTCGCCATTTGTCAGGCCGCAATGCGGGCGACCCGCCGCCAACGCTGATTGATTATTTGCCCGATAACGCGCTGATGATTATCGATGAAAGCCATGTCACTGTTCCGCAAATTGGCGGCATGTACAAAGGCGACTGGTCGCGCAAGACCAATTTGGTGGATTACGGCTGGCGGCTGCCTTCTGCGTTGGATAATCGGCCGCTCAAGTTTGAAGAGTTCGAACGCATCATGCGTCAATGCGTGTTCATCTCGGCCACGCCTGCGGAGTACGAAAAAAATCATCAACAACAAGTGGTGGAGATGATTGCGCGGCCAACGGGTTTGATTGACCCGGAAATCACCGTAAAGCCTGCCGACACGCAAGTGGATGATTTGCTTGGTGAAATTAAGCTGCGAGTGGCGGTAGGCGAGCGTGTGCTGGCAACTACGCTCACCAAGCGCATGGCGGAAGACTTAACCGATTATTTGGCTGAACACGGTGTGAAAGTGCGCTATCTGCATAGCGATATTGATACGGTGGAACGTGTCGAGATTATCCGCGACTTAAGGCTGGGTGAGTTTGATGTGTTGGTGGGTATTAACCTGCTGCGCGAAGGCCTGGATATCCCTGAAGTATCGCTTGTTGCCGTGCTGGATGCTGACAAAGAAGGCTTTTTGCGCTCGGAGCGTAGTTTGATTCAGACCGCAGGTCGTGCCGCGCGAAATCTCAACGGCAAAGTGATTTTTTATGGTAACCGCATCACGCGTAGCATGGGCTTGGCGATTGACGAGACGAATCGCCGCCGTAAAGTACAAATGGCCTTTAACGAAGCCAATGGCATCACGCCAGTAGGTATCACCAAACGCGTGAAAGACATGATTGACGGCGTTTATGATGTGGAAGAGGGTAAGCGTGAGCGCAAGGCGGCGCAAGATCAAGCCAATTATGAGAGTTTGAGCGAAAAACAAATTGTGAAAGAAATGAAACGCCTGGAAAAAGCCATGCACGAGGCTGCTAAAAACCTGGAATTTGAAAAAGCAGCGAATTTTAGAGACCAGCTTAAAAAATTAAGGGTTAAGTTTTACGGTGCAGAAATGCCGGATTTAATAGCTTAGTCAATATTAATAGATGCCCTGCAAAGCGCATGTATATTGCCATGCAGAGCATTTTTGAACAATAAGGGATAGCATATGCAAAACGTCATTCATAGCGTTACTACCGCATCGGAAGTGATACAGCTTGCCATCGCTCCGGTATTTTTGCTGATGGGTGTTAGTACGCTGTTAGGTGTGCTGACCGGCCGCCTGGGGCGCCTGGTGGATCGTTTTCGAGCATTAAATGAAAAGTGCGAATCGCCGCAAGCGCAAATAGAAACCCCCAGTTGCGCTAATTATCAACAGGAACTGCATATTTTATCGTGCCGCGCAGAATGGGTACATTGGGCGATTACGCTATGCACATTATCACTGTTATTGGTGGCTGTTGTGATTGGTGTTTTGTTCTTGGGCTCAGCAACCGGCTGGCATTCATCATGGCTGGTTGCGCCGCTGTTTATTGCAGCAATGTCTAGCTTAATCATAGGGTTAGGATGCTTTTTGCGAGAGATTCACCTTTCAAAACATACGTTTGAATTGCGAAGTAATAACGAATCGTAAAAACAAATCTCATTTGAAATAGATGCTCTAGAAGCCGCATGGATATTGGCTAGCAGCGTATGTGCTTTTAATTGATTTAATACGCATTAATAAAAAGCATTTATTTAACTAAAAAAATGAAAAGCATTTGATTAATCAACACTTTTTGACTATAATCGCGTCCTTTCAAACCTTGCCACACCGTCAGCATAACGGGTGGCTTTAACCACAAGGAGATTTCATGCGACATTACGAAGTAGTTTTTATCGTCCATCCGGACCAGAGCGAGCAAGTGCCAGCGATGATTGAGCGTTATCGTACGCTTGTTACTGCCAGCGGCGGTGCAATGCACCGTTTAGAAGATTGGGGCCGTCGTCAATTGGCTTATCCGATCCAAAAAATTCATAAAGCCCATTACGTACTAATGAACATTGAGTGCAGCCTGGAAGCGCTGGCTGAGCTTGAGCATGGCTTTAAGTTTAACGATGCTGTTTTGCGTCACTTAACCATGAGCACCAAAACCGCTATGACTGCGCCTAGCCCGATGATGAAGGAAGAAAAATCCAGATCTGTGCTTGGCAGAGATGAAGCGCCGGCCGCCGCACCAGTGGCCGCTGCGGCTGAGGTTGCGGCAGCATAATAATTGAATAATCTGCTGTTAAGTGGCGTGGTGATTAGCTTAGAGCCAATACGCTACACACCGGCAGGCATCCCGTTGTTAAGTTTTGTGTTGCAGCACGCTTCTGAGCAAACTGAGGCGGGCTTAAAAAGAAAAGTGGAATGTGAAGTGAATGCGGTCGCTTTGGGCGATATTGCAAAGCAAAACATTCAGCTAGGTTCCAGTGTTAAGGCCAAAGGATTTTTAGCCAAACGCAGCGCAAAAAGTACACAATTGGTATTACATATTGAAAAGTTAGAAATACAGAATATTTAGGAGTTTTATCATGGCAAGAGAAATGTACAAACGCCGCCGTTACTGCCGTTTTTCAGCAGAAGGCATTAAAGAAGTAGATTACAAAGATGTGGATTTACTGAAGGATTTCATTTCAGAAAATGCAAAAATCATCCCAGCTCGTATGACCGGCACAAAAGCCAAATATCAACGCCAACTGACGACAGCGGTAAAACGCGCGCGCTTTTTGGCATTGTTACCATACACAGATAAGCACCCTGGTTAATTTTTAGGGCTAAGGAGAATAATATGCAAGTAATTTTATTAGAAAAAGTCGCTAACCTAGGTATGTTGGGCGATATCGTTAAAGTAAAAGACGGTTTTGGCCGTAACTTTTTAATTCCGCAAGGCAAAGCAAAACGCGCAACCGAAGCCAATAAAGCTGAATTTGCAGCACGTCGTGCAGAACTTGAAAAACAACAGGCAGATATTTTGACCGTGGCAAAAGCACGCGGTGAGAAATTGGCTGGTTATGTATTAACAGTAACACAAAAAGCCGGTGTAGATGGCCGTCTGTTCGGCTCTGTTACCAATATCGACATTGCTGAAGGCTTAACAGCAGCAGGTTTTGAGGTGGCTAAATCAGAAGTGCGCCTGCCAGCCGGTCCATTAAAAACGATTGGGGATTTCCCTGTCAGCGTTGCTCTGCACCATGATGTAGTGGTGGATATCACCGTGACAGTGGTTGGTGAAACTGCCTAGTTTTTTGCTTTAGAACTAAATAAAAAGGCTACTTCGGTAGCCTTTTTTATTGGGTGCTGAAATTGGACATATTTCAATGAAATTTCTATTTTTCTTAAGCTTGTGTTAAGAAAATAAATCTATTATTTGTCTCGAACGTTATTAAAGGAGCAATTAATGGAAATTCTCACTTATCGCAGGGCGAAAGTTTATGATGCATTGCTTCGCCTGATTCACCTTTGGAATGGCTTGGCCATTCTGTTTCTCATGGCCACTATCTGGCTATCTGACCTGTTTGACAAGGGCGCCGGCGAAGATGCCTTGTGGCAGTTACATATTTATCTTGGCTATGCGCTAGTGGTTGGACTTGTTGCGCGGCTTGCATGGGGTATCGTTGGGCCGCGTTCAGCCAGATTTTCCAATATGTGGCATCCAGCCGCATGGTGGAATGCTGTGCGCCATCTCAACTTCCAAACGAAACCACGTTTTGGCCATGACACGCTGGCAAGCGGCGCTTATTTGCTGGTTTATGGGTTGCTTGCTGTAATGGCAATTACAGGTCTTGGCCTTGCAGCGGTCGAGCACAGCGCAGGGCCTTTCAATGTCTGGATTGGCGACATGCCTTGGCTGAAAGAGTTGTTCGAAGAACCGCATGAGCTTATCTATTATTTACTGATGGGCTTCGTCGTTGTTCACATGGGTGCCTTAATCTGGCACGAACATAAAGATAAAGCCCCGCTCGCACAAGCCATGGTAACTGGCTATAAGTATGAGGTTGAGCCGAGCAGTGCTATCCAGCCTGACAGTTCCAAAACTCAAGGAGAAAATCATGCGTAATTCAATCATCTTGGCAGGGCTGTTATTCAGCATCAATGCGTTTGCCACCACACCGCAAGAACTACTCAAGCAGTATGAAGTTCAAGCTAAGCAAGAAAGTCCTGCCTTTACTGGCTTTTCGGTAGAACGTGGTGCGGGCTTCTTTCGTGCCGAACGTACACATAGCGACGGCAAAAAAGTGAGCTGCTCAACCTGCCATACTGCAGACCCACGTAACCAAGGCAAAACACGCGCTAACAAGGTGATTGAGCCATTGGCGCCGAGCGTGAATTCGCAGCGATTTACAGATGCAGCCAAGGTGGAAAAATGGTTTGGCCGTAATTGCAAGGATGTGCTGGAACGCACTTGTACAGCGCAGGAAAAAGGCGATTACATACAATATCTTTTGAGCGTTAAATAATCCCGATTTAGGATAAAGGAGAAATAAAATGAAAAAATGGATGCAATTTTTGGTGCTTATCACCAGCGTAACCTCAACAAGTGTTTTACTGGCCAGTGGCGGCGAAGGAGGCGGCAGTCAGATGCCCCCGGTAACGAATGCTAAATGGAAGGCAGAGTGCAGCAGTTGCCACATGCTCTATCATCCAGGCTTATTGCCAGAAAGATCCTGGAATAAAATGATGGCTGGGCTCGACAAGCATTTTGGTGAGAATGCCAGCCTTGATGCGGCGACGCGTGATGAGATTGCACGTTTCCTTGCTTTGAATAGCGCTGATAAGCAGGATAATCGCCGCTCCAGCCGTATCAATCAGTCTATTCCTGCCAGCGCAACACCTTTGCGTATTAGCGAAACGCGTTATTTTATAAGCAAGCACGACGAAGTTTCCGCCGCTACTTTCAAGCGTAAAAGCATAGGAAGTGCGGCTAACTGTGTTGCCTGTCATAAAAATGCCGAAAAAGGCGATTTTTCTGAATCGCAGATAAAGATTCCGCGCTAATATTAGCGGATGCGAGTTTTATTAGTAGAAGATGATGCCCTGCTGGGAGACGGTGTTCGAGCTGGCCTGAAGCAGGCAGGGTTCGCAGTGGATTGGACGCAGGATGGTCAGGCTGCGAAACTGGCGCTGGAAACTGAAGAGTATGCGGTAATGGTGCTTGATCTCGGTTTGCCCAAGTTAAGTGGCACCGACCTGCTTAAATGGTTGCGTGGCCGAGAATTAAAATTGCCAGTTTTGATTCTTACCGCACGCGACACAGTGTCTGACCGTGTTGCTGGGTTGAATGCCGGTGCTGATGATTACCTGATCAAACCTTTTGATCTGGATGAATTGATTGCGCGTTTGCATGCCCTGTTACGCCGTAGCGTCGGGCAGGTGACGCAAACATTACAGCATGGTGACATTCAACTCACGCCTTCTACGCATCAAGTGAGTAAAAACGGCCAGACGGTTGAGCTTTCCGCAAGAGAGTTTACTTTGCTGCATGAGCTTTTGTTGCATGTCGGGCGTGTACAATCGCGCGAGCAGCTGGAACAGCGTCTATATGGCTGGGGAGAAGAGGTGGAAAGTAATTCGGTAGAAGTACATGTACATCGTTTGCGCAAGAAGTTAGGCTCTGATTTAATCCGAACAATGCGAGGCGTTGGCTATGTAATCGATAAAGATAGTCCTGTGACATGAATTCGCTACGTCTACGCCTTGTTTTGCTATTGTCCGTCGGGCTGGGCATTGCTTGGCTAGTGGCTGCATGGTTTACGCACGCTGAGTTTCGGCATGAGATTAATCGATTATTTGATGCCCAGCTTGCCCAGTCTGCACAAGTACTGCTTGGAACAACGCGCCATGAGTTGCACGAACGTGTTGAGCATGGCGAGGATGAAATCCCGGTATCCCACGAATATGAGCAAAAAATAGCATTCCAGATTTGGGATGAAAGCGATTTGTTGCTGCGCTCAACTTTAGCGCCAGTCACAGCCATGGCAAGTGACAAGGAAGGTTATAGTGAAACTATTGTAAACGGCGAGCCATGGCGCGTGCTTACGCGCTGGGATGCGCGCCATGAATTTATGATTCAGGTTGCCGAACCGCTGGCTGGACGAGAATCTTTGGCACGCCATATCACGCTTAAGATGCTGCTGCCCACCTTCATTGCCTTGCCAGTGCTGGCACTGCTGATTTGGTTTGGCGTTGGAGCAGGTCTGCAGCCCCTAAAACTACTAAAGCAAGAGGTGAAGCAGCGAACTGCCAACCGATTAGAACCACTTGCCATGGCTGATGTGCCAGAGGAGGTCGCGCCTTTAGTAAAAGCGTTGAATGATCTATTTGCGCGCCTTCAACAGGCTTTTGAGGGGGAGCGACGTTTTACCGCTGATGCTGCACATGAAATGCGGACGCCACTTGCTGCGCTCAAAATTCAAGCGCAGGTCGCTTTACGTTCAACTGATGAAGTAGAGCGGCATGTTGCTTTGGAAAATGTATTACGAGGCGTTGATAGAGCCACACGGCTGGTCGAGCAATTACTGACCCTAGCTAGAGTTGATCCAGAAACAGCCGCAATGGGGTATAAGCAGGTAGATTTGCGCAGTTTGGCTGCCATGGTGATGGCGGATATGGAGCCACTAGCGCATGCAAAACAAATTGAAATGTTGTTGAACGAAGGTCCGGCATGCCATGTTTCTGGGGATGACGCTCAACTATGTCTATTGTTACGCAATCTGCTTGATAACGCCATTCGCTACACACCGGCCGATGGCCGTGTGTCCGTTGATGTGCATGATAACGGAGGTGTTTCTCTGGAAGTTCGCGATACTGGTCCTGGCATTCCTAAAACTGAGCGTGAGCAAGTACAACAGCGGTTTTACCGGATTGCTGGCAGCGGCGAGGAAGGAAGTGGGCTGGGCTTGTCGATCGTGCGCCGCATTGCACAACTGCATGGCGCACGACTAGAACTGCATGATAACGATGCAGGGCCGGGACTATTGGTAAAAGTGTTATGGCCATCCACCTAAATTGTTTTTTTGTCGTTTATTTTTCTTGTACATTAAATTTTGTTGAAAATAAATGTCTTAAGTTTCATTTAAGCTTGACCAGTTAATCTCTTCTTTGAGTAAGCGTGCAAAGCTCGAACACTTTAGAGTTAAGGCGCAGTCGTTTTTTATCAAAGGAGGTATTACTTATGAAGCATCAAAATCTAAAGTCGGTCTTACAAATTTCACTGCTAATCACTGCATGTTTGGGAGTGCCTTCATTCGCCCAAGCCGGCAGCAAAGGGCTTGCTTATGTGTCAAATCAGGATGGAGCGGTGACAGTTATTGACCTCGATACCATGGAATTCTTAGGTAATTTAGACATTGGCGCCAAGGGGCCGCGTGGCATCGGCGTAACTGCCGATGGCAAGTGGTTGGTAACTGCCAATAAGGACGATGGCAATATCTCTATAGTCGATACGTCGCGTACTAATGTTCCTAAGTTCGTGAATATCGGCAAAAATCCCGAGTTCGTTCGTGTCATGGGCGATCGTGCCTACATCGCCTATGAGCCCAGCGCCAAATCTGGCCCTCCGCCAAAGCCTGGTGATTCAAAACCAGTTGCTGAAATTGCCAAAGGTAGCGATGATAAAGAAGAAAAGATCCCTGGCCGTATTGCTATTGTTGACCTGAAAAATGGCAAGGTCATCAGTGAAATCATCGGAAAACCGGAAACCGAAGGTGTTGAGTTCTCCAGGGACGGTAAGCAGATGTTCGTTACCAATGAATCCGATAACTCCATCACGGTACACGATATGGGTTCAGGCAAGCTGATCAAGAGCATCCCAGTGGGCCAATATGGCGAACGTCCGCGTGGCATCAAAACGTCACCCGACGGTAAAACAATTGTGACCACACTGGAATATGCCGACAAGATGCTTGTCCTCAACGACAAGTTCGAAGTCATCAAGGAAGTTGCTACCGGTAAGACACCTTATGGCGTTTCCTTCGACCGTGCTGGCAACCGCATTTTTGTTGCGGCAAACAAGGAAAAGGCTTTGCAGGTATTCGATGCCAAAACTTTTGACAAGATCAAAGATATCCCCACAGGCGACCGTTGCTGGCATTTTAGCTTTACGCCAGACGATGAGCAGATATTACTGGCTTGCGGCAAGTCGAATGAAATTATCGTTATTGATGCCAACAAGCTTGAAGTTACCAAGCGTATCATCGATAAAGATATGCCTTGGGGTATCGTCACCTATCCAAAGTCGATGGGTAGCCTTGATAAACCTTAGGTAAGTTCGGTCGAGTTTGAGAATGGATAATTGATGACTGTTATCAACTTTCCAGAATATTCCATATAATCCAATACATCTAACAAAGAATATAAAAAATGAGCAGTCAAGACCAAGCGAATATTTCTTATGATGATCCACGCCGTCACGCTATGACTAATCGGTCTACCTGGGTAAGTGTGGTTGTCAATATCATGCTAACGCTGGTGCAGATTGTGGCAGGTTTTTTCGCTCATTCCCAAAGTTTGATTGCAGATGGTATGCACTCACTGTCTGATCTTGTATGTGACTTTATGGTGCTGGTGGCGAGCTATCACAGCAAAAATCCTGCCGACGAAGGGCATCCTTACGGCCACGGCCGGGTAGAGACGGCGGTTTCGTTTGGATTAGGAGCGATCCTCGCAGCGACAGGTGGCGCTATCATGGTGGCCGCTGCGATTAAGCTGCAGAATATCGAACACCTTACCCCAGTTGCACCGCTGGCGCTTTGGGTGGCAGGTATTGCACTCGTTGCCAAGGAAGGTTTGTTTCGCTACATGCTGCGTGTGGGCGAGCAATTGCGTTCGCCCATGCTCATTGCAAATGCTTGGCATGCGCGGTCAGATGCCGCTTCATCGCTGGTGGTGGCTGTAGGCATCGGAGGCAACCTGCTGGGTTTTATTTATGCCGACTCCTTGGCTGCGATTGTAGTTGGCTTCATGATTGTGCGTATGGGTATCGTGTTTGCCTGGGATGCTTTCCAGGAACTGATAGATGCGGGTCTATCAATTGAGGAAGTGGATAGTATCCGCCAGACGCTCATTGATACATCGGGGGTAGTCAATCTGCACGAACTGCGCACCCGCCGTATGGCACACCGCGCACTGGTGGATGCACATATTCTGGTCGATCCTCGTATCAGCGTATCAGAAGGACACAGCATTGCAGAACGTGCACGGGCGCGTGTTCTGAAAAGCCATCCAGAGGTGGTCGATGTGTTAGTTCATGTCGATCCTGAGGATGATATTGAACATGATAGCAATGCCCAGCGCATGCCAGGCCGTGAAATTCTGCTAACTCACTTGGCGCCACTGCTGGACGGGTTACCAGACCCTGTGCGGGTAATATTTCATTATATTGGTGGTAAAGTCGAGGCCGAGGTCTATTTTCCGCACGATTTTTTTGAGAATGGTGCCGCGTTAACAGAAGCCGAAACCAAAGTGGCTGGTCGGTTGGTTGATAACCAGTATTTCAGCTCAGTTTCACTGTATTGTTTGGTGAAACGACCGTTATAAAGCGTTCAAAATACGCTTAAATAGAAACATAATCCCATTGCCTTGAGATAACAGAGAGTATTTTTGTTAGATAACTGACAAAGCATAAAGTAGATTTTTCAAGTTTAACTTTTGAAAGTTAAGTTGGGTATAATCTCGGCATGGCTGATGAACAACTAGATTCCCTCAAACTTCCCCCACATTCTATCGAGGCCGAGCAATCGGTGATTGGTGGCTTGCTGCTTGAGAATGAGGCATTAGACAAAATTGCCGATATTTTAAGTGCTGATGATTTTTATCAGCATGATCATAAAACGATATTCAAGCACATCGGTAAGTTAATTGAGCATAATCGCCCGGCAGACATTGTAACGGTGGCGGAATCGCTGGAAAGCACGGCTGAGCTCTCAACGGTAGGCGGCATTGCCTATTTAGGCGCATTGGCGCAGAACACGCCAACTGCAGCCAATATTCGCCGTTATGCGGAGATTGTGCGTGAGCGCGCTATTATGCGTAAGTTGGTTGTAGTGGGCAGCGGTATTGCCGATAGCGCCTACAACCCCAACGGACGTGACGCGCAGCAGCTGCTGGATGAAGCTGAAGCCAAGATTTTTCAGATTGCCGAAGGCGGTCAGCGTAGCAGCCAAGGTTTTCAGGATATTAAAGAGTTGCTGCCGCAAGTGGCGGAGCGCATTGATATGCTGTTTTCGCGCGACAACCAGAGCGATGTCACCGGTATTCCCACTGGCTTTACTGATTTGGATTCAATGACTTCCGGTTTTCAGGGCGGCGATTTAATCATCGTAGCGGGGCGGCCTTCGATGGGTAAAACTGCGTTTTCACTCAATATTGCAGAGAATGTCGCACTCGACACAGGTTTACCAGTCGCTGTATTCTCTATGGAGATGGCCTCGACCCAGCTCGCCATGCGGATGATAGGCTCAGTAGGGCGCTTAGACCAGCACCGCATGCGTACAGGGCGATTGGAAGATGAAGATTGGGAAAAACTGACGACCGCACTGGGCCGGCTTAACGAAGCGCCTATTTTTATTGATGAAGGTGCAGGCTTAAGCAGCTTTGATGTGCGTGCCAGAGCGCGCAGGCTGCATCGCCAAACCGGTAAGCTTGGTTTAATCGTGGTGGATTACTTACAATTGATGTCAGCACCTGCAGGCAAGCAGGGCGAGAACCGTGCAACTGAGATTTCTGAAATTTCACGCTCACTCAAAGCGCTGGCCAAAGAGCTGGATGTGCCTGTGGTTGCGCTTTCTCAGCTTAACCGCAGCGTAGAACAACGCCCCGACAAGCGCCCGGTAATGAGCGATTTACGTGAATCTGGTGCGATTGAGCAAGATGCCGATTTAATTTTGTTTATCTACCGCGACGAAGTGTATAACCCTGATAGTGCTGATAAAGGCACGGCAGAAATCATCATCGGCAAGCAGCGTAACGGCCCGATTGGCCGTGTGCGCCTGACCTTTATTGGCGAACATACGCGTTTCGAGAACTTTGCCAATGCGGGCTACATGCCAGACAATTACTAGCACTTGAGCTGATCTGCATGGCAAAAGCTAAAACCATCTACAGCTGCACCGAGTGCGGCGCCAGCGAGCCCAAATGGCAGGGCCAATGCCCAAGCTGCATGTCATGGAATACGCTGGTGGAAAGTATCGAAGAATCTAGCACGTCAACTAACCGCTACGCCAATAAATTCGATGGTTTAACCCAAAGCAGCACCTTACAAAAACTCAGCAGCATCAAAGCGGCCGATATTGAGCGCACACCCACCGGCATTAGCGAATTTGACCGTGTGCTAGGCGGCGGATTGGTGGAAGGCGGCGTGGTGTTGATTGGCGGCGACCCGGGCATTGGCAAATCGACTTTGTTGCTGCAGGTTTTGTGTCATTTGGGCAAAAATAGTCAGGCGATTTACGTAAGCGGTGAAGAATCGCCGCAGCAAATCGCCATGCGCGCCAAGCGTTTAGGGCTGGACGCCAGCAATGTAGAGCTTCTGGCCGAAATTAACCTTGAGAAGATTCTCGCCACACTGCAAACGCATAAACCCAATATCGCGGTCATCGATTCCATTCAAACCGTATATTCAGAAGCGTTGCAATCCGCACCAGGTTCAGTCGCACAAGTGCGAGAGTGTTCGGCACAGTTGACTAGACTTGCAAAGCAATTGGGTATTACGGTGATTCTGGTCGGGCACGTCACCAAAGAAGGCTCACTGGCAGGACCGCGCGTGCTAGAGCATATTGTGGATACGGTGTTGTATTTCGAAGGTGACCAAAACTCCAGTTTTCGTCTCATTCGCGCGTTTAAAAACCGCTTCGGCGCGGTGAACGAGCTTGGCGTATTCGCCATGACCGAGCACGGTCTGCGCGAGGTTTCTAATCCGTCCGCTTTGTTCTTATCACACCATGAATCTCAGGTGGCTGGTAGTTGCATTACCGTGACCATGGAAGGCACACGGCCATTGCTGATTGAAATTCAGGCGTTGGTGGATGAAAACCATGCACCCAATGCGAAAAGATTGGCGACCGGCCTTGAACAGAACCGATTAGCTATGCTGTTAGCGGTGTTAAATCGTCATGCGGGTATTCCGTGTTTTGACCAGGATGTGTTTATCAACGCTGTTGGCGGCGTTAAAATTGCTGAACCAGCAGTCGATTTGGCAGTAATATTATCCATCGTTTCTTCTTTAAAAAACAAACCATTAGAGTCTAAACTTATAGTATTTGGTGAAGTTGGCTTGGCAGGCGAAGTTCGCCCCGTGCAAGGTGGGCAAATGCGCTTGAAAGAAGCCGCAAAATTAGGCTTTACCAAAGCCATTGTGCCAAAAGCCAATGCACCAAAAACGAAAATTGCTGGGCTGGAAGTGATTGCGGTGGAGCGCTTGGAGCAGGCGTTGAATCAATTGAGAAATTCTTAAGGAGAATACTTGTGTTTAATGATAATAAATCCGGTAGTGAATATGCAGATATTCAAGCAATAAAAGCTGTCAGTGTTAGTCAGATTGAAGACGGTTTTTCAAAGGCGCTTAAAGAGCTTACTGGTAATTCTTATAAGGTCAATATAAGTAAATTGAATTTAGATAGTGAGTACAATAAATCATTTATTGAACTTGTAATATCTTCGCCTGCGCCATTCTAGCCGAGTAGGGTGAGCAAATTTTGCCCACCGTTTATCTTAAATTGCCGCGTGGGCATAAAATCTGCCCACGCTACGAACTCAGAATGATGGTGTTTACGAATTACACACTAAATCCGTATAAGCAATACCGCTTTCTAACAGTTCCTTCTATTGTGCCTAGTTATCAATATATGCAAACCAGTCACGCTTCAAGACGCAATAGCCCCGCCAACACATAGATATCAACCTGAATGTGCTATTGTTTAACAACACGAAATAATGTAGATTCATCTTGGTAAAGAGTTTATTCGCTTTTCTTTTGTGAGGAAGCTAGCATGTTTCATCAAGCAACATTGCCTATTAGCATTCATGATGGTGTTTACTTAAACATAAAAGATGCAAAACAATTCGGGGAGAATTTAAGCGGCGATTATTGTTTCGCCGAGCCATTTCCGCATATTGTGATTGATGATTTTTTGCCAAAAGAGTTAATCGATAAAATCGTCGCTAATTTCCCCACTGAACAGCTAGAAGGCGATGTGGTTTTCGACATGGGCTATGCAGGCCTACATAAACGGCAGATTGTACCAGCAAGCTGTAATGGCTTTATTCGTGAAGTGTTTGGTTTTTTTAACTCTATTCCCATCGTACAGTTTTTAGAGTCGCTTACTACAATTCCATCGCTTATCCCAGATCCGCATTTTTTAGGTGGCGGTTTCCATGAAACTTCTAAAGGCGGAAAATTGGGCATTCACGCTGATTTTAGAATTAATGAGACCTTACATTTAAATCGACGATTGAACGTGATTATTTACCTGAATAAAGATTGGAAAGATGAATATGGTGGCCATTTAGAGCTATGGGATAGAAAAATGCAGGGGAAAGTGCATACGATAGCCCCAATTTATAACCGTTGCGTTATTTTTAATACCGATGCAGATAGTTTTCATGGACATCCTGAGCCTTTAACCACGCCAGATGGGGTCACGAGAAAATCATTGGCCCTTTATTATTACACGGCCTCTAAACGTATTTATGAAGATACACCGGCACACTCCACCATGTATAAGGCCAGAGCTAAAGACGATGCCGCTACTAAGAAGGAGGTGCGTCAGCTGGTGTTTGATAATTATTTAAAAGACTTGACCCCGCCTGTGTTTTATAGGGTTTTTAGCCGAATAAAAGATAAGATCAAAAGAGAAAGAGCGAAGTTAGGCTTTTAGTGAGCGGTTTTAAAAGTCTGTAAATGCGGATTGTTTTAGTGCAAACCACAAATCAAATCCGCACAAGCCACGCCGCTCCTCACGGCGCCCTCTATCGTGGCGGGATAATCGGCAAAGGTATAATCACCCGCAAGGTATAGCCCAGGGTAGGGTGTTAAGTGGGCGGGTCTTGGCAGATTTACATGGCACGAGAATGTAGCGCGTTTTTCTGCTATCACCTTATGCCAAAGCGGTTTTATCAGTTGTGGAAAAGCGGCTTGAAGCTCTTGCGCGACCTTAAGTGCTAAGGCGTCGTGTGTAAGGCTTTGGTGTTTGCCTTCTGCGCTAATAATTACCGCCATTAAGCCATTCTGGTTGCATAAAATGCCACGATCAAACACCCATTGCGAAAGCGCGCCAGTTAAGCCCACCATCGGCGCAGAAAGTGTCGCGCTGCTGGAATATTGCAAATAAATGGTGTAGATGGGCTGGTATTCATAGCTATCTATTTGCTCGGCCACAAAATTCAGCTTTGGCAAATCGGTTATCACATTGTGCAGCCGTACCGGCGATATTGCTACTATCACTTGACTGGCATCGAAAGTTTCTTCTTTAGTGGATACGGTGTAACCATCAGGGTTGGGCGAGATGCTTTTGACGCGCTTGTTATGCAGCACTCTGACCTGATGCGCCTTGAGATAGCGTGTGATGGGTTGCGAAAATAGTCGCGACAAATCCTGTTTAGGCAATAAAAAATCAGTACTGTGTTTGGTTTGAAAAGTATCCCGCAACACATTTAAAAATATTTTGCTGCTTGCTAAATTGATAGGCGTATTGAGCGCAGCCAAGCACAGCGGCTCCCACAGCAAGGTAATGACTTTGCTGGATTGCTGATTTTTTTGCAAAAAATCTGCCAACGGCTCATCAGTTGGGAGCTGATAATTGGTTTTTTTGAGCCGAAGCATGAATTTAATCACGGCTAAGCGCTCATTGATTTGCAGGCCTTGGCAAAACCAAAAACCAATAAGTTGGTTAAGTGGTGCTGGAAAATATGCTGGAGCTGCATATTTAAAGACAGGTTTGTTGCCCGCACGTATGTCCAGCGTCAGCGGAACACGCATCAGCATGTCCTGCTCCTGCACGCCAACCTTGGCCAGCAATTTAAGCGTTTCGCGGTACGCGCCTAGTAGAATGTGTTGGCCGTTATCCAGTTGATGCACCTGGCTATTAGCCTCAATCGCCACGCTACGCGCGCGCCCGCCAAATTGCGAGCCGGCATCTAGCAGCGTGACCTGAATGTTTTGATCTGCCAGCGTGGCTGCGGCCGCCAGGCCGGCGATGCCGCCGCCAATCACCACCGCGTGTTTAGGCATATTTGAAATAGGTTTGTATGGCGAGCATGAATTTTCTGAAAGGCGGTAGCGAGGTTTTGCTGTTAAGCACTTTTTCTGCACTGTCGGCTTTAATTTCACGCAGCAGAGTGCGGTAAATCGCCGCCATCATCAGGCCAGTGCGCTGCTGTTTGGCATCCTCCGCAGGCAACTCGCGTAAGGCTTTGTCGTAATAGGTTTCTGCGCGCTCAATCTGATAGTCCATGAGTTCTTTAACTGCTGCGGATTCACGGCTTTGCAGGATATCTTCTTCTGACACTTTCGCTTTTTTCAGTTCGTCTAACGGCAAGTAAATACGGCCTCTGCGGGCATCTTCACCTACGTCACGGATAATATTGGTGAGCTGAAACGCCATGCCTAAATCGTGCGCATATTTAAGGGTTTTTCGGTTTTTAAACCCAAAAATCTGTGCTGACAGCAACCCAACCACGCTGGCGACGCGGTAGCAATATAGTTGCAGCTGCTTAAAGTCTTCGTAACGGTTGAATTTTAAATCCATTTCCATTCCGTCGATAATCTCTAAGAAATGTTCTTGCGCAAGATTGAATTGTGCAATAACAGGCTGTAAAGCCCGTGTAACGGGGTGTTGCGGTGTGCCAGCATATAAATTGGCAATTTCGCCTTTCCACCAGTTGAGTTTGGTCTGCGCGACGCTGTAGTCGGCGCATTCATCCACCACGTCATCCACCTCGCGGCAAAA
Source organism: Methylotenera sp. (assembly GCA_049687015.1). Classification (GTDB taxonomy): domain Bacteria; phylum Pseudomonadota; class Gammaproteobacteria; order Burkholderiales; family Methylophilaceae; genus Methylotenera_A. The sequence goes on along the minus strand of JBAVIP010000077.1, from coordinate 25,607 downwards.
TGCATAAAGCGCGGTCATAGCATCGCGCTGATTTTTTGGTAAAAATAGAAAGCTGACGGTAAAGCTGGAGCCGCTTTGCTCAGCTTTTTGTTTGCAGTATTGCTGGGGTGTCATTATTAAAAATATGGATTTAAGGCAGTCATCTTAACAAAGCGTTAAGCAAAATAACTGGCCAATCCCACGCTACGAGGGTAGGCCTGTGCTTAAACACATCGCCGCGCACGTTTCTTAGCTTATATAGAACACGCTCGCCGCCGCCGATTATCATGCGCATTTCCAAGCCAATGCGGCCAGGCAGAATATGCTCCAGCGGTTTGCCTTCTTTAAGCATACTTTCGGCGCGATCAATATTAAAAAGCATGAACTCTTCCCAATGTCTGTTTGCATACTGGCTGGCAATTTGTGCCTCTGTTACACCAAATTGCTGCATTTCATCCTGGCACAAATAAATGCGACTTTTGTGGAACTCATTTTCAAAATCAATGGCTACATCCTGATAAAAATTGATGAGCTGTAAGGCCGTGCAGATTTTATTGGAGTAGATTAAGTTCTCGTGCGTGGCTTTGCCAAACAGATGCAACAATAAAGCACCTATTGGGTTAGCAGAGCGACGGCAGTAATCCAATAGCTCTAAAAAATTAGCATAGCGCGTTTTTGTGACATCTTGACTAAACGCTTCTAATAAATCGTAAAATGGCGTGAGCGGCAACTCGTGCTTGCGAATCATATTGCCTAGCTCAGTAAAAAACGGCGACTTGGTTTTGCTGTTGCTTTGAATAAGGTCCAGCTCGTTTTTAAAGCCTTGCAACTTTGCCAGTCGCCAAGCTGGTTTGTGATAACCTTCGTCCGCAAAATCATCTGCTTGACGCGCAAATGTGTAAATCAATGCAATTGGGTCGCGTAAATGCCTGGGTAACACAAAAGAAGCAACTGGAAAGTTCTCGTAATGCTGTTGCGATAACGCAAGGCTACCCCCTAAACTTTCTTTAGCTTTTAAGTCTTCTTTAGTGATGTCAAATATGTCTGAATCGGTAGCCATAGCTGAAGTATGCCACAAAATATGCAAACCCTACAGCGCTAGCGCCTGCCATGCGCTACAATAATCATAAAATATTAAGGAATTACTATGTTAGGTAGCTTATGTTAGGCATTATCGGTGGCACGGGTTTAGCACAACTTGAAAACTTGAAAATCACCAGACGTCAAATCGCACGCACGCCGTATGGTGAAGCTTCACAGCCCTTGGTGTTTGGTGAGCTGGCAGGGCTGGAAGTGGTGTTTTTAGCGCGGCATGGCGGCGGCCACACCATTCCGCCGCATGCAGTGAACTATCGCGCCAATATTTGGGCGTTGCAATCGGTTGGTGTAAGAAATCTATTGGCGATAGCCACTACGGGCGGCATAGCGAGTGATTTAAATCCTGGTGACATCGTGTTGCCGCATCAGATCATCGATTACACGCATGGCCGTAAAAATACCTATCACGATGGCATTGAATTGCCGGTAAAACATATCGACTTTACTGAACCATATTCCAACAGTCTGCGTCAGATATGCAAGCAAGCTGCCAGCAACATTCAGCAAGGCCTGCATGATGGTGGTGTGTATGCCTGTGTGCAGGGTCCAAGGCTGGAAACGGCAGCAGAAATCAACCGTTTGGAACGCGATGGCGCAACGCTGGTGGGCATGACAGGTATGCCGGAAGCTGCGCTGGCGCGTGAGTTGGGTGTGCACTATGCTGCGCTATGCCCAGTCGCGAACCATGCGGCAGGGCGCGGCACAAGCAATCATGGCATTCAATATGAAGAATTGATTATCAAGTTGGAGTTGACTATGCAAAAAGTGCGTATATTGATTGAAGAAATCGCGCGTGTTTATCCGGCAACAAAATTCTAGGCAATTTATTCAGTAACATAACTACAGAGGAAACCAAGGTGGCAGTTAAAACCGTATTACGCATGGGCGACCCGTTTTTGTTACAGAAAGCGCTACCTGTAACCGCGTTCGATACGCCTGAACTGCATGCGCTTATTGAAGATATGCAGGACACTATGCGGGCGATGGACGGCGCCGGAATAGCCGCTCCGCAAATCGGTGTAAGTTTACAGGTGGCGATATTCGGCGTTAGTGCGAATCCACGTTACCCGGACGCGGAACAAGTGCCTTTCACTGTGCTGATTAACCCTACGTTAGCCGCTGTGGGCGATGAAATGGAAGAAGGCTGGGAAGGGTGTTTGTCTGTGCCGGGGCTACGCGGCTTGGTGCCACGCTATGCGCGTCTGCACTACAAAGGTTTTGATCAATATGGCAATGCCATCGACAGGCTAGTAAGCGGCTTCCACGCTAGAGTTGTGCAGCATGAGTGCGATCACTTAAATGGAATTTTATACCCCATGCGCATTACCGATTTAAGCCAATTTGGCTTTACCGACGTACTTTTTGCAGGTCAGGATATTCAAGACGAGTAAATCTTTGCTATAATGCCGCCTTCGCAAGGAAGAGTGGCAGGGCGCATTTGAAAGAATGGCATGCTGCAGTCTTGCAAGACTGTGACGATTAAAATCGTTGCAGTTAAAATATGTAAATAATAATTGGAAGAGTGGCAGAGCGGTTTAATGCTACAGTCTTGAAAACTGTCGTGGGTGCGAGCCCACCGTGAGTTCGAATCTCACCTCTTCCGCCAATTTCTAAATACTGCTTTTTAAGCAGTATTTGTATTTAATGAGTCTGTACTTAAGGAAAAATATGAGCCAAATTATCATTGATCACAACCCATCGGAAGAAAAATTAAAGTCGCTAGGCGTTGCCAGCTGGGCAACTTGGGATTGCGCACCATCTAAGTTTCCGCTGGATTTTGGTATGACCGAAAGTGCTTACGTGCTTGAAGGTGAATTTCATGTAACTCCACAAGGCGGCGAAAAAGTGGTGATTAAAGCCGGTGATTTCGTGGTGTTTCCAAAAGGCCTTAAAAGCAACTGGGAAGTCGTGAAACAGCTTAAAAAGCACTACAAACACTCGTAATTGCATTTTTGTGTGTTAGGAATACAATAAGCCTTGAATATAAAGTATTCGAGGCTTTTTTGTTTTTAAGGAGCACACCATGAATATTACTGTTGAGAAACCTGACGCCACCAAACTGGCTTCACTTGACGTTAAAAGCTGGCCTACTTGGTCAAAAGAAGTATCTACTTTTCCCTGGAGTTATCAATCTCAGGAAATCGCCTACATTCTGGAAGGTGAAGTGACGGTAACGCCCAAAAATGGCGGCAGCCCGGTCAGCTTTGGTCCGGGTGATCTGGTCACTTTTCCCGCTGGTCTATCATGCACCTGGGATGTTAAAAAACCGCTACGCAAGCATTACCAATTTAGCTGATTTATCTTACAAATTTGCTAGGTCGTGTTGTAAAGAATCAATTTGAGTGGCGCTTAGTACATTGCCATGCTTGGCGGAAATTAAGAAGCTGTCTTCAGCGCGGCTGCCAAGCGTGTTGATTTTTGCATTATGCAAATCGACTCCGTGCTGTAAGAATATGAATGCAATTTTGGCGAGCAGGCCAGGGCGGTCGCCCGTAATAATTTCGAGGGTATGATTAACGCCTTGTGCTTCGGCGCTGATTTTTACCTGAGTAGCAAATGGCATGTGCTTTACTTGACGGCTGACACGGCCTTCTAATGGCGCTTCCAAAGGCTTTGTAGCGAGTATCTTTTCAGTCAGTTCAGCTTCAATGAATTTTAATAAACCACTGTAACTAACTGACTTACCTGATTGATCTAAAACAATAAAACTATTCAAGGCATAGTTATGATTGGTGGTGTAAATCTTGGCTTGCACGATGTTATAAGCCATGCGGTCAAAAAAGTTGCAAATGCGGGCAAATAAATCGTCCTGATCACGCGTATAAATCATCACTTGAATGCCGTCGCCACTTGGGCTTAGGCGCGCGCGAACTATGGGTTTTTCGCTATATACGTGCGGCGTAAGCAAGCGACTTTGCCAGGCAATTTCATCAGGTTCAAAGCGTACAAAATAAGCTGTGCCCACGTTATCCCACAATGGTTGATAAGATTGCGCGCTAAGCCCGTATTTACTGAGCTTGAGAGCGGCTTCCTGCTGCCTGATTTCAATGGTTTGCTGTACGCTAAATGTTTCATCGTTTAGCACGCGTTTTGTGGTGTAAAACAAGCTTTCCAGCAAACGGGCTTTCCAGGCGTTCCATACGATGGGGCTGGTGCCGCGAATATCAGCTACCGTCAATAAATACAAGGCTATCAGGTGCTTTTCGGTTTTTACAAAACGTGCAAATTGTTCAATGACATTGGGATCTGACAAATCAGATTTTTGTGCAGTACTCGACATTTTAAGGTGTGATTCCACCAGCCATGCGACTAAACTCGTGTCTTCTTTAGGTAACTTGTGTAACCTGCAAAGGCGTTTGGCATCTTTAGTACCTAGTGTGGAATGATCGCCGCCGCGGCCTTTTGCGATGTCATGGAACAAGGCTGCAAGGTAGAGTAGATGCGGCTTTTCAAAAGATGAAAATAGCTGGCTACACAATGGGAACTCATGCTTTAACTCGGGTTTGGCAAAGCGCCGCAAGTTCGCCAGCACATTTAAAATGTGCTCGTCTACAGTGTAAACATGGAATAAATCGTGCTGCATTTGTCCCACAATTTTGCTGAATGCGGGAATATATTGCCCCAGAATGCCGTAGTTATTCATGCGCCGCAGGCTATGATTAACGCCATTGGGTTGAGATAATATGCTTAAAAATAGCTTTTTGTTTTCTACCGAGTCACGAAAATCTCGATTTACAATTTTTTTCACGCGCTGTAGTTCACGCAGCAAACTGGCGCTCATGCCCTTAAGTTCCGGGTGTTGTTGTAGCAACAAGAAGCTTTCTAAAATCGCGGCTGGCTGTTGCTGTAAAAGCTGCGCAGACTTTGCTTCCAGCAAGCCATTTTTTGACTCGAACCGTGCGTTAATGGTAACGATTTTCGGTTTATTTTTATTTAAAGTAGATTCTAAAGTTTTAAGTAATATCTCATTGATTAAGCTAATAAATTTAACGCTACGATAATAGCTTTGCATGAGCTGTTCGCTGGCGCGTTTATTGGGGGTGTTGACCAGGCCCAAGTTTTCCGCAAGCGCATTTTGAAAATCAAACAGCAGCCGGTCTTCGCGACGCTTGGCCAGATAATGCAAACGGATGCGCAGTGTTTGCAGATTGCGCTCATGTCGTTTGATTTGGCGCAATTCGGTGGCAGTGATGATGTTATTTTTGGCGAGTTCCAGCCAGGTTTTACCTAGATGCTGACTTAGCGCCAGCCACAAAATCATGTGCAAATCGCGCAGCCCGCCCGGGCTTTCTTTGATGTTGGGCTCCAGGCTGTAAGCAGTGTCGTTAAACTTGGCATGGCGATTATCTTGCTCTTTGAATTTGGCTGCAAAAAAATCCGCGGGCTGCATTAAAGCATCTATCGCCTCAGTGAATAACTGGTAATTAGCTTTGTTGCCCACCAGCAGGCGAGCCTCCAGCAAGTTGGTTTGCACGGTGACGTCTTGTGCGGCCTCATTCACGCACTCCTCAAGCGTACGCACGCTATTGCCTACGCTTAAGCCGATATCCCACAGTTGACCAATCAGGCCTTCAATTTGCTCATTCAGTACATAATCATGTTGATGTGGCAACAGAATCAACAAATCAATGTCAGAGTAAGGGAAAAGCTCTTCGCGACCATAGCCTCCAACAGCAATTAAACATACATCCATATGGATATTGGCTTGCAGCCATATCTGTCTTAGTAGCGCATCGATTAATTGTGCGTGTTTTCTGAGTAATTGAGCAGTGTTTTTATGCTGAAAAAAACTGGTTTCGAGCGCACTTTGTTGCGCTTTTAAAATGCTGCGCCAGGTTTGGATTGCTTGCTTTGCTTCTGACATTTATGGCGTGGCGGGCGACCCGGCAGATAAAGTCATCACTTCAAAACCGGTTTCGGTCACCAGTATGGTGTGTTCCCACTGCGCTGATAAACTGCGGTCTTTAGTGACAATGGTCCAGCCGTCAGGCAGTTGTTTGATTTCGCGCTTGCCCGCATTAATCATCGGCTCGATGGTGAACATCATACCGGCTTTGAGCTTGAGTCCTGCGCCGGGCTTGCCATAATGCAGCACTTGCGGATCTTCATGAAACTTTTTGCCAATACCATGCCCGCAAAACTCACGCACCACGCTGTAACCATTTTTTTCAGTAAAGGTTTGTATGGCATGGCCAATATCTCCCAAAGTCGCATCTGGCTTCACTTGGCGTATGCCTAGCCACATGGCCTGATACGTGATTTCGCACAATCTTTTGGCTTGAATCGAAACTTCGCCCACCATAAACATGCGGCTGGTATCGCCATGATAGCCATCTTTAATCACAGTAATATCGATATTCACAATATCGCCATTTTTTAGCACTTTATCCCCCGGCACGCCGTGGCAAATCTGGTGATTCACCGAAGTGCAAATCGATTTAGGGTAGGGTGTGTGGCCATCTGGCGCGTAGTTAAGCGGTGCGGGAATCGCTTGCTGCACGTTCACAATATAATTATGGCAAAGCTGGTCCAGCTTTTCTGTCGTAACGCCATGCACCACAAAAGGTGTAATGTAATCAAGCACTTCAGAGGCCAGCTTGCCTGCAATGCGCATTTTTGCAATGTCGTCCGCGTTATGAATGGTGATGGCCATGAGCTTGCTAGGTGAATGATGGAATGACGATATTTTAGCATAGCCAATATGTTGAAATGGTCTATATTGATCAATGGGTGAGTAATTTAGGTTTTAGCCTAATAGTTTGATAGTATTTAATTAAATTAAAAATTGAATAAAAATAAAATGCTCATTTCCATCATCAGCTTTTTCGTCACACCCATCTTTCGTGCCAAGCTTAACCATCAGTTTATGTTGGGTGCACGTAACCAAGCTTTTCTGACTGAATATGTGTCAGGCATGGAGACAGTAAAGTCTCTGCAAATGGAGCCCCAGCTCAAACAAACCTTTGGCAACTACCTAAGCACTTATCTTAATGCCAGCTTTGATAGCCGTAAACTCTCGATTACCTACAATACCGCGGCTAACACCCTAGACCAACTGCAAACACTGGCGATTCTTTGTGTGGGCGCATGGCTGGTCATGCATAACAGCAACTATGCTTTTGGTTTTATTCTTGGTGGCATGTTAGTCGCTTTTCAAATGTTCTCAGGCAGGCTGTCAGGCCCTGTATTACGCTTGGTCGGTTTGTGGCAAGAGTTTCAACAAGCAACGTTTTTAATTATAAATCCTGCGGTAAAACGCCTAGGCGATGTGATGAACGCGCCAGCAGAACCAATGACGCTAATCCCCACCCGAGCCAATGTCAATCAAGCCACCAATATCACTGTCGATAGCCTAGGCTTTAGATATGGTGACGACCTACCATGGTTGTATCAAAACCTGAGCTTTAATATCAAAGCTGGGCATTGTGTATTGGTGATGGGCCCAAGTGGCTGTGGTAAAAGTACCTTGGCTAAACTCTTACTTGGCTTCTACCGACCACAAGAAGGCAACATTAAACTCAATGGGCAAGATATCAGCTACCTTGCTGCCAATGAACTGCGTAACCACTTTGGCGTAGTGCCGCAAGAAACCACCTTATTCGCAGGCACTATTTACGATAACCTCATCCTCGCCAACCCACATGCCAGTTTTGAGCAAATCATCCAAGCCTGCCAACTGGCAGAAATCCATACTACCATCGAGAAACTACCGCAAGGTTATCAAACCGTCGTGGGTGAGCATGGCACTGGTTTAAGTGGCGGGCAAAAGCAACGTATTGCTATTGCCAGAGCCCTACTCAAACAACCCAAAGTACTGATATTTGATGAAGCGGTTTCTAACCTAGACCAACAAACCGCAGAACACTTTGCTCAGACAGTGAATAAGCTAAAAGGTAAGGTGACCATTCTGTTTATTACGCATCAATTGCCTAAAGGCTTGCAAGTAGATGAAGCGGTGATTTTGGGGAAAGACAAAAACAATCAAAATGAACAGCAACAAACAGCAATGACACAAAGTGGGCTACAAACAAGTGCTCAGCAACCTAATTCTGAGAAGGTGGAGGTGTAAGGTGGAGACAAATGCTACTGCTGCAAATTCGAGGAGTATGAAAAAACATGTGCTTAACGCGAATTCTTGTTTAGTTCACATTTTTATATCTATATCAACTATGGCTTTTTTCCTTTTTTCGTCATTAACTGTGAGTGCGGCCAGTTTTGATTGTAAAAGATCTGTAACTAAGGTTGAGAAAATGGTTTTCGACAAAAATGGCACATTGAGATTGCAGGAATTAGATGAGCGATTGTTAAATAGTTATCGATATGCCTTGTCTTTAGCTAATAACCCAGTAAAGCTTAAAAAAACTCAAAGAACTTGGATTAAAAAAAGAAATCTTTGCGCAGACGAAATGTGCTTAAAGACTATTTATCAGTTGAGAATTGACGAACTTTCGGAAATCGCAAAGCATGATGGAGAAAAAGTATATCAAGAAAAATCATTGGGTCAAAATAAAAAAGAATCCATTCTTAACAATCATAATTTGGGGTTCTGTAAAAAAATTGCTGAACTCGCTGCTATAAGTGAATTACCCTACTTAATACCTACTGATAATAGCAAAGCTTTTGAAGCTATATATGAAAGTTACGATATTGACCAGGATGGTACCAATGATAAAATTATTGTTGATGGGGGTACCAGACTGTCGTCAATGAAAGTATTGCTTTCCTCTGGGAAATTCTACAACTCAAGTAAAGCACATACCACCAATTTAATTGAGTATGAGTCTAGAGTTTACTTGATCAATTTCTCTCCATGGGAAGGTGATTCGAATTCAATTAGTTACTTTAATGGCGTGGATTGGCTTTCGCGTGAAGGAATAAAAACAGTTTGTAATTATAAAGAGATTCAGAGATAGTGCAAAAAATAAGCAATTTTTAAGAATTTATTATACTGAGGAGTTTGTGATGACGATAAATTGGAGAAACCAAGCTAATTTTGACGATACGTTGTATCAGAGCCTTGAACAGCTGGAGGCTCCCCTTGCCAACGACAGGCTCAATGGTTTAATGGTAAATGGGAACTTTACAATTGGCATTGGATTTGATTTGGTCGCAGGAGGAAGGCCAGTACAAAATGCAGTTTTGGCGACTTTGGGTTTTAAGTCTAGTATTGTTAATTTAAGTTCTCGTCCAGTATCTGGAGTAAATGATCAAGCAGAATATGATTTTATTCAATCCATACGCACTGCTGTAAACAATCATAATGGCGCTAGCGCATTAAATTTAATTATGGCTCAGCGATTAGCCTATGCTAATGCTAATGCTTCTTACAGTAGTTATATAGGAGGGTTGCCGCGCTCTACATTTACATTTGCTAATGAGCTTGAGGTTAGAGCTACTTTTGATAATTTATGGCCTAATGTTTACAGACAACCAATTCTAAATAAATTGCCAGCAATAAATCCCAATTCAAGAGAGATGATTGCTTTGGCTTCAATGACTTGGAACGGTGGTTCAGGGATAATTGGGCGCAAGCTAACTGCAGCTATAAATAGTGGTAATCGCGCTGAGGCGTGGTATGAAATTCGTTATGGGTCTAATGGTGGGGCTAGTGCAAGTGGCGGACTTGCTAAGCGTAGATATATGGAATCGACGTTGTTTGGCCTATACAATACTAATGTGACCTCAGCAGATGCTGAATCTGTCTATAAGACGCTGCAAAAACATCGTGACACTATTCTTAGTTATGAAAAGACTTATGGGTTGGCGCCTGATGGCACTGTTGGGAGTAATGGTAATAGAATTTCCAGTGCAAATATTGATTATTCAGGCGTGTTGCAAACTTTTGGAGTAGGAGTTGAAACATTAGAGAATATTTTAGGACTAGCGAAAAATACAAATAATAGGGGACAGACCACGGTTTCCTACACAAAGCAATCGATAATCGATGCTCTGCAAGCCAATATCCATGCGGTATCCCGCGTAGGGAGTAATAGTCAGGCGTATTGCGCCATAGAAAAATAAAAAACAAAGCAATTCAACGGTAAGCGCGTCTTTTATGGCGTTTTTTGCGTATTTAAAGTTGGGCGGAGCCTTTATGCTGTGAAGCTGGTAAAGGAGAGTTTGAATGGCGTCGACACTTATAGACACAGCAGCAAAAGATATCAATGCCTGGGTTGATTTTATCCGCACCGCTGAAATCCCCGTGCTTAAGCAAACGGCGCGCGGAATCGCACGATTGCAGGAGGATGAGGATAAGCTGAGTGCGCGTGCAATTACCTCTGCGGTACTTAATGATCCGATGATGGTGTTCAGGGTACTGAGTTATTCGCAAAAACATAAAGGCAAACAGCAGTTGCAGGATCTGCTGCAGGTCGAACAGGCGATTCTGATGATGGGCACCGCCTCATTTTTTCGCGATATTCCGCCCAGTTTTCTGGTTGAGGATGCGCTTAAAAATAACTTATCTGCATTGGCACACCTGCTTAGGCTGATTCGGCGCGCGCATCGAGCTGCCTATTTTGCGGCTGACTGGGCTACACATCTTGCAGATTTGCATGCCGAGGAAGTGCGTATTGCTGCTTTGCTGCATGATTTATCTGAAATGCTGATGTGGTGTTTTGCGCCCGATAAAATGAATAGCATCTTTGCCATGCAACAAGCCGATAAAACCTTGCGCAGTCACTCTGTACAGCAAGAAGTGCTGGGTTTTAAGTTGCATGATTTGCAAAAGGAACTGGTCGATCTGTTTCAATTGCCGCCGTTATTGTCTAAGCTGATGCAAGATGGTGCATCAGGCGAGCAGCGGGTGAGAAATGTCACACTGGCGGTGAATCTGGCACGTCATTCTGCTAATGGCTGGGGTGATGCGGCCCTGCCAGACGATTACCGTGATATTGCTGAGCTTTTACGGCTGGATATAGACAGGACCATGCGCATTATTGGTGTGCCTAGCGAAATTTAAGCAATAATGACTTGCAAAGTAACCATTTAAGCTAGCAAACTCAATTAGTTAATGGTATTATGCGGCCTCTGCAATTTAGCAGAAATAACTGCACCATCCCGTACAGGGTGTTCCTAGATTGAAAGTTAAGTCTATGAATATTGTGGATGTGTGTAAATTTAACCCTTACATGGAGTAATCAAATGTCTGTAACCATGCGTCAAATGCTGGAAGCCGGAGTTCACTTCGGCCATCAAACCCGTTACTGGAACCCAAAAATGGCAGAATATATTTTTGGCGACCGCAACAAAATTCATATTGTAAACCTTGAAAAAACCTTGCCATTGTTTGAAGATGCGCTTAAATATGTGCGCACATTGGCAGCTAACAAGGGCCGTATTTTATTCGTAGGCACTAAACGCCAAGCGCGCGATATCATCAAAGAAGAAGCCGTGCGTGCAGGTTGTGCGTATGTAAATCACCGTTGGTTAGGCGGCATGCTCACCAACTTTAAAACTGTTAAACAATCTATTAAGCGCTTGCACGATTTTGATGCGATGCTGCTGGATGGCAGCCTGGAAAAATTCGGTAAAAAAGAAGCGCTTGGTTACAAACGCGAAATCGAAAAACTTGAGCGCTCCATTGGCGGCATTAAGGAAATGGGTGGCTTGCCAGACGCGATTTTCATTATCGACGTTGGTCATGAAAGCGGCGCGATTACTGAAGCGCAAAAACTGGGCATCCCAGTGATTGGCATTGTAGATACCAACAACTCACCAGATGGCGTTGCGTATGTGATTCCGGGTAACGATGACTCTAGCCGTGCGATTCGCCTTTATGCGCGTGGTATGGCCGATGCAGTGCTGGATGGCCGCGCCAATGCAATTACCGAGATTGTGAAATCTGCAAAAGAAGAAGAGTTTATAGAAGTTGCGGCAGAAGCTGCAGCCGAGTAATTTGCATAAGTAAAAAAGGGGGCGTGCAGCCCCTTTTTTACTATAGATTTTTACTTAATTAAATAGTTAAAGAAAAGAATATTAGGAGCTAAAAATGGCTGAAATTACCGCAAGCATGGTAAAAGAGTTACGTGAACGCACTGATGCGCCAATGATGGATTGCAAGAAAGCACTTACCGAAGCAGAAGGCGACATGACGCGTGCGGAAGAAATTCTGCGTGTACGTTTTGGCAACAAAGCCAGCAAGGCTGCAGGCCGCGTGGCTGCTGAGGGTACTGTAGGCGTTTCGATTAGTGCCGATGGCAAAACCGGTGCAATGATTGAAGTGAATTCAGAAACTGATTTTTGTGCAAAAAACGAAGACTTTTTAAAATTTGTTGGTGAGTTGGCTGGTATTGTCGCTAACAGCAATGCTGCTGACATCTCAGCTGTAGGCGCACTCGCAATGCGTGGCGCTACTGTAGAAGAAACACGCGCGCAACTGGTTGGTAAAATTGGTGAGAACATCACGCCACGCCGTTTTGTGAAAATCAATGCCAAAGGCAAACTTGCAAGTTATATTCATGGTAGCAAAATCGGCGTATTGGTAGACTTGGTTGGCGGCGATGACACATTAGCTAAAGATATCGCCATGCACATTGCCGCAGCCAAACCCAAATCACTGGACGCTTCAGGCATAGATGCAAGCCTGATTGAAGCTGAGCGTCGCGTGGCGATTGAAAAAGCCAAAGAAGCAGGTAAACCTGAAGCGATGCTGGAAAAAATCGCTGATGGCACAGTGCAAAAATTCCTGAAAGAAGTAACTTTACTCAGCCAAGTGTTCGTTAAAGATGACAAATTGACCATTGAGCAATTGTTGAAATCTAAAAATGCTTCTGTCGCTTCATTCACCATGTATACAGTAGGTGAGGGCATTGAAAAAGCGGTAGTGGATTACGCGGCAGAGGTTGCTGCAGCTGCCAAGGTTTAATTGCTATAAACAAAAAAGTGGACCTAATGTCCACTTTTTTTTCGTCTTTTTTTCGCCGGAACATAAGCAAATCGGCGTGGTTTATGATTAAATAAGCAAACTTAAATTTTGAGAAAAAATATGGCTAAACCTGCCTTTAAGCGCATCCTTCTTAAACTCTCGGGCGAGGCGCTCATGGGTGACGATGCGTATGGTATTAACCGCACCACAATAAACAACATCGTAGAGCAAATCAAAGAGGTTGTAGATTTAGGCGTTGAGGTTGGTGTGGTGATCGGCGGCGGTAATATTTTTCGCGGTGTGGCGCCGGCGGCGGCAGGCATGGATCGAGCCACTGCCGACTATATGGGCATGCTGGCCACAGTCATGAATGCGCTGGCGTTGCAGGACGCCATGCGCCACATTGGCGTAGAGGCGCGTGTGCAAAGTGCGCTGGGGATAGAGTTCGTGGAACCTTACGTGCGCGCAAAAGCGTTACGAGCTCTAGAGAAAGGCCGCGTGGTGATATTTGGCGCAGGTACCGGTAATCCGTTCTTTACCACCGATACCGCAGCTGCGTTGCGCGGGGCTGAAATTGATGCCGAAATAGTGCTCAAGGCCACCAAAGTCGACGGTATTTACAGTGCTGACCCGAAAAAAGACCCGCAAGCCAGCAAGTATGAAACAGTGACCTTTGATGAGGCTATTGCCAAGGATTTAAAAGTGATGGACGCGACTGCGTTTACACTATGCCGCGATCAAAAGTTACCAATCGCAGTGTTTAATATATTTAAAGTTGGTGCGCTAAAACGCGTAGTGATGGGCGAAAACGAAGGCACGCGCGTCGTAGTATAATCAAGCATTAAGTTGGAGAAGCAAAATGTTAGAAGACATAAAAAAAACCGCAGATCAAAAAATGCAGAAGTCGCTGGAAGCGCTGAAGAACGATTTGGCAAAGGTGCGCACAGGCCGCGCCCATACTGGCTTGCTGGATCATGTGATGGTGGAATATTACGGCTCGATGGTTGCGGTAAATCAAGTGGCAAATGTAAATTTAGGTGATTCGCGTACCATTAACGTGCAGCCCTACGAAAAAAATATGATTGGCAAGGTTGAAAAGGCCATCCGCGATAGCGACTTGGGCTTGAATCCGGCCACCAACGGCGATGTGATTCGCGTGCCGATGCCGATGCTGACCGAAGAACGGCGCCGCGATTTAACCAAAATCGTCCGCAATGAGGCAGAAGGCGCTAAAGTGGCGATTCGCAATGTGCGCCGCGATGCCAATGATGCACTGAAAAAACTGCTGAAAGACAAGGAAATCAGTGAGGACGACGAGCGTCGCGCACAAGATGAGGTACAGAAACTGACTGATAAAGCGGTTGTTGAAGTAGATAAGTTGCTTCAAATTAAAGAAGCCGATTTAATGGCCGTCTAATGGCATTATTCTCAAGTTCCACACAAACTATCCCAGCTTCTGCGGAGATTCCTCAGCACATTGCGGTGATTATGGATGGTAATGGCCGTTGGGCTAGGAAGCGCTTTCTGCCACGGGTAGCCGGGCATAAGCGTGGTGTGGAAACTGTGCGTGATCTAGTCAAACAATGCGCAAAGCTTGACGTAAAATTTCTCACGCTATTTGCTTTCAGCAGTGAAAATTGGCGCAGACCCGATGATGAAGTTTCATTTCTAATGGGTTTGTTTCTGGATGCGCTGAAACGCGAGGTTGCCAAGCTGCATGAGAACAATATCCGTTTAATCCTGATAGGCGACCGTAGCCGGTTTAATGCGGATTTGGTGGCGCAAATTGAAGCCTCAGAAAAACTCACAGCAAATAACACCGGGCTTACTTTAACCATTGCGGCCAATTACGGCGGAAGGTGGGACATCCTGCAGGCGACCAATCGCATGATTGCTGCAAACCCGGGCAAAAAAGAGCCGTTTACTGAGGATGATTTGACGCCTTATTTGTCCATGTACTATGCGGCGGAGCCTGATTTATTCATTCGCACCGGAGGCGAAAAGCGCGTAAGTAACTTTTTGCTTTGGCAATTGGCATATACAGAGTTTTATTTCACCGATACACTCTGGCCAGACTTTAATGCAAAAGCATTTCAGGCCGCAGTAGCCTCTTATCAACAACGCGAGCGTCGGTTTGGGCGAACGAGCGAGCAGCTTACAAATAAATAATTATGCTTAACTATGTTTGCCACTTAATATGTTAAAAACGCGCATTATCACCGCACTTATATTAGTCGCAGGCTTTATTCCAGCGCTGTTTATGTTTTCAAATAGTCTTTGGGCTTATGGCATGCTAGCCATCTCCCTACTTGCCTTATACGAGTGGGCTGGCATGATCAAGCTCACCCAGCCTCAACGCTATGTTTACCTATTAATTGCTGCCATTGCAGGTTTATTGATAGTGCCGTTCATTGAACAATATGGTTTTCATTTATTCTTCTTTAAATCATTGTTGGTGTTTTTTATTGCCGCATTATTCTGGCTATTGATTGTGCCGATGTGGCTTAGAACAAGATGCATCATTAATAACAAGTTTGTAATGGCTGCATTAGGGTTAATGTTAATGGCGCCATTATGGTTGGCATTAATATGCGCCAAAAGTGCATACCCCTGGCTGTTGCTGGCACTGCTAGCCACAATCTGGATTGCGGACAGCGCCGCTTATTTTACCGGTAAAAATTTCGGCAAACACAAACTTGCACCCATGATCAGTCCTGGCAAAACATGGGAAGGCGTATGGGGCGCGCTGATCGCAGTCACACTATTTGGCGTAATTTTGTACTATGCTTTTGATGCCCAGACACTGGCGATCTTTCCCGGGCTATGGATTATCACTGCATTTGGCGTGATTGGCGATTTGTTTGAGTCGATGATAAAACGCCAGGCCAACCTGAAAGACAGCGGCGATATGCTGCCCGGCCACGGCGGCATTTTAGATCGCATTGATGGCATTATTCCCAGTTTGCCCATTGCGATTTTGATGATTTATGCCTATAACTATTTTGTAGTGGTTGCCTAGGGGCAAATTTGTGCAAAACGTAACCATTTTAGGCAGCACAGGCACCATAGGCCAGCAAACCTTGGATGTGATTGCGCGTCATGCCCATGATTATAAGGTTTATGCACTCGCTGCCAATTCCAATGTTGAAGTGCTTTTAAAGCAGTGCATACAATTCAAGCCTGAAATTGCGGTGCTGCTGGATGATCAAGCCGCGCAAGCACTACGTGCTCAACTTAAAGCACATCATATCAAAACCGAAGTTATCTCAGGTATGGCGGGTTTGGAGCAAGTTTCAAGCGATGCGCAAGTCGATATTGTAATGGCGGCCATTGTCGGAGCGGCCGGCCTGAAACCTGCGATGGCGGCGGCACACGCAGGCAAACGTATATTGCTTGCCAATAAGGAAACGCTGGTGATGGCGGGCAGCTTGTTTATGCAGGCGGTTGCGCAGGGTGGCGCCACTTTGTTGCCGATTGATAGTGAGCACAATGCCATATTTCAAGTGATGCCTCCAGGAGGCGCTAATTACTTGGCTGGCAGAGGCGTTAAAAAAATAATTCTCACTGCTTCAGGCGGCCCTTTTAGAAAATACTCGCAGGAACAGTTATCAACCGTCACACCTGAATTGGCGCTAAAGCATCCTAATTGGGTGATGGGCGCTAAAATTACTATCGACTCTGCAACCTTGATGAATAAAGGGCTGGAGGTCATCGAGGCGCATTGGCTATTTAATGCAAAACCCAGTCAAATCGAGGTCGTGGTGCATCCGCAAAGCATTATTCATTCGATGGTGGAATATATTGACGGCAGTATTTTGGCGCAGTTGGGCAATCCTGATATGCGCACGCCGATTGCGTATGCACTGGGCTATCCAAACCGGATAGAATCAGGCGTAGCATCGCTTAATTTGTTGGAAATCGCCAAACTTGAATTTGAAGCGCCTGACACCAAGCGCTTTCCTTGTCTGCAGTTGGCCTACGATGCGATGCAGCTAGGCGGCACTGCACCCGCCATTCTGAATGCAGTCAACGAGGTGGCCGTGGCTGCGTTTTTAAACAAGCAAATTCACTTTTTAGACATTCCTGCCCTGATTACCAAAGCGCTCGATACGATTAATATAACGCCAGTGACTTCGCTTGAGCAGCTTATTGCAGTGGATGCAGAGGCAAGGCACTTTGCGCATGCTTGCCTTGTAAAACCTAATGCCAAGCAAGTGTTAACGGCATGATGACGTTTGTTGCATTTATTGTCACCATTGGTGTACTGGTGACTATCCACGAATACGGGCATTTTCAAGTGGCACGCTGGTGTGGCGTCAGGGTATTACGCTTTTCAGTCGGTTTTGGCAAGCCGCTGTGGAAAAAAACGTTTGGCAAGGACGATACAGAGTTTGTGCTGGCAGCCATTCCGTTAGGCGGTTTTGTCAAAATGCTGGACGAAAGAGAACTAAAAGCAGAGCAGGAGGCAAAATCAGAAGAGCCACCAATCAATTACTCCGAAAACGAGCTAGAACGCGCTTTTAATCGACAAAGCGTATGGAAGCGTATTGCCATTGTGTTGGCGGGGCCATCAGCCAATTTGCTGCTGGCAATTGTATTGTATTGGGGCCTGTTTATGTTAGGCGTAACTGGCATTCGTCCTGTTATTGGCGTGGTTGCTGATAATAGTTTAGCCGCACAAGCCAGTTTAAAATCTGGAGAAATTATTCAAAAAATCGCTGGCAAGCCTGTAAAAAGTTGGCAGGATGCGCGCTGGATATTGCTGGAACAATCGCTAGAAAACAAAACCGTTGAGATTGAAGCTATCAATAACAACAACGAGTTGTTTCAACACACGCTTAGTTTTGAAGGCATTAACAATGACACAGAGACAGACATTTTAAAAAAAATCGGCTTAGAAATGGTTAAGCCCAAGATTCCTGCGGTGATTGGCGAAATATTGCCAGATAGTGCTGCCGAAAAAGCTGGTTTTATGCCAAATGATAAAATACTGCAGATTGATAATGTTGAAATGGCTGATTGGGAGCAGGTGGTGAATACTATCAAAGATAGCCCCAATAAAAAATTGCAATTTGAAGTTGAGCGAGCGCAAAAAGTGTTGCGTATTGCCGCAACGCCAGAGGCAGTTAAAGAAGACAATCAAACCTTTGGTAGAATGGGAGCAGCGGTAAAATTAGATAAAAAAGAATTAGATAAGTTTCTGATTGAGCTGAACTACTCCCCACTTATCAGCTTGCAGAAAGCCATTGTCAAAACTCGGGATACCTCGATATTTAGCCTTAAAATGCTAACCAAAATGGTAACGGGCAAAGTATCCTTAAAAAGCATTAGCGGGCCGGTGACTATAGCGGCATATGCAGGCGAGAGTGCAAATTTAGGCATAAAAACATTTTTAGCTTTTTTAGCATTGGTGAGTATTAGCATCGGCGTGCTTAACCTTTTGCCAATACCTGTGTTAGATGGCGGCCATTTGATGTATTATATGGTTGAAATTTTTAAAGGTTCGCCAGTTTCTGAAACAGCGATGCTGGTTGGACAAAAAATAGGATTTGGGCTGCTAGGTTTACTCATGACCATAGCTATTATTAATGACCTCAACAGATTAATTGCGAGTTAACAATTTGTTTAAAATTCGATACATTCCAGCACTTGTAATCGCTCTGTTTAGCCAGCATGCAATGGCGCTAGAGCCTTTTGTGATTAAAGATATTCGTGTGGAAGGCTTGCAGCGCACCGAGGCAGGCACGATATTTACCTACTTGCCGGTACAAGCTGGCGACGTAATGAATGACGAAAAGGCCACGCAAGCGATTAAATCGCTGTACAACACGGGCTTCTTTAAAGATGTGCGCATCGAGGCCGACGGCGACGTATTGGTGGTTACAGTGCAAGAGCGCTCAGCCATTGCTAAAATCGACTTCAGCGGCAATAAATCATTTCCATCAGACAAAATGACCGAAGGCTTAAAGCAAATCGGCATCTCGGA
The DNA here is from genome assembly GCA_049687015.1 of Methylotenera sp. GTDB lineage: Bacteria > Pseudomonadota > Gammaproteobacteria > Burkholderiales > Methylophilaceae > Methylotenera_A. The sequence continues at coordinate 6,678 of JBAVIP010000077.1, read as the reverse complement.
AGGTTTAATTTTTGATAAGTCGCAGCTTGATCGTGCTGAGCAGGAAATTAAACGTCAGTATCTGGCACAAGGCAAATACGGCGCCACGGTTAAAACAGTGATTTCTCCGCTGGAACGTAACCGTGTTGCGGTACGCTTTGAAATCGAGGAGGGCGTAGTTGCTAAGATTCGCGATATCAATATTGTGGGTAATAACGCTTTCTCCACCGAAGATTTACGTGCAGAGTTTTTGCTTACCACGCCAAACTGGATGAGCTGGTGGAATAAAGACGATCAGTATTCCAAACAAAAACTCACTGCAGATTTGGAAACACTCAAATCCTTTTACATGAATCAAGGTTACCTAGAATTTTCAATCGATTCTACACAGGTGTCCATTTCACCCGATAAACAAGATATTTACATTACTGTGAATGTGTCTGAAGGCGAAAAATATACGATCAGTGATGTAAAACTAGCCGGTGAATTGCAAGTGCCTGAAGAAGAGCTAACGCCACTCATTGCTATTCAGAAAGGCGATATCTTTAACCGCCAAAAAGTGACTGAAACCAGCAAGGCCATCGGTGATAGATTGGGTAACGAAGGCTATGCTTTTTCAAACGTTAACGCTATACCGGATATTAACAAAGAAAATCACACTGCCGCATTCACTTTCTTTGTAGATCCTGGCAAACGTGTTTATGTGCGCCGTATCAATTTAACTGGCAACACGCGCACACGTGATGCAGTGCTGCGTCGCGAAATGCGACAGCTTGAGTCTGCATGGTACGCAGGCGATAAAATCAATCGATCTAAAGAGCGCTTGGATAGATTGCAATACTTTGAAACAGTCGACATCGAAACCCCTGCGGTTGCTGGCACAACTGATCAGGTAGATTTGAATATCAATGTAGTGGAAAAATCCACTGGCAGTATCCAGTTTGGTGCGGGCTTATCCAGCAACGAAGGTGTGGTGCTGGGCGTCACCGTGAACCAACAGAACTTCTTGGGAACAGGCAATCAAGTCTCAGCACAAGTCAACACCGGCAAAGTTAATACGACTTACTCACTGTCTTTCACAGATCCATACTTTACTCCAGACGGCATTAGCCGTGGCTTTGATGTGTATAGGCGCGATGTTGACACTAGCTCCTTAAATATTGGCACTTATAACAGCAAGTCTTACGGCGCGGGCGTGCGTTTTGGTCTTCCACTAAGCGAGAAAGATTTTTTCTCAGCCGGTTTAACGGGTGATTTTACTAAGATTGACTTGTCTAGTAAAAGTCCTAAACAGTATCTTGATTATTGCAACAATACCAAAGGTTGTACTAGCAATTCATTGCAGCTAGCGATGGCCTGGACGCACGATACGCGAGACAATACGCTATTCCCTAAAAAGGGTGTAATGCAGCGTTTAAGTGCTGAAGTTGCGTTGCCAGTACTGGATTTAGAGTACTACAAGCTGGAATACAAGCACGCTTGGTTTAAAGACGTTACCAAGAATTATACGTTCATGTTAAATGGCGAGATTGGTTATGCTGACACCTATGGCAGCAAAGCCTATCCATTCTTCAAAAACTTTTATGTAGGGGGCGTCAACTCGGTGCGTGGTTTCGATAACGGCTCGATTGGCCCGCATGATATTGATCCTGCAACCGGCCTGGACTTTGCTACTGGCGGCACCACACGTATTGTGGGCAATGCAGAAGTTTTTGCACCAGTGCCTTTTATTAAAAATTCATCGCAATTTCGTTTAAGTGCGTTTGTTGATGCGGGTAGTGTTTATGGCAATAATCAAGGTATTAGCTTGGGTGATCTAAGATACTCAACTGGTGTTGGGGTAAGCTGGTTCTCACCATTTGGCCCGTTAAAACTTGTCTTTGCCAAAGCACTGAATAAGAAACCTGGCGATCAAACTCAAACCCTGCAATTCCAACTGGGATCACAGTTTTAACTACGGCTAGTTAATAAGTAAAGTTAGTTTTAAAAGCTTAGTTAATTTAATAGTAGAATGGGCAACGCATGACCGCTCAGAATAGTTAGGAGATATTAATTGAAACAAATGGTTAAAGCTTTAATGCTTGCAAGTGTGTTGGCATTATCTACAAGCCTAAGTGTAAATTTAAGCGCAGCGGAGCTTAAAGTTGGTTACGTTCAAGTGGATAAGATTTTGCAAGATGCACCACAAACGGCCGAAAGTGGCAAAAAACTCGAGCGCGAATTCAGTCCGCGTTCTCAAGAATTAGATCGCTTGCAAAAACAGATTCGTGATATTGAGGCCGCGCTAGACAAAGAAGGCGTGACGCTGTCTGAAACCGAGCGCCGCAATAAAGAGCGAGATGCCTCTAATATGAAAATTGAGTTTCAACGTAAGCAGCGCGAACTTCGCGAAGATATAAATTTACGTAAAAATGAAGAGCTCACCAGCCTGCAGGACCGTATTAATAAGGCCGTGCAGACAGTATCAGAAACAGAAGGTTATGATTTGGTGGTTTACGGTGGCGTTGCGTACGCCAGTAAAAAAATTGATATTACTGATAAAGTATTAAAACTACTTGGTAAAAAATAGGCTAATAATCCAGCTATATGGCCTCTATTTATGAGCTTCTCTTTATCGATTCAGCAAATCGTTGAGCAATTAGGCGGCACAATATCGGGTAATTCAAAAACTCAAATTGTTAGAGTAGGCTCACTGGCGTTGGCGCAAGCTGACGCCATTAGTTTTTTTAGTGATACCAAATATACCAAGCAATTAAATAATACGTCTGCCAGCGCAGTGATTATTAAGCCTGAACATGCTGGACTAACACCCTTACCCAAAATAATCACCGATAATCCTTATGCCTATTTTGCCAAAGTGTCGTTGTTATTAAACCCGGTACATGTAGCAGCGCCTGGTAAGCACGCGAGCGCTGTTGTAGACACATACGCCAATGTTCCTGCCAGTTGCAGCATTGGCGCTAATGTTGTGATCGAAGCCAATGTAGCTCTTGGTAATAATGTGAAAATTGGCGCAGGTTGTGTGATTGAGCGCAATTCAAGCATTGCAGATAATACGACTTTAGAAGCTAATGTAACGATTAAACATGACTGCCAGATTGGCAAGAATTGCCATCTGTTTTCTGGCTGTGTGATTGGTAATGACGGATTTGGTTATGCAGAGGAATCTGGGCCAGATAATACAAAACATTGGGTAAAAATTCCGCAAGTAGGCCGTGTAGTCATTCATGACTATGTGGATGTTGGCGCTAACACCACAATAGATCGCGGCGCGATAGATGATACGGTGATAGAAGAGGGCGTTAAAATGGATAATCTCATTCAGGTCGCTCATAACTGTCGCATTGGTGCACACACGGTAATTGCTGGCTGCGTGGGCATTGCAGGTAGTGCAGTCATCGGCAAGCATTGTAGAATAGGCGGTGCAGCCATGATTTTAGGTCACTTGAGCATTACAGATAATGTGACCATTTCACCAGGCAGCATGATAATGCGATCTATCAACAAGGCTGGCACTTATACAGCGTTGATGCCGTCACAAGAACACGAGGCATGGCTTAAAACCGCAGCAAATATTCGCCATTTAAGCCAATTAACAGATAAAATAAAGACCTTGGAAGCAGCTGTTGCTCAATTAAGTGCACAGAGCTCAAACAAACGCTCTAAAAATTAATGATGGGAAAAAATATGTCAGATACCGCTGCGCCTAAGAATGAAAATTTAAGCATGGATATTCATGAAATCCTTGATCACCTTCCACATCGTTATCCTTTTGTGCTCATAGACCGTGTTATATCAATGGAGCTAGGCAAAGAAATCACTGCCTTAAAAAACGTTAGCGTGAACGAGCCTTTCTTTCCCGGGCATTTTCCTTATCACCCTGTGATGCCAGGCGTGCTGATTGTAGAGGCCATGGCACAAGCCGCGGCCATTTTGTCTTTCAAAACAATGGGTGTTAAACCAAGTGATGATTCTGTCTATTACTTTGCTGGAATCGATAATGCACGTTTTAAAAAACCCGTTTCGCCAGGTGATCAAATTATTTTAAACGTTAAAATTGATCGTATTTTAAAAGGCATCTGGAAATATACAGGCGTGGCTAGTGTGGATGGCGCTATTGTGGCAGAAGCCAGCATGATGTGTATTTTAAAGGCGATAGAAAAATAAAATAAACATGCTAAAAGCAGCCGTCACATTATTTGCCTTAATGCTCACCTTCACCGCCTGTGGTGAAGCCAGTAAGCCCATCACCGATGGTGGTGTGACTTTTAACCAGGCCGCTGCTGACAAACTTACCCCAGAGCAGTATAAAAAAATGGACATTGAGTTTTTTAACTATATTGATATAAAAGGTGAATTTGGTGCAAACAAGGCAGAGCAGATTAAAGACCGTACTGATCGCATGACTCGCTTGGCAGAGGCAGGCTTTGAGCCAGCATGGCTTGCTTTACGGTTATATGATTTTTCTGATTACGGGCAACCTAGATTTAGAAAAGATTACCCCGTTTATTGGCACCAGCTCAAAAAATTGGCCGATAGTGGCAATGCGTCGGCGCAATGTTTTTTCTCTTTGACAGCCAGACAGTACGCGCACATGAACGAATTGTATCGCAAAAAAGGCTTTGACATGCCAGATTTGCCAACCCAAGAAACGGAAGAAACATTAAGTCAATATGGTGACATGGCGGCAAAGCAAGGGCAATCGTATTGCGTGGGAGATTCTGCAAAATTGGCTTATGAAAAAGGCGAGCATGAAAAAGGCAATCAATTACTGCGTCAATGCGCTGCCGAAGGTAATAGTGACTGTGAGAGCTTATTGGCTATTATTTATAAAACGGGTGATATTGGCATACCTAAAGACAATGTTAAGGCGCTGTGCTGGTTCAAACGCGCTTATGCACACAATCAATCGGCTGGCACCCACATTAGCATGATTGGGGCAGAAAATGATGTACTCATTCAAATAGGTAGCAATGCCAAACGAGATTTGTTATTAAGTACCCATACCCCAGAAACCGATTGTGAAACTGCCAGTTTAGACTGGAACTTGCTGAAGCAAAAAGGAGAATAACCATGGCTGCTAACGAAATAAAATTTAAAACAGCTGCAGAAATCATGGATGAATACCGACCAAAGGCGAACAATGGCTTAAAAGTAGATGAAGCCGATGCGATTAAACCGACCTTGCCCAATGAAGCAGATCAAGCCTGGTTAAGGGAGTATCAAGCGAATTTTGCGAAAATAGATGCTTTAGTAAATTTATTAGATAAGATACCACTTAAGAAGCAAGACACTTCAGAAGTCAATCAAATCAAACATGACTTACTTGAGACCGAATTCCAATTACGGGAATATATCGAAGATGGCTATAAAAACCACCGCGTTAAAAGCGAAATGCATATTGAAAGTGGAGTTGACCATCGCGATTTTGTAATTGACGGCATGGTTTACAGCAACGGTGGCACACCGCCACGACCAGACATTGCTGATCCAGCAATCGCACGCAAAACTTGGGTATTGGAAAAGTTTCAGGCTATTAGAGATTATTTCCAGGGCGCCAAACAAGGTGCCAACAATCTCATGGAAGGCGCAAAGCCATATGCCAAAGTGATTGCCCACGATGTTGGTGCTATGGCGATTGATAGCGCAGGGCCAACGCCATCCAAACTGTTGTCTCTGCCGAAAATACATCTTCCCCACATGGATTATCTAAGAGATGGCATCATAGATGAAAGCGCAAGCCAAGCTGGCATCAAAACGCCTGGAGAAGCTGCGATGGACAAGCTGATTCCCATCGACACCCGCAAAGCCGAACCTAAGCCATTTGGTTTTAACGGTGCGGTGGATGAAAAGCTGCTACCAACCACACAACGCGATGAAAAAGTAGCGGCTTTTTTAAATGGTGACCCGGAAGCCGTCGCGAAAGCATTTCCTTCGCTCAACAACGCTTACGCATTACAAGCAATGGCAGAACAACATCTTCAAACAACACCTTACCTTGCCCAAGAACAAGGCATTATCATGGCGCAAGTCAATCAACGCATTACCGAAGGCATACACAATAACAGCTTGCCCCAAGCCTACATCGACACCCATCAACCAATGGTAAACGTGCAACTTGCATCCCATATGGATAAGGGAAGAGAGATAGGTTAATGTCTGTAAAAATACATCCAACAGCAATTGTTGATTCCAAAGCAGAGCTCGATTCCAGCGTAGAAGTCGGTGCCTATTCCATTATTGGCGCAGGCGTTAAAGTTGGCGCAGATACCCGCATTTCCAGTCATGTCGTGTTAAAAGGCCCAACCACTATAGGTAAAAATAACCAGATTTTTCAGTTTTCATCATTAGGCGAGCAACCGCAAGATAAAAAATACAAAGATGAACCTACAACGCTAGAGATTGGTGATAACAATACCATTCGCGAATTCTGTACCTTTAATCGCGGTACAGTTCAGGATAAAGGCGTTACCGGAATCGGCAACGATAACTGGATTATGGCTTACGTGCATATCGCACACGATTGTACTATTGGTAACAACACAATTTTTGCGAATAATTCAACGCTTGCAGGGCATGTGGACGTACATGATTTTGCCATTCTGGGCGGATTTACACTCATCCATCAGTTTTGTAAAATTGGTGCACATGTCATTACAGCCGTAAATACTGTCGTGTTTAAAGACATTCCACCTTATG
>JBAVIP010000076.1:0-58790 GCA_049687015.1 Methylotenera sp. | reverse complement strand
CATTTCAGCTATTTCCTCACAGTAGTCCGTGAGTAAGAAACACCCCGCAGCCAAAGCTTCAAATATTCTTAAATTAACCCCAGTTTCTGCACCATAAAAATGACTTCTGGTAATATTCAACACTATTTTAGAATCCAACATGAGCTGAAGCAAATCATTGCCCCATACCGGCTTATCATTTATTTTTTTTCGTAGCTCATCAGAAATAAGAGGGTAATTTCTACTCCAGCGGTTCCCGTAAATTGTTACCCTTTCTTTTATATTTTCCAGTAAAAATATACGCCTGAGATCACAGCTGCCAACAAATAAAACATCATTTAAATAATTAGACTGGACCGGAGCATCAAACCTCTTGGCTCCAAATGGAAGAAAGGTTGCATTTAACTTCTTAGTTTGCGTGAGAAAACGCGTAGTCACCTTGGAAAACGAGAAAATTTCGTTATAGATTGGTAATTCATTATCTAAAAAGAAGATAAACTCCCGTCTTTTGGCATATAGATTACAGCTGTCAGTGTCATACAAAAACAGTTTAATGCCGTACTTATCCTTAATTTTTTGCAAAAAAACCGGACTCAAGTACTTATAGACAAAACCAATCACCAATATAAAACCCGGGCGAACTTGACGAATGAAATTCTCAAACTTATCTTCATTTAACTTAGGGAAGTGATAAAAACTATCAGATGACTCCCTTTTATTCATAGCCTTACGGTAAGCTGCCCGGATGGCATAAAAATGCTTGGCATCAAATTTTTTCAGGTCAGCGTAGCTAGCATTAAAACCACTATTGCTAATCGCCTCTGAAAGCTCTTTGCCAAGGGGAACGCCACTAATACCGTCTAATATAAGTAATTTAGTAATTTTATGTTCCCAACTATTACCAATGAACTCTACAGATTAACAAGATAAATGAATAAACTTTTCAAAAATAGACTTGTATCGCGAGGGCACAAAATAAACATTTGAATAATATTTTTTTCGTTCAAACCCCGATAGACACCACTTTTTGGCAAATAACCGATAATAAATTCTTTTGAGAAACCCCCACAAACTCTTTGGATGTGCTTTTTTATTACTTGTATAAGATAATGAGTAGAAACTATATTGAGAAAATAAATCATTGAATAAATCATGATCCTTAAATGCACTTATTGTTTGAGGACTTTTCCACTCAAGAAGCAATAGCGGCTGAAATGCTCTTATCGTAGCCTTTAATCCCTGAAGTGCCGCTGCCTCATGGCCCTCTACATCCATTTTTATAAAATCAATTCGGGCGCCGCTAAGGTTTTTCTGTAGATAGTCATCTCCAATAATGGTATTTATTTTCAAGCGCTGGCCTGTACCATTAGTTGCCTCCAGGCTTGAAGATCCAAGGTTTCCATTCTGAGGTATAAAAATCTCCCTTTCAAGCGCCGTATCTGACAAACCTGAATTTACCGCTTGGGCGTTTGCTATATGATTTTGTATTAAATTGCTTTGCAACACCTCAAAAATAAAACCTACCGGCTCAAACGCGATCAAATTTTTTGAGAATCGTGAGATAAGTAATGCGTGGTTACCAATATTTGCCCCGACATCGAGACTGGTTTGCGGTTGGATGGCAGCTAAGACTTCATTTAGTGATTCAAGCGTATTTGCGTCATACTCGCCTTTTTTCTGAATTTCTTGTGTAATTGAATCACCCTCAAAGGCGTTTAGAATAAAGCCTCTTTTTGTTTTAATTTGTATAGTTTTATGGTTTTCCATGGCTTATCTTATCACTTCATCAGAATTTTATTTAGATATCATGCTATTAACGAAAGGTAGCGACCAAAAACGCTTCCGCGCTGCTTGATCTGAAAAAATATCATGTAGTTTTTGCAGTGCACTTGTAGTATGACTAAAGTCTTTTTTCTGGTGCGATTGAATCAAGCCATTACCTAGCGCATCAGCATCGCCAAATGCAAACAACTCACCGACTCCTTGCACCACTTCAGCCCCACCGCCACAGTCGCTACAGATAAGCGGCAACTCTGCCGCCATGGCTTCTAGCAACACCATGCCAAACGGTTCGCGGTCAGAGGTGAGCGCAAACACATCGAATGCCTTAAAATATTGCTTACCATCGGGCACTTGGCCTGTAAAAATAACTTTCCCACCTACGTTTAGGCTTTCTACCAGTCGTTTTAAATCTTGTTCTAATGGGCCAGAACCCATAATGACCAGCAAACTTATTTCCGGCAGTTGTGGCAATGCCTTTGCAAAACCACGAATTAAAGTTGCCTGATCTTTATCGTGGTGCAGCCTCCCTACGTTGCCGACAATCCATGCGTTTTCTGGCAACCCCAAAAATTGCCTTGCTGATAGTTTAGATAAAAATTTAGCTTGAGTCGCTTCAACATCAATGCGGTTGTAAAGCGTGAGGATGCGTTCAGGATCCCAGTTTTTAAGGTCGTGGCGCATATCATCCCGAACCGAATCAGAAACGCCTAACATCAACAATCGATGTTGATAAAAATTAACCAAAATTCTGCGCGAGAATCGACTAAAGTCATTATAGTTGTGATGCACGCTTATCACGGGCAAGCGCGTAGCCAGTAAGGCAACATAAGTGGGTTTTGCGCGATGGGCTATACAGAACAGAAATTGTTCCTTGGCTACAATCTGCCTGATTTTAGCAATGGCATTTAGCTTTAAGCCACCCACCTCACTGCTTTTGAAACCTAGAAAAATCACCTCATCTGATGCGCTCGCTTGCGCCACTTCGACACTGGGCTCACCAGTCAGATAGACTGTCAGTATCTTGTATGGCGTGCCCTTAAACAGGGCCGCATATTGCCTTGCGCAATCTAAAAAAGGCGGGTAATAACAATGGCAGATTTGCAATACACGCAAAAGTAACTCTCACTCAATTCGGTAAAACTTGTGATACCAATCTACAAAGCGCGTGACTCCCTGTTGCAAAGGTGTACTGGGTTTAAACCCAACCCAATCATTCAGTGCATTTGTATCCGCATAAGTCGCCTTAACGTCACCCGGCTGCATTGGGAGAAATTCTTTTTGTGCTTTTATACCAATTGCGTCTTCTAACAAGCCAATAAAGTCCATCAATTTTTCAGGTTGATTGTTACCGATATTGAATAACCGATAAGGCGCGGATGTATTAAGGGCTGCGGTTGCGGGTTTATCCAGCACGCGAACAACGCCTTCAACGATGTCATCTATATAAGTAAAATCACGCATCATGTCACCATGATTAAACACTTTAATTGGTCGATTATTTAAAATTGCATCGGCAAACAAAAACGGCGACATATCTGGCCTGCCCCATGGGCCGTACACCGTAAAGAAGCGCAGACCGGTCGTAGGCAGACCGTATAAATGGCTATAGGTATGCGCCATGAGTTCGTTGGCCTTTTTGGTAGCTGCGTAGAGGCTTACCGGGTGATCGACATTATCAGTTTCGGAAAACGGCAATTTGGTATTGCCGCCATAAACGCTGGAGGAGCTTGCATACACCAGATGCTGCGGTTTAACTGCCCTGCAAGCCTCCAGGATATTGGTGAATGCAACGATGTTGCTATTGATATACGCATGCGGATTCTGTAGCGAATAGCGCACACCGGCCTGAGCTGCTAAATGGATGACATTATCTGGCTTTTCATCCTCAAATAACCTTGCGGTTGCGGCCTGCTCGGCCAAATCCAGTTTAATGAACTTGAAGTTGCTCGCTTTAGGATGCGCCTGAATCGAGGTTAATCTGGCTTGTTTTAAACGCACATCATAATAATCATTGAGGTTATCTACACCAACAACGGTATCGCCACGTTCAAGCAACTTGATGGCCACATGGTAACCAATAAACCCCGCTGCGCCTGTAAGTAGAACTTTCATAATAACCAGAATTTACTTTACTAAACTAAACGACCAATTGGACGATATTCTATACCGGCATTTTTTATCGTTTTCGGATCATACATGTTTCTGCCGTCAAAAATAATATTCGCTTTAAGCTTTTGTTTAATATTGGAAAAATCCTGGCTTCTGAATTCTTTCCATTCTGTCACAATCACCAATGCATCGGCATTATTGAGCGCTTGGCTGGGTGATTGCGCAAAAGTTAAACCTTGCACATGATTAAATATGCGCTTTGCTTCCTGCATCGCAACCGGGTCATAAGCAGTTACCGTGGCGCCCGCTTGCAGTAAATCGTTAATCAGCACACGGCTGGTGGCTTCGCGCATGTCGTCAGTGTTCGGTTTAAACGCTAGGCCCCACACGGCAAAATGCTTGCCTGCAAGATTTTTCCCAAAATGTTTTTTAATTTTTTGCGTAAGCACTTGTTTTTGCGCATCGTTTGCCGCCTCAACCGCATTCAGCACTTTTAAATCATAGCCATTGTTATTGCCTGTGCTAATCAGCGCTTTCACATCCTTCGGGAAACACGATCCGCCATAACCGCAACCGGAATATAGGAAATCATAACCGATGCGCGGGTCTGAGCCGATGCCTTTACGTACAGATTCAATATCAGCGCCTAAAATTTCCGCCAGATTGGCCAGCTCATTCATAAAGCTGATCCGGGTTGCCAGCATAGCATTGGCCGCATATTTAGTCAGTTCAGCAGAACGTACGTCCATCATCACCAAACGCTCATGGTTTCGCTGGAATGGTGCGTACAGATTGCGCATCACCTCTTTACTCTGCTCATCCTCCGCGCCAATCACAATGCGGTCAGGACGCATAAAGTCTTCTACCGCTGCGCCCTCTTTTAAAAACTCTGGGTTAGAAACAACGCTGAACAGTAAATCCGCTTTGCGTGCTGCAAGTTCTTCTGCAATGGCCGCTTTCACTTTATCCGCTGTGCCAACCGGCACTGTAGATTTATCCACAACCACTTTGTAATTGGTCATGTATTTACCAATATTTCTGGCAGCCGCAACCACATACTGCAAATCGGCAGAGCCGTCTTCATCTGGCGGCGTGCCTACCGCTATAAACTGCACATCGCCAAACTCCACCGCTTGCTGGATATTAGTGGTAAATTTTAGGCGCCCTGCAGCCACATTGCGGCGCACCATTTCTAGTAACCCAGGCTCATGAATAGGAATGTCACCGTCTTCTAATATCTTTATTTTAGCCGGGTCGACATCCAAACAAAGAACGTCATTGCCTACTTCAGCCATGCAGGTGCCGCTCACCAACCCAACGTATCCTGTACCTACCACGGTAATTTTCATTATGTTTTCTCTATATTTATCAATTACTTAACCATTCTGACAAACCTGACCAAAGCCAAAAACCAGCAAACTTTTATGTTTCTTTAAGTAAGGTCTAAACTCTTTTATTTTACAGCCCGCTTTGGCTTGCAGCTCATTCAGATCATCACTATTTACCAGCAGCAAAAAAGATTCTGAGCTCTCTTTAGTTTGGTTGAAAGTTTTTTCATCCAGCACCTGTATCTGCCTGTTTGCATAATAAACCAGACGGCTATCAATTTCTTTGTAAGCATAAAGATTTTTTTGCTGATTCTCGGAAGCCCAGGCAGCAAAATCTGGAAAAGCGGTCACGCGATAAGCGAATACTTTGGGCTCCAAGAATACATAAAAAACGGCAATGCCAATAGGCAGTAATACACCAAAAATAATCATTATTTTCCTGACACTCTGTTTTGCCACATCGAAAATGCTGGCCAGCTTCATTGCCAACAAAATGGCAATCAATGGATAAATTGGTAATAAATACTTGGCATGTTTATTACTAAATAATGAAAATATAAGCAGCGGAAGAATAATAGATAGCACTAAAACAAGCTGATGCGGCTGTTTCGTTTGATTCTTATAGAACTCTTTGGTGCGGACAAAAAACAGCCCGATCAACAACATGGAATCAACGGCAATCCAGCCTAAATAGCTCAGCAAAGGCTTGGCAGAACTTTCTCCACCTTGCATCTTCTCCAGCATGTCTCGCTTGATGACTTCTCCCCAAATATCAAAACCCAACTTCCATGTCACTAAGGCATACCAGGCCAAACCGACAACGAAAAAAATCAGCCAGCCACGCCAACTGAGTAAGACTGCCTTGATCTGAGGATTTTTAGTATAAATTGCGGCGATTAGTAGTGGTAAAGTCACAAAAAGCAGCACCAAGGGCCCTTTGGTCATGAGTGCCAATGCTAAAAGAAAATAGCTGAGATAGATCCAGTTTTTATTGGCTGGGAGTTGATCGGATGCGTCTTGTATATACTTTAATGTGGATAGAAGCGACCCCACGCAAAGCGCAGTCAACAACATTTCAATCTCGGACCGGCGCCCCAGCATGGCAAAACCAAGATTAGCAATCAACAATTGCACGGAAAACAACGCTGCCCATTGACCTGATTGCCTCAATGTATAACGATACACCATGGTCAAAACGGCAACGGCAGCGAATGCGGACGGCAGTCGTAATGTCCATTCATCTACCCCGCCTAAAACCAAGACGAAAGCTGAGGATATCCAATACAGTAAAGGAGGTTTGGTTAAATATAGCTCACCGTTAAGATGAGGAAGCAGCCAGTCGCCGCTTGATACCATTTCCTGAATGGCCAGCGCGCGCCGTCCCTCGTTAAGCGACATCAGCTCGATGCTGCCTAAACCCCAGAAAAACACGATACTCGCGATAATTACTGTCGCCCATAAAAATAATGGGTAGGCTTTATTTAAATCGCGAAACACGTTTAATCACTCAATTTTTGATTTGATTTATTTATTGTTATTACGGTGGATTAAAACCAAGTTTCTGGAATAAACAATAGTGCCGGGCAATTGGCCTAAAATAATTACCGGGTCCAACTTATGCAAGCCGTAAGCCAACACAATCAGCCCACCGAGCAGGCTCAAGTACCAAAAACTGACAGGGATAATACTTTGCTGATGCCGTTCGCTGTGAATCCACTGCACGATAAAACGCATCATGAACAAGCATTGACCAACAAGCCCAATACCAAGCCAAATCAAATCTGAAGTTGGCATACCTATAATATAATTGTTAAGCGCATTGATAATATGCGAAAAATACGTGCCGATGCCATCATTAACGATTTGCATGACTAGACCACCTTATCTTCTATAACCTGCGGAATTTTTGCGCGCCTTTGCAGCCATGCCACGCCAAACAAATCGACAATGCCTACTAGTAGCCGGTCGATTGTGCCATAGTTGGATTTGCCATGTTCACGATTACGGTGCGCGACAGGCACTGATACGATTTTGCCACCACGACGCTTGATGAGCGCCGGCAAAAAACGATGCATGTGGTCAAAATAGGGTAAATCTAAAAAAGCTTCACGTTTGAACAACTTCAATCCGCAGCCTGTATCCGGCGTGTCATCGTTAAGCATCTTGGAACGCACTGTGTTGGCAATCACTGATGAGATGCGCTTGATCCACGTATCACGGCGGCTAGCTCGGCGATTGCCACCTGCCAGATCAATACCATCGGTTATTGCAGCCATCAATTTCAGTATATCAGCCGGGTCATTTTGCCCATCGCCATCCAAAGTCGCCACCCAGGCATATTGGGCGGCTTTTACGCCAGTACGCACCGCAGTGCTTTGGCCGCAACTTTGCGCATGACGCACGATTTTCAACTGTGTAAACTGCGACTGCAATGATTTCAAATGGCTATACGTATTATCCGTGCTGCCATCATCCACATAAATAATTTCATGCGGAATATGCTTTAGCGCGGCATCAATCTCGCCAATCAGGCTTGCTACATTGCCTTCTTCATTACGCACCGGAACTACCACAGAGACTTGATTAATTTGCATGTCGGTATTTTCTCGCATTTCGTTATTTTATAGCGCTTTAGCTAAGTAATTGAGAAATATTATGAAGTTCGATGATGTTATTCTCAGCACAATAGGTTTGCCAATCAGGCACCTCAGTCCATTCGCTTAAAAAAACAAAATCCAAGCCCGCATTAATGGCGGCTTGATGATCATATTTGCTATCACCTAAAAATAAGGCAGGGAACTGTATATTGCCGTTGGATTTTTCGCGCGCCAGCACCTCTTCCTTTTTATCGGGTCCGCCAAAAATTCCGGCTTCGAACAGAGGGGCCAAATTTCTGCGTGTAAAAATCTTTCTCAGTTCGGCTTGATCGCCCCCGGAAAGCAGCATCCACTTTGCCTGTGGCGTCGCCGCTTTTAAGGCCCGCAACCCGGACGAGACCTCACACTCCATCAGTGTTTTGTCCAGAATCTCCTCAAAGGCACCCATGTAGCGCTGCATCGTTTCTGCTGTCACAGGCTGTTTGACTATTTCTTTGAGGTAATATTCAATTTTCCCATTACGCGGGAAACTGCCTAATTTAACGTGATGTTCCACAAATGCTTGCGCCTGCGCATAGGTACCGCCCAGCCGTTTAGCAACCTCAAAATAGGCATCAATTTTTGTTTGATTGCTGTTCAAGACCACGCCGTCGCAATCAAACACCATTGTTTTATATTGTGTAATGTCTAACAAAAAAGTTCCATTAAAAAAGGGCTGTAAGTACAGCCCTTAATTATAGCGCATGTCAATCTAGGCAGCTTTAATGCTGCTCGCTTCTTTGGCCAACTTGGTAATATGCGCCCAATCTTTGCGCGCAACTGCGTCGGCTGGCGTGAGCCATGTGCCGCCGCATACTACTACGTTTGGCAAGGCCAAAAATTGTGGGGCACTTTCTATTGTGACACCGCCGGTTGGGCAGAATTTCACATCGCCAAACGGCCCTGCAAAGCCTTTTAATAAATTAATGCCGCCTACAGCCACTGCTGGGAAAAGTTTTAAAAAATAGTAGTCATCTGCATTCGCCATCATAATTTCTGAACCGGTGGAAATGCCTGGCAACAAAGGTAAGCCTATTTTGCGTGCAAACTGGCCTAATTCACTGGTGTAACCCGGACTTACAGCAAACTTACAACCAACGTCCTTAGAAGCCTGTGCGTCTTTCAAGTTACGCACCGTGCCCGAACCCATAATCGCATCCGGTACGTGTTTGGCAATTTGTTCCATGGCTTGCAAAGCGCATGACGAGCGCAACGTCACCTCAAGCACTTTGATGCCGCCTTCGAGTAACGCCTCTGCCATTGGCACGGCGTCTTCTACCTTGTTAATCACGATGACTGGAATGACTGGGCCATGATTGGCTAAATCTAATGTGCTCATATTTTTCTCTATTAATTTAAGTTAGTTCGATATAGTTTTTATAGTAAAGTCAGACGGCTATAGCCAAGTGACTGCGCCTTCTTCTGCTGACAATACATTCTTACGCATGCCCCCAAACAACTCACGGCCAAAGCCGTGCGAATTGTTATGACGTTTAATATCCGAAAGCTCTTCAACTTCCCGCTCTGCCCACACGTCTTCGTCCACCAGCACGTTAACCATGCCAACAGTTGCATTTAAACGAATAATGTCTCCTGTACGCACCTTGGCTAACGGACCACCCGCAGAGGCTTCTGGTGTTAAGTGAATCGCAGCAGGAATTTTGCCTGATGCGCCGCTCATACGGCCATCGGTCACAATTGCAACTCTAAATCCTTTATTTTGCAACACAGCTAAAGGCGGTGTAAGTTTGTGCAGTTCTGGCATGCCATTGGCTTTAGGGCCCTGAAAGCGCACCACTGCCACAAAATCACGCTCCAGCTCCCCACGATCAAATGCAGCCAGTAATTCTTCCTGCGCATCAAACACTATCGCCGGCGCTTCGATAATATGGCGGTCTTCAGGCACTGCTGAAATCTTAATCACGCTACGGCCCAAGTTACCTTTAAGCAGACGTAAACCACCTGACTCACTGAATGGGAATGCCGCGGTGCGCACGATCGTTTCATCACTGCTCTCTTTTGGCAAGTCTTTCCAAACCAACTTGTTATCTTCTTTAACTGGCAATTTACCATAATCACGCAAACCGCCATAAGCCACGGTGAATACATCAGGGTACATATAACCTGCATCAATCAGTTCACGGATGACAAATGCAGGGCCACCCGCGGCCTGAAATTCGTTGACATCCGCCTTGCCGTTTGGATACACGCTCGCCAACAAAGGCGTAGTTTTGGCCAAGTGATAGAAGTCTGTCCAGTCAATGATGATACCCGCAGCGCGCGCAATGGCCACCCAATGAATGAGATGATTGGTTGAACCGCCTGTCGCCAGCAGTGCCACCATCGCGTTCACAATGACATGCTCGTCAACCAATTTCCCTATAGGAGTATAGTGCTCCTTCTTGGTGTTCTCTAACACCAACTTGACCGCTTCACGGGTCAGCAATTCACGCAAGCCATCATGCGGATGCACAAACGCTGCACCCGGCACATGCAAGCCCATTGCTTCCAACAGCATTTGGTTACTATTGGCCGTGCCGTAAAAGGTACAGGTACCCGCACCGTGATAAGCTGCAGACTCTGAAGCCAATAACTCTTCACGTCCAACCAGTCCCTGTGCATACTTTTCACGCACTTTAGATTTTGTGGTGTTATCTATCCCTGTACTCATTGGTCCGGCAGGGACAAACACACAAGGCAAATGACCAAACTTTAAGGCGCCAATCAAAAGACCAGGTACGATTTTATCGCATACGCCCAGAAGTAGCGCCGCATCGAACACATCGTGTGAGAGCGCAATTGCGGTACTCATCGCAATCGTGTCGCGGCTGAATAATGACAGCTCCATGCCAGGTTCGCCCTGCGTGATGCCATCGCACATGGCAGGCACACCGCCGGCCACTTGCACAGTTGCACCGTGCTTGTGCGCTTCATCGCGGATAATGTCAGGGTAATTCACATAGGGCTGATGCGCTGAAAGCATTTCATTGTAGGCCGTCACAATACCGATGTTGGGTGCTTTTTCCACTACCACGCGCAATTTATCATTGGAAGGCATGGCAGCAAATGCATGCGCCACGTTGGCGCAACCCAAGCGATCCGCGCCTCTTTGTCGATTTGCAATTTCATCCAGGCGTTGCAGATAAGCGGTGCGGGTAGGACGGCTTACTTCAATAATACGTTCAGTCACTTCTATATGCGATTGCTTCATTTTATATAAGACCTGCGGTAGTTAACGGACTTACTCAATTATCCCCAAAGTGCGGCATATCGTCAAATCAATAACCTGCAAAATGACCCTCTTTTGTGCTTTTTATTTCTTGGTAACTAGTACATCTTCCAGCATGAGGTATTCTAAATCACAACCATAAAACATATTGAGCGCATCTGTGGGTGAACAAATCATGGGCTCACCTCGGCGATTAAGTGATGTATTCAGCACCACAGGTATGCCGCGCAGTTTTTCAAGATGCTCAATCAGTTCATAATAGCGCGGATTCGTCTCGCGCGTGACCACCTGCGCGCGCGCCGTGCCGTCTTCATGCACCACTTCAGGAATGCGCGATTTCCAATGCTCGGCGACATCGAAAGTAAACGTCATATATGGCGCCGGATGATTGGTTTGCAGAATATCAGGTGCCACACGATCGAGCATGCTTGGGCAGAACGGGCGCCAGCGCTCGCGGTATTTAATCTGCGCATTGATACGGTCAGCTACGCCCGGAAAACTCGGATCGCCCAGAATACTGCGGCAACCTAATGAGCGCGGGCCGAACTCCATGCGGCCCTGCAGCCAGGCCAATGGATTGCCTGCTGCCAACAGTTCGGCTGCTTTTTGTGGAAAGTTTTCAACGCGGATAAAATTGGGCTTACGGGGATGCGCTTCACACGCAGCAATACATTCCTCACTGGTATACGCAGGGCCTAAATAAGCATGCTGCATCGGCTCTATTGTGTCGCCAGCCAAATGCGCGGCATAAGTAGCTGCACCAAGCGATGTGCCATTGTCGCCCGACGCAGGCTGCACAAACAGCTCTTTCACATGCGGCATGGCAATAATGCGCTGATTCAATTTCACATTCAGCGCCACGCCGCCCGCCATGGCGATACGGCCTGTTTCTTTGATAATATCGCCCAGATAGTAATCAATCATCTTCAGCGCAACATCTTCCAGCAACTGCTGCACAGAGGCTGCATAGTGGATATACGGGTCGTCAATTTCATCACCTCGGCGCTTTGGGCCAAGCCATTCAATCAGTTCCGGCGTAAAGTAATAGCCCTTGCCGTTTTCTTTATAGCGGCGCAACCCCACCACATTCACCAGCTTGGTGTTCACGCGCAACTCGCCATCTTCAAAACTCACCAAGCGCGATAAATCGTATTTGTTCGGGTCTCCGTAAGGCGCCATGCCCATCACCTTGAATTCGCCGTCCAGCATCTCAAAGCCCAGATATTCAGTAATCGCGCCATACATGCCGCCGAGTGAATCCGGGTCGTAAAACTCTTTGATTTTGTGGATTACGCCGTTTTCGCCGTAACCAAAAAACGTGGTCGCGTATTCGCCTTTGCCGTCAATGCCAACAATAGCTGTTTTTTCTTTGAAGCCACTTAAGTGGTATGCGCTGGAAGCATGCGCCAAATGGTGCTCTACGGGCACGAACTTGGCTTTGCTTATGCCTAAATCCGCCATGAGCTTGAGTGATTTGTCACGGTTGCGGCGGAAACGACGGTTGCCGTTAAATAGCACGTCCAGCGCCCTATCTGGCGCATACCAGTGCCGTTTGGCATAATGCCAGCGTGCGTTAGTGCTAAGTGGAATTTCAGCATATGGGAATGCCACGATGTCCACATCTTCCGGCTTCACCCCTGCCTGTTTCAGGCAGAATTTCGCAGCTTCATAAGGGAATTTGTTTTTGGCGTGTTTATCGCGAATAAAACGCTCTTCCTCTGCAGCCGCAATAATCTTGCCATCGATCAAAATTGCAGCCGAAGCATCATGCCCAAGCGCTCCTGATAAACCTAATACAATCATTTAATTTCTCTGGTAATTTACTCTGAAATTTTTGCCAATTTTAAAGCCGCTTTGTCTGTGTACACCACTTTAAATGCCTTCACAAAGGCATTATACATGGCCGGCGTCTGTTTCCAATTTTCCATAAAACGGCGTAGGTCACGCGCATGCGCCTTTAGCGCGGAGAAGCTAAAGTTGTGTTGCGCCATGCTGTCCAAATCGATCAACACCGGCTTGTTATTTACTATCTTGATGTTGCTGGCCTTGGTGTCGCCATGTGAAATCCGCAGCAAATAAAGCTTATAAAACAAAGTGACGATATTTTTAACGGCTTCTGAACGGGCGTTTTTATCCGTACATTCAGCAAAAAACTGTGCTGCATCCGGTGCATCAATATATTCACACAAAAAGTAAGCTTTGCCTTTTAAGCCCCATTTACCTAAAGACAAGTAGCGCTCTTCGATAAGTGCGACTGGTTTTGCGGTTGGAATATCCAGCAACTTCAGACGATGCGCGTTCGCCCAGGAAGCAGCGGCACGCGTTTGGCGCAAGGCACGGCTTACGCCATGCCAAAAATTCTTGATGTTGTAACGCTTAATCACGATGGGTCGATGGTTAATCTCAACCTTGGCAACGGTACAAGTATTACCATTTTTAAGCAGATTTTTCGAAGTAACCAAGCTATCAAGTTTTTGGGAAGTTTGGGGCAAATCTAGATCCAAAAATTCGCTTGAAATAGCAGTAAATATTTTGGAACTGCTAGAAACTGCAACGTCCGTGCATTGCCTGAACACTTTCTTTTCTGCGTAATTGCTGGCTACCTTTTGACGATGTGCATTCATCATTTTTTTAATCTGTGCTATATCAGGAGCCATCTGCCAGGTCCTTGCTTCTGAATAAGTTTTTAACAAACCAGGAAGCCAGCTTTCAATTTCGAGCACATCAAATTTTGATAGCAAAACACACAAGTTTTTAAGCGCTTGTTGTTGGCTCAGCCCTGCATATTTGCGGATGCCATCGCCATCCAGCGTGTAAATTGTATCGCTATCCACTAAAAAATTTTTAAGGTACATATCGGTCTGTAACAGGCCTGCATTATGGTGCTTGGCAAGTTCCAGCACTAGTTTTTTAGCTAAACTTGAACGTGCATTTGTATTTAGACCTGTCCATATTTCTTCTGCATTTTGTGCATTTTCAATCGCCTCAAAAATCAAGGCATAGCCTTTAATTTCGGAAACTTCACCAGAATATAGCAAGTTAGGCGTTTTAATATTTGCTGCAAGCAAATACTTAACGCCGACTTCATCGCGAATCGCATATGAGCGTGCGTTGCCTGCAATAAATAATTTGGCATACACTGGTTTTTGCTGCCAAATTCCCTTACAAACAAGGCGCTTGTTAGGAATTACCCGCACAACCTCATCGCAGACCAAATTTGAGCCATCGGCCAAATTTAAACTCAACGCCAATTTACATGGTGCAGTAATCTTTTTTAAATCAGGCCGTTGCAACGTGTGGAAACTTCTCTAATAAAGTGAATGCTGCTGATAACACTTCTTCAGTTTGTATTACCGCCATAGACTCAGCCTTGATAATAATATGTTGCGGTCGCACTGGATACGGTCCTGCCAGAATTGGATCAGTCGGACCATACAAGCCAACAATCGGCACATTCGATGCTGCAGCAATATGAAACACGCCGCAATCATGAGCAATAAACAGGCTGACATCCTGCATTAGATCAAAAATATCTTTGGCTGAAGTTTTGCCTACCAAATTAATCGTATTCGGCACTTGTTGCTGAAATTGCCTGGCCAAAAATGATTCATTTTTAGTACCCGTCACCACAATCCTAACCCTGGAATTCGCTTTAATTAAAGCTTTGCCCAGTGCAACATACTGCTCAACCGACCAAAGTCGCTCGTTTGTTGCACGGTTTTTATAAAAAAACTTCCAGCCGTGCAGTGATGTTGTACCACAGCCAAGATGAATATTAATCAACACGTCATTGGCAGTTACGCCAGCATCGCTTAGCCCTTTAAATGTGCCAGGGACACCAGATCCTATGACATACTGCCTGTCTGCATCGGTTATCGGCTGATTCAGCAGGCCGGACACAAACTGCAATTGCTGCTCGCCCCGCGCAATACCGCCTACATAATGCGGAATCGTCATTAGCTTAACTTGACTGCCTTTAATCTTTTTTAAGGCATTAGTATTTAAACAAATATGTTGAGTGTAATTCTTTGCCAGCCTATCAAAAGCGCGTGCGCCGCCAAAAAAATCATTCAGAATAAACAATTGATTAACATCCGGACTGCCTTCAAACACCTGAGCGCTGAGTTTATTTAAAGCGACCACATCAATCGTAGCCTGGGGCAAATGCTTGCGCAAAAACCTGATAGCTGGTGTGCAAAACACGTTATTTCCCGTGCTGCTTGAAGTTAATACCAAAATCTTATCTGTGCTGGAAAAAGTCATTTTGATTGATTGCGTTTTTTCTGTGATTTTTTATGAATATAGCGACATAAACATTTATGCCAAGCTGTTAAATGATCAATTTCAAAATATTGTTTAAAGAAAAACAACCTCTGCGTTCTACTCAATGCCAGCGTCCGGTAATTTAGCGTTATTAAATCAGAAAACTTGAGAAAAGAAATAAAAGGTGTAATACGTGATTTTTCAAAATCAATCAATGCAACTTCAAAGTTACTGTTATTTTCTCTTATAAATAAATGCTTATCATACAGTGAACGATGCTGCACATGCGCCCGATGCATAAGTCGCACTGCATTTGCAAGCCGGCCCATTAACTTTCTTTTTTGCACTATATTCAAGTCAATAGCAGTTAGCAGCCTATCTAGCGACACAAAATCTTCAAGTGCTTCAGTAAGCAAAACTGCCTGCGTTTGTTTGCTGGCAAAAAACACAATATTCGGCGTTTTAACATTGTGCAGTTTAAGATGCTGCATAATTTCAAACTCACGCACAAACGTTGGTTCACCTGCAATAGGATGCCGCCAAGTTCGCCGCATATAGCCTAGTTGACGTTTGAGATAAAAACCTAGCTTTTCATTTGAATTACTTACCAACTCAATAAAATTAACACCGCTCCATCCGCCGCGCTCGCGATTTGGTGGCTCGAACCAATCGCCCTGATAACCCCATAATTGCTCAAAACTGGCAAGTTGGTGCTGGGTTAGTAAAGCCAAATGTTGTGGTGAAATGCTGCTTTGCAAAAAATATCCTTTAATATGTCATATTAACTAGTTAATTGCTGTGACATTAGATTATTTTGAATGCTGAAAATTATTTTTAAATTGTTTGCAATTTTATCATTACCCGGAGCGCATCGATTAGGCGTTCTGTTTGGCTGGGTGATTTATTTTTATTCGCCGAAGTCTGCGAAAATAATGAAAGAGAATCTACAAACCAGCAGATTAGCTAGTGACGACAAGCACTTTAACAAAATTCTGCATGAAAATATTGGAGAAACCGGTAAAGCTATTTTAGAAACTCTGGCAATTTGGCAAAAAAAAGAAACCGAATTATTGCCTTTAGTTAAAAAGGTGCATGACTGGTCCGTGGTTAAGGATGCACTGCAACTAGGCAAGGGCATTATTTTCTTAACACCACATCTGGGCTGCTTTGAAATTACCTCCATTTATTATGGCTCCAAACATCCCATTACCGTGCTTTACCGACCACCAAAAATAAAAGCGCTCCATCAATTTATTCTGCAAGGCCGTGTGCGCACCGGGGTTACCTTAGCGGAGGCCAACGCCGGAGGGGTGCGCAAGCTCATGCAGACACTCAAGAAGGGCGAGGCCATTGGCATTTTGCCAGATCAGATTCCTGCTGCCGGTGAAGGCGAATGGGCAGATTTTTTTGGAAAGCCGGCTTATACCATGACACTTGCCAGCAAACTGGCAGAAAAAACCGGTGCAACCGTGATCATGGCGTACGGTGAACGGCTGGCGGATGGCGAAGGTTACGAAATCCACCTCACCAAACTAGACTCTATCGCCACGCCCGCCTTGCTTAACCAAGCCATTGAGCGGCAAATCGCACAAAAACCGGAACAGTATTTATGGCGTTATAATCGCTACAAGATAAGAAGGCACGCCATGAACAAGGAGGCTTCTCCTAACGACCAAGCTGATTAACCTAAACTAGACTTCTCGGCAGAAAGTCTTTTTTGAAATTTTTCACTATGAAATTTGGTATAAAGCCAGTTTGCACGCACTTCTACTTTATTCCAGAATTCGGCCGTTTGCGGCAAATAATGCTGCTTGAACAACACCCAATCTTCGTCCGTAAAGCCGCTGTCAATAGCAGAGAAATACAAGCCTGCAATATCTTTCATAACCGCGCCGCCATTGCTTGGCTGGCCTTGCAGCATGCGGTGCAAATCAATCAAATACAAGCCAATATTGCCCTGTTCCAGCGCTTGTTTCTTGAGCACAAAATGGCACAGATAAAAATCGCGGTGGCATAAACCTGCTTCGTGCAACTTTGCCGCAAGTTGCGCGATGGCAATAATGAGTTTTTGTTTAAACACCATGCTTGGCGGGTTGGTTTTCCAATCGGCGCACAAATCTTCCAATGAAACAATGTCGCCCAAATCTTCTGTCATCACAAACGATTGCAAACTGGCTGGATTGCAACCGCGCTGTCCATAAGCCACTAATGGCGTAGTAGCTATGCCGATATCACCCAGTTTTTGGATGGCGCGTACCTCTGTCATTGCACCTAAAATCGGTTGTTTAAAACTAATTAAGTTCTTAAGAATCTCGCCCCAGCCCACGCCAAAATGCTGCTTGATAAAGTAGCTTTTGCCGCCACCGTCGACATCTTTGTCGAGAGAACCAAAAGTGACTTGCATGGTTTTACGGCCACGCACATCACGAAAGGCTTTGCCCGAGAGCTGCATGAGCGCCGCAAAGGCATCATCACCAGCAAGATGCTGCCTGATTTCGTCGGGTACAACCAGCACGTTTTTCATGATATGCCCGCCTTTTTACGTTGGGCAAGCTCGATCAGAATATTGGCCTCGGCACTGCCGTCGTTTGCCTGCATGATAAGTTGTGTATACTTGAGGCCATTCGCCGCCCACTTTTCTTTTTGGTCTGATTGCCGCATTTCTAAAAATTGTGCATTAAATTTTTCCTGGTCAAACGGCATCGCACTCACAATTCCGGCATCAGCCTCAGCCACATAGTGTGCATAGCCACAGCTGGCCGTCACCAGCATGGGTGCGCCGCAGGCCATGCCTTCCAGAATCACCAGCCCGGTGTTTTCGCGCCGCGCGGGGTGTGTGCAGACATCCGCACCTTGCATCAGCTGCGGAGTATCAGGACGACCTTTTGAGATAATGACATGCTTTTCAAGCCCAAGTTTTTTCGCCAATTTTTTGAATTCGCGCGGGTTATCCTGCCCCGCTGCCACCAGCCGTGTATTGACACGCAAATCCTCTGGCAACGCCGCCAGCGCTAGAATCGCTCGATCCAGCCCTTTCATGGAAAAACCGGAACCTGTCAGCAAATATACAAAATCGGCCGCACCAAAGCCAAACGCATTACGCAAATGCGCGCGCATAGCCAGCTTGTCTTGCAGCACAAAACGCTCAGGTGAGAGGAATGGCGGGATATAGTGAAAGCGCGCGTCCTGTGTGCCATACCAATGCTGAAAATGCGGCTTTTCAGTGAGTGAAACCGCTAAAATTTCTGTTTTAGACACACTCGAAAAGATAGCTTTTTCGCACGCTGCAAACCATTTGAAGCGAGGTAAAAGCCGGTACAGAAAATGGCGCTGTTTGTGTGCGCGTTCGACAAAACAAGGGTCTGCGGCAAAGTGGGCATCCAGCCCTGCCATACGGTTGTAGCCGAAAACATAATCAAAACTGCCTGCTTTAATTTGTGCGAATGCCGCATCGATAAATTTTTGATAGCGCTGATAATTAAACAATCCCTTTTGCGGCAGCACATGCACTTTTATTTGCTGCGCCGTCGCTTGCGTCGGCAATTCGCCATCCCAGCTTAAAGTAAAAACTTCCACTTGATGTCCACGCTTCACCAGTTCATTGGCGGTACGCAGCATATCGCGCTGCATGCCGCCGTAAGGAAAATATTTAAAAATTAAAAACGCGAATTTCAAGCTGTGCCAGACTTTTTCAGTAGGTGAAAAACGCTAATTGTATGCGAAAATGCCACTGTGAAAAAAATTCTCATTGTTAAAACCTCTTCTTTGGGCGATGTGGTTCATTGTTTACCGGTGGTAAACGATATTTTGCAACATTTCCCAGATGCGCATATTGACTGGGTTGTAGAGGAGGCGTTTGCAGATATTCCGCGCCTGCATCCTGATGTGAACCAAGTGATGACGGTCGCCATAAGGCGCTGGAAAAAGCACATTTTCAGCCAAAATACGTGGGCAGAAATTACTGCTTTTAAAAACTTAATTAAACAAAATCAATATGATGCGATCATTGATACGCAAGGCTTGCTTAAAAGTGCCTTAATCACATGCGCTGCAAACGGCATCAAACATGGTTACGATAAAAACTCCATCCGCGAGTCGCTTGCCAGTTGGTTCTACGATAAAACTTATGCGATTTCGTATCAACAACATGCAGTTGTTAGAAACCGCACGTTAGCCGCGTTTAGCTTGTGCTATGCGGCCCCGATAGACGCACCGGATTACGGCATATCAGCCAAAAACACTAATAACAATGCCTCTGGAAGCCAGGCGGCCACTGGTTTAGATATTGGTGGCTTGCAGGGTAGTTACATTGTAGCCCTGCACGGCACCAGCCGCGATAGCAAGCTGTGGCCAGTACAACACTGGATAGATTTAGGCAGGCAACTCAAGAATCAGGGCCTGAGCTTAGCCTTGCCTTGGGCGAACGAGACAGAGCAAGCACGTGCACAAGCCATTCAGCAGCAAGCACCAAACAGCATTGTCCTCCCAAAACTCAATATCCATGCGCTTGCTGGCGTGATTGCTGGCGCCAAAGCGGCAATCGGCGTAGATACCGGTTTGTCACACCTTGCAGCTGCGCTCAATAAACCCACTATCGCCATTTATACTGACACCAACCCTGCGCTTACAGGCGTACTGGCTGGTACACAAGCACAAGCCATTAACCTTGGCGGCGTAGCAAAAATACCAAGCGTGGATGAAGTTTTTGCTTCACTTAGAAAAATTCTCTAAAAAAAACTTTAGTTTTAACTTCAAATTAAATGGGCTATCCCCATTTTTCCATTAGTGTTATTAAGATAGATTAACAGGGGAAACACATGCAGGAAGATCAAAATAATCAACAAGCCGAACAAGAAACGACAATGGGATCTGAAGCAGCACAATCACCAGAAGCACGCATAGCAGAACTGGAAGCCGCGCTAGAAGAAGCCAAAGCCAGTGTGCTATACGTCAAAGCAGAAGGCGAAAATATTCGCCGCCGTGCGATGGATGATATCGATAAAGCGCGTAAATTTGCACTGGAAAAATTCAGCGGAGAGTTACTGGCGGTAAAAGACAGTTTAGATGCCGCACTCGCCGTCGGTAACGCGGATGTCGCCAGCTACAAAAACGGCGTGGAACTTACCGCCAAGCAACTCAGCTCAGTGTTCGAAAAATTCAATATTGCAGAAGTAAACCCTGTTGGCGAAAAATTCGACCCGAACAAACATCAAGCCATCAGCATGCTGGAAAACAGCGGCGAACCCAATACAGTCACCAGCGTGCTGCAAAAAGGCTATACGCTGAATGACCGCGTGTTAAGGCCAGCATTGGTGACGGTGGCAAAATAATTACCTTAAAAATTTAAGGCTATTGAGTTTTTAACTATTGAAATGGTAAAAACCCACCCCACATAGGCTTTAGGTTGATTTATAACTTTAAGAATTTAAAAGGAACGAAACATGGGCAAAATTATTGGTATTGACTTAGGCACAACAAACTCTTGCGTCGCCGTAATGGAAGGCGGCAAGCCGCGTGTGATTGAGAATGCAGAAGGCACACGCACCACACCTTCTATTATCGCTTATCAGGAAGATGGCGAGATTTTGGCTGGTGCGCCAGCTAAGCGCCAAGCGGTGACTAACCCAAAAAATACGCTATTTGCAGTGAAACGTCTGATTGGGCGTCGCTTTGAAGAAAAAGAAGTACAAAAAGACATTAAACTCATGCCTTACACCATTGCCAAAGCGGACAATGGTGATGCATGGGTAGAAGTGCGCGGCCAGAAAATGGCGCCACCACAAATCTCGGCTGAAGTACTGCGCAAAATGAAGAAAACCGCCGAAGATTATCTGGGCGAAGAAGTGACTGAAGCGGTGATTACAGTGCCTGCTTACTTTAACGACAGTCAGCGCCAAGCCACTAAAGACGCTGGCCGTATCGCAGGCCTGGATGTAAAACGTATCATCAACGAACCGACTGCAGCAGCGCTGGCATTTGGTTTGGACAAACAGGAAGGCGACCGCAAAATTGCCGTCTATGACTTGGGCGGTGGTACTTTTGACGTTTCGATTATTGAAATCTCCAGCATTGAAGGTGAGCATCAATTTGAAGTGCTTTCGACCAACGGCGATACATTCCTCGGCGGCGAAGACTTTGATAACCGCATCATCGACTTTTTAGCAGACGAGTTCAAAAAAGAAAATGGTCTAGACTTGCGTAACGACTTATTGGCCAAGCAACGCTTAAAAGAAGCAGCTGAAAAAGCCAAAATCGAACTCTCAGGCGCAACACAGACTGAAGTGAATTTGCCATACATCACAGCAGATGCGACAGGTCCGAAGCACTTGGTGGTAAAAATCACACGTGCGAAATTAGAATCTCTTGTGGATGATTTAATCGAACGCACCATCGCGCCTTGTAAAACGGCGATTAAGGATGCGGGTGTTTCAATTGATGACATTACCGACGTGATTTTGGTTGGCGGTCAAAGCCGTATGCCAAAAGTGCAAGAGAAAGTAAAAGAAATCTTCGGCAAAGAGCCACGCAAAGACGTGAATCCTGATGAGGCTGTGGCTGTGGGCGCGGCAATTCAAGGTGGCGTATTGCAAGGCGACGTGAAAGACGTGCTGTTGCTTGACGTAACGCCACTCTCGCTTGGTATTGAAACACTGGGCGGCGTGATGACCAAGCTCATCAAGAAAAATACCACGATTCCGACCAAGGCTGCGCAAACTTTCTCAACCGCTGAGGATAACCAAAACGCCGTAACCATTCAGGTGTTGCAGGGTGAGCGCGAAATGGCCAGCGGCAACAAATCGCTTGGTCAATTCAACTTGAGCGATATTCCACCAGCACCGCGCGGCATGCCGCAAATTGAGGTGACGTTTGACATTGATGCCAACGGTATTTTGCATGTTTCTGCAAAAGATAAAGCCACTGGCAAAGAAAACAAAATCACCATCAAAGCCAACAGCGGCTTGAGTGAAGATGAAATTAAACGCATGGAAGAAGATGCAGCCGCTCACGCAGACGAAGACAAAAAACTGCGAGAATTGGTGGATGCACGTAACGCCGCAGACGGCATGGTACACAGCGTGAAAAAATCACTCGCCGAGCACGGCGACAAGCTGGATGCAGATGAAAAAGCAAAAATTGAAGCGGCAATTAAAGACGTGGAAGACGTGATAAAAGATGGCGATAAAGAAACCATCGAAGCGAAAACCAATGCACTGATGGAAGCATCACAAAAGATGGGCGAAAAAATTTATGCCGAGCAACAAGCGCAAGCCAATACGCAAAGCGCACAGGCAAGCCCGGAAGGTGAAAAAACGGTAGATGCCGAAGTCGTAGACGCAGAGTTCGAAGAAGTGAAAAAAGACTAATGCAACACGACAGAGATTAGCCTGTAAGACAAGAGCCACGACCATCGTGGCTTTTGTCTATGCCTAACTCAACATTTTCATTAAAGTAATTGGATAAAAAATGGCTGCAAAAAGAGATTACTACGAAGTATTAGGTGTTAACAAAGACGCCACCGAAGAAGAGATCAAAAAATCTTACCGCAAACTGGCGATGAAGTATCACCCCGACCGTAATCCGGACAATCCAAAATCAGAGGCGCAGTTCAAAGAGGCGAAAGAGGCCTATGAGATGTTATCTGACAGCCAAAAACGTGCTGCTTACGACCAATATGGCCATGCTGGCGTAGAACAAGGTGCCGGTGGATTTGGCGGCGCTGGCGGCTTTGGCGGAGCCGGCTTCAGCGATGCTTTCGGCGATATTTTTGGCGATATTTTTGGCGGTGGTCGCGCTGGCGGACAACGCAACAACGTATACCGTGGTGCAGATTTACGCTACAACATGGAAATTAGCCTGGAAGACGCAGCCAAAGGCACCGAGACCAAAATACGTATCCCCGTGCAAGCTACATGCGAAACCTGTAAAGGCTCTGGCGCACGGCCCGGCACACAACCTGTGACCTGCACCACCTGTGGTGGGCATGGCCAAGTACGTATGCAACAAGGCTTTTTTTCGGTACAGCAAACCTGCCCAAAATGTCATGGCAACGGCAAAATGGTCAAAGACCCCTGCCCTACTTGCAGTGGCGCTGGTCGCATTAAACAAAACAAAACCTTGTCCGTCAAAATCCCCGCAGGCGTGGATGAAGGCGATCGCATACGTTTAAGCGGAGAAGGCGAAGCTGGCGTGAACGGCGGCCCCACCGGTGATTTATATGTGGTTATACATTTAAAAGCACACGAAATTTTCCAACGTGATGGCGGCAATTTGCATTGCGAAATGCCAATCAGCTTTACGACGGCAGCTTTAGGCGGCGAGATTGAAGTGCCAACGTTAGGCGGCTCTGCCAAAATGAAGATACCCGCAGAAACCCAAACTGGCGGCGTGTTCAGGCTAAAAGGCAAAGGCATTAAACCGCTGCGTCAATCTGACCACGGCGATTTAATGGTGCATGTAGTGGTAGAAACACCGGTGAAACTCACCGAGAAACAAAAAGAATTGCTGCGTGAGTTTGATACCAGCACGCAAGCTGACGCAGGTAAACACAGCCCAAAGAACAAAAGCTGGGTAGATAAAGCCAAAGACTTTTTTGGGTAACCTAAGCTAAATTGATTCTGCCCCATATAATCGAGGCAAGCACAACTGCACGGAGGATGAAATGCCCAAAAAGTTGTTAGTGCTTCTACTATTCTTTCTCGCGATGGCCGCCTTGGGTGCAAGCATCTACAAATGGGTGGATGAGCAAGGAAAAACTGTTTATTCAGATAAACCACCTCATGGCAAGACTGCTCATCCGGTTTATATTCCCCCTCAGCCACCCAAGGTAGATTTAGAGCATGCTCAGCAAGAGCTGGAGAGACAGCGGGAGAAGCTTCGTGTCAATCGAGAGCAGAAAGAAAATGTGCCAGCTCCATTAAGCGATGAAAATACTAGAAAACTTTCAGGTCTTGTTCAAGAATACGGTCCAATTTGGGCGGTGGAACTTGATTTAGAGCAGCAGTGCCGGGAAAAGTATGGTTTGAATTGTGATTCATTGTTGAACTGGAAAGAACTGGCAATCAAGGAATGTAAACGTGTTCGTGATGTTGATTGTGATGACGAAAACTATCTGTATAAATTTAAACCGATCACTATTGATGCCCAGCGCGAGGGTGCAATAAAAATGCGGGCGAGAGAACGAGCGCGACAGCAACGAAGCATTGGTCAGTAGCCCGCGTAGGGCGCAATAGCTTTGCGTATTGCGCCGCATGAATTAAACTTTCTTTCGGCGGATTACGTAAACCAATCCGTCCTACAAGCCAATATCCATGGGGCTTCCATGGCATCTGTCTTTAACTTAAACGTACTAATTTAAGCTATTTGGAATTGCGATTAATGCTTCAGCACATCGCTAAAATGTTCATAGTTTTTACCATGTGTTCTAATACCAATATTGGCTGCGCCCCGCGCCAATACTTACATTCCAGTTACATCTGTGCCATCAAACCGTAACATGTATCAACTACAATACAATCTCTTTACAAAAGGAGATTTACAATTTTGAATCAAAAGTTCATCAAAAACGTTTTTATCAATGGCTTACTCGTTGGCGGCCTAGCTGTATCAAGCATGCAGGCCAATGCCGAAGGGTTTCATAAAGGTATCAACAACAATGGCAAGACCATTTCATCAACCAAGTTTTATGAAATGCTGGCCAAAACAAAAATGGATCATCTGGGCTACAACTTTGGTAAGCCTGATGAAATTCAAACACTGAAGGATACTTCAGGTGCTAGAGTAGGCTCAGTTTGGGTCTATCATGATGCGGTACAGAAAGAAAATGGCGTGCGGGATGCGAACTTTGTCATCATCGATGGCGAATTGCAATACGCTACTTTATCTGATGCATCATAATCACTAGCTTAATCGGGTTATTTTAACCCCCAGCAGACAGCCCGCAATTGTGGGCTGTTTTTGTTTGTGCGCATACATTAACCATGCAAAAACATGTGTAAATTAGGTGCTCTGATAGGCAATATCCATGCGGGTTACAGGGCATATGTTTTTAATCATAATTCTCACATTAAAAGCACTTGTTTACATCCGCGCACCAATACTTACATTCCAGTTACCTCCCTGCCATCAAACCGTAACATCCCTTTATTAGAATAAAGGCTCTTTCAAAAGGAGAATAAAATCATGAATCAAAAGTTCATCAAAAACATTTTCATCAATAGCTTACTCGTAGGCGGCTTGGCTGTATCAAGCATGCAGGCAAATGCAGAAGGATTCCATCACGGTAAAAATCGCAATGGCATCGCTGTTTCATCCGCCAAATTTTACGAAGTGCTGGCAAAAACCAATATGGATCATCTGGGCTACAACTTTGGTATGCCTGATGAAATTCAACCATTAAAGAATACTTCAGGCGCTAGAGTAGGCTCAGTTTGGGTCTATCATGGTGCGGTACAAAAGGAAAACACCGTGCAAGACGCAAACTTTGTGGTGATTGACGGCGAATTAAAATACGCTACACTATCAAACGCCAGTTAATTTAACGCGTTTTTAGCTGAATAAAAGCCCGCAGATGCGGGCTTTTATTATTTTCCTCACTTTCACTACTAATTTTAGGTATTTTTAGCTTTTGTAGTCAAATGGCCACAAAAAATCATTTAAATTCAACAGGTTAAAATTACCCAAGAAATGTGTAGTTAATTGACTACAAAATCACCCTCCCCATTTCCTATTTCTTAGCAGATTTATTGTTAACTTATTGATTTATATAAAAAATTAATATTGGCATAATGTTTTCTGAACATATCTCATCATCTATTCATCATTGATATTAAGAAAGCGTAATAACCTATATTACATAAGCAAGCACGTTCTATAACGATATAATTTGCAAAAAAAATTGCATCTGTTATTGTTATTTACCAATTTGCGCTTAAAGGGGTAAACATGAATTTTAAAAATAACACTTTAGTTGTCGCCACCTCGTTAACTTTCATACTTTCGGCTTGTGCTGGTCAACCAATTGCATCCGCAACCAAATTTGAGGGCAAGTGGAAATCAACTCTCAGCGATGCGAAAGGTCAATTGTTTGCTGTATATTCTATTCACCAAAAAGATAGCAGAGCCTGCGGTTGGAGCCTTACATACCATAAAGATGCCCCACCCAGTGCCGATGATGAAGCCCCTCAATCCGCTGGCTGGGCCAATCCAACAGAAGTAAAAGATGGTCGCTTTGTTGGTGAAATCACTGGGAACAAACTTACAATTAATAAAATCTGTGGTGATGCGAGCCCAACAAAAACCCCTTGTCCAGAATCATCACTTTCTAAGCTTACTAAAGAAGTTGGAATAGATGAAAAATGGACCTCTGTATCAAAGGTCTTTTGGCTATGTAGCAATGCGTTGTACTATTCTAAAGATGTACTGAATAGCTGTACAAATGTAGACGCCACAAAAACCATCCGTTTTCTAAAAGATAACGAATCCAGTGAGGACCCCAATCTAGAATATCCAGCAACTGTAAATATCAACTCAAAAACAGACGATACCCGATACAAAGCTGAGCAGGAATGGCTAAAAAACTGCCTCAATGGCAAAGATAATTAGACAGGAAAACTATCATGGCAAAGGGAACAGCTCCAAACTATCCTTACACGGATGCAGAACTTCAAAACATAGCCCTATTGAATGTTGGCTATGCCTCAGAAGTAAGAAACTCCTCTAGCTACAACCTGGCAATCGCTTGGACCAAAGTCAACCAAAGTAATCTCAATGATCCTGGTCATAAACACTTTGGGAAACCATACCAGCATGCTATTGGGGATTGGAAACCAATAGGTAACAGCGGTTACTCTTTGGGATCTCTGCAATCGGATTTTGGCCAACGCGCACATCTTGTAAATGATTTAGTACTTCAATACGAAAACTGGGCGGGAAACGACCCTAATAAGTTAATTGATCCCAATACGGATTTACGAGCACTACTTAAAATGCAAGGCCGACCTTTAGATGAAAACAGGATTGACATGAAGCAATTGCCAATCCCAGCTTCGGACAAAGCTAAATTTAGTGATTTTTTAGCATCCGATCAAGGTCGCCAAGCGGTTTGGGATTTAGACCAAAAACAGATTAATGACAAATTGTTACCTTACGCAAAAAAAGTTATGGACACAACTTTTTTTAAATCCCTTACTGATGACTTAGAAAAAGTATCCGTGCTTTCTACATCTATGAAACTACATAACCAAGCTGAAGGTAAAGCAGCAAGCCTACTTAAAATGATGGAGAATGGTAAGTTTTCCACTTTTGCAGACATTGAAAAAGAAATTAATTCTCCCAATTATGCCTCCTACATACAATCAGGGTTTACACATACGAAGGACGGCGCTGAACTGTACAATAAAATAAGTAACTCAAACACAGTACTAAACGCATGGTTAATTGCTCATAAAACAACCAATCTTTCCACCCTGCCAGAACCAGACTATAAAGATGATTTGCGCTTTCAGGTGCTCAATAGAATGTTTAGAGATCCAGACAAAGGCAAAGCTTTTGTGGGCAATTTAGAGCAAGGCAAGCCCATGCTAATGGCTGTACCAACCAGCGCGCGAGATGGTACACAAAAAATCATCGGTATTGATAAAAATGGCGATATGTTTGTCGCAGATCAAGATGGTAAAAATCTAAATCAGTTTATCAATGGCACTTGGCAACAACAAAGTGGTGGCACTCCTGTCATCAAACAAAATAAAAATGGTAATTGGGTATTGGCATTGGGCAATAGTGAAATTGATTTTGGTAACTCATCTGAGTTTGCTATGAGCCAACCAAATAAAGACAATACCGCCGCTGTAACCTTAGAGAATGACCCGAAATATACCGCAATTCAAATAGAAGCTGAGCGTGAATTACGTGAAAAAAATCCTAAGGCATTTAAAACAGCAATAGCATTTGAAGTGGTTGAAGAAATGCTAAGAGAAAAAGGTGAACTTAGCGCACTTACACCGCAAAAATTGGAACAAAAAACAGCACAGCATCTTTGGCGTCTAAATGAGAGCGAAAACGGGGTTGATTTACGTCGTGAATTTGCGACTGACATGCTTAAACCACAAAGCAAAACAGGTAATTACGATGTGGATCCAAAAAAACTTGGTGAGCTTGTGCAACTTGCCCAAGCGCTACCGGATGGTGATTTAAAAGATCAACTCAACCAAAGAGTTGCCACTTTTTTAAATGATAGCGGTGCAAAAATAGCACAGACTGAGCATCAACAAGATTTTGTTTAAACCCAATGCGCAACATTAAACCTTTCGCTATTACTTAGCTAAATTCTCATCTAAAATAGCGGCATGCCGCCGCATATCCTGATTGTTGAAGATGAACCTGCCATCGCGGAAACGCTTATCTATGCTTGCAAAGAGGCGGGCATTGGCACTACTCACAAGCTATTTGGACACGAAGCGGTTGCCGAAATTAACCAAAATACTTTTGATTTTGTGGTACTAGATGTCGGCTTGCCAGATATGACAGGCTTTGATGTATGCAAACAAATCCGCGCCAAGTCTGATGTGCCTATTCTCTTCTTAACCGCGCGCAATCACGAGATTGACCGCATCATAGGTTTGGAAATTGGTGCGGATGATTACGTCACCAAGCCCTTTAGCCCGCGCGAAGTGGTGGCGCGAATCCATGCGATTTTGCGTCGCGCTTCACGTAATTCAAACCATGATAAAAACTCGCAAGCCACTACTTTCCTACTAGATGAGTCGGCCTGCCGCATTCAATATCGCGGGCAACCATTAAACCTTACTCGCTATGAATATTTGTTGCTCAAAACATTAGTTTTGCAACCTAAGCGCGTGTTTTCGCGCGATCAGCTCATGGATATTGTGTGGGCGCAGGCCGAAAACACACTTGAGCGCACAGTGGATGCTCATATTAAAACTTTGCGTGCTAAATTACGGCAAATTGACGCTGCAAACGAGGCTATTATCACGCATCGCGGCATGGGTTATAGCCTGCAAGGCTAATCATGATAATTAGCAATGAAAATCAGTCTTAAAATTTTTCTAGGTTATTTTTTGCTGGTCGGCTTGGCCGCTTGGTTTGTGCTCTATGTGTTTATGGATGAAGTGAAACCCGGCGTACGGCAGGCAATGGAAGACGCGCTGGTGGATACCGCCAATGTGCTGGCCGAGCTGGCTACCAACGATGTTATAGCAGGCAACATCCAGACCGGCAGTTTTGCACTTGGACTAGCACAATATCAGGCCCGTGCAACCAAAGCCAATATCTGGGGTGTAAAAAAGCAAACTGCCGATTATCACGTTTATATTACCGATGCCAATGGCATCGTCATTTTCGATTCCGCCAACATTGCGCTCGGGCAAGATTACAGCAAATGGAACGATGTCTACCTAACGCTGCAAGGCAAATACGGCGCGCGCTCCAGCCCTGTGGCGGCGGGCGATGAACACAGCGACACCATCATGTACATTGCGGCGCCCATCAAGGATGGCAATAAAATCATTGGCTCGCTTACCGTAGCCAAACCCAACCGTACTTTGTTGCCGTTTATAGAGCGCGCACAGAATAAAATCATTCGCTGGGGGGCGCTGCTATTTGTGTTATCGCTCGCGCTTGGTGCGCTGTTTACCTGGCGATTCACGCGCGCCATTCATCGATTGCGCGACTACGCAATTGCAGTATCCCAAGGCAAGAAAGCCGCCAACCCCACCTCAAGCAATGATGAGCTTGCCGAACTCGCCAGCGCTATGCAAACCATGCGGCATGAACTTGACGGCAAGCAGTATGTGCAGGATTCCATCCAGCACCTGACGCATGAGCTCAAAAGCCCGATGGCAGCCGTACAAGGCGCACTGGAGCTTATTTCGCCCAACATGCCGCCAGCAGACCAGGCACACTTTCTGGCGCAGATCAAAACGCAGTCTACCCGCGTACAAACCATTATTCAAAACATGCTGGGCTTAGCAGCGCTGGAGCACCAGCAGCAGCTCAAACACCTTACCAATGTCAATTTGGCAGGCTTGGTACGCACACAAATCGCTCATTTGGCAGAAAAAGCCGAGCAACAGCATGTGCAATTCCTACTCAACGAAGAAGCTCCTGTTCATATACAAGCCGAAGCATTTTTATTGGGGCAGGCGCTTTATAACGTGCTGGAAAATGCTTTAGACTTTAGCCCTGAAAACTCAATAATCAACATCAATATTAGCCTGAAAGAAAACCATGCCATTATTCGCATCCAAGACCAAGGCGCGGGCATCCCAGACTACGCGCTGGATAAAGTTTTCGACAAATTCTACTCATTACCACGCCCCGCCAACGGGCAAAAAAGCACGGGGCTTGGCTTGAATTTTGTGCAGGAAGTGGTGAAGTTGCACGGCGGTAACATTACACTATCCAATCGCGCTGGCGGCGGCGCGGTCGCAACAATAACACTAAATAAAACTTAAACTTCACACCCACTTCACACAACTACATCAACACTTCACCTTAGCCCGTTATTCTGCTAACTCCATTGATTTTTTAAGGGGTTAATCATGAATAGAACTTTTATCTTCAAAGTGGCGGGGATTTTTATACTCACGTTACTGATGTCTTGGGCGGTGAGTTACGTCAACTCGCTGATTTATGAACGGCAGGCAAGGCAAAGCGATGTTAAACGCGAAATCGCAAGCAGCTCGGCGGGCGAGCAGACCGTTGTTGGGCCGGTGCTGATGGTGCCTTATGTGGAAGATTACACCGTCACCACAACAGATAACAATATAAAAAAAACCGAAACCATGCGTGATGCGCGCATCACTTATGTACTGCCGGAGAATCTGGAATTGAATGGCGGCTTCACCAACGAATTCAAAAAACTGGGCATCTACAAAGCCTTGATGTACCAGCTGGGCGGCAACATCAAAGGCACATTCCGCTTGCCTGCCAATTTTAACGTGAGTGCGCAGCATGAAGGCGGCAGAATCACCTTTTTACCTGCTTACGTGAGTTTGGGCATTAGCGACACGCGCGGTATTAATGGCAAGCCAGTATTTACCTGGAACAATGAGACGCTTAAGTTTGCACAGGGCAGCCGCGTAAAGGCGCTTGGCAATGGTATCCATGCGCCGATTGGCGTGCTGGATATCTCTACAGAACAAACGATTCCGTTTGAGTTCAAGCTTAATCTGCGCGGCATGGAAAATTTCAGATTCACGCCGATTGCAGAAAATAACAGCATCGCGCTGCAATCGAGCTGGCAGCACCCGCATTTTAATGGCAGCTTTTTGCCCGACCCAGCTACCCAAACCATTAACACGGGCGGATTTAGCGCGAATTGGGCTGTATCGTCACTTTCCAGCAGCAATCAGGCGCAATTCTCCAGCATGATGCAAAGCGGCAATGCAAACAGTAATCTGGAATCGCTTGCAGTCGGATTTGTAGAACCGATTAATGTGTATAGCCAGGCCGACCGCGCCACCAAATACGGTTTGCTATTTATTGGCTTAACGTTCGCAGGCTTCTTTATTTTCGAGATTTTAAAACGCCTGCGCATCCACCCGGCACAATACACGCTGGTAGGATTGGCGATGGCCTTGTTTTATCTATTGCTAATTTCGCTTTCTGAACACATCAGCTTTGGTTTATCTTATCTTGCCGCGAGCTTGGCTTGCGTGAGCTTGCTGGGTTATTACCTCACACATGTTCTCAAAAGCAAAACGCATGGGCTCCTATTCGCCAGTCTGCTCACCGCGCTGTATGGCGCCTTGTATGGCATCCTGGCTTCAGAAGATAATGCCTTGTTGATGGGGTCCCTGCTTGTGTTCGGCTTGCTGGCACTCACCATGGTTGTAACGCGTAAGGTAGACTGGTATCAAATCAGCGGCAAGCCAGAAACGCCACATCTGCATTCAAGTTACGATGTTGTATAGACATTAATCATGCTAAAACTCTAAAATTTTTAGCAATCATTTTGATGCTGGGGCTGCTAATACCTCAGTCTTCACGGGGCGCAATAGCTGTACGTATTGTGCCCCGTGAATTAAGCTTTCTTTCGGCATATCAAGCAAGCCAATTCGCCCTATAAGCCAGTATCCATGCGGGTTGCAGGGCATGTGTTTTTAATTAAAAAGTAACTTATTTAAGCTATTTTGAATCGCAATTAGTTCTTCATTTGCATCACTAAAATCTTCGTACTTTTTACCATGCGTTCTGGCATACCAATACTTACTGTTCCACTCATCGCCTTCAATTTTATGCAGCACGGCATGAATCCAATTGGCGATATTGTCGCTGTAATCTTGCGCGATTTTGTGCGATTTGTCCCAATCACCATCCAGTGCAGCTTGCACAGCAATTTTGAGTTGTTCGGTGTTGTCCGACATGACTATTTAGGATATTAACCTCGGTTTTCACCGAGGATAATCTATTGTTCCTTTTTGGATGAACTCGATTTTGTAGCCATCCGGGTCTTCCACAAAGGCAATGATAATGGTGCCGTGCTTCATTGGGCCTGCCTCGCGCACAACTTTGCCACCCAAAGCCTTCACCTTGTCGCATGCGGCGTAGGCATCATCCACTTCAATCGCAATATGCCCAAATGCACCGCCCATTTCGTAACTGGTTTTGCCGTAATTGTAAGTGAGCTCCAGCACGGTATTATCGTACTCGTTGCCATAGCCTACAAATGCCAAGGTAAATTCGCCATCAGGATAGTCATGCTGGCGCAGTAATTTCATGCCTAACACTTCGGTATAAAACTTGATGGAGCGATTTAAATCGCCCACGCGGAGCATGGTATGCAGAATTCTCATGGCTATTTCCTATTTTTTTGTGATTCGATAATATTTTTCCATCAACTGCTCTTTCGTTTCAACCACATCCGGGTTGAATGGAATGCAATCTACCGGGCACACCTGCTGGCATTGCGGTTTGTCGTAATGCCCCACGCATTCGGTGCATAAATCGGGGTCGATTTCGTAAATCTCCTGCCCTTGATAAATCGCGCCATTGGGACATTCCGGCTCGCAGACGTCGCAGTTGATGCATTCATCAGTAATCATTAGTGCCATCTACTCTTTTACCCCATCCCAGCGCATCAAGGTGCTATCGGCATGATGTCCCCAAAACCCTCTAAACACTAAATTTGACTCAGAAAAAAGCATCCTTAATTTGCCATTGCCATATTTATCATGCCAACTTACCAATAAGGTATATGGCCCTTCTTGCTTAAATTCGTCTAATGTACCCGCCACTTGCGTACCATTTTTTTCTGTCATCACATATTTGCCAGACTTAACGCCGTTTTTACTCTCAAAAAACTCTGTTTTAATAGGAATCGTAATAATAGAAACTACTTCTCCATTGTAAACGCCTATTAAATGCTGAAGCGGGTTAGGCTTATTGGTCGCGCAGGCCGAAACCAAAACAATGATTAAGTAGAGTATAAAACTATTTAACTTATTCATTATTTTCCTAGTTTGCTCAAAATCGCCTTTTCAACCGTGGGAGAGACAAATTGATGCACATCGCCGCCCAATGTGGCGACTTCACGCACCAGCGTGGATGACACAAACATGTACTGCTCGGCAGGCGTTAAGAATATGGTTTCCAGCTTGGGATAAAGTTTGCGGTTCATGCCCGCTAGTTGAAATTCATACTCAAAATCACTCGCCGCACGCAAACCGCGCACCACGATCTGCGCGCCCTGATCTTGCACAAACTGCATCAACAGGCCGCTAAAGCCGACTACCTTGATGTTGCTGGCTTTAAATACACCTTCCGCAAGCGCCACGCGCTCATCAAGACTGAACAGTGTGCGTTTATTGGTGCTGCCTGCCACCGCCACGATCACTTCGTCAAACAAATCGGCAGCACGGCGCACAATGTCTTCGTGCCCCAAGGTGATGGGGTCAAAGGTGCCAGGGTAGACTGCGATGCGGTATTTACTCATGTTAATTGCTTTCGATTATTCAACTAATTTTAACAGGTGATAATACACACTACCCGCTTTGCCATGTTTTATCACACGCCAATATTCACCATCTTGCAGCGCGTACTCAGCCTCTGTGTATATCAACCCGTTTTCGCTGACGTGCCGATTTAACATGGGCAGCAGCTTATCCAGCCAACCTTTATTGTAGGGTGGGTCGCAAAAAATCGTATCGAATTTTTGCGTGTTATTGGCTAAAAAGTATAGCGCATCTTGATTTAAGATTTGGCAATTTTGCGCATTCAGTAACGTTTTATTTTGCAAGAGAGATTTGTACGCCAAGGTTGAATTTTCTACCATCACTACGTTTTTGGCATTGCGCGATAAAGCCTCGAATCCGAACGCGCCGGTGCCTGCAAACAAATCCAGGCAATTTTTGCCAGTTAAATCTTGCCCCAGCCAATTGAACACCGTTTGCCGTACACGCTCCGGTGTAGGACGCAAACCGTCGGCATCCGGAAACTTAAGCAAGCGACTGCGCCAGACACCGGCATTGATGCGGACTTGATTGGTGCTGGCTTTAGTAGTTTTTAACAAGGTTTCAACTTAAAACAAAACCTTATTTTAACCCTTTATTGCTTACTGTGTTCCCACTGTCACAGTGACAAAGTTTTCGGGTTTAATTCTGCGTTGAAACGCCTCTTTTATTTGTTTAGCTGTTACGCCTGCAATCTTCTTATTAAAATCATCAAGATAGGTAAGCGGCAGCTTGTAAAAGCCAATCACGGACAAATAATCCAGAATCTTGCCGTTACTGTCGATACGCATGGGAAAACCGCCAATAATATTATCTTTGGCTGCTTTAAGCTCTTTTTCAGTCACGCCGTTTTTAATGAATTTGGCCACCGTTTCATTTACCACCTTCATGGCATCATTGGCCTGCTCTTTTTTGGTTTGCAAGCCGATCTGAAACGGCCCCAATTCACTCATGGGCATAAAGTAGCTGTAAACGCTGTATACCAACCCGCGTTTTTCACGCACCTCTTCCGTGAGGCGCGACACAAAGCCGCCGCCGCCCAGAATGTAGTTGCCGACATACAACGGGAAATAATCCGCATCGCCGCGTTTAATGCCTGGGTAACCCAGCAGAATGTGCGCCTGACTAGCGGGATGGGTGATACTTTGCACGTTAGCCGCTTGCGGCAAAGTGACTTCCGCAATTTTTGCCACCGCTGGCGTTTGTGGCAAGCCGCTTGAAGTGGTTTCCGCAATCGCGCGCGCCTGCTGCTCTGTCATATCACCAATCAGCGCAATCACAGCGCTTTTGGCAGTGTAAAAGGTATTGTAAAATTGCACTAAATCATCCCGCTTCATGGCGGTAACCGTGTCAATCTCACCGCTTTCATCCAATCCATAGGGATGATTTGGATACAAAGCCTGCATAAACGCTTTGTTGGAAATACTTTC
Organism: Methylotenera sp.; assembly: GCA_049687015.1. Classification (GTDB taxonomy): domain Bacteria; phylum Pseudomonadota; class Gammaproteobacteria; order Burkholderiales; family Methylophilaceae; genus Methylotenera_A. The sequence goes on along the minus strand of JBAVIP010000076.1, from coordinate 23,066 downwards.
CGGCTGGGTTGCAGCTTCATTTATTCCAGCGATAATGCGTGTTTTTTCGCGATCCAAAACGGCTTGCGGAAAATCTGGCTTGTGCAATATTTTGTTAAATGTTTCGATTGCTTTGGCTTGCTCGCTGGTGAGCGTGCGCAGCTTGAATGCAGCACGATCCGCATCCAGCTCGCCGCCCAGAATCGCACCAATATCGGCAAATTTGTTAGTAATCACTTCTTCGTTCATGCCGTCTGCGCCTAGCGTCATCATGTAGCGAGCCACACTCGCTACCCCTGATGTCGCTTTAGTATCGCGCGCACTGCCTGCGGGGAAATTCACGCTTATATCGATAATCGGTAGGTCGTGATTCTCGACAAAATACACCTCGGAACCTGCACTAGTTTGCCAATGGTTAATTTTGACGGCGGCGTTTACAGTAAAACTTAACGCAAAAATGAATAATGCAAAAACTGATTTAAAAAACATTTTTATTCTCTTAATTTTTTAATGTACGTACGGTTTGGCTTAATGGATATGAGGTTTGCCAGCCGGCTTGGCATTCGGATCAATCGGCTGAGGATCAAGCGTGGCCACTGTCATGTTGTCTTTAACTAAATATTTTTTAGCCACCGCCTGAATTTGCTCCGACGTCACCGCCTTTAGTTTTTCAGGGTATTCCTTCAACAGACGCCAGCTATAGCCCATGGTTTCAAGCTGGCCGATTTGCATGCCTTGGTAGAACATCGAATCTCGTTGATACACGTCCGCCGCGATTACAGCCGCTTTCACACGGTCCAGCTCTTGTTGCGTGACACCGCCAGTTTTTATTTTTTCAACCTCACCTAAAAGCGCAGCTTCAAGTTCAGCCACAGTTTTGCCTTCAGATGGCGTGCCTGCAAGCTCAAACAAAGCCTCTCGTCCGCGCGATGTGCTATCGTAGCCTGCGCCCACATCCACCGCTAACGAAGTTTCTCGCACCAGTTTTTGATTTAACCTTGCCGAATCATTGCCGCTCAATACACCGGCCAGAACATCCAGCGCATAAGGCTCCCAGCCTTGTTCCGGCGTTTTTGGCGTACCTGATAATTCAAGGCCTTGCAAGGTAGGCACATGGTAGCCCATAGTTAAATACGGTAATTTGCCAGGTGCTTTCACCACCGCGCGCCGCTCACCGATTTGAGCGGGCTCTGCTTGCGGTTTGCGCGCAGGTAATTTACGTGGCTTGATGTTGCCAAAATATTGCTTGGCCAGCTTCAATACTTCTTGCGTTTTCACATCACCCACTACCACCAGCGTGGCATTATTCGGCACATACCAGGTTTTATACCATTCACGCGCATCGGCCGCCGTCATGTGCTCTAAATCATTCATAAAGCCCACCACAGGCCGCGCGTAGGGGTGCGCCCTGAACGCGGTGGCTTGAAACTGCTCATTCACTTTCGATTGCGGCTTATCTTCTGTGCGCCAGCGACGCTCTTCCATCACCACTTTAATTTCTTTGGAAAATTCTTCATCGGTAATTTGCAAATTCGCCATGCGGTCGGCTTCCAGCTTGAACGAAAGCGGCAAATGCGATTTTTCCAGCTGTTGAAAGTAGCAAGTATAATCGGCGCTGGTAAAGGCATTTTCTTTGCCGCCGGCAGCAGCGATCAGCCTGGAAAACTGCCCTGCGGGCGTTTTTTTTGTACCTTTAAACATCATATGTTCCAGCACATGCGCCACGCCCGTTTTGCCGTTTACCTCGTCAATACTGCCTGCGCGATACCACACTTGCGAAACCACCACGGGCGAACGATGATCTTCCTGCACCACCAGCTTTAAACCGTTGCTGAGCTTGAATTCCTGAATATCTGCCAGCGCAATGGCTGGAATGAAACTTAATGTAATGAAGACAAATTTAATTTTTTTTATAAGCACGAAAATACTCTCTCGAAAACATCAAAAATATAGCAGCCACTTAATGACACAAGCCAATTTAGTTTAGTTCCGATTGGCGAGTGGATGGCACGCGTGCAAGTTTACGACTAAAATAGCAGTTATTCGAAATTTTAAGTTTGTTATGTTCAATATTTTTAAGAAAAAGCCCGATTCAGCTTCAACCAAGCAGCAAGAGCCACTCCAACAAGAGCTAGCCACTGTTCAACAAGCTGAAGCACAAGCAACCGCAGAACCTGCTGCGGCACAAAACCTGAGCTTTACACAGCGCCTGAAGCAAGGCCTCGAAAAAACCCGCAAGCAGCTTGGCGGCCAGCTAGCTAGCCTGTTTGGCGGTGGTAAAATCGATGCCGAAACCTATGAAGAGCTTGAAACGATTTTGCTGACTTCCGACATCGGTGTCGCTGCGACGCAAAAGTTATTGGACAACTTAAAAAAACGCGTCAAACGTGAAAATCTGGAAGACACCGGCGCGCTGAAAAATGCCTTAAAAACAGAATTATTAAACGTTTTAACACCGCTAGAGGCGCCGCTGCAGACCAATAACCATAAGCCTTTCGTCATTATGCTTGCAGGTGTGAATGGTGCAGGGAAAACCACCACCATTGGCAAGCTTGCTAAATTGTTTCAATCTCAGGGCAATAGCGTTCTGATAGCTGCAGGCGATACTTTCCGTGCTGCTGCGCGCGAGCAATTACAGGTATGGGGCGAGCGTAATAATGTACATGTCATTGCCTCTGAGGGCGGCGACCCGGCTGCCGTGATTTTCGATGCGGTGAATTCTGCCATCGCCAAAAAAATCGATATTGTCATCGCCGACACCGCAGGGCGATTGCCTACTCAACTGAACTTGATGGATGAAATCAAAAAAGTGCAGCGCGTGATTGATAAAGCACTGCCTGGTGCGCCGCACGAGATATTATTGGTGATTGATGCCAACACCGGTCAAAATGCGGTATCGCAGGTAAAAGCCTTTGACGACGCCATAGGCGTGACGGGCTTGGTGTTAAGCAAACTGGATGGCACCGCCAAAGGTGGCGTAATCGCGGCGATTGCAGAAGCGCGTCCAATTCCAATTCGCTATATTGGCATTGGTGAAGCGATTGATGATTTGCGGCCATTCAGCGCGAATGAATTTGTTGACGCGCTGTTTGATTAGTTATAATAATTTATGATTACCTTCGACCATGTTACCAAGCGCTACCCCGGCAGCCACGAGGCTTTAACCGATGTGAGCTTTACCATTGAACAGGGTGAAATGGTGTATGTCACCGGGCATTCTGGTGCGGGCAAGAGCACGCTGCTTAAGCTGATGGCGGCGATCGAACGCCCGACCTCCGGTACTGTACTCATCAATAATCAGAACGTAAGCAAGTTAAAAACATCTACGCTACCCTATATACGCCGCATGTTTGGCCTGGTGTTTCAAGACCATAAACTTTTATATGATAGAAATTGCTATCACAATGTCGCACTACCACTGGCGATTAACGGCATTACCGGGCATGAGGCTGGCAAACGTATTCGCGCCGCGCTGGATAAGGTAGGCTTGTTAAATAAAGAAAAAGTTATGCCGATCACCCTCTCCGGCGGCGAGCAGCAGCGCCTGGCCATTGCGCGCGCGGTAGTTTCCAGACCATCTATTCTTATTGCAGATGAGCCAACCGGTAACTTGGATAAAAACTATGCTGACGACATTATTCAGCTGTTTAACGCGTTTCAGCAAGTGGGTGTAACGGTGATTATCGCTACGCATGATGCGCTGGGCAGCGCCAATCAACAAAACAAGATATTGCATTTAGACCACGGCAAACTAATGAATGCTGAGGCGACAGCATGAACGCCTGGCTCACACAACATGCTCAGGCGCTGAGCTTGGTATTGCGGCGTTTTAAAACAAGTAAATTAAGCACCCTGTTTATCTGTTTGGCCATTGGCGTCACGCTTGCCTTGCCGAGCATCATGTATGCGGTTTTGGACAGCGTAAGCGGCCTGGCAAATAATGTGAAAAGCGAATCACAAATCAGCATTTTTCTGACTTTAAATCATGGTGAAGATGCAGTGCCGAACATTAAAACTGCATTGGAAAAAAATACCGCCATCAAAAACTTTAAATTTGTCTCTAAAGAAGATGCACTTAGCCAATTACAAGCCGCCGCCGCAAATAATGATGTGCTAAATTCACTCGAAAAAAATCCTCTGCCAGATGCTTTTTTTGTAGAGCCAGGCAAGCTGGATACTGAATCAATCGAAAATCTTAAAATACAATTAAGCAAGATGGAAGGCATTGACGAAGTGATTGTGGATGGCGCATGGATTAAACGCTTAAATTACCTGCTTTTGCTTGGCAAAAAAGCTATGTTCATCATCGCCAGTTTACTCGCGTTTGCGCTGGTTGCAGTCATTGGCAACACCATCCGCATGCAAATTGTCACACAAAGTGCGGAGATAGAATTAAGTCAGCTGATAGGCGCAACCAAAAGCTTTATCCGACGACCATTTTTGTACGCAGGCGCCCTGTATGCCTTAATTGGCGGTCTATTTGCACTGATAATTACTTTTGCGGTAATTTTTCTGTTTAACCAATCTGTTGCGCCGCTTGCAGCCGAATATCAAACCAATTTTTCACTCACTTACCCCAACCTTTTAACATGCATCATCACCAGCCTGTTATCTTTAGTGATTGGGTTTGTATCAGCCTATCTTGCAGTATCAAAATCTTTGTTTAAAGTTTTCCAATAATTGTTTAAAAAAACCTCTTAAAAAATTCCTGGTATTCTGGAACTTTCAGCATCTAGCACTCTCGAAGTTAGAGTGCTAAAATGACAACTAACTATTCATTAAGGAGTTTTACTATAAACGCTTTAACTATACCGTCGATTTCGTCTCTTGACAGCTTTGATCAGTACATGCGTGCGATTAAAGCCTTTCCTCTACTGAGCGCAGAAGAAGAGCATGAGTATGCAACGCGCCTCAAAAAAGATAACGACTTGGAGGCAGCACAGATGTTGATTGTTTCGCATCTGCGCTTGGTTGTGAGCATTGCGCGCGGCTATATGGGCTATGGCCTGCCACAATCCGACCTTATTCAGGAAGGCAATATTGGCCTGATGAAAGCGGTGAAACGCTTTGACCCGGACCGTGGCGTACGTCTGGTTTCATTCGCCATGCATTGGATTAAAGCCGAGATCAATGAATTTATCGTACGCAACTGGCGTTTGGTTAAAACCGCCACCACCAAAGCACAACGCAAATTATTTTTTAATTTGCGCAGCATGAAACAAGGCCTGGAATCGCTTCATCCTGACGAAGTTAATCATATCGCACGCGAACTGAAGGTAAAGCCAGAAGAAGTGCGTGAGATGGAATACCGCTTGAACGGGCATGAAATCTCTTTGGATGCGCATATTGACGATGACGGCGAGGAAAGCTTTAGCCCGATTGCCTATTTGGAAGACGAAAGCCCCGAGCCTTCTGCGTTTTTAGAGAATCAGCAAACCGAACAGTTGCAATCCATGGGCTTAAGCAAGGCTTTGGAAAGCCTGGATGATCGTAGCCGTCGCGTACTGGAAGCGCGCTGGTTAACGGAAGACGCAACTTCAACCTTGCACGACTTGGCTGCAGAATTTAATGTTTCTGCTGAGCGTATTCGCCAGATTGAACAAAAAGCTATGCAAAAAATTAAAAGTTTAATGCTGAAAGCTTAATTTGTTTTAACAATAAAAAAGCCGGCGTTGAGTCGGCTTTTTTATTGTTTATTACTAACTAGGCGGCTTTAGTTTCTGCTTCACTCTCAAAAGCCAGTGCATTGCCCATATGCTGGCGCAATACTTTTAGATCCATCATCTGGGCACGAATGCTTTTCTCAATATTTTCAAGCTCTAGAATACGGTCTTCCAAAGTATCGGTCGCCTTGTAGATCCGTTTAATACTTTCCAGACGGCGACGTAATTGCAACTGATGCTCACGAACTTGCGATTCCATCGGCGCAATCACTGCCTTCAACCAGTTCTCAACATCACGGTTAGCCACTTCATATACATGTATCACACGGCTCGCCAAGGTCTCAAAAAACTTGGTAGTCAACGTCATTTTCTCATTTGCGATCATGTTAAAGGCGGTGTTAAACTGCTCTTTATAAGCGCGCTCGAGCTTGGCCAATTCTTTTTGATAACGCAATGTTGAAAACGCTGGCGGCTCAGATTTACGCAAGCCATGTTCCTTAGAGAACTTGTCGTACATCACATCCATCATTTTCTTAATTTCATCGATCTGTGCGTCTGATGACACCAAACGACCTTTTAGATCGGTGAAAAAATGATCCATCGCTTCACGGATTGTTTTGGTAAAGCTAGCGTTTACCATGGTTTCGCGCGTAGTATGTACTTGCACTTTAAGCGCCTCCATACCCAACAAAGTAAACAATTTGTTGGTTTGTTGCGAAAACACGCTGCGTAGCGCTTGAAAGCGTTGCAAACCTTTTTCAAAGTTTTCCTTGTCCACTTTCACCTTGTTCATCATGTGCTCAACTACATCTTCGTTTTTACCGCGCAAGCCACGAAGTTCTTCAAGCTGCTCTGCCACACCAGATACGCGCGATTCCAGAATCATATTGGAATTGGCAATTAAATCTTCAATCTCATTTTTTGTATTGTCGCGGACGATTTCCTTTTTAGAGGGAATCAATTCGTCAGACAATGCCTTTTCAAGCGCTGGCAAACGACTTTGTATCAACAAAGCTTCATCACCATTTATTTTAGCCAGCAAGCCTTTTTGTGCAGAAGTCGGGAAAATTTGATTCGTTTCCAAACCTAATAGCTCGGCACTGGTTTTAACTTGCTTGCTAATTTCTCTTTCAATTTCTTTTTCGTTCTTTAGTTCGTCCCAAAGGCCGTCAATCTTATTCAATACAGCTAAGCGGCCTTTTTGCTTCCAGCGCGTGCCGCTGATATATTGGCGCCAGACGTCAATTTCAGATTTCGTCACACCAGTATCTGCCGCCAGAATAAACAGCACGGCATGTGCATTTGGCAACATGTTCAATGTCAGCTCAGGCTCGGTACCAATGGCATTCAAGCCCGGGGTATCTAAAATAACCAACCCTTGCTCAAGCAAAGGATGAGGGAAATTAATTATTGCATAGCGCCAGCAGGGGATATCGACTGTGCCGTCTTTATTCAGGCTCATGGCGTCATCACTGCTGTTTGGATCAAAAAGCCCATATTTTTCGGCTTCTTCTGCCGTCACCCGTTTGGTGCTGCTGACCTCTTTAAACGCAGCCACCATGCTGTCGTTATTGTCGACATCAAACTCGACCGTGTGCCATTCATCCGGATAGCGCTTGTATTCAGTAGTAGTAGCATCCGAGGCGCGCGTATCAATTGGCAACATCATGATGGAGGTCGGTTTTGACGGGTCATACAATAATTCTGTAGGGCACATTGTGGTACGGCCTGCGCTGGACGGCAGCAGGCGCTGGCCATAATCCGCAAAGAAGATGGCATTGATCAATTCTGATTTGCCGCGTGAGAATTCGGCCACAAACGCGACATTGAGTTTATCTTCACGCAAACGCTCGAGCAGACTGGTAATGCGCTGGTCAATTTGCGCGTCATTCAGCTCTTGCTCGTTCAGCCAGCTGCGATAATCGCAAATGCTGTCCACCAGCGCCTTTCGCCACTCTGAGTAGGCTGCAAATCGATGCGCTAATTTATTTTCTGCCATGCTAGTCCCCAAAAAAAGTAGTCGCCAGAATTGGCTACTTTTCTAGTAATCGTACTTTATCACGACATTGTAAATATTCAAATAAATCAGTCACATCAACATGGTTAATTCATTTAAATTCTGATGAATGGTAGATTTTTAGCGACAAACGGCATTTGCATAAAAAAAGTTGTGGTAAAAACCGCTAATTTATTAGCCAGGGGGCATGTTCTGCTATCATTTCAGTTTGTTCAATTGCATACATTCTTAAATGAGCGGCTTAAACGTAAACTCACCTCGACCCATTGATATCCGCCTGCACCAAGCTTCGCGCCTGTTAGAAATTAAATTTGATAACGGCACCGAGTGCATGCTCTCATGCGAGTTTTTACGTGTACATTCGCCTTCCGCTGAAGTGCGCGGCCATGGTACAGGGCAAGAAACGCTGCAAATTGGCAAAGAACACGTGTATATCACAGACATCGAACCCGTCGGCAATTATGCGGTCAAGCTCGTGTTCTCGGATGGCCACGATACCGGCTTATATTCATGGGATTATTTGTACTATTTAGCCGAACATTACGAGGCTTTGTGGCAGGACTACATCACCAAACTCGAAATGGCAGGCCACTCTCGTAAAGACATCAGTAAGGAAACGCCATGAGCGATAAAACCACACATTTTGGCTATAAAACGGTCGATGAAACTGAAAAGCAACAAAAAGTAGGCGAGGTATTTCATTCCGTTGCCAGTAAATACGACATCATGAACGACGTCATGTCGGCCGGACTGCACCGTGGCTGGAAACGCTTCGCGGTGGAAGTAAGTGGCGTAAAGCCCGGCGACAAAGTGCTGGATATTGCTGGCGGCAGTGGTGATTTATCTAAACTTTTTGCAAAAAAAGTTGGCAGCCATTTAATTCAAAATCCAGGGGAAGTGATTCTCACCGACATTAACGCATCCATGCTGGCGGTAGGTCGCGACAGGATGATAGATGCGGGCCTGAGCGTACCCGCTGCACAGTGCAATGCCGAGAAACTGCCTTTTCCTGATAATACGTTTGATTGCGTCATCGTGGCATTTGGCCTGCGCAATATGACGCACAAAGACATTGCGCTAAAAGAGATGCAGCGCGTGCTTAAAACAGGCGGGCGCTTGCTGGTGCTGGAGTTCTCAAAAGTATGGCAACCGCTGGCGAAGCTATACGATGCCTACTCGTTCAAATTTCTGCCGTTTATGGGCAAACTGATCGCCAAGGATGCCGAAAGCTACCAGTATCTGGCGGAAAGCATCCGCATGCACCCAGACCAGGATACGCTCAAACAAATGATGCTGGATGCGGGGTTAGGCAAGGTGGATTATTACAACCTGAGCGCGGGCGTGGTGGCTTTGCATAAAGGGTATAAAACCTGATGTTTAAGCCGCTTGCAACACGCTTTTTGCAGCACCTCACCAATCAAAACAATTGGTCGCGCGAGCATTTAATCGGCCTTGCGGGAAAGGTCATTCAGTTTGATGCTGCTCTGATGAAAACCAACTTGCTGATTCTGGAAGACGGCAGCCTGGCCATTGCAGGTGAAACTGCCGCGCCGGACGCCACTATCCACCTGCCTCCCAGCATGGCTTTGCGTTTATTAGCTAAAGACGAGGCTGCAAAAACACAAATCAGAATCGATGGTGATACGCGTCTGGCAACCGAATTGAGTAAAGTGTTGCAATTGATGCGCTGGGATATCGAAGAGGATTTGAGTCATGTCGTGGGCGATATTGCTGCGAACAAAATCGGTGCGACAAGCCACAAAATCATTCAAGAGACAAAGCAGCAAAGTATTCATCTGGCTGAAATGCTCGTGGAATATTGGCAGGAAGAGAAAAACGTTCTTGCCAAAAAGCGCCATGTGGAACAATTCAATACTGAGGTTGATACGTTGCGAGGCGATGTCGCGCGCTTTGAAAAACGGCTTGAGAAACTTGCAAAATCAATAGAAAGTAATTCCCAGTAAATATGCATTATTTTCGGCTGATTTATATCATTTTTGTAGCACTGCGCTTTGGCCTGGATGATTTTATTCATGAACACGCACCACTGCGCCCTTTGCATCAATTTATTCAAATCATATTTTTTTGGCGCAACAAGCTACAACCGCGCGGCGTTCGGCTGCGTTTAGCGTTAGAGAAATTAGGACCGATTTTTGTTAAATTCGGTCAAGTGCTCTCCACCAGGCGCGATTTATTGCCGCCTGATGTGGCAGATGAACTGGCCAAGCTGCAAGACCAGGTGCCACCGGTTGTTTTTGCAGAGGTGCAAGCCACCATAGAAACCGCATTCGGGCTGCCACTCGACCAGATTTATAGCCAGTTTGACAAAATGGCCATAGCAAGCGCCTCGGTCGCGCAGGTACACTTTGCCAATTTGCTGGATGGCAAGCCGGTTGCGGTCAAGGTATTGCGGCCAAACATTGCCAAAATCATCAACCAGGACATTTCCCTGCTCCAATCGCTCGCCTGGTTTGTACAAGCGGTTTCGTCCGAAGGCAAACGCCTTAAGCCACAGGAAATTGTGGAAGAGTTTGCGCGCCACACGCAGCATGAGCTGGATTTAACGCTGGAAGCCGCGAATTGCAGCCAACTGGCGCGTAATTTTACCGACAAACGTCTATTGATACCGGAAGTGCATTGGGATTACTGCCGCAAAGAAGTGATGACCATGCAGCGCATGCACGGCACGCCTGTAAGCCAGATTGATGTATTGCGAGCAAAAGGTATCGACATCACCAAACTAGCGCACGACGGCGTGGAAATATTCTTTACGCAAGTATTTCGCGATGGGTTTTTTCATGCCGATATGCACCCGGGCAATATCCAGGTGGCAGATGATGGCCCAGATAAAGGTAAGTATATTGCGCTTGATTTTGGCATCATGGGCAATCTGAACGACACCGACAAATATTATCTGGCGCGAAACTTTTTAGCTTTCTTTAATCGCGATTATCGCGATGTAGCCGTAGCGCACATTGAATCGGGCTGGGTGCCAAAAGACACCAATGTGGACGAGTTGGAAACCAGCATTCGCGCTATCTGCGAGCCTATTTTTAACAAACCACTTAAAGATATTTCCTTCGGCAGAACCTTATTAAGTTTGTTTCAAATGTCACGCCGGTTTGGGGTAGTGATTCAACCGCAACTTGTCATGCTGCAAAAAACCTTGCTAAATATTGAAGGCCTGGGCCGTGATTTAGATCCGAATATCGACTTGTGGCAAACCGCCAAACCGTTTTTAAAACGCTGGATGAGCGAACAAATTGGCTGGCGCAGCGTAGCGGAATCACTTAAAAAAGAGCTGCCATTTATACTTAAAAACGCGCCGCAAATGCCACGTTTGGTGCATCAATTTCTCCGCCAACAAACCCACGCCGAACAAGAAGCACCACTGCGGCAGGCGATTGACGAGTTAATTAAAGCACAACAAAAACAGGCTAACTGGCAGAAATGTCTCGTTCTTACAATAATTACCCTCGTGATACTTCAGGGTGTAAGTTTGTTTTTGTTAATTAATTAGCGCTTTTGGCAATGTGCACAAAAAAACGTAGAGCGCTGCCCTAAGCGGATGCATTGGATGGGTTTTCCGCATACTTTGCAAGGCTCGCCGGTACGACCATACACGAAATATTCCTGCTGGAAATAACCCGGGTTGCCATCGGCACCAAAAAAATCCCGTAAGCTGCTTCCGCCCGCATTAAGCGCATCATTGAGTGTGGCTTTAATTTCTGCCACTAAATTTTCACACTGTTTTAATGTCAGCTGTTTAGCAGGTATTTCTGGGTGAATGCGCGCCCGGAATAGCGATTCTGAAGCGTAAATATTACCAACACCCACCACCAAGTGGCTATCCATAATGGCTACTTTAATGGCTGCGCTGCGTGTACATAGTTCACCATGCAGATATTTAGCGTTAAAGTTATCTTCGAGTGGTTCCGGGCCCAGCACCCTTAATAGAGCATGCTCATTCGGCTTCTCGCCCGCCCACAGCACCGCGCCAAATCGGCGCGGATCGCGCAGGCGCAGTACCTGGCCAGCTTTCCCATCAACACCATGAAACTGAATATCAAAATGGTCATGTTTTTCAGGTGGATAATTTCTATCGAGCAAGCAAATGCGCCCCGACATGCCTAAATGCAGCAGCAAAGTACCGTTTTCGAAATCAGCCAGGATATACTTTGCGCGACGCCTTAGGCCAAGCAGTTTTTGATTGTGAAGTGTTTGCGGCAGATGTGCCGGAATTGGCCAGCGCATGCCAGCGTTACGAATGACGACGTTCTTAACCGTTTGATTTAAAAGAGGAGCCAGCCCGCGGCGAGTAACTTCTACCTCGGGCAGTTCAGGCATGGTTAAAAAACATGACTTCTATTGCAAATTGAGCGGCGGGTTGAGCATGGCAAACCCGACGTCGTTACTAAAGTGATACAAAATACCTTCATCGGGACGGCCTAGCAGTAAATCCGGCGCCTCCTGGATTTTATCGAAATGTACTTTTTTGCCATCTTTCAGTTTCACTTCGAACGAAGGATAAGTGGTTTTACGATCTGGCGTATAGAGTTCAACCTGTTTGGCCTGTGCCTGCTTCCAGCTGAAATCCAGCCATTCATTCATCTCGTTTTGTGTGGGTTTGGCTTTGGGCGCATTCACCTTCCACTTGCCATCCGCGACATCCACGTTCAGACGCACTTCTTCCCATTGCTCCAGGCGAGAAAAATCAAATCCGGTAATTTGCTTGACTTCATTTTTGGTAAGTGGGGTTTTATCAATCAGCTCAATGGGTTGTATGCTTGCTGCTTCGGCGTAACTTCCCGGCAACAGATAAACTGCATCTTTGTAAGCCACATATTGCTCCTCACTCACAGGATTAAACGTACCAAAAGCAAACTCTTCAGCACCGGTAGCCTTAGTTAGCTTGAGCCTTAACTGCGGGTTATCCAGCCCAAACTTGGCTAAATCGGTAGCGGGAAATTTCTCTGCACTTTTAGCCGCGATAATCGACAAAATGCGCTGTACAGACATTTGGTCTGCACGCGCTTTATAAGGCGCTGTCATACGCCAAAAACCGTCAACATTTTCGAAGCTGGTAGGCGCTTTGGCAGGAAACTCTACTTTAATCGCAGTGAAATCCGCCAGTTTTAATGTAGAAACCTCATGCTGGGCAGGCGCGCTGGTATTGGCTTGCGGGCGCATGTACAAAAACACTATCAGGCCAGCTACAACAGCCAGCATCACCAGATTCAGCAACCACCTTTTTTTCATTGCAATATTTCCTTAGGCTTTTCTGCGCTTCCACCACAACCAGAAGCCCGCAATGAACACACCGATTGGGATGAAAAACTGGAAGCCATGAAACACTGTCCAGGCAACCAGTCGACTTTTGTCATCGCTTGGAATAGTGACATTAATGTCTTTCAATGGCATAGGTTGAATGGTAATCAAAGTATCATCCCCGGTCAGCCAATTGACGATATTAATGCCTAAATCCAAGTTGCCGCCACTCGTGATATAGGTGTTTGTTAAAAAGTTGGCGTTACCCATCACCACCACACGCTGGCCTTTTTTTCCATACACGCGCTGCAGCGCTACGCCAATATTGATCGGCCCACGCTTTTCTGTTTTGGGGTCGTAAGTTACTTTTTGCGGATCACCTGTCTTCTCTAATTTACCGGATTCTAGCCAGCCATTGTGCGCCACATCGACCAGATTGCTGACTTCCCACCCGTTTTCTTCAGTACCTTTAGCAGTAACCTCATGTGCAATCGGAAAACTGGTAGCCATATTAAGCGTGCGCGTGATGGCGTGATCACCATACACAGCACCCAGTGCAACTTTAGGATCAGTTCCATATTCCACAACCATTCCGGGCGAGACAGATAAGCCAATGTACTGAGCAATTTCATCCAGGCCCCGCAAATTATCGTCATCCAGCAGCCACAACAAATTGCCACCCGCATCAAGATATGCTTTGATTTTTTTCACCTCAGCAGGCGTTATATCGACTTGTGGTGATGCAATTAACAACATCGAGCCATTGCTGGGCACTTGTGGCACCAGTCTCAAATCAGGATTCGCAAACTTAAAGCCTCTATCTTCAAGCTGCTTACCAAATGCGCCCAGATCTTGATTTTTGGTGCCGTGTAATAAACGTTCACCATGGCCATCTAAAAACATCACCGGCTTAGTATTGGTGCGTGCCAAACGTACCAGCAGATTGGTCATTTCCTGCTCGGCAATCGGTGGAGAAATATGCTCAGTGCGCTTGTTGTACTCAACCACCACTTCGCCATCTTGCTTAATATTAGCCTCTTGCGCGAGTTTTGGCTCTGCGGCTGGATTAATGAATTTAAGATGAATATCTTTCTTTTCACGCTGATAACGCGCCATAAAATCGATCATGCCTTTGCGGAAAGTGTCGCCACGATTAGCATCATCATTAGTGGCGAACACCGTGATGTTCACAGGGTCTTTCATGGTCTTGAGTATATTCACACTGCCCGGCGTGAGTATGTTGCGATTAGCTTGTGTGATATCTTTTGCAACATGATATTGGCTTGCCAGATAGCCTAAAAGAACAATAAGCAGTAAAAATATCAGCACAAAAAACCAGCTTTGCGCCAACATTTGTAAACGTAAATTTTTGTTGATTTTCATAGACTTAATCCAATTAGCCTCTTAAGCGGTCTGCATCTAAGCGACGAATTGTTAATGTTAAAAAGGTAATAATAAACAAAATGAAGTAAGCGATATCTGCACTATCGATCAAACCGCCTGCAAACGATTGAAAATGCTTCATCAAAGACAATTGCGACATGGTATTACTTGGGTCACCCGCAAAAAAGCGATCCAAAATCATCAGCGCAAAAAGTGCGATAAAAGTCAAAATGGCTGCCACTACCGGCTGCGAGGTTAAGCTGGAAAAATATAGCCCAAGCGCAGAAAAACTCGCCAGCAGTAAAAACAGGCCGAATGAATTAGCCAGAATGTAGCCAAAATCGATGTCTGTCCATATATTTAGCGTAAACAGCATCAGCGCGATATAGACAATCAGGATGCTTAAAAAAACGACCAAACCAATGAATTTGCCTATGACGATCTCAGTGAGTGATAACGGCGCACTGAATAAGAAAGGCAATGTCTGGTTGCGACGCTCTTCGGATATCAGTCGCATAGAGAGCAACGGCACTGCAAACAACATAATGAACGAGGCTAATCCATACACGTTCTGACCGACGAATTGCGTTACGCCTAAACGCTCGGCGGGGCGAATGGAGCCGGACATCACCTCGAAATAATCATTTACGCCGTTAAGGTAGTACGTACCAAACGCGAACATGAGCAAAGCCAGGATAATCCAACCCATGGGCGATGCGAACACACTTTTAAGTTCTTTTCTTGCAATATTCAATATCATTTTCTCACCTTAATTTTATCTGGCTTTTTATGCAGCTTCTGCTGCTGCGTCTTGATAGGTAAGCTGCACAAAAACATCTTCTAAACTGGTTTGATCAGGTGCTATTTGGTACAAGCCCCAGCCATTTTTAACCGAGGCCTGTACAATCGCCTCATGCGGGGCTTTGTTTTGATCCTGGTCTTCAGCAAAGCGCACACGGATCATATTATTGTCAGTAACTTCTGCTTCGGTCACGCCATTAATTTTAAGCAGCTCTTCCACACCGGGTGCTTTATTAAAGCCAATCAATAACTTATTGCCAATGCGTTGTCGTTTCAGCACATCAATGCCGCCATTAAATACCAATTTGCCTTTGTCGATAATCTGCACGTGGTCACACACCATTTCAACTTCTGGCAGAATGTGTGTAGACAAAATAACGCTATGCTCACCGCCAATTTCACGAATCAGCGCGCGAATATCACGAATTTGAATGGGATCCAAACCCACGGTAGGCTCGTCTAAAATAACCACCATAGGTTTGTGAATAATGGCTTGCGCAATACCAACACGCTGTTGATAACCGTTAGATAAATTTTCAATCAGACGCTTGCTCATATGGCTTAAACCGCAGCGCGCTTTTGCATTTTCTACCGCTAATTTGATGTGCTTGCTGCTTACTCTGTGCAAGCGCGCCGCAATGGTTAAATACTCATCTACCGTCAGCTCTTTATATAAGGGACGCATTTCCGGCAGATAGCCAATCAATGCTTTGGCTTCCTTGGGATTTTCTATCATATCAATGCCGCAAATCTTCACGCTACCAGCGCTAGGCGCCAGGTT
The DNA here is from genome assembly GCA_049687015.1 of Methylotenera sp. Lineage (GTDB taxonomy): Bacteria > Pseudomonadota > Gammaproteobacteria > Burkholderiales > Methylophilaceae > Methylotenera_A. The sequence continues at coordinate 7,174 of JBAVIP010000076.1, read as the reverse complement.
GCCTGTGAGCATTTTCATGGTCGTCGATTTGCCTGCCCCGTTAGGCCCTAAAAACCCGAGCACTTCGCCCTGCTTAACGCTGAAACTCACGTTACTAACTGCCTCACGGCCGCCGTAAAGCCTCGTAAGTTCGATTGCTTCTACTGTTAAATTATTCATAAATATTTATTATGTGCCAATGTATAAAGTGCCCTAGATAAAGCTATTAGGTTAAGCCATTAGTTTTGTTTTACAAACTACTGGCTTATGAACCAAAACTGCTTATGAACCAAAACTGCTTATGAACCAAAACTGGTAGATTAGTTTCATGCAAAAAGTTATAGTCTTGCCTATGTGTAAGTAAATTATTGTCCAACCTTTAATTATGGATGAACTTGCGCTTACTGTCACGGACTAAACGATACACAAAAGCCATATTTGGATAATGATTGAATGCCACAAATTAAGAAAATAGTCACAGCACTGCTTATCAGCTTGTCTGGAATAAGCTGTGTGGCCGTGCAAGCAGAAACAAAAGTTGCGCCGGCCAATACTCCAGCCATCACCACCGCCAATGCAGAGTTTGTTTACAAATATCTGCTGGGTGAAATTGCCGGGCAGCGTGGCGAGACCACTTTAGCAAGCCAGCTATTTTTAGATTTGGCTAAACAAACCCGTGATCCACGCCTGGCAGAGCGCGCTGCACGCGCTGCCGCTTACGCTAACCAGCCAGGCATTGCCTTGCAGGCTTCCATATTGTGGGCAGAGCTAGACCCGGGCTCGCTTGAAGCACAGCAAGCCTCCAGTCAACTGTTAATAGCGAGCGGCAATTTAAAGCAAGCTAAACCGCATATTCAAAAGTTATTGGCTAATGAAGAAACGCGTGCCAACGGCTTTTTATATATGAATTCATTACTGGTAAATCAAAAAGATAAAGCAGAAGTATTAACCGCAATAGCCGAATTTGCTGCGCCCTACCCCAAATTACCTGAAGCGCATTTTGCTATTGCCCAAGCAGCATTATTTGCAGATAAGCCAGAAATTACAAAAAAAGAACTTGAAATAGCCGATAAGCTTCGCCCGGGTTGGGAGCTAAGCGCTCAAATGCAAGGTCAATTGCTATTGAAAGAATCTCCAGACAAGGCGATTAGCTTTTATCAGGGATTTTTAAAACAATACCCAAAAGCAAACGATGTGCGCATGGCGTATGCCAAATTATTGGTAAGCCAAAAACGTCACGCAGAAGCTAAGCCTGAGTTTATAAAACTGGTTGAAAGCTCAAACGGCAGCCCTGAAATAAGCGCCGTAGTTGGCTTACTGTCGTTAGAATCTAATGATTATGCTATGGCAGATAAGTATTTTCAGCAATCGATCAGCTCGGGGTTTAAAAATCCTGACCAACTCTATGTTTACCTGGGGCGCAGTGCGGAACGTCAAAAAGATGATACCAAAGCGCTCAGTTGGTACGATAAAATTCAGCCTGGCGAGCATTTTTTAGAAGGCAGACTTTCTGCTGCTAACGTGATTGCACGCACCAAAAACGTGGATGCTGCCATCAAAATGTTAGACGCGGTTGATAACCTGTCGCCCGAGCAACAAATCACGGTGATTCAAACCGAAGCCAGCTTGTTAAGCCAAGCCAAACGCAATCAGGAATCGTTCGACTTGATGGATAAAGCCGTAAAAAACTGGCCCGATTCTACGGAACTTATTTACGATTATGCAATGGCGGCGGAACGCGTAGGGAAATACGACCTCATGGAAACCGCGCTTTACAAGCTCATCAAAATGAAGCCGGATTTTGCAGCAGCCTACAACGCGCTTGGATACTCGTTTGCGGATCGCAATGTCAAACTCCATGAAGCGCAATCGCTACTTGAAACTGCCGTTAAATTATCGCCCAATGACCATTACATGCTGGACAGTTTGGGCTGGGTGCATTACCGTTTAGGCAACTTAAGCAAAGCAACTGAATATTTGCGCAAAGCCTATGAAATTCAAGCCGACCCAGAAATTGCGGCACATTTGGGTGAAGTGTTATGGAAACAAGGCTTGCAGGAAGAGGCTAAAAAAATCTGGGCAAATGCATTAAAGGACTATCCTGAGAATGATGTGCTGGTGGCAACCGCCAAAAAGTTTAATTCTTGATCAATTTTTACGCGTTCCGATTTTTAACAAAGTATTATCAAGCGCAGTAGTTATGCTAAGGTTTCAATTTGCTTTTTAGACACAATCTTTTTGTAATCATCCTGTTGGTAGTTAGCGGTTGCGCTACGCTACCTCCGCCGCCATCTCAGCCACCTACAACATCAAGCATTAATCAAAAACATCTCGCCACACTTGCCAATATCAAAACATTTTCGCTTAAAGGTCGTTTGGGCGTAGTCGCTAATCCGCGCGGATTTTCAGGCAGTCTCGATTGGCAACATCAAACTGATGACGATAATATCGATGTGTATTCACCCGTAGGCGGCAAAGTCGCTAACATTGTCAAAAAGCCCAGCGGCGTCACACTCACCACGCAAGATGGCCGCTCCGTCAGCGCAATGGATGCGGAAACGCTTACCGAAGCCACGCTAGGCTGGCGCTTACCTTTAGAGGGGCTTAGCGACTGGGCCTTAGGCAAACCAACCACCAGCAAAATAGACGCTGCCACTTGGGATGCAGAAGGCCGACTCACCACGTTGAAACAAGACGGCTGGGATATTAGTTTTGACAATTATGCCGAAAATAGCGGCTACTTTTTGCCAAGTAAAACTGTGCTGAAAAGCGAAAAAGTAAACCTGAAATTGTTGGTGGAAAATTGGGTAAGCCTTAGAAACTAAATCTTTGAAAACTAAAGTGTTTAGTTCTTCAAATGGGTTCTCTCTAATTGTCCTAAATATGCCACATATGCGCACCCAAACTCAGAATTAACGCCAAACTCCGCCTCTACTCCTGCATTAAAAACAACCTGTCCCTGCGCATAATTGACGCTAATTACAAAAGAACGTAGGCGGCATGAAAAAAGGTGCTATATTTTTACTGTTATTTTTCACCCTAAATAGCAATAGCTACGCGGCTATCTGGGCAAAGCTGAACGAAAATAACAATTCAAAGCTCATGCTGGATAAGCAATCTGTGTTGCAGCAGGATGCATTTAAAAAAGCCTGGGTAAAGATTGAATACAAAACACCACAAAAAAATCTGGAAACACTAGGAACCGAATACAACTTATCAAAATTACTGTGGTTTTTTGACTGTACCTCACAAAAATCAGCCACATCGCAGGTTTTTCAATATTTGGATGATGAACTGGTGTATTCGGCAGGGGTTGAATCTAAAAATGCCGAGTTTATTGAACCAGTTCCAGAATCTGACGTAGAAATTGCCATGCATCATGTTTGTCGCACAGGCAAGTCAGCAGCCGCCTATTTGGAAGTTAAGCCAACAACAAATACACCAGCAGCCAAACCTGAAGAGTCTGCTAAAAAAGTAGAAAACAAACCTTTGCCAGCTGTAGAAAAACCCACTGAGCCAGCCGCCAAAACCGAAGCCAAGCCAAAAACTTCCGCATCTAAAGCCCACTGGACTTATGAAGGAAAAGAAGGCCCAGAAAATTGGGGCAAACTCAACCCAGAATTTGCTACCTGTGATATCGGGCGCAACCAATCCCCGATTAATATTGAAAATACGATGTCTGCATCGCTAAAACCGCTTAGGGGCATACAGAAATTCCCTGCAAAAGATATAGTTAATAACGGTCATACCGTGCAGGTGAACTTTAAAGAAGGCAATATGCTGGTACTGGATAGCGCGGCTTATCAAATGAAGCAGGTGCATTTCCACGCTCCCAGCGAAAATACAATCAATGGCAAGTCGTTCCCATTGGAAGCGCACTTTGTACACGCCGACTCCAAGGGCAATCTTACCGTGATTGGCGTAATGTTTAAAGAAGGGAAAGCAAACTTAGGGCTGGCAAAGTTGTGGCCACAAATGCCGAGTATAGAAGGTGAGCCTGTTGTGCTAAAAAACAGAGTGACTCCAAGTGAATTAATTCCGGAAAATCGCAACTATTATCGCTTTAGCGGCTCACTCACCACACCGCCATGCAGTGAGGGTGTGCGCTGGATATTAATGAAAACCCCAATGACAGCATCCAAAGAGCAAATAGAAGCTTTTGAACGCGTTGTAAAACACCGCAATAATCGCCCAGTGCAAGCTTTAAACGGACGTGTGGTTGTGGAATAACATGTGGCGCCGGAAGCAGCACAAACTAAATTAACGAATAATTTAGGCTTACCAACTTGCAGCATATCTACATACGTTAAAATACGAATGTATGCAAAACTTTCAAGCATTTTTAGCGCCTGCAAAAATTAACCTGTTTTTGCATATCACTGGCCGACGCGCAGACGGCTATCACACCTTGCAAAGCGCGTTTCAGCTGCTGGATTATTACGACACGATTCACCTGAAGCCTCGCCAAGATGGCCAAATCAAGCGTATTAGCGATATTGCAAATTTGCCTGAAAACCAGGATTTATGCGTGCGTGCTGCTGTTGCCCTCAAGCAGGCAACTGGCTGTAAACTCGGAGTAGACATCGCGATTGAAAAACGCATCCCCATGGGTGGCGGATTGGGCGGCGGCAGCTCGGATGCTGCTACCGTTTTATTGGCGTTAAATCATTTATGGCAGCTTAATTTAAGCCGCGAGCAACTGATGCAAATTGGCTTGAAACTGGGTGCGGATGTGCCTGTTTTTATCTTTGGACAAAACGCCTGGGCAGAAGGTGTTGGCGAGCAACTGACAAAAATTGATATCCCGCAACAATATTATGTGGTGCTAACACCGCCAATTCATGTCTCTACCGCGCAAGTTTTTGCCAATTCTCGATTGACAAGAGACACGAAACCATTGAAAATAGCGGACTTTTCAAGAGACGCGAATTCTGGAATTTTTAGAAACGATCTTGAAACAGTGGTATGTAAAGAATTTCCTGCAGTTGCATCAACTCTTGAATGGCTTAACCAATACGGTCAAGCGCACATGAGCGGTTCTGGTGCATCTGTATTTGTAGCGGTTAATTCAAAGCAAAAAGCGGACGAAATTTTGGTGCAAAAACCTGCAAATGTAGCGGGGTTTGTGGCCAAAGGTTTAATGAAACATCCCTTGTTTGAGTTAACCAGATAAGTTTATTGGGGAGTCGCCAAGCTGGTTAAGGCACTGGATTTTGATTCCAGCATGCGAAGGTTCGAATCCTTCCTCCCCAGCCAAGTTTTTAATAAGAGCAATAAGCGTGTAGATTTAGCAGATTTACACGCTTTAATTTTTTTTAATCAGGTTAATTGAAGGTCATTACTTTGAGTTACGGCGACATGATGGTGTTTACCGGCAATGCCAACCCAGAGCTTGCACAACAGGTTGCGAAGCATCTCGGCATTGAGCTTGGCCGCGCCGACGTTGGCCGTTTTAGCGATGGCGAAGTCATGCTTGAGCTGCTTGAGAATGTGCGTGGCCGCGACGTATTCGTGTTGCAGTCCACCAGCCATCCTACCAACGACAGCCTGATGGAAGTCATGGTCATGGTCGATGCGCTGCGCCGCTCTTCTGCTGGCCGCATCACAGCGGCTATCCCTTATTTGGGCTATTCACGGCAAGATCGCCGTCCGCGCTCTGCCCGCGTGGCCATTACCGCAAAAGTAGTAGCCAACATGCTGACCAGCGTGGGTGTAAATCGCTTGTTAACGATGGATTTGCACTCGGACCAGATTCAAGGCTTTTTTGATATTCCCGTAGATAACATTTATGCAACGCCGATTTTGCTGGACGATTTGCTCAAGCAAAAATACGAAGATTTAGTAGTGGTTTCACCCGATGTTGGTGGTGTGGTGCGTGCACGAGCAGCGGCCAAACAATTAAATTCTGATTTAGCCATTATCGACAAACGTCGCCCGAAACCAAATGTAGCCAAAGTGATGAACATTATTGGTGAAGTGGCTGGCCGCACCTGTGTGATTGTAGACGACATGGTAGATACTGCCAATACACTATGCGAGGCTGCCACCGCGTTAAAAGCTCACGGCGCGAAAAAAGTATTGGCATATGCCACACACCCAGTATTATCGGGCAGTGCAGCCGAGCGCATTGCTAACTCTGAGCTAGACGAATTGGTAGTCACAAACACAATTCCACTCAGCGATGCTTCAAAAAAATGCAGCAAAATTCGCCAATTAAGCGCCGCTGAATTATTAGCTGAAACAATTCGCAGGATTAGCCGTGAGGATTCTGTAAGTTCTTTATTTATGGACTAAGTTTTTAACCCTGCATACTGGTCGCGGTGTGCAGTTTTTGATGTAGTGAGGCCTTACAAGCCTAGTAGTAACTTTAGGAGTAATAAAATGAGTATCGAAATTAATGCAGTCAAACGTGACGTCAAAGGTACGGGTGCGAGCCGCCGTCTACGTCGCGCTGGCAATGTGCCGGGTGTAGTTTATGGTGCCGGCAAAGAAGCCGTCAACCTTGAAATTAATCATAAAGAATTGTTCTTGCAATTCCGCCATGAGGCTTTTCACGCGTCTATCTTAGACCTGAATTTAGATGGCAAAAAAGAAAGCGTGTTGTTGCGCGATTACCAAATGCACCCAGTACGTAATACCATTCAACATATTGATTTTCAACGTGTTTCTGCAACCGAAAAAATCCACGTTAAAGTGCCGTTCCACTTCTTAAATGCTGAAATCGCCCCAGGCGTTAAACTTGGCGGTGGCATTGTGGCACACATTTTAACGGAAGCGGAAGTAAGTTGCTTGCCAAAAGATTTACCCGAGTTTGTTGAAGTTGATTTGGCTAATCTTGAAATCGGCCATTCTGTGCACTTGTCACAAATCAAGCTTGCTAAGGGCGTTGAGTTTGTACAATTAGCCCACGGTAACGATGCAGCGGTTGCGGCAATTGCCAAAACACGCGGCGGCATGGCTGACGAAGCAGCAGAAGAAACTGCAGCCGAAGCACCAGCAGCTCCAGCCGCACCTGCAGCTGAATAATCCAGGCAACGCTATTAAAAACGCGCGCTTAAAAGTTAAGTGCGCGTTTTTTATTTATACTTGTCATCATGAGCGGAATTAAATTATTAGTTGGCCTAGGCAACCCTGGCGATAAATACGAAGCCACGCGCCATAACGCAGGCTTTTGGTTTATTGATCAAATCGCAGC
>JBAVIP010000075.1:0-1672 GCA_049687015.1 Methylotenera sp. | reverse complement strand
GCATTGCACCGCAACAAGTCATTAGAGGAAAACCTGAAAACCGTATCTGAAAAACGGTTTAGCCGTTACCCTTATTTCGACAAGAATGGTGTTGATGTGCTGGGAGTGATTCATTTGAAAGATTTGTTTTTTGCCCAGCAGGAAGGCAAAGCGGTTGAGGATTTGCTTAAATACCTGCGGCCCATCCAGTACATTTCGCCGGACACGTCCGCACTGGAATTATTCCGCTACTTCCGCATGGGAGCAGGGCATTTTGCAATCATCGGACAAAAAGGACAAAAGCCGCAAGGCTTCATTACCCTGGATAATTTGTTAAGCGCGATAGTCGGTGAAATACGCGATGAGTTTCGTCAGAATAATAATGACTGGACCCGGCTCAATGACGGCACCCTGATAGTCAAAGGCAGCCTGCCTATATTCTCGCTGGAACGGATACTGGGCATTGATATTGAAAACGAAGAACTTGAATTGGAAGACGAAGTCTCAATCGGCGGCCTCATCATGTCAAAGCTTCAGGATATTCCTGTAGAAGGTCAAAAAATTGAATTCAATCAATTCGAGATTGTGATCAAAAAAATGAATGGGCCGCGTACTATTTTTGTTCAAATCTACCCTGATAACATCGGCGATGATTAAGACCAGACTTGATACAGGATTAGATCGCAGTGAGGCAAATTAGGCTATTTCCGGCGAATAATAAATCCAAATTCGGCGATTCCTTCTGTCCAATTTCTGCAGTGTAAAATAATTACATAACTTGCTATAAAGGTTGCCATCGCGTAGACCCCTATCCATCAAACTAAAACATTTTCCTCCTTAAACACCGTTTTCAAGTGCTCTCAACATCGCTTTCGTCCACACTGATGCTTCCACCCACAAGCAGGGATTGCAGGTTTCTGTTTCCTGTTTTGTTATTGCCAACACTGACGAAATAGCTTCCTTTAGCTGCATAATATGTCTTTCTCAAATTGCGCTTTCTACCCCCCTTAGCTGGTCACGGCTTTGTTAACCGTGATTCTTTCAGTTGATTGGACGTATAACAGAGAGGAGTTTCACTCAATGCCTTGTTGTAGATAATTTTTTTTCGCTTCTCCGCTGAGCGACTATATTTTTTTCTTTGTCAATACACTGAATCACTATTACAAGGGTGCCGACTTTTGCCGCCGTCACCTCGTCGACAGGTCTCCTTACTTACTTCAACTTACCTCCTTGGCATTCCGCTCTAAACCACTTGGCCGGCTCAGTTATCGTTTTAATCGCCAAAACAACGTAACTGATGATTTTCAGGCTTCGTCATGGAACCGCAGACTACGCCGCCTTGCCCTGCCGAATCACATTCGTTATCCTGCGGACTGCACTTTCGCTTCAAGTTGCTCCCCACCCCATTTCGCAATGGCGCAGTTACTTTCAGCTACGACGTTATGGCTTACGCCGACAGGGGCTTTCACCCTGTTGTTAAGTTGCCCTTGTGGGCGCACAGTCCCCCAGCAGAGCTGGGGGTTTACTTATGATTAATTATGATGGGTTCAATCAAAAATACAGAAATTTGCAACCCGACAGTGCCCGTCTTTTAGACATGAGCCGCGATGAGAATCTGTAATATCTATTATCTATAGAAACTAACTCACTTATACCCGGTTTATCAGACTAGGTTTCTAACAATTTTGATTTC
>JBAVIP010000074.1:0-1852 GCA_049687015.1 Methylotenera sp. | reverse complement strand
GTTTGGCGAGGGCGAGCAAGGATTTATCAGGTGCATCTACCAGTAAATCATCCACAATTACGCGCACTTTCACGCCCCTGTCAGCGGCGCGCAATAAGGCTTCTGAAGCTAAAATACCAATGTTATCGGTGCTCCAGATAAAGTATTGTACTTCGATGGTTTTTACGGCATGGTCAGCCAGCCAAGCGCGTGCTAGTAAGGCTTCTTCTCCTTTATCTAGGACGTAAACACCGCTTTGGTTCGGGTGTGTTGCAATTTGACTATCAATATAATCAACTTCAGGAAAACCGATTGCAGCCTGCGAAAGGTATAGTAACGAGATGGCTAGTAAATTAAAAATTATCCTGAAGTGATTCAATTTATTGCTCCATTTGAGCCTGCGATGCTCAAAGCCACCGCTTCAGCCACTTTAATGCCATCTACACCCGCGGATAAAATCCCCCCAGCGTACCCCGCGCCTTCCCCTGCGGGGTACAAACCTCTGGTGTTGATGCTTTGTAAGGTATCATCATCGCGTTTGATGCGAATAGGTGATGAAGTGCGTGTTTCGACGCCCGTGAGAAGGCCGTCAGCCATGTCAAAGCCTTTAATCTGCTTGGCAAATTGTGGGATCGCTTCACGAATCGCCGCTATCACGTATTCTGGTAGCGCAGTATCCAAGTTGGTGAGATGCACACTAGGCGTGTAAGAAGGCAGCACTTCACCAAATGCGGCGGAAGCTTGGTTCGCTAAAAAGTCACCGATTAATTGCCCAGGCGCTGCATAATTACTGCCTCCCAGCGCGTAGGCTTGGCGCTCCCATTTGCGCTGTAATTCCATGCCTGCGAGCGGACCGTATGGACTAGAATCAGGTGGGAAATCTACTTCAGGCGTAATGCCCACCACAATGCCGGCATTGGCGTTGCGCTCGTTCCGTGAATACTGGCTCATGCCGTTGGTCACCACACAGCCGGCTTCAGAGGCCGAAGCCACCACCGTGCCGCCTGGGCACATACAAAAACTGTAAACGCTACGGCCGTTACTGGCGTGATGTACTAGCTTGTAATCCGCCGCGCCTAATATTGGGTGCTGTGCGTTGGGGCCGTGTCGCGCGCTATCAATGAGCGATTGCGGATGCTCAATGCGAAAGCCGATAGAAAAAGGTTTGGCTTCAATATATATGCCACGTTTGTGGATCATTTCGAAGGTATCGCGTGCGCTATGGCCAACGGCCAGCACCACATGGCTAGCCACAATGCGCTCGCCATCGGCCAGCACCAAGGCTTGTACTTGATTCTGACCATGAGCATTAAGTCCAATCTCAATATCATCCACTTTGGCTTGAAAGCGAATCTCGCCCCCTAACGCAATAATCGTTTCGCGCATTTTTTCTACCATCCCCACTAACCTAAACGTGCCGATGTGCGGGTGGCTTACATATAAAATCTCTTCTGGTGCGCCAGCTTTTACAAACTCATGGAGTACTTTGCGACCGTAATGTTTAGGGTCTTTAATTTGGCTGTAAAGTTTGCCGTCAGAAAAAGTACCTGCACCTCCTTCGCCAAATTGCACGTTTGATTCTGTATTTAGTTTACTTTTTCGCCAAAAATCCCAAGTGTCTTTAGTGCGTTCACGCACCGCTTTACCACGCTCTAACACTAGCGGCTTAAAGCCTGATTGCGCCAAAATCAAAGCCGCAAATAAACCCGCAGGGCCTAAGCCGACGACCACTGGTCTAGTCGCCAAGTTAGTTGGCGCATTGGCAACAAATTGGTATGAAGTGTCAGGCGCAAGCTTCACATGCGGGTCTTTGCTAAGTTTAGCTAACACTTTAGCCTCACCCTTTACGGTAACATCCAGTGTATACGCCAAT
>JBAVIP010000073.1:0-3710 GCA_049687015.1 Methylotenera sp. | reverse complement strand
GGTGATATTCAGGCTATCGAATCTGGCACAACTGGATGAAGCCATGGGTTACCCTCAGGCCAATGCTTTGCTTAGAAAAATCAGTGGCGCCCTAGAAACTGCATGCGAAGGGAATGCTTCTCTTATTTCCGGCAGGCTAAGCGGAACCGAGTTTGCTGTATTTTGCAAACAACCCATCGATGAATTTGTGCTTGCCAATCAGTTAAAAGATGCCGTCACCAAGGCGGCAGAAATTGACGATGTCGAATTGACAGCGCGCTTTTTGGCGGTAACCACAAAAGCCAGAAAAATGGATGAATCCACCTCGTTATTTAAAGTGCTTGAATTCATCCTGAATCTTTCCAGTTTAAGTGAAGAGAATTATCTGCGCGTAATTAACGCCAGCAGCATCGCTGTAACAGAAAGCAACTATCTGGGGGAATGGGAAACGTTACTCAATGACGCGCTTGCTAACAAACGCATCAAGCTCGAGCATTATCCAGTGATTACTACTGAAGGTATTCTGATACATAACGAAAGCCCGGTAAGGCTTCAATTAGAGCCAAATGGGAAATGGCACTGCGCGGGCGAATTTATCAATTGGGCAATTCAACTAGACCTGATTAAGATGATCGACGAGCTGGTTTTGGAGACGGCCGTGCTATTATTGGCGAATGGTGCCAGCCCGATGTGTTTGAATGTTTCAGCAAACGCAATGTGTGACCGCAAATATATTCAAAAAGCCACTAAGCTGGTTAAGCAGCATCTGCAACATCCAAACCTTTTAAGCTTTGAAGTTTCTGAAATTGCTGTATTTGATCATCTAAACGCATTCAAACACTTCTGCAGCAAACTAAAAGCAGTGGGTTGTCATGTAGGTGTTGAACATGTCAGTTTACGTATCTCACGTTTGGGCGAACTGCACGATATTGGCCTGGACTATATTAAATTTGATGCCTCCATTGTGCGTGGAATCAATAGCAACGAGACCAATAAAACGCTATTGAGGGGTTTGTGTATGGTCGCTCACTCAATTGGCGTGCAAGCAATTGCTGAAGGCGTTAATAACAATGACGAAATTGAATCATTGAAAGAAATTGGCATTGATGGCTTAACAGGCCCTGGCGTTAAATTCCAACAAACGCATTAGGATGTTCTTAAGGTAATTTATACTAAGCAGCTTATATGAAGCTGCTTAGTATAAGGCTACTTAGGCTTTTCATGCTCCGAATTTCACACAATGAAAAGCTAAGTTTAGTGTCGGTAATTACTATTAAGCATCAACGCTAGCTGCAGCCTGTCCTTCACTTTTAAACACTCAAATGTTGCTGCAAGATGCGCTTTTACCGTTCGCTCTGTTATTTTTAGAATTCGCGCTATTTCTTTGTTGCTTAAGCCTTTTGCGGCTTCCATTGCCACATCTTTCTGCCGTTTGGTTAATTGGGCCAGCAAAGTTTCTACCTGTTTGGGCTGGTTTCCTACCAACTTGGTAGATACTTCAATAAGCCGCCGTAACAGCTCGTTTCCTAGCCATAAACCACCATGGCTGATGACCGTCTTAACTTCTTTTAATGCCTCTGGTGCAGAATACGCGTGGCAATAGCCTACTGCCCCCAAACTTAACGCATGCAGAGCTTCTGCTTGAATAGGCACGTTCGCCAAAACAACAATTTTTGCATTTTTATAATTTTTTTGAATAAGCGCGATTGTACTGGTCAACCATTGTTGCCTATCTGCATTCATGTGCAACCAGAATAGAATTGCCTCATTTTTTTGCGACTTGGCCGGTTTTACAATGGCGATTATCTTCGCTTTGGGAAAAGCCTCCACCCAACTAATCAAGCCCGTGGATAGCGGCGATATAAAAATATCTTGCATCAAGTTTTTCCTACCACTCTATCTTTCGCTAAAGGCGTAAGATCTGGCTTTTAGTACTGGTTTTAATAAATAAGAAAGAATGGTTTTTTTGCCTGTCAAAATATCCACTTGTGCCACCATGCCAGGGATAATCGGCAGACCTTCACCAAGGCTATTTTTTATAGTGCGTACACGTACAATGAAATAAGCATTACCTTTATCATCTACCGTAGAATTGGCGGAGATACTTTCTACCACCGCATCCAAGGTGCCATAAATGGTGTAATCGTAAGCAGTGAGTTTAACTACTGCGGGCTGATTGGGCCTTAAAAATGCAATGTCTTTTATCTGCACTTTGGTTTCCAGCACCAAAGCATCATCCGTCGGCACCACCTCTAGCACCTCTTTACCAGGCTGTATAACACCGCCCACCGTATTAAAAAACAAGCGGCTGACTTTACCGTTCACTGGTGATTTTAATGTGGCTTGTTTCACTTTATCACTAAGCGCAACGCTGGTTTCAGTCAAACTGTTTAATTTAGCTGTGGTATCGTTTAATTCGGTACGCACTTTGCTGCGAAAATTTTGTTCTGATTCAGTAATTTTTCGTCTTGCCTCACTAATTGAGGATTGAATACGGCTGATTTGCGCTATGGATTGATCTATTTCACCACGAGCCCTTGTTGCTTCTCGCTCTAGTTTTAAAATATCAATCTCAGAGACCGCGCCACTGGCTAATAAAGGCTTGTTGGCGGCTAGCTCTTTGTTAGCTGAATCATAGGTTTTTTCAGCTATCTCTTTTTTAGATTGCACTTCAACCAGTTCTTTTTCACGCTGTTCCATTTGGTCGCGAGCAATACTCACAATTGAAGCCAACTCGTCCCGACTGGCATTGTATAAAGCATATTCTTGCTCGTACACCAGAGGAGTTTCTTTTTTAACTTCCGCAGGCGGGTTAAACCCACCACCCACTGCCAGTGCACTTAAACGCGCCTGTTTAGCCAGCAATGCCAAGTATTGGCCTTTGTTTTCACGTAATGATGACACCGCCCGGGTTTCATCGATTTTAATCAAAGGTGTGCCAATTTTAACCAACTCGCCTTCTTTGATTAAAATCTCGGACACGATACCGCCATCCAGCGATTGGATCACTTGCACCTGGCGCGATGGAATCACCCTGCCCTCGCCGCGTGTAACTTCATCGACTTTAGCAAACCATGCCCACACAAACGTTGCCGCTAAAATAGCCAAAATACAGTACAATAGCTTTTTTGCCTTAAGTGGCGCCTGCTCTAAAATAGCCAAGTCGGCTTCTTCATTCCATGCCAGGTTATCACGAGTCTCTGTAGGAACTGCGCGGTCCACCATGTAATAAATCGGCTTGGTGAGCCATGACTGGCTTTTGAGAAAATTGTTAAAAGCGCCTATCTTTTTGAATAAACTTTCACTCATATTATTTTTCCACTCATAGCACTTTAGTCATAGTGCCTTGGCAATCTTGCCAGTGCGTAATGCTTCGATCACTTGGTCTTTGGCACCATCAGCCACCACTCTGCCAGAATCAACTACAATAATGCGGTTAACCAAATCAAACAGCCCAGAACGATGCGAAATCAGCACCACAGTTTTGCCATTCGAAGCTTCCATCAAACGGCTTTTTACCGCATCCTCTCCGGAGTGATCCATAGCGCTGGTCGGCTCATCCAACAAAATGATGCTTGGCTTAGTAATCAAAGCGCGCGCAATACCAACGCCTTGTTTTTGGCCTCCAGAAAGCGTTTCTCCGCGCTCACCTACAAGCAAATCAAAGCCTTTTGGATGCGCATTGATAAAATCGTCAATACCCCCCGCATGTGCTGCGGCCAGCACAGCGG
>JBAVIP010000072.1:0-3565 GCA_049687015.1 Methylotenera sp. | reverse complement strand
GGCATAATCCCGAGTACCGAATAATGCCGAGTAAGGTTTAGGTCGATTGTTATTATCCACGGTTTTCAATAGGTTTCATTGTGAGCTAAGGCTTGCTTACTCAGCATTATTCGGCTTGTCTTCTCTGTCTGGTCAATTGACCAGTTACCCAGGAGACAATTATGATCGAAAATTTCTATCCCAATCCCATTGTTGTGCAGCGCTTACAAGCGGGTCCGCTGAGTGCGCACATCGACACTTTCGCCCAGCAGTTATTTGACGAAGGTTATGCCCTGTGGACAGTAAGGTATTCTGTTCGTCTGCTCGCAGACTTCACTACATGGATGCAGCAACAAGGACTCACGATAACGGACCTTGCTGAACGGCCAGTTCATACTTTTTTTCAGAACCGTTATCAAATCCGATGCCCTCATCGCGATGATCAATCCATCTTGAAGAAGTTACTGGCATATCTTCGAACGGAGGGCATAATCGCGGCACCGGTAAAGGCCATTGGTGATCCCGCGTACGCCAGTATTGTGCAGGCGTTTCGACAATACCTGGTTTGCCAGCGCAATCTGGCACCTTCGACTATCCATTCTTATCTCGACACGGTGGCGCGTTTTCTTAGCCAACGCTTTGGAACACAGTTGCCGAATCTGGATGCGCTGTGCGCGCAAGATGTCACCGGTTTTATGCTGCAGCAGGCACGCCGTTATAGCGCGGGCCAAACCCAATTGATCGCTTCAGCGCTACGCAGCTTTTTCCGGTTTCTGCTTCAGCAAGCCTTGATTACCAACGATTTGGCACAGTGCGTACCCACCCCGGCACGGCGACGTTTGTCGACGTTACCCAAGTTTATCAGCGCCGATGATGTTGAGCACTTGTTACATTGCGTTGACCAGAAAACGCCGGAAGGCCTCCGTAATTACGCGATTTTGCAGCTATTGGCCCGACTGGGTCTGCGGGCCGCTGAAGTGGCGGCCCTCACTTTAAATGACCTCGACTGGGATGCCGGGGAAATCATCGTACGCGGCAAGGGCGGACGCTACGACCGACTCCCATTGCCTGATGAAGTCGGCCAGGCACTTGCCAACTACCTGCGTGATGGCCGACCGTCCTGCTCGACACGACGCGTGTTTGTGCGCCATCGGGCGCCGCAGCGCGGGTTTGTCAATGGTGAGGCCATAGGTACGATCGTCCATCGTGCCCTGGACCGGGCAGGCCTCCACCCAGCGCACAAGGGTGCGCATCTGCTGCGCCATTCACTGGCCACCCGATTGCTTCGAAATGGCGCATCGCTGGCCGAAATCGGCGAGCTATTGCGACATCGCGACCTCAATACCACGCAGATTTATGCCAAGGTCGATGAATCTGCCTTGCGCGGACTGGCACTGCCATGGCCAGGAGGTGAGGTATGAACACGCTCCGACAAGCCCTCAATGAATATCTCGCCTTGCGTCAGGCAATGGGGTTCAAACTGCAGGAGGAGAGCCGCCTGTTGCCCCGATTCATTGATTTTCTTGATGCTCATGGCGAGACGTTTATCACCACGGATATGGCGGTGCGTTGGGCGACCCAGTGCCGTACTACTCAGCCCGCCGAATGGGCCAGGCGCCTGCGCTTTGTGCGTATCTTCGCGCGCTACCGAAGCGCGACCGATCCGCGCACGCAAATTCCGCCCACCGGATTGTTGCCCTACCGCGCACGGCGTGCTGAACCCTATATTTACAACGACGATGAAATCAACCGGCTGCTTCAGGCCGCCGGCCAATTGTGCTCACCCACGGGACTGCGTGCCCACACTTACGTAACCGCCTTGGGTTTGCTTGCGGTTACCGGTATGAGAATCAGTGAGCTGGTCGCACTCGATAACGACGATGTCGACCTTGCCCATGGCCAGCTTACGATCCGCGACGCCAAGTTTGGTAAATCGCGCTGGCTGCCGTTGCATTCCAGCACCCAGCAGGCACTTCAGTGGTATGTACAAAGGCGTGATCAGCAATACCCCATACCATGCAGTTCCGGCTTTTTCGTCTCCGAGCAAGGCACGCGGTTGACCTCTTGTACGGTACGAGCCACCTTTGTCCAGCTCTCACGCCAGATCGGTTTGCGAGGGCTCACGGACAGCCATGGCCCTCGGCTGCACGATTTTCGGCACCGCTTTGCAGTTCAGACGCTGTTACGCTGGTATCAGGAAGGTGCCGACGTAGAGCAACATCTCCCTGAGCTTTCAACCTATCTGGGTCATGTGAAAGTCAGCGATACCTATTGGTATCTCTCGGCTACGCCAGAACTGCTGCAATTGGCCCTGCAACGCTCGGAACAAGGAGACACTCATGACCGCTAACATCACTTTTCCCGCGCTCCTGCAAGCATTCTTCACTGATCGATTGTTACAGCAAAAACAAGTCAGCCCGCACACCATAGCAAGTTATCGTGATACCTTCTGTCTACTGTTGCGTTATGCTCAGCAACGGTTACACAAAACGCCGGCAAAGCTAACATTGCCCGAGCTGAATGCTCCTTTAATCGTAGCATTTCTTGAGCATTTGCAGCAAGAGCGTGGCACCAGTGCGCGCAGCCGCAATGTCCGGCTGGCGGCGATCCACTCTTTTTTCCAGTATGCGGCACTTCAGGCACCCAACCACAGCGGCTTGATTGAGCAGGTGTTAGCCATTCCCAGCATGCGCTATGCGCGTAATCCCATCGAGTTTCTGAGTCATGTCGAGATCGAGGCGCTGCTGGCCGCGACTGATCAAGATACTTGGATCGGGCGACGCGACCGGACCTTATTGTTATTAGCACTACAAACTGGGCTACGCGTTTCCGAGTTGATTGGCCTACACTGGCAAGATATCGTTTTGGGCACCGGTGCCCATGTGCGCTGTCAGGGTAAAGGGCGCAAGACGCGCTGCACCCCACTTCGCAAAGATACGGTCGCCGCGTTAAAGGCATGGCAGCAAGAGCAACAGGGTCGTCTGGAAGCGCCGGTGTTCCCCAATGCGTGGGGTCAGCCATTGAGTCGCGACGGAGTCGCCTATCTCTTGACCAAGTATGTTGCAATGGCCTGCCAGCATTGCCCTTCGTTGCAGCATAAACGGGTAACTCCGCATGTCCTACGCCACTCAGCCGCCATGGAGCTCCTGCAAAATGGTGTCGACTGCGCAGTCATCGCCTTGTGGCTGGGTCATGAATCAATGGACACGACTCAGATCTACCTGCATGCCAGTCTTGAACTCAAAGAGCGGGCGCTTGAGAAAACGACACCCATAAATGGGCATCTTGACCGCTACCGGCCCGATGACGAATTGATGGCCTTCCTCAAGGGTCTCTAATAATGCCGACTAAAATATTCCATAAGCCCAGAGATTCGCCATATTATTGACAGCTACTCGGCATTATTAGGTACTCGGGATTATGACGTAGCGAATGGAGTGAAACTTTTTTTTAATCCCACATTGCGTCACGACGGCTTTCATGGCCGCCTGAGTGCCGCCACGATCCATGTGCGACGTAGCCTGAGCTACACCTTCCATGGAGCCGGCCGTATTAGGAAACAACCAACAGGGATTGCGATGTTTTT
>JBAVIP010000071.1:0-1538 GCA_049687015.1 Methylotenera sp. | reverse complement strand
CCAGACTGTGCCACATCAACGGGGCGACAACGCAGACTATCAATTGACTGATGGCATTTTTCTAACGTTAGTCGGTATGATTGGTGGAGCCGGCTCCATAGCAAAGCTTTGTGGCGTCTGGTCGGATAGTGTCTTGCGTAAGATTGCGGGCTGGACCAAAGTGCCTGTTGACACCACGATAGGGCGGCTCTTTAAAGAAGTCACCGAAAAACAGATCAGCCAGTTTGAAAGTCTTAACCATCGGTTGCGAGGCCAGATTTGGCGGATGGCCAGTCGCGCGGGAGTCTCTAAAGCTGGACTCAACCGGGTTCAATGGGTCGATATTGATTCCACCGTTGATTCGGTGTGCGGTACACAAGAGGGTGCTGCCAAAGGCTATAACCCCAGGAAAAAAGGCGCACTTTCCTGCCATCCTCAATTGGCTTTTCTGGCGGGAAGCAAAGAAATCCTGCAAGCCTGGTATAGAACCGGTAGCGCCTATACCAGCAATGGCGTCGTTGACTTCGTCAAGCAATTGCTGGCGCATTTACCAAACCGAATGCGCATCATAGTTAGGGCCGATAGTGGCTATTTTGTCGGCGCCTTATTAGACTTGCTGGAAGCATACGGTCATGGTTATCTGATCAAAGTTAAGTTAAAAAACCTGGTCAGTCTTTTAACTCAGCAACAGTGGACGGCCATAGTAGGACAGCCAGACTGGGAACAGTGTACCTTTGACTATCGTTGCGGCGAGTGGAAGGTGGCTCGACGGTTTGTTGCCGTGCGAAGGCGACTGCCCAAGGAAGAAAGTCCGCAACTCGACTTACTGGAAACGACTCAATGCGATTATTTTTGCTATGTCACGACTGAGGCTTTAACACCCTGGCAAACCCATAAAAAATACGGCGAACGCGCGACTTGCGAAACCTGGATCGAAGAATCCAAAGGGCAAATGAGCATGGGCAGGATAAGAACCGCCAGTTTCTTGGCGAACGCGGCTTTATTCCACAGCGCGGTGCTGGCTTACAACACGCTGCGCTGGATGGCCATCATGAGTGGCAGCCAGACGCTTCGGCAATGGGAACCCGAAACAATACGGACGTATTTAATCCGTGTAGCGGGCAAGTTACTCACCGGGAACCGGCAGTTGACGGTTAAAACGCCAGACAATCATCTTTATCCTCAGGTTTGGGATGATTGGGTGGCCGTTGGTTTAGGTTCGTGACCCGATAAATAAGCGCAAAAATTAACGGCTATCACTAGCCTTCGCTGGAAGGAGGGTTGAGCTTGGCTAATCGCCGCCCAATTCCCAACATTTGTTGGAATCGCGGGTATGGATCGGTTAAATAATCCTAAATCCAAAGACACGCACGACACCGGCAGGCCTTGAATCATAAAATCCGGGTATAAAAAGCCTGGAGTGTAGCCTGGTTTTTAGGGCTTGCAGGATTTAGGTAGAAACTATTTTTAGCACCTTAGAGGAATGCCTGTATGCAGGGACCATTGAAAAAAATGCACTCGCGACTGGATAACCCGGTTCAATACGATTTACCCCTAGG
>JBAVIP010000070.1:0-146513 GCA_049687015.1 Methylotenera sp. | reverse complement strand
TTACGTCCCGATTTGGAAAATTATTGTTAATGAATTAGGCGAACGCACCAGAATTGGGCAGCAACGGCGTGTCAAATCTTGGTGGTATAAAAATGCCGAAGGTAAATTAGTGTTTGAAATGCGTTATGCGAATAAAAAAGTAGAGTTGCAGAAAGGAAAAACAGGTGTTGAAGTGGAAAATCTCGATACTCTACTTTTGGCAATAGAGTTACTTAAAAAAGCAGTTGAAAGTGGTGAATTAGATACAAGTTTAAGTACCACTGCCAAGACAATTAGGGCAGAATTAGCAAAATAACAGTTAAACCAACGGATAAAAGATAATTTAATAATGGTACACAATGTTATTACGCTATGACCGCCCGCCGCGGCAATTTCAAGCGCTCGCTTAGCCTGACTTTGGCCCTTCACCTCATTAAAGTCCAGATAAGCAATACTTTGAATTTGCGCACTGGATTCATATGAATTGAGCATCGTATGACCACTTAAATGTGCGCAAACTTCCAGTAATGAATTGGCTGGATAAATAATCGCATCTTTCACTAAGCTGGCTTCTTGCGCACTTAATTGGGGCAAAATAAATGCGCGCTTAGTTTGTGCACCATTGCTTTGCTTAACATGAGAATGCATCATCTGATAAGTCATCGCTAACGCGCCGCGAATCGGCCGCAGCTCGCCAGTGAGCGCTAATTCACCCGCAATCTCGTAGCGGCTTAGTTCTTCTTTTGGTATCTGCCCGCTAGCGGCCAATATGCCCAAAGCAATCGGCAAATCATAGCGACCACTTTCTTTGGGCAAATCAGCTGGTGCAAGATTGACAGTAATACGCCGTGCGGGAAACTCGAACTGCGCAGTTTGTATGGCAGCACGCACACGGTCTTTGCTTTCTTTTACTTCCGCTTCCGGCAAACCAACAATGGTAAAACTAGGCAAACCGTTGGCCAGATGCACTTCTACCACCACCTCTGGAGCATCCATGCCGCTTAGGGCGCGGCTATAAAGCACTGCCAAACTCATGGCTTTTGCTTAAGCTGGGCTTCGAGTGCGCTTAACTTAGCTTCTAAAGCTGTAAGCTTTTCTCGCGTGTTGCGCAACACCTCGGCCTGCACATCAAATTCCTCGCGCGAAATAAGCTCCATTTTGGTGAATGCGCCCCGAATTAGTGCATTTATATTCTTTTCCACATCTGCCAATGGACTTGATTTA
This sequence comes from Methylotenera sp., assembly GCA_049687015.1. Taxonomy (GTDB): domain Bacteria; phylum Pseudomonadota; class Gammaproteobacteria; order Burkholderiales; family Methylophilaceae; genus Methylotenera_A. The sequence continues at coordinate 145,310 of JBAVIP010000070.1, read as the reverse complement.
ATTATCTCATTGATTTTATTAGATATTTCATTAATTTTTTCTGTACTAAACATAAAGCATCCTTAGTATTTTGTAATTTTTTCTTGTAGTTTAGCAGATTTTGGAAGCTAATCCATAATAGTTGCTATCATCAAACATATTTCATGTTATTGATTATAAACAATATTTTCGTTGGCACGTGCCTTGCTTATGTCAAATGTGCTTTTTTTATTTTGTAAGTAAACATAGAGGGGGTTATAAATGAAATTCGTATCCGCAATTATCAAGCCGTTTAAGCTTGACGAAGTGCGTGAAGCTTTGTCTGCCATTGGCGTGCAAGGCATTACGGTGACGGAAGTAAAAGGTTTTGGCCGCCAAAAAGGCCACACCGAGCTGTATCGCGGTGCAGAGTATGTGGTAGATTTTTTACCAAAAGTAAAATTAGAAGTAGCCATTAAGGACGACATGTTAGACCAAGTGGTTGATGCGATTGAGAAATCTGCCGCAACAGGCAAAATTGGCGATGGTAAAGTTTTTGTGTTTAATCTAGAACAAGTTTATCGCATCCGTACCGGTGAAACCGGTCCTGAAGCACTTTAAGGGGCCTAGCATGAATAAAATTACAGGCATGAAGAAATTTTTATCGATATTATCGTTAGTTGCCTTAATGGGTTTAGGCACTACGCAGTTAAGTTTTGCAGAAGATACGGCGGCGGCCACGGTGGAGGCAGTGACAGATGCGGCAGTTGCCGTTGATGCTGCAGCGAGCACCTCTTCAGCTCCAGCCGAGGCAGCGCCTGCTGAAGCGGCGCCAGCCGAGGCCGCAGCTGCACCCTCGCCTGTTCCAAACAAGGGTGACACGGCGTGGATGATTGTGGCCACTGCCTTGGTCACTTTGATGACCATTCCTGGCCTGGCTTTGTTTTATGGTGGTTTAGTTCGCCAAAAAAACATGCTGTCGGTACTCATGCAAACATTTGTGATTTTTTCACTGATGGGCGTGTTATGGGCGTTATACGGCTACAGCGTTGCATTTAGTGGTGGGAATCCATACTTTGGTGGACTAGGGAAAGCTTTCTTGGCAGGTATTACGCCAGATTCTATTGCCGCTACGTTTAGCAAGGGTGTGTATATTCCTGAGCTGATTTTTGTGGCTTTCCAACTCACTTTTGCAGCCATTACGCCAGCGCTGATTATCGGTGCATTTGCTGAGCGCATGAAGTTTTCTGCTGTGTTAGCCTTTATGGTGCTGTGGTTTACTTTTTCTTACTTACCAATGGCACACATGGTTTGGTACTGGGATGGACCAGATGCGATTACCACAGCTGAATCACTCACTACCGTTTTAGCTAACGCTGGCTGGTTGTGGGCAAAAGGTGCGCTAGACTTTGCAGGCGGCACCGTAGTACACATCAACGCAGGTGTAGCAGGCTTGGTTGCATGTTTTGTGCTGGGTAAGCGTATCGGCTATGGTAAAGAAGCCATGACGCCACACAGCTTGACTCTAACGATGGTTGGTGCAGCTTTACTATGGGTGGGCTGGTTTGGTTTTAACGCTGGTTCTAACTTAGAAGCTAACGGTTATGCTGCACTTGCATTCCTCAACACGATGATTGCTACTGGCGCAGCAACACTTTCATGGATGTTTGTTGAATGGTTCCATAAATCAAAACCATCTATGCTGGGTGCGGCTTCTGGCGCGGTAGCTGGCTTGGTTGCCATTACCCCTGCTTGCGGTTTCGTAGGCCCGATGGGTGCGATTGTCATTGGCTTGCTAGTTTCACCACTTTGCTACATTTTTGTATCAAAAGTGAAACATATGTTTGGCTATGACGATGCGCTCGACGTATTTGGCGTGCATGCTGTAGGTGGTATATTTGGTGCGCTGGCGACTGGCGTGTTTGTGAACCCGGCGTTAGGCGGCATGGGCGTGTATGACTATGTTGCAAATGCTGTCGGTGAATACAACTTTGCTGCACAAATGACCGCGCAATTATGGGCAGTTGGCACGGCGATCGTACTATCGGCTGTTGTTTCATTTATCGCACTGAAAGTTGTAGACATACTGATCGGCCTGCGTGTATCTGAAGAATCTGAGCGTGAAGGCTTGGATACGACAGAACATGGCGAACGTGCATATCATATATAATTAATATATTCTTAATCTCCCTTTAGGGGCGCCAATGGCGCCCTTTTTTATGTTTAATTTTAAGAATACTTAACGGTTTAACTATGTGAAAAATAAAACTATTTACCAAACCTCGCCAAAAGGCCTCACTTCAATTTCTGACGACCATGCAGATGGTTTTTGTTGAGTGAGATTTAATACCACTTCGGCCAAATCGGCTGGTTGTAAGAAAAACTCATTTGGTTTATTTAGCATCATTTTTCGGGTGGCTGGTGTGTCAACCACAGCATCTACAATCACTGTGGCGACATGAACGCCAGAAGCACCTAAATGACGCGCCATAGATTCGGCAAGACTACGTTGCGCGGCCTTTGCTGGGGCGAAAGCGGCTGTTTTCGCGCCACCACGGCGCGATGCAGTCGCGCCTATAAAGATGATGTTGCCGCGTTTATTTGTTTTCATCGCAGGAATCACCTGCTGCGAAACAAGTAGTGCACCAAGTGAATTGACGCGCCAGCTTTGCTCAAATTCTTCCGCGGTAATTTCTTCAACACTTTTCCAAACGCCAGCGCCTGGGTTGAAAATGAGCGTTTCAACCTCGCCCATTTCGGCGCGAATGGCTGAGAATGTGTGTGCAATTGAAGCGGCATTGGCAACATCGCACGTATAAGCTTTGGCGTCATTTATTTCTTTAGCCAACACAGTTGTAAATTCAAGGCTACGCGCTAGCAATGCGACTTGATAACCATTTGCGCCAAATTGACGCGCAAAAGCAGCCCCATTGCCAGGGCCAACGCCAACAATCACGCAGATTGGCTTATTTGTTTTCACTGTCATCATTTATCCTTTCCAATGCGGAGGCGTGGTTTTTGCAAAGTAGGGCAATTGCTCAATGCGCTGCATGAATGCAGCTAGTTTTGGCTTGATAAGCGCACCAGCATTAAGTTGTGGGCGTTTAACATGCAGCCGATTCACCAGGGCCAGCAATGGGTAAATAGCAAAGTCTGCTGCTGAAATATCGCCCACAAAATAATCACCATGTAATACATTTTCAAAATAATTTAATTCACGGCTTAAGTTGTTCAGCTCAAGTGTAATGGCAGCGTGGTCGCCATCGCCACCCGCACGCATCAAGGTAAGCTCCATCAACCGTCTGATAATTGGGTATAAATAACTATAAGCTTCTGCGATAAGGCGACGGGCAACGGCACGGTCTTGCGTGTTTTTAGGGAAAATTGACCGCTCAGGGAAACGTTCTTCAAGATACTCCACAATGACAGAAGCCTCCCAAAGCGTGAAATCATCATCCACCAACGCAGGCACTTTGCCGTGGGGGTGAATGGCCAAATATTCTGGCTTTTTCAACTCGCCATTTTGCAGCGATAATAAATTGAATTCATACGCCAGTTGCTTGTGTTCTAGCACTAGCCACACATACCACGCAAAAGGTGAGCCAGATCCATAGTAAAATTTGATGCGCATTTTTTGTATCCTTCATAAAGTTAGAGAGCGCCAAGCAAGCCTAATGCGAGCACCATTTGGCTAATAAAACCTGCTATAAAAGCTAAAGTACGCACTAATGGCACAGCTGCAATGTAGGCCACTACATGCACCAGCCGTGCGAAAAAATACACCATGCAGGCTGTAGCCGTGATTGCGGTGCTGGCACTGGTCATTTGCACAGCCAACGCTAGCGGTGCAAATATCACCAAATTTTCAACCGCATTTGCGTGCGCACGCCTTAGCCTTTCTGCCCACTGCGCCTTGGGTTGTAGTTGCGGCGGCATTAGCGTTGCCCAAACGCCCGTTTCTGCAATACGATTGATAATGGTGGGCACCCAAAAAAGTGCTGTCATGATTAACGTTAAAACCAGCCAATATAATTCCGTTGTGATGTGCATTTAGAACCTCGCTTATTTAGTTTAGATTAGTAACCGCGCACAGCTTGCTGATATTCCGCAAGCAGTTTGGGGTCGTCGATTGAGCCGTGATGGTGTGTTTGCTTCCAGCCAATATCCGCGCCAAGCCACTGCACAATGCGGCTGGTGCGAATCGCCAGCGAAACGGTGATTTCGCCCTTGGTAAATTCACCCGTTTCACGGCCTGCAAACACCACCATGTCATCCGTTTGAAATTCAACAATATCGCTGAGCGCCACCCATACGCTGGCCGAGCTAGTAAATAGGCCTTGGTATAAATTGGCAATCGGCTCAAATCCGCGCACAATACCGCCAAGTGGATTATTCAGTTGTATGAGCGCGTGATTTGCCCACACTTGAGCAAACACGCCCATATCACGTTGATTAAACGCATAGTAAAACGATTCAATTAGCGCTCTAGCGCCTTCTATGCTGTGGCTATTGGCTTGGTGGATGCGGTTAGTTGCACCGCGCCCGTAGTTTTGTTGTGAATGAGTAATCATGCTTGTTGTGCCTGCATTGCTGGATTATTTCTGTTTTGCACAAGCTTCCACATTGATACAAGATGAAACCAAAGCCAAAGTGGCGCTGGTAGAAAAACTGCGTACATCATGGGGTGGTGCGGGGTGAGTGTGGGTAAAAGTATGAGTGAAAGTGTGCTGGCTACCACTAAAATATCAGCTATGCCAAACAGGTTGGCAAACCATGCGCGGCGTTCACCATCTTTATCTGTAGCGAGTGTGAATGCGGCTATCAAGCCTAAAAACCCTGCGGCAATGTGCGTCCAGCCATCTAAAATGCCGAAGGTTTGCGGCAAGCCACCAAGACTGGCTTGCATTAAAAAATTAGCGCCGAAAAATACGCGGATGCCTTGCAAAAGTAGTAATTGTTTTTGAGTAAGTGCCAAAAGCTTATCTCTGATTGGCTTAACTAATAGCAACAAAGCGCCTACAGCGCCGACCGCAATAAAAATGATGATAAGAAACGCAATGCCTGAAATATCTTCAGGGAATAGGCTTTTGGTAGATAAGCCGAAATGTAACACTCCCAGCCAAACTAGCATGCCAGCGCCTAGGCCGATGGATAACTTACCACTTTTATCGCCAAGTGAAATGACCCATAGCGTGTAAATGATCATCATCAAATCTAAAAAAATTGCGAACGGTGCGGTTGTAAAAAATGACATATTGAAACCTCCTTAACTTGGTGATATTGTGCTTAGGATAATAGCAACCATGTTTGGTGGTAACAATGATTGAAACAACCTTAAGCAATGCTGAAACAACTCTTTATGAGGGAAATTCGTGTGCATTGAGTAATGTTTTGAATACAATGCGTATCAGCGGTAGCATGCTGATTAACGAGGAGTACGCGCCGCCTTGGGGCGTTGCGATTCCTGATGCGAATAAGTTGCAAAAGCTGCTGAAGCAAAGTAGTGATGTGCGCGTGGTGGCGTTTCATTTTGTGAAGCGTGGCTATATTGAAATTACGCCTGAAGGCGGCGAACCGCTGATTATTGAGGCGGGCGAAATGGCAATATGCTTTGGCGGCGCGGCACATACATTATCGCAAGGCGAAGTTAAGCGGGCGCTGCCAGTTGAAACGTTGCTAGCTGGTGGCGCAAATCCTTTTCAACCAAATTCGGCTAATAAAGTGCGTACTACATCGCTCATGTGCGGTGTTTTTATGTTGCGTAATGTGTCGCTTAACCCGCTGTTTAGCGCGTTGCCAGCCATGTTGCATGTGTCAGTAGCGCAAGCAAGCACGTTGCATAATTTATCTGGCGTGTTGAGTTGGATAAACCGAGAAGCCGAGCAAGTTACGCAGTGCACTTTTGTGATTGAGCGGTTATTAGAGTTGTTATGTGCCGAAGTTTTACGCGCACATTTAGAGGCAGCTTCAGCTAAATCAAGCTGGTTTTTTGGCTTAAAAGACCCCATTGTTGGGCGAGCAATCACCATGATTCATGCGAAACCTGGCGATGATTGGTCAGTAAAACGGCTTGCGCAAGGCGTTACCATGTCGCCTTCAAGGTTCGCCGCACGATTCTCAGCCGCGCTGGGCGAAAGTCCCATGGCGTACGTTACAAAATGGCGCATGAACGTGGCAGGGCGCTTGTTAGATGAATCCAGACAGGGCATAGGCGAAATTGCTGCGGATGTTGGTTATGAAAATGTAGCCGCATTTAGCCGCACATTTAAGCGACATTTGGGTATTCCACCGGCAGCGTGGCGATCCCGATTAGTCATTTAAAGCAGAAAACGCAAATTATTATTAAAAAGGCTTGACAAACAAAACTAAATAACTAATTATGTGGTTATGAAGTTAATTGCCGAGATTCCTAACGCGTGGAGAAACATCTCTGATTTGTTTATTGCACTTGGCGATGAACAGCGTCAGCGTATACTATTGGCATTTGAAAAAGATGAGCGGCTGAATATTTTACAAATTGTAGCCAGCTCTAAACTCAGTCGCACCGCGGTCACACATCACTTAAAAATATTACATCGTAGCGGCGCATTAAGCAGTGAAAAAATAGGCAAAGAAGTATTTTTTTGGGTCAATTACACACTCATCATTACCGAAATTCAAAACGTTTTAGATTATATAAAAAACGAAGTTTAGGGGAGGGCTCTTATGTTGACTAGCATTCTACGTTTTATTTGTAAATTTCTGTTTCGAGTAAAAGTGCACGGCTTAGAAAACGTTCCTGAAGATAATGGTTTACTTATTGTTGCTAATCATGAATCCTTTTTAGACGGGCTATTGTTAGGACTATTTTTACCAAAAAAAGCCACCTTTGTCGTCCACACCTCGGTGCTAAGAAAATGGGTATTTAGACAAGCCTTGCGCCTAACGCCTTATCTAGCGGTAGACCCCGCCAGCCCGCTCGCCATGAAAAAAGTGATTAAACTGCTTGAATCTGGTGAAAACGTAGTGATTTTCCCCGAGGGACGCATCACCTTAACCGGCGCGCTGATGAAAGTGTATGACGGCCCCGGCTTTGTTGCAGGCAAAACCGGCGCCACCATTCTACCTGTGCGCATTGATGGTGCGGCCGAATCTTATTTTGGACGTTTATCTCGACACCACCCTAAAAGATTGCTGCCAAAAGTTACGCTCACTGTCATGCCTACTACCAGCATTGTGATGCCCAAATCGACCCATCATGGCTTTCCTTCCGGCAAGCAGCGGCGCCGCATCGCGGGAGAAGGCATGCGTAGCGTGATGCAAAAGATGCTATTTCAGGCACAAAAAAGCCGTACTTTGTTTGAAGCTTTTCTGGAGGCAGTGGATAAATTTGGTGGTAACTACAAACTCATTGAAGACCTCAACGAAATAGAAGAAACCTATCAGGATTTATTGAAAAAGAGTCTGGCGTTAGGAAGAATTGTTACCAAAGTCAGCAGCCCGAATGAAACAGTTGGTGTGCTCATGCCCAACATTACCAATACCATTGCACTGATTTTAGGCATGTCGGCGTTTAATCGCATCCCCGCCATGATCAATTACACAGCAGGTGCAGCTGGAATGCAAAATGCTTGTATCGCGGCCAATATCAAAACCGTGGTGACCTCATATAAGTTCATTGAAACAGCCAAATTAGAAGACGTTGTTGCCAATCTAAAAAACCTCAACATACTTTACCTTGAAGACTTACGTGCTGACTTTGGCGTGGTAGACCGCGCCTGGCTGATGGGTTATGCCTTACACTACCCACGCGCGGCGATGGAGTCCAGCTCACCTGAAGAGCCAGCGGTTGTGCTGTTTACCTCTGGTTCCGAAGGTAAGCCCAAAGGCGTTGTGCACTCACACAAAAGTATTTTAGCCAACATCGCACAAGTGATGGCAGTGCTTGATATTAACCCAACTGATAAATTTATGATGGTATTACCACTATTTCATGCCTTTGGATTTACAGGTTCACTCATCTCTATCTTGAACGGCGCACGCATTGTGGTATTCCCGTCGCCGCTGCAATACAAGGTGATTCCAGAGTTAATTTATGACCGCGGTTGTACGATATTTTTTGCTACTAGCACCTTCTTAAGTAATTACGCAAAATTCGCTCACCCATACGATTTTTATAAACTTAGAATCGTGTTGGCCGGTGCAGAAAAACTCAATGAAGAAGTACGCAAAACCTATAGCGAAAAATTCGGCATTCGTATTTTAGAAGCCTATGGCGCTACTGAATGTGCGCCAGGCTTATCAATCAACACGCCCATGGCTAACTTAAACGGTAGCGTGGGCCAATTTCTACCAGGTATGGATCACAAACTAGAATCAGTGCCTGGCATACCTGCGGGCGGATTATTATACGTACGAGGCGAAAACGTGATGAAAGGCTATTACCTGTTTGATAACCCAGGCGTGCTTAGCCCGCCTGAGGATGGTTGGTACAACACTGGCGATATTGTCGAAGTTGATACCCAGGGCTTTGTACATATTAGAGGCCGCGTGAAACGTTTTGCCAAAGTGGCGGGCGAAATGATATCTCTCGAAGTGGTTGAGAAAATCGCCAATACCGCTGCACCTGAGTATCAGCACGCCGCCAGCACGCAAATTGACGCACAACGTGGTGAAAATATCATTTTATTCACGACCGACCCTGCATTGAAACGTGAGGATTTGCAAATTGTTGCTAAGAATTTAGGCAGCCCTGAATTCGCTATCGCACGAAAAATTATTCGCGTGGACGAACTACCATTGCTTGGCACGGGCAAAACTGACTACGTCACCCTCAAACAAATGGCCGAAACGGCTTAATGGACCGCCGCCAATTTTTAATAAGTGCTGCGGCACTTGGAGTTTCTGCAACCACTTATGCTGGACTTAGGTTATGGCCAGAGCAAGGGTTTACTAACCCCTGTTTAAGCGGCTTGCCAGACACACTAAAAAATCACTCGTTAATGCAACAAATATGGCGGGGTATTGACTCTGCCCAGGTATGGGATAGTCATGTACATTTAGTAGGTACGGGCGATAGCCAGACACCCAATCACAAGGCTGACGTTTGGGTAAACCCTCAAATGGATAGCTATCTGCACTCAATTTTAAAGACACAAAAACATTTCTACATGAATGGCAGTTGCGTAATTAATAACGATGCAGATAAAAGTGCTGTGCAACGTATGTTAAATCAAGTCGCCGAAATGCCTGATGGTTTTAAGCTGATGTTATTTGCTTTTGATTGGTTTCGCAATGAAAATGGTGAGCCCATCAAAGAAAAATCTATATTTCACATCTCCAACGAATATGCCCTGCAAATTGCAAAAGAGAATCCAAACACATTTGAATGGGTAGCCAGCATTCACCCTTATCGTGAAAGTGCAGCAGATAAGGTAGAAAAAGTAGTGCAAGCAGGGGCGCGTGCCATTAAATGGCTACCACAAGGCATGGGCATAGATCCAGCTTCGCCTAAGTGTGATGCTTTTTATGCCGCTTGCGCAAAACATAATATCCCCATTATTTGCCACACAGGCCGCGAAAGCGCGGTACACGGCGGCAATCAGGATGATGCCAACCCGCTTAGATTACGCCGCGCGCTTGACGCTGGCGTGCGTGTGGTGCTGGCCCATTGCGCATCGGACGGCGAGGATATTGATTACGACAATGGCAACAAAAAAGTAAAAAGTTTTGACTTATTTTTACGCCTGATGCAAACGCCAGAATACAATGAGTTATTGTTCGGTGAGATTTCAGCGATTACATTAATTAATCATGCCTGGACAATTCCGCCACTAACTATTAGAGCGCACCGATTTACACAGTCGCTTGCTCAATGGTTCTGATTATCCATTGCCCGGAATTTTGTCTTTAGTTTCACTGAAGCAGCTAGTCGCCAATAACTTGCTGGATGAAATGCATGTTGATTTTTTAAAAACCATTCGTTTGTATAATCCTATTATGTTTGATTTTGCCTTAAAACGTTTGATGCAATGGCAAGGCGTAAGATTTTCTACGCAGATATTTGAAACAAGACGAGTTTTTGATGCAAGCGCAAACGCGTAATAAATATTGTCGTCATTAAAAAATTGCAAAGCGATTAATTTAAGGTAAGTTTTAAGGGGCAATCATGGAATCATTATTCTTAATGCTGGGCTTATTGGGGCTTGTCGTTGTTATCGGCGGCATTGTGGGATTTTTCTCACTGTTTACATCCAACAGCCAAGACGCAAAAATACGTGAAATTGAGCGGGAAACCAGCAAATTAAGTTTAGAGATAACGCGATTAAGCACACGCCTAGATATCCTTAAAAAAGCTTTTGATAACCAGTCGCAACAGGCCCCTCCATCACAAACGGCAACACTAAAGATAGAGGCTCCAGCTATTGTCGTAGAGCCTGCGCCTGAAGTTAACGAAATGGCCACTACAGAAGCAGCATCAACTTCTGAAGAGGACTTGGCCGCTCAAGCCTTAACGTCAGTAAAACCAGACATTCCAACAAGCCCCATCAGATCAGCGAATGCAGCAACCACCGGCGCTACTGCACCAGCATCAAGGACAAGACCAATAATCAAGCTTGCAGAACCCAACTTTATTGAAAAGGGCATCGCTGCGGCAAAAGGCTGGTTATTTGGCGGCAACACGCTGGTGCGTTCTGGCATTGTGATTTTGTTTATAGGCATTAGCTTTTTGCTCAAATATGCGGCTGAACATAGCCATGTGCCTATCGAATTGCGTTTAATGGGCATCGTTTTGGGCGGCATAGCTTTACTGGTGGTAGGTTGGCGCTTACGCGACAAACGTCCGCAGTATTCATGGGCATTGCAAGGCGGCGGCATTGGTATTTTATATCTGACTATTTTTGCTGCATTAAAACTTTATCAACTTATTCCTGCGGGCCCTGCTTTTGCCTTGCTCACGGTCGTAGCCTTTTTATCGGCATTTATTGCAGTCAAACAATCCGCCATGCCACTGTCTGTTTTGGGTTTTACAGGCGGTTTTTTAGCCCCTGTGTTAACTTCTACCGGGCATGGTAGCCATATTGGCTTGTTCAGCTATTATTTGGTGTTGAATTTGGCGATTGCTTTTGTCGCATTTCACAAAAGCTGGCGCCCGCTCAATGTGCTGGGCTGGGCCTTCACCTTCATTATCGGTACGTTGTGGGGCGCAAAAAATTACTTACCTGAGAACTTTTCCACCACCGAGCCATTTCTGATTATTTTCTTTCTGTTGTTTACCGGCATTGCCGTGCTGTTTGCACATCGCCAAGCTGCTAAAGCCGATGATTACGTAGATGCAACTTTAGTATTTGGTACTCCGCTTGTGGCATTTAGTCTGCAATACGCACTGCTACGAGACTCTCATTTTGGCTTGGCGTACAGCGCACTTGCGCTAGGTATTTTTTACATAGGATTAGCTTGGTGGGTACTTACCCGTAAACGCGAAACCCTCAAATTTCTTGGCGAATGCTTTATAGCCTTGGGTATAGGCTTTATCACACTCACCTTGCCATTAGCATTAGATGGACGCTGGACATCAGCCGCTTGGGCGGTAGAAGGCGTTGGCTTATTGTGGGTAGGTCTGCGTCAAAATCGTAGATTCCCTATGCTATCAGGTTTGGCTTTGCAGGTTTTAGCCGCTTTCGCCTTTGCCAAAGGCTGGGGATTAACAGGATACTCCGGCATTACCCATCAAAATATGTATCTGGGCGTTGGCTTTATTGCACTATCCGGCTGGGCCTGTGGCGCATTGTGGAATAAATATCGCCCAGAAAAGTTTTCATTGTTGTCGATGGTTTTAGCATTGTGGGGCTGGGCATGGTGGGTAGCATCAGGCCTGACCGCGATTGATGAACTCATGCCTTCTGACTTGCTTGTGCATGCTGGCCTTGCCTTCGTTGCTATCACCAGCGTGTTACTGCCGTTTGTTTCCCACGTATTCAAATGGGAAAAACTAGCCAAGCTTAGCCTGCTGCTGTTACCCGCAATGACGCTAACCATGCTGTGGGAAGTTATATTGGTGGCGTTTGATCATAAGCATCCGTTTGCCTACTACGGCGCTTACAGTTGGTTAGGCGCATTTGTGGCTTATATCTGGCTGCTCAAACGTGACAGCATTCCTAATGGTGCATTTTTACGTGCGCCATTATTATGGATAGCTACTATCGTCGGCGTAATGGAATGGCAATATCAACTCTCTAAATACGTTTACGAATCTAATGTATGGAAAGATACCGGCTGGGCAATTGTGCCAATTCTAATCGTGCTGGGCATTACCCGCTGGCAATTCGCCAAACAGAGTACCTTAACAAGCGAGCAGTTAGTTAGCGCTCGCACCTGGGCTTGGCACGGCTGCACGCCATTAATGGCATTCTTAATTGCATGGTTTATGTGGATGTCACTGAACTCCAGTGGCAATGCAGCACCGTTACCTTATGTGCCATTGATTAACCCGCTTGATATCACGCTATCTGCCGTGATGCTTTTGTTATTTATTTGGCAACGTGCGGTTAGCAAACATCTCAATAAACTACAAGACATTATGCCGGTAGCGGCAGGGGTGATGGGCTTTACCTTGCTCAATGGCGTATTGTTGCGCACCCTGCATCATTGGGTAGGCACGCCGTTTGAATGGGCATCAATATTCAATAATTCCACAGTGCAAATGTCGTTCACTTTCCTGTGGGGCATCACCGCTTTTGCGCTCATGCTACTTGCGCACAAACGCGCACAGCGTCAAATTTGGATTGTAGGTGCTGGTTTAATGGGGGTTGTAGTAGCCAAATTATTCCTGCTCGATTTAGCACAAACCGGTTCGGTAGAACGCATCGCCTCATTCATAGGTGCTGGCTTGATGCTGCTGGTGATGGGCTATTTTGCGCCTATACCGCCTACAGAGAAAGAGGTTAACTTAGCAAAGGAATCATCATGAAAAATCCGCGCTATATTCCAGGTGGCTTATTGATTATGCTGACTTTAACAGCAACGCTGGCACCCGCACCCGTGATGGCCGCCAGCTTTAAATTAGATGCCAATGGTAACGAACCGTTTTACCAAAGCACCCTGACTAAAGATATATATCAATATACCCGCAGCAATGCCCTGCAAGACCTCACCATCTACAACGCAGCGGGAGAGCAGGTGCCATATGCTTTAATGCCGTATGAGGAATTACACCCTCAAACAACCACGCACAAGGATAGCAAGCCGCTTATCATTTTTCCTATTCACGAAAATGCCTTAAGCAACCCGAATGAATTACGTGTTCAGCTGGAAAAAAATGCAGGCAACACCACGCTTAACATCTCCTCTAACAATGGTGAAAACACTGCATCTGGCAAAGCCAATACGGTGTATTTGCTCGATGCCGGCAAGAAGCATGAGCCACTACAAACTTTATCTGTAGACTGGCAAGGCAGTGAAGGCAAGTTGCTGACTTTAGAAGTGCTCACTAGCACCGACCTGCAAAACTGGTCACATGCAGGCAATGCAGTGCTACTCAAAACGGCAACTGTGAATAACAGCATACTGCAAAACAGCATCACATTAGATAATGCAACAGGGGCGCGTTATTTACAGATTCGTGCCGCCAATACCAGCGATGCAGTTTTTAACCTGACCAAAGCCACAGCAGAATATAGCGATATTCTAGCCATTGCACCTAAGCTACTACGACAAGATATTCGCTTTATCGAACGTAAAGAAGATAATAAAACCGGTCATATAAATCTCGATTTTGAAGCGCTTGGACGTTACCCTGCCAGCCACCTGCACATACAACTACCGCAAGACAATACAATTACCAACGTAACGCTATTAGTGCGTGACAACAACAGCGAACCCTGGATTTACCTCACAACGGCATCGGTTTATCGCCTGAGGCAACATAGTAAACCCTTTACCAGTCCTGATGTTGTGATATCGCCCACTATTGCGCGTTACTGGCGCCTACAATTTAACCAGTCCAGCGGCGGTATCGGGGCAGAAAATCCAATGCTATCTTTAGGCTGGCTACCGCCCACCGCGGTCTGGAATGCGCGCGGGCAAGCCCCCTTCTCATTGCATGTGGGCGAGAATCCCAACATCGTTAATACGGTAGATATTGCCAGCTTGATTCCAGATTATAAAATAGAAAAAATACAACAGCTTGCTAACTCAGCCGTTACAGCAGAAGTAAGCACTAACAATATTACAGCAACACAAACCATTAGTTCATGGGTTTCGCCGATTGATTACAAACGCTGGCTACTGTGGGGCGGTTTGTTTTTAGGAGTCATGCTACTAGCCGGCATGGCGTACACATTACTTAAAACCGAGAACAAAAATTAAATAAAATTAATTTTTTATCCATATTTAAGAAAGAAAGAAAGAAAGAATGAGTAACCAATTTCAACTCATGAACGAGCAGCGTTTTCGCCCGTTCTTCTTTACCCAGTTTCTGGGGGCATTTAATGACAATGTGTTTAAAACTGCGCTCATCACTTTGGTCGCTTTTCACGCGACCAGCCTTAGCTCAATGGATGGTGCAACACTCGCCACTTTATTACCAGGTCTGTTTATTTTGCCGTTCTTTTTATTTTCAGCCACGGCCGGACAATTGTCTGACAAGTTTGAAAAATCACAAATCATTCGCTATGTGAAAGTATTTGAAATAGGCATCATGCTGTTTGCCAGCACAGGATTTTTTCTACATAACATCTGGCTGCTAGCTACAGCACTATTCATGATGGGTATGCATTCCACCATTTTTGGCCCGGTAAAATATGCTTATTTACCGCAACACCTGAAAGAAACCGAGTTAATTGGTGGTAACGGTATGGTGGAGATGGGTAGTTTTGTGGCAATTTTGTTGGGGCAAGTGTCAGGTGCATGGCTGGCGACGCAACAGCAGCATGAAATCATTACCAGTCTTGCTATATTGCTTATTGCAGTGATGGGCTATGCCGCTAGCCGAGGCATACCAAACTCAGCTGCAGCTGCACCTAAGCTTAAAATCAACTGGAACCCCTTCACCGAAACCGTTAAAAATATTCAGTTTATTTGGCAAGACCAAACCGTTTGGTTAGCCATTATTGGCATCTCATGGTTCTGGTTTTATGGCGCAACCCTGCTCGCCCAGTTCCCTAACTTTGCCCAAGACGTTTTACATGGGGATGAAAGTGTATTTATTTTATTGCTTTCTGTCTTCTCCATTGGCATCGGCATCGGCTCACTCATGTGCGAAAAGCTCTCCAAAGGCAAATTGGAGGTAGGTTTGGTAGTCTTTGGCGCCATTGGGCTCACTTTGTTTGGTGTTGATTTATATTTTTCCAGCACATACCTCAACGAGACGGTGAACCTTAAATCCATGTTCGACTTTAAGTCATTTATTAGTGGTAGCTACGCTTACAATACAGAAGTAATGAGCTACAGCCATGAATCTATTACTCGTTGGCGCCTGCTGGCGGATATCTGGCTCATAGGCCTATTTGGTGGTTTTTACATCGTGCCGTTATATGCCTTGATTCAAACCCGCGCTGAAAAAAGCCATCAATCACGCGTCATTGCTGCCAATAACATTCTGAACGCTTTGTTTATGGTGATCTCAGCGATGTTTTCAATCTTGATTTTCAGGCAAGGCTACAATATCCCGCAGTTGTTTTTAATAACAGCCATACTCAGCGCAGTTATCACCGTTTATTTATGTATTCGCCAGCCTGAATATATAAAAAGCTTTCTATTATGGATTAAGTATTAGCTTGTTTTAATATCACAAACTATTGCCGGTAATCACTACCGCCTTTATTTTTGGCGGCTTGATCTTTTGCGCTATAGGCATGCTGGCGTTTAGCCGACTACGCCAAAACTAAACCCATTTCTTTTATTAAGCCCATTGCCTTTATAATAGCGTTTTGTTTTTTAAGCAACCACCTCATGCTTTTATCAAGTTTATTTAGAAAATGGCGGCAAGTTTTTTGGCATATCAGTAAAAAATTAGGCCCTTATGCCCCTCTTGTGGCCATGGTGTTATTAGGCCTGGTGATTCTGTCGGCCTCTCGACTTGGTCTGGTGTTATGGAAACTGGATCGCGTCAACGCTACTGGTAAATTACTAGAAATTTTGTTGCAAGGCATCCGTGTAGACATTATCCAGCTTAGTATACTTAGTGTTATCCCTGTTTTATTAGCACCTTTTTTAGCAAACAGACACTTTTTTAATGTTTGGCGAAAATTCACTTATATCTGGGTGATTTCTGCGGTTGTGTTGCTGGTGTTTTTAGAAGCCGCCACACCAGGTTTCATTGCAGAATACGATGTGCGGCCCAATCGTATATTTGTAGAATATTTAAAGTATCCCAATGAGGTATTGGACATGCTTTGGCGCGGCTTTAAGGTGGAAGTTTTCACAGGTATCGGTTTTACCTTATTGGCTATTTGGGCAATGCGCCATTTTATGCGCCCATGGCTCGTCGGCACACCGACTTGGTCTAATAAAAAATTAGCTCTTTTTTGGCCGCTGTTTTTGGTTTTAATTGCTTTTGGTATTCGTTCCACCACTGGCCACAGGCCTGCTAACCCTGCACTATTTGCCATTACGCAAGACAGCATGGTGAATAGTCTGGTACTAAATTCTGGCTACTCTGTATTTTACGCTGTTTACAGTTTGCACCACGAGAACAAATCGAGCAAAATCTACGGCAAAATGTCCAAAGCTGAAATATTCAAACTCACTGGCGCAAAAGACACGGATATTCCTACCCTTAAAACCCTAGTGCCAAGCGTCAAGCGCGATAAGCCACTGAATTTAGTGATTATTCTACAAGAAAGCTTGGGTGCAACTTTTGTAGAATCACTTGGCGGCAAACCAGTTACGCCAAACCTGGAAAAACTAAAAGAACAGGGCATTTGGCTGGAGCAATTATATGCAACCGGCACGCGCTCTGTACGTGGCATTGAGGCTGTAACAGCAGGCTTTCAACCTACGCCTGCAGAAAGCACCGTCAAGCTATCGCTTAGCCAAAAAAACTTTTTTACCCTCGCCGCCTTGCTCGCCAAACAAGGCTACAGTACAGAGTTTATTTATGGTGGCGAATCGCATTTTGACAACATGCGCGGCTTTTTTCTAGGCAACGGCTTTCAGCAGATTACCGAGGAAAAAGATTACAAAAATCCTGTTTTTGTCGGCAGCTGGGGCGCTTCGGACGAAGACCTGCTCAATAAAACCCACGAACAACTCATGGCACACCACGCCAGCGGCAAACCTTTCTTTACACTGGCTTTTTCGTCCTCTAATCACGCACCGTTTGAGTTCCCCGATGGACGGATTGAGCTTTATGAACAGCCTAAAGCAACCGATAACAATGCGGTGAAATACGCCGATTACGCCATTGGCAAGTTTTTTGAAAAAGCGCAAAAAAGCCCCTACTGGAAAGATACGGTATTTTTAATTGTAGCCGACCACGATATTCGCGTGCGGGGAGATACGCTGGTGCCGATTGAACGTTTTCACATTCCAGGTTTGATTTTAGGTGCGGATATTCAACCTAAAAAAATCGCCAGCGTCACCAGCCAGATTGATTTGCCTGTGACTGTGTTATCGCTCATGGGTATTCATGCACAACATCCCATGACTGGCCGCGACTTATCAAGTGAACCTCCTAACTATCTCGGCCGCGCCATGATGCAATACAACAACAATTTTGCCTGGATGGAGCAAACTGCAGAAGCCAATAATGTAGTGGTGTTACGAGAAGGAAAACCAGCCGCATTTGGCGTATATGACATTAAAGCAAAACATCTGAACGAAGTAGCACCGCCAAGCAATGCCAAAGAGATCGAACAGCGCGCGCTTGCCAATGCGCTTTTGCCCGCCTTGCTTTATAACGAACAACGCTACCGCCTGCCCTAATTATGAGCAAAAATACACAGCCATCCATGCTCACAAAGCAGGTGATATACGATGGCTTAAGTTACATTTTACAAGGTGGTTTACGCATTAAAAATGGTCATTTACCACCAAGTGGCCACACCATTCCAAACGATTTTTTTGGCCTATGCGTCGCCAGCGCAGCTGACCCAGCGATGGATGCTTATGTCATTGCGCAACTCAGTGAACTCGGCTGTAAACAAGTGCACCTGGATTTTACTTATGGTGATTTAACGAGTTTTAACACGCGGTTTTTGCGCGCTTTAATTGCGGAAAACTTTGCTGTTACTTTACATATTATCCAGCCATTTGCCGCTGCCAAAAATATGCAAAATCCTACCGAACAAGTAATTTGGCGAGAGTTTCTGCGTGATGTGCTAAACACGTTTGGCAGCCAAATCAGGCAGATTGAAATTGGCACCACCATTAACCGTAAACGCTGGGCTGGTTACACTTTTGATGGATTTTTAGCCGCATGGAATATTGCTCATACTTTAATAAAAGATGAAATTAATACGCGCGGCATCACCTTGCTTGGTCCTAATGTCCAGGATTTCGAGCCTTTTTATAACATCAGCCTGCTGAAAACTTTAAGAACTAACAATCAACTCCCTGATATACACAGCAACAATTTGTTTGTGGAACGCGTAAGTGAACCAGAACGCTTTGATCACCGCATATTTAAATACCGCTGGGCAACTATATTTAAATATAACTTAATTAAAAAAGCACGAATTCTCAACAAGATCGCACAAGACTTTGGTGTGCCCCGTACGATTTCTTCAGCTGCATTTTGGGCCATTTATCGCATTGAGCGTCTACTTGAAAACGGCGCACAAAAACAGGCGGATTATCTTACCCGTTATTTCACTTTGCTGGCGGCCTCTGGCGCCCTGCAACAAGCCAATTGGGGGGCGTTTATCTGCCATCGCGAAGGCTTAATTGACGATGGTCTAAACGATGCTGAATACCCGGCTTTAGAACGAATTACTTATTATAAAAGCGTAGATGGGAACCTGGCTGACTTCAAACAGCGGCCCAGTTTTTCTGCCATGCAAACCGTTATTAAATGGCTTTCTGGCGCTCAATATCTGGGTGCGATTTCTACAAGTAACGGGTTAGAAATTCACCAGTTTTCAAATCATGAAAAACGAATTGATATTGCTTGGACAATTAATGGAAAAACTGCTTTTTTAGCAGATACTTATGCAGGAGCAACACTGCAGGCCACACAGATGTTACATCGTGAAGGTGGCGCTTTGAATAATAGTCTTGAACTGATTACCGAAACACCCATTTATTTAATCTGGAATCACGATTTCAACGTTGTAACCAAAGCCAACCCTGCATTGGCTAAAGATTTAGCGATTCATGCGCACATCGAAGATTTGCAATATTTCAGGCTAAATGAGGATGATTGGCAGGGCTTGGTGTTGGCCAGGGATGCGGATGAGGCCAGACTGTTGATGCAAGTGCTGCACCCAAGCACGTTGCAAAGTCCTAATAAAGATACTGCTCTACGTCACGCGCGTAATGCCATTTGGATGATGGAAAATCCAATAGATGCAAAACGCCAAATCACTGTAAAACAGCCAGTCAAAATGTATCCGCACAAAGCCTTTCTTGACCAATTTAAGCCCAGCAAGGCCAAGCGCAGCTGGAATGGCGCAGTAGAATTATTACGTCGCGGCGTTGCTACAGCACCGCCAGTTGCTTATTTCGAAAAAATAAATGACAGCACTTTAAAACAAAATTTTTACATTTGCGATTTTGTAAAAGCTGATTGCAATATTGGGCAAATGTTTATCGCTTTTGCACAAGGGGAAGGTACGTTTTTAGGCGTTTCCCAGGAAGAAACTTACGCACAACTCGCGCAATTTATTGCAAAAATGCATGCCAGAGGTACATTCTTTAGAGATTTATCGGGTGGCAATGTATTGGTGAATATCGGTGAAAACAATCAGCTGACTTTTTCATTGATTGATACGGCACGAGCGCGTTTTTACAACCATGCAACACCCATGAATGAACGTATTGCCGACCTGACTAGAGTGTGCAATAAACTGCACTGGGCTGGCCGAGAACGCCTTATGGGGCATTACTTGGGCTTGCTGGGGCGTAAATTAACCTTTCGCCTCAAACTGCCATTTTATTTGTATGATGCCAAAGTCTGGCTGAAGCGCCGCGTGGGACGCAAAGGTATTAAAAAACTAATGAAAAAGTTTAAAAGTGCCAGGGACTAATCTAATGAAAATCATGAGGCGCATTTAAGTAGTTTTAATAGCTTACTTTTTTTTGCTGCGCGTAGTATTCACACTACGTGATGGATTTGTGAAAACATGCCAAAACGAATTTTAATCCAAGGAGAATTACTATGTGGACAAAACCAGCTGCTACTGAAATGCGTTTCGGTTTCGAAGTGACAATGTACGTAATGAACAAGTAATTAGTTCTAACGTCATTGAAAAGGGCGCACTATGCGCCCTTTTTCATGGGCGCATTTTTAACAAGCCCGCCCTTTTTATTTGCATGTTAATTACTTGGGAAACTGAAAGTCTTTAGGTAACAACACCCAAATTTTACCTGTTTGTTTCATGGCGCCGGCCTGCTTGCCCGCCTCATTGCCTGCACCCCAAAAGAAATCTGCACGAACGCCGCCTTTAATGGCGCCACCGGTATCTTGTGCCACCATCATGCGTTTAAGCGGCCCTGTGCTATTAGGTTGCGTCGTTGATAAAAATATTGGTGCACCTAGCGGCACGAATTTTGGGTCTATCGCCACGCTACGCTCTGCGGTGATTGGCACGCCAAGCGCGCCAATTGGGCCTGGCAGGTTAGCTGGCAGCTCCCTAAAAAATACATAGCTAGGGTTACTATTAAGCAAATCGCGCAATTTGACCAAATTGCTACGCGCCCAATTTTTAATGCCCTGCATAGAGGCTTGATCAAGGGTCAGCTCGCCACGTTCAACCAGTAGACGCCCAATCGAGTTATAAGGGTGACCATTCTGATCGGCATATCCCAGATGCACTTGCTCTCCATTATCCAATTGAACCAGCCCAGAACCCTGTATCTGTAAGAAAAATGCATCAATAATATCGTTAATCCACATAACTTCTGTGCCAGACATCGGCGAAGGCGTTGCTTCAATTTCTGCACGTGTCATATAAGGCACCAGTTTATTGCCCACTAATTTACCGCGTACACGCTTATTTTTGAGTTCTGGGTATACATCGCCCAGTTCCACCGTGATTAAATCACTAGGCTGACGATACAGTGGGTATTGATATTGGCTGGATTTAGTACGGCTGCCTTTGAGTATTGGCTGGTAATAGCCAGTAATCATCCCGGTATTCGTACCATCCTGATTATTGGCACTATACGTATTAAAGTACTGAATAAAATAAGCTTGAATTTCTTGTTTATTTGGCTGCTTGAGTCCGTTGGCGGCTGCGCAAACTGTTTGCCACTGCGGCTTATTCATTAGCGTACTACAACTTTTTAGCCATGCTAGCCAAGCCGCACTTAAATCATCTTCAGCAAAACCGTCCAAATCACTCCAAATCGCCGGTTTTAATAAAGCGTAATCTGGCGTGATTGCTGGCGTCGTCGGCTTAGTCTCAACGTTTGATTTGCTGGTATCTGGCGGTTGAATGGATGTAGTTTGCTGTGTGCAATCACAAGTCGGTGCACTTTTTTGCACCTCAGGTTTCACATTATGTTTCGCGCACGAAACGGTAACTAAAACCACGCAGACTAAAATCAAAAACCTATTCAGCATGCTTACCTAATTTAACAAACACAATTTAACAGGCCTAATTTAACATCTTTGGCACCGCAAGGGTAAATGGCTCAATCACCGCATCAAACATAGTGCCGTCTTCTGCAACAATTTTATATGTGCCACGCATAGAGCCAACTGGTGTGTCCAATAGTGTGCCGCTGGTATATTCAAACTGCTGATTGGGTTGCAGCAAAGGCTGCGCGCCAATCACACCCAAACCTTTAACCTCCTGCACATGATTATTCGCATCAGTGATAATCCAGTGACGGCTAATCAACTGTGCGGCAATGCTGCCAACATTACGAATGGTAACTGTGTAAGCAAAGGCATATTTTTTATCATCTGGACTAGACTGGTCTTGCAAATAAGCGGTTTCAACACTCACCGAAAATGCATATTTTTTGTCCGTTGTGGTCATATCAGCTTATCATGCCGCCGTAATTAAACCAGAGGTAGGCGAGCTAGGGCTTGCAGAGTATAGTTTTTTTGGCATGCGCCCGGCAAGATAAGACTCGCGACCCGCTTCAATGGCTTTTTTCATGGCACCCGCCATCATCACGGGGTCGCGCGCGGCCGCAATTGCAGTGTTCATCAGCACGCCGTCACAACCCAGTTCCATGGCAATGGCCGCATCGCCTGCGCAACCTACACCCGCATCTACCAACACAGGAATTTTTGCGTTTTCGATAATAATCTGTAAATTCCACGGATTCAAAATGCCCATACCAGAGCCAATAAGCGAAGCCAAAGGCATCACCGCACAACAACCGATATCTTCAAGCTGCTTGGCAATAATCGGGTCATCTGAGGTATATACCATCACATCAAACCCATCTTTTACCAGCACTTTGGCTGCTGCGATGGTTTCAATGACGTTCGGATACAGCGTTTTGGGGTCGCCCAACACTTCCAGCTTCACCAGTTTATGACCATCCAGTAACTCACGCGCTAAGCGCAAAGTACGCACTGCGTCATCAGCAGAATAACAGCCTGCTGTATTAGGCAAATAAGTGAATTCTTCTGGCGGCAAGTATTCCAGCAACGAAGGCTCACCAGCGTTTTGGCCAATATTGGTGCGGCGTATGGCTACCGTGACAATCTGTGCGCCACTTGCGTCAATCGCCGCACGCGTTTCGGTGAAGCCCTTATATTTTCCAGTTCCCACTAGCAAACGGGAGTGATAAGGCTTACCAGCAATAATCAGTTGTTCATTCATCATTTTTCCACTACTTCAGTTATCCACCACCTACCGCACCCACAATTTCCAACTTATCGCCATCTTGCAACTTCGCTTCTGAAAACTGGCTACGCGGCACAATTTCACCATTTTTTTCAATTGCTAAGCGCTTGCCTGTTAAATTTAATGTCACTACAAGCGCAGAAATTGTCATATCCTCGCTATCGAATTGCTTGACATTGCCATTTATAGAAATTTTCATATGTTTTTAGCCACGTGAAAGACTAGCATTTTACGGTGATTACGAGTTTTTTGCGTATTTTTAACACTTAATTTTATTTGTCGTTTATTTTGGTACAACTATTGCTTAATATTAAGCGTAATAAAAAATTTATTATTTTGTGTATTCCGCAACAAATGATCTGCGTTATACGCGAAGTTGTAATGATTTTAATGATTTATCGACTAAACCCGTGAAACCAGTGAATTTATTTGTTAAATTAAACTCACACGCTACAGGAACACAATTCCAGTAGTTTTTAACTCCCAAAAGGAAAATATGATGCAAGCAACAAATGTTAAAAAAATAGTAAACCCAGAACTGACTGATGAAATTTACGAGCCAACGCTCAACCAAAAGTCTGATAAAGTAAAAGTGCAAGAAGCTAACATCTTAAACTTAAATAAACAAAAAAACTTTAATCGCACCATTGAAGCTTTTAGCGATTGCGTTTAATTAAATTTTAAAAAGTTTAATTTCCGTTTTAGCTATAGCCTTTAAGTTTTAAACAAAAAATGGGCGGCTTATATGCCGGCCCACTTTTGATTGTTTACTAACTTTATAAATCCAGTTACTCAATTGCCAGTTGCGGGCGCTTTGCGTCTGGCCAATCCAAGTGATAGTACTGACCACGAGGTTGATCAACACGCTCGTATGTGTGTGCGCCAAAAAAGTCACGTTGCGCTTGCAACAAGTTAGCTGGCAATACTGCACTACGGTAACCATCATAATAAGCCAGTGCTGCACTGAAGCCCTGCGCTGGAATACCGTTAGTGACTGCCAAGGCAATCACTTTGCGCCAGCCGGCTTGACCATCATTCATGGCGTTAGTGAAGTAAGGATCTAGCATCAAGTTTTTCAAACGTGAATTCAATGCGTAAGCATTGGTGATTTTTTGCAGGAATCTTGCGCGAATAATACAGCCACCACGCCAAATTTGTGCAATCTCACCGAAGTTGAGTTTCCAGTTATAGGCCACTTGCGCTTTGTCCATCAACTGAAAGCCTTGCGCATAAGCACAAATTTTAGAGCAATATAAAGCATTTTTAATTGCCTCAATAATGGCTTTTTTGTCTGTTTCATGATGAATAACAGGACCTTTTAAGATCTTGCTTGCTTCTACGCGCTCCTCTTTTAAGCTTGAAAGCGCGCGCGCATAAACTGCTGCTGCAATCGCATTGGCTGGCGCGCCAAGCTCAAGCGCATTCGCCGCTGTCCACTGGCCAGTACCTTTTTGACCGGCTGCATCCATCACTTTATCCACCAGGAAGCCTGGGCCCATTGGATCTTTTTGTTGCAAGATATCACCGGTAATTTCAATCAAGAAACTTGATAACTCGCCTTTATTCCACTCTTGAAACACCTTACCAATTTCATCGGCAGGCATATCAAGCAGATTTTTCATCAACCAATACGCTTCGCAAATCAACTGCATATCAATGTATTCAATACCATTATGCACCATTTTCACGTAATGGCCAGCACCGTCTGGGCCGATATATTCAGCACATGAAAAACCACCTTCTACTGGCTTGCCTGGTTTTCCGCCTTCCAGCGGCTCACCTGTAACTGAATCGACTTTAGCTGCAATATCGCGCCAAATCGGCTCTAAACTTGCCCAAGCTTTACGCGTGCCCGATGGCATAAGTGATGGGCCGAAACGTGCGCCCGTTTCACCGCCAGAAACACCAGAGCCAATAAAATCAATGCCTTTTACTGCGAGTTCTTTTTCACGACGAATAGTATCCGTCCACAATGAGTTACCGCCATCAATGATAATATCGCCTTGCTCTAAAAAAGGTAGCAGAGCGTTGATGGTAACGTCCGTCGCACTGCCGGCTTTTACCAGCAACACAATTTTACGCGGACGTTTAATGCTCAATACAAAAGACGCTAAATCGGTGTGCCCAACCACACGTTCATGTGAGGGCTCATTTTTCTTACACTCTTCGATAAAATTTAGGGTTTTTTTCGGGTCACGATTGTAAACCGCGATAGTGTAACCGTGATCGGCAATATTAAGGGCCAGATTCTGCCCCATGACAGCTAGGCCGACTAGGCCAATATCAGCATTTTTAATGGTCATAAAATTCTCTTTAAATGGGTAATGTGTACAATATTACTGTTGTGAATCGCACCGCAAATGAACGATAAAGCTAAAAATCACGGTTTAATTTACGAATTAGATATAAGGTCAATTCTTGAAAGTGGTCAATTCTTAAAAAGAACCAGTATAAATCTATACCGGGAATCTATAAAGTCCTAGCGAACATTTGTATCACTAGTTGGTAACACATCGTTGCTAATTCCGAATCATAACGCGGATCTTCATCGCGCATAAATGCATGCTGCGCATTAAACTCATGCCAGGTAAAAACTAAATTGGCTTCGGTTAGCTTCTGATACACCTGCATACGCCCAGCTGTGGGAATATGGTTATCTTGCTTGCCCCAAATCATCATCAGCTCACCCTTAATATCAGCTAGCCTATCCATGCTGTGCTGGTTGGGTTTGTTAGGGATGTTATTATTGTGTAAATCTGTTGCGTAAAAACATGCGGTTGCTTTAATTTCAGGCTGCAATGCTGCACGAAAGGCCAGATGACCGCCAATGCAAAAACCCATAGCCCCTACGTTGCCGTCATACCAAGGCTGTTGGCTCAAATACTCAATCATAGCGCGGTTATCAGTGTCATAACCTTGTGCATCTTTCGCCGCTTTATCTGCATTGCCCTTGTCACGGCCTGCATCGTCATAGCCAAGTACGGTGCCGATTGGGTTTAACTCATGAAACACCTCTGGTACCAACACAGCATAACCCTTGCCTGCCATAGCGCGAGCGGCGCGCTCTATCGGGCCGGTCTGCTGAAAAATTTCGGAATAAAATAATATCGCAGGGTATGCTTTATCGCCCATCGGACGATGTACATAAGTGCGCATCACTCCAGTTGGTGTTTGCAAATCAACAACATGCGATTGAGTCAACATATATTTTTCCCTAAACTTAACATCATTAAGACCTTAATTTTACATAGCTTTATGGCGACTTTCACGTTAAATTTTGTGTTATGTTGATATTTAGTTTATTTTATAAAGAATTATTTATTGAAACTAGTGTCATTTAGCAAAGAATGCAACTTGAGAGGTGTCACTTATGCGTTTATTTACGATTTGCATGGTAGCTTTTTTAAGTCTGGGGTTTGCCCAGAACGCCTTGTGTGCCGAGCCGAATTATGAGCTCGTTTACAAACTCAAGGCTTCTGTTGTTAAAGTACATGTTGCCACGCAAGCTGGCAATCAT
The DNA here is from genome assembly GCA_049687015.1 of Methylotenera sp. GTDB lineage: Bacteria > Pseudomonadota > Gammaproteobacteria > Burkholderiales > Methylophilaceae > Methylotenera_A. Next base: position 118,889 of record JBAVIP010000070.1, on the reverse strand, counting down.
GGGGTAGGAACCGGCGTGGTAGTTGGCAAAGATCTAGTGGCCACCAATTGCCATGTTTTGGCCAATGCGAGCGGGGTCAAAATCACCAAGTTTGGCGATAGCGCAACACCAGACGCGATAAAGGCGGACTGGAAACACGATGTGTGCATTTTGCGCTTTCAATATCTCGAGCTTAACCCCGTGGAACTGGGTGATTCCGAAAACCTGAAATACGAGCAGTCGATTTTTTCAATCGGTTTCCCCGGTGGGCCACCCAAACCACAGACTACACAAGGAAAAATTAAAGCTTTATATGCGCTGGACGACAGCCAGATTGTGCGCACCGATGCTTCGTTTGTGATGGGCGCGAGCGGCAGCCCCGTATTTGATAACGACGGCAAACTGGTTGCCATCAGCACCTTTAAAAGCCCCGGACGTAGTGCTTATTTTTACAATATTCCGGTGAAGTGGGTAAAAGCTTTATTGGACGCGCCTGAAACCATATCGCTTAAAACGGATATATCACCCTTTTGGGATGCCCCGGAAGCACAACGACCATTTTTTATGCGGGTGGTATTGCCATACCAGAATGCTCATTGGGCGGAACTTAAAACCGTAGCGCAAGAATGGATTGCAAAAGAGCCGGCTAATCCGGAAGCCTTTTACTATGCGGGTATCGCTGAAGAAAACCTAGGGAATCTGGACAAAGCGAATCAATATTTTAAAAAAACACTCGCTTTGCATCCACTTCACGTCGCAACCCTGTTCGAACTGGGTTTAATCGCAAATCAGGCTGGAAAAGCCGATGAAGTAGAAAAAACCCGTGTGGCGCTAAAAGCAATTGACGGCGAGCTAGATGAGGAATTTACTGCGGCACTCAAACCAAAGTGAAACCGGATGCAAGCTAGTAGTCACTGCTTCTGCCCGTTGAATAGCCTTGCGGAATATCACTCTGCCATTCGCCGCAGTCATTACAGCGATGATCGTGCATAGATGGGCTTAAAGTTAAATTGGTGCTATTGCAAAACTTGCAATTTGTTGGGTGAATGACAGCAGTTTTATGATGCGTCTCGTGATGCTCTGTCGCCACTTTGCTACTACCTAAACCATATTTGTTATCCATAAAAACTCCGTTAACAAATTAGTCACAAAATTTAATTTATGAATGCAAAATTACTCGCTTTTTTGCATTAAAACAAGTACTTTGTTTTAAATTAAGCTTAGTGTGCTGCGCGCGTTAATCTATCTAAAACCGCCAGCCATTCTGGTGCATTGGGCGGCACTTCAATTAACAACAACTCCGTATCTAAATCATCCATTGCATGTAGTGTACTGTAGAGACGCTCAGCAACCTGAGCAGCTTCTTTAGGTAAATTTATATAATTGCAACTTGGCAGATTACCATTCTCCACGCCCTCGCCAATTAACAAAACAGCGCATCTTTTTTGTGATGTTTTAGCAAAATTAACAAGCTCAGTGCGCGATTCAAACAGTTTAATCGGTGTTTTGGGCGCGTAATGCAGCTGATGTTGACCCGGAACTTTAGGCAGGTTTTGTTGATTTTTTAATGCTGGCCTACCTGCCACAGCTTCAATTGCCACCTCGCTGATCATACCCCGCCGCAACATGCGCCAGTCAGCACCCTCAACACTCACAATAGTCGATTCAATCCCCACCTTGCACGCACCGCCATCCAACACAGCAATAACCTCGCCCAAACCTGCAGTAACATGCGCCGCAGTGGTAGGACTTAATTGTGTAAATTTATTGGCAGATGGAGCGGCCAAAGCCAAACCGCTTTGTTTAAGCAGTTGCAAAGCAATCGGATGGTTTGGCACGCGTAAAGCCACGGTCGGCTGATTGCCGCGCACTATCATAGAAACGCTTTCTTTTGCAGGCAACACTAACGTAAATGGGCCAGGCCAAAATGCTTGCGCGAGTTTTTGCGCTAGTGGAGGGAAATTCGCCGCCCAATTATTTACTTGGCCAGCATCAGCAATATGTACAATTAACGGATTATCTACAGGGCGCTGCTTGATTGCATAAACTTGCCGCAACGCCGCTTCATTACTTGCATCTGCCGCTAAACCATAAACCGTCTCGGTAGGAATCGCTACAACTTCGCCGCTTTTAAGCAGTGCTACTGCTTGCGCCAAATTAACCTGCATAACATGCGCCTACAAGGTGTAAAAGCGCTATTTTACTACCTGAGACCTTAGCACAACTACTGCACCCAATAATACTTTGTTAAAAAATGGCTCAAAATTTTCAAATATAAGTCATATGTTCCGGTTTCTCGCCCTTTTTTGCCTCGTTTTATCCTCGCTCACGTTGTACAAAAGGCCACAGCTTGCAGCAATCTATCATGCTGTTTTATGTCACTTAGTTTTCTCTGCATTTGCAAAGTATGCATGGGCGGCCAGTGGATGCTTCACAGCAAATTCCTGCTCAACCACCTCTGCAGGGGTTGGCGACCCTTCTACCGCGCGCTTTATCGCCAATTTGGTCGCCTCGTAATTCCAATCCTGAATTTTGGTATTATCTTCGGCATCCCAATGGATAAACACACCGACGCAAATAAACACGTCATCAGCCTCATCAATCGGTATCAAGCCTTCTTTAACAGAATCAGCCACCGCTTCTGCAATTCCGCATTGTGCGGCACCAAACATTTGCACTGCTTGTTTAGCGTTTTTAATGTCCACCTTGTTGTACATCACTGTGGGTGGTTTAGTCATGAGATTCGGAGCAATTACGGCAAGCAAAGCATTATCACCACGCTTTTGGTTTGTAAGCGTTAAGCAAAAAGCCGTTTCTACAGCACTGCCGCGTGGACCCATAATTAAATCCACATGCGCGACCTCATTGCCTTCACCTACCAGTGCCTCACCCACTAACACTTTGTTGATTTTTAGCGTTTTCATGATAGTTCTACCTTTCCATTTTCAAGCTCAACTCAGAGCGTTAAAAAAATATATAGACGAACACCTAACTAAACCATTCACCTAAGTGTGCGACAAAATTAACTGGCAATAGTTGCCTAATATTCACTTGGCTTGCGCTAAAATAGCCGCTTTTAAAAAGGAATTACATGAGCCAAATTATCGTTGACCAAGTTACTATAGAAAAGAACCCTTCCCAAAGCCGTCTAGACACACTTGGCATAAGCAAATGGCCCACCTGGCAGAAAGAAGTATCCATTTTTTCATGGACATTCCCTGAGCAGGAAATCGCTTATATTTTAGAAGGCGAATGTGTGGTTACCCCAACTGGCGGCGTAGCGGTGACTTTTGGTAAGGGTGATTTAGTGACTTTTCCTGCAGGAATGACAGTCAACTGGGAAGTAAAAAAACCGCTGCACAAACATTATCAGCTCGATGGCACGTTAATTGGCCGCATTTTCCGCCGCGCTAAACTGGCATTGAAACTGTAGTTTTGTAAAATTAAATCTTGAATCACCCAGCTTTACGAAAAGTCAGATTGATTCGATATGAACCAAAAGCCGGATGATGTCCGGCTTTAAGCGGCAAGACGCCATGGTAGCGCAATCTTGATGCGCCTCCCCAAACGATCACATCGCCATGGTTTAGCTGGATTTTGACGGTTTTATCGGCACGCTCAAACCCGCCCAATAAAAAAGTGGCCGGCACGCCGAGCGATACGGAAACAATCGGCTGATTAAAATCACGCTCGTCTTTATCCTGGTGCAAGCCCATGCGTGCGCCAGGTTTATATTGGTTAATCAAGCAGGCATCCGGTACAAAAGCAGCAAAACCTGCCTCTAGCGCAGCCTGCGCTGCAAACGCCAGAAAGCTCGTGGGCATGGCCGGCCAAGGCGCACCGGTATTAGGGTCCAGCGTATCGTAACGATATCCTTTTCTATCCGTAACCCAACCCAGTCTTCCGCAATTCGTCATGGCAACGGACATGGCAAAGCCACCCGGCGTGACCATGTGGCGCAAGGGCGATTGCGTAATAACAGACTTTAAGTCACTTAATAAAAGTGCTTCATCTTGAAGCGCGGCTTTATTTTGTTGTATAAACCTGCGCAACAACACTGCGCCTTCTGCCAGAAGCAACCGATTTTGCTCAGGCAGGTTATCAAATAAATCTGCTTTTTCCATATTTAGCACGACGCACCAATGTGCTTACTTGTTCCATTCCGAAAGGCTATCATTACACCATGAACCCGCAATATCAACAGGCGATTGATTTCCTCTCCCAATTAGACGCAGATTGGGCTTGGCTAATTGCAACTGTCGGCGCGTGTACTTTCGATGCAGAAGCTGAGCCCGAGCTTAATCCTTACGAAGCGCTAGTCCAGGCAGTCGCTTATCAGCAACTTAACGGAAAAGCGGGCGATGCGATTTTTGCAAAATTCAAACGCCATTTCGATGGGTTTCCTGAACCTGAACAATTAATCACAACTCCCTTTGACGATTTACGCGCTTGCGGATTTTCAGGCAAAAAAATTGAAACGCTGAAAGGCATTGCGGAAGGCGCAGTCAGCGGCCTTGTACCTGCGCGTCAAGCCGCAGAAAATATGAGCGACGCAGAACTCATTGAACGCTTAGTCACCTTAAAAGGCATCGGCCGATGGACGGTGGAAATGATGCTGATGTTTACACTAAAACGCATGGATATTCTGCCCGCAGATGATTTTGGTGTGGTAGAAGGCTACAAACGCCTTAAAAAGCTGGAGGTTGCGCCTAAGCGTAAAGAAATCGCCGATATTGGCAAGGCATGGAGTCCGCATCGTACCGTGGCCAGCTGGTATCTGTGGCGCGTACCAAAATAATTTGGTTTGATATTGTAACATTTGATAAGTGTCGAGCAGGAAAGATGCTACAAGCGTTCCTAGCCAATACCCATTGCTAGACTGACTTTCTTTTGGCCTATTCTAATAGAATGGCCACTCGGACATTAAAAACCACTCCCATTAATAGCTGCTTTGTGTGGTGCATATGCACCCTTTCCGTGCACTTGACGTATTTTCCCGCTGATCTAATTTTACAATCATTCCATATAAAATCCAATTAATTCAAAGTGATAGATTATATATTCCAAGCTGGCACGGCAATTGCGTATAGTCAATTGATTCATCCATTTAAGTTGCCATGTTAAAAGTAATGATTGTTGATAATAACCATGACCGCACCAAGTCACTCAAGCAATCTCTGCTTGATACTGGGTACGAAGTGATTGCGCATCTGAAAGACACGGTCAACCTGGAGGGCGCCTGCTGTGAATTGCAGCCGGATGTTGTCATTATTGATACGGACTCACCTAGTCGCGACACCCTGGAAAACTTATGTGTCATGAGTATGCATAACCCGCGCCCGGTAGTGATGTTTACGCATGACGGCGATAAAGAAAAAATTAAAACCGCCACGCAAGCAGGGGTGTGTGCATATGTGGTGGGAACCATTCCCAGCGAAAGGTTGACGCCTGTGATTGATGCTGCAGTCGCCAGATTTGAGGAATTTAAACATTTACGTAGCGAGTTGGCCATGGCTAAAACACAGTTAGATGAACGCAAGATTATTGAGCGCGCCAAAGGCTTGCTGATGAAACAGCGCAATCTGGATGAAGAAGAGGCTTATGGCCTATTGCGCAGTATGGCGATGAAAAAGAATATGAAGCTGGCCGATTTATCGAATCAACTGATAGAGGCTGCTTCGATGCTGATTGTTTAGTTAAACGTTATCAAGTCAATGTGTTTACCCAAAGGCGGGATAAACACACCGTGTTAAGCGTGCCAATGACGGCACAAGTAATTTATATTTAAGTTATTGAAATATAAGACAAAGGCGTCTTAATAGCGAGGGCAGCACCCTTGCCGTTAAGGCGCCTTTTTTATGGGAAAAATTTTTAGCTAGGAGTAAAAAATGAGTAAAGAAGTGAAACCAGATTCAACCTTAATCGATACGACATCTGTAACCGAAGCTGCCGGGGCAGAAGCCCAATCTGTAGACGCAAGCCGCCGTAACTTCTTCAAACACAGCATCGCCGGTGCGTTTGGCGCAGCTGCAATGATGAACATGATGCCGGCCGGCATCAGGAGTATGGCGTACGCCGCAGGTTCGGACGCGCCTGAAATCACCGAGGTAAAAATTGGTTTCATTCCCCTCACGGACTGCGCCCCCATTGTGGTAGCAGCCGAAATGGGCTTCGATAAAAAATATGGCATCAAAATTACGCCGTCTAAAGAAGCCTCTTGGGCGGGCGTGCGCGACAAAGTTGTGAATGGCGAACTACACGCTGCACACGTGCTGTATGGTCTGGTGTATGGCGTGCAAATGGGCATTGGCGGCCAGCAAAAAGATATGGCAGTGCTCATGGCTTTGAATCACAACGGCCAAGGTATTACGCTATCAAACCAATTGAAAGACAAAGGTGTAAAAGATGGCAAAACGCTTAAACGCGTGATGGCGAATGAAAACCGTGATTTCACCTTTGCGCAAACCTTCCCCACCGGTACGCATGCCATGTGGCTGAATTACTGGCTAGCGGCGAATGGCATCGACCCAGTAAAAGATGTGAAAAACATTGTGGTGCCACCACCACAAATGGTGGCCAATATGCGTATCGGCAACATGGATGGCTACTGCGTTGGTGAGCCATGGAATGCGCGCGCCATTTACGACAAAGTAGGTTACACCGTAGCTACCAGCCAAGATATTTGGGCGGATCATCCAGAAAAAGTATTGGGTACAACCGCAGACTTTGTCGCCAAAAATCCTAATACGGCACGCGCCATGATGATGGCGATTTTAGAGGCCAGCAAATACATTGATGCCACAGTAAACCGTGCCAAGGTAGCAGAACTGATATCTGGAAAATCCTATGTGAACGCACCAAAAGATGTGATTTTAGGCCGTTTCCTGGGTGATTACGACAACGGAAATGGCAAAAAATGGAAAGACCCTAACTACATGAAGTTTTATGACGACGGCAAAGTGCCATTCCCGTATATATCCGATGGCATGTGGTTCTTAACACAGCACAAACGCTGGGGCATGCTGAAGTCTGATCCTGATTATTGGGGCATCGCTAAAAAAGTGAATCAGGTTGAGCTTTACAGCCAGGCCGCTAGCCAATTGGGGGTGAGTGTGCCTAAAAGCGAAATGCGTAGCTCAAAACTCATGGATGGCATTGTGTGGGATGGCAGCAACCCAGCAGCCTATGCGAGTGCTTTCAAAATCAAGGCTTAATTCTTAACTATAGGGAATAAAAATGAGCGCAATCGGGATTAAACCAGAAAGCATACAAATGATCATGCAAAAACCGGAAACATCGAAAGTCGATATGAAAGCTGAAAAGGCTGCAAACGATGTGATTGAGCAGCCGCCAATACCTGCAACCTTAACAACAGGGGCGGCAGCTAAAACGCCAAGCCAGTTTTCGATAAAAGTCAGGGTGTTTTTTCAATGGCTGCTGCCGCCGGCAATCGGGCTATTGCTGTTACTGGCAGTCTGGACGTTGATTTCATATCAGTCGCAAGGGCTGCCAGGGCCGGTATCAACTTTCAAGGCTGCGATGGTTCTGTTCAGTGATCCGTTCTATATCAAAGGCCCAAACGATCAGGGCATCGGTTGGAACATTCTGCATTCGCTGCAGCGCGTGGGCTTAGGGTTTGGCATGGCGGCTCTGGTAGGGATTCCGTTGGGCTTTATGATTGGCCGGTTCGAGTTTTTATCACGGATGACTTCTCCCATTATCAGCCTGTTGCGTCCTGTTTCACCCTTGGCTTGGCTACCGATTGGCTTGCTGGTATTCAAAGCCGCCAATCCGGCAGCCATCTGGGTGATTTTCATTTCCGCTATCTGGCCGATGATCATCAACACCGCTGTAGGTGTCAGCAAAGTACCGCAGGATTATATGAATGTGGCCAAAGTGCTCAACTTAAGCGAGTGGAAAATCGTTACCAAAATTTTATTCCCCTCGGTGCTGCCTTACATGATGACAGGCATACGCTTATCGATTGGCGTGGCATGGCTGGTGATTGTTGCGGCAGAAATGCTTACAGGCGGCGTGGGAATCGGCTTCTGGGTGTGGGATGAATGGAACAACCTGAACGTAGAACACATCATCATCGCGATTTTTGTGGTGGGCATTGTCGGACTCTTGTTAGAGCAGGCACTCATCCTTGTTGCTAAACGCTTCAGTTATGAATAGGACATATCATGGAAAAAATTTTACAAGATCGCTACGTGCAGTTAGAGGATGTCAACATGACGTTTGTGGCTAAAAAAGGTGCGTTTGAAGCGTTAAGAAATATCAATCTCAACATCAAAGAAGGTGAGTTTGTCTCTATTATTGGTCACTCTGGCTGCGGAAAATCAACCGTTTTAAATCTGATTGCGGGCTTATTGCAACAGACTTCCGGTAACCTGTTTTGTGCTGGCCGTGAAATTGCCAAACCAGGTCCCGATCGAGCCGTCGTGTTTCAGAACCACTCGCTTCTGCCATGGCTGACCTGCTTTGAAAATGTCCACCTGGCGGTTGAGCGCGTCTTTAAGCACGAGACACAAGTGCAGCAAGACTTGCGTGCAATAGACGCACTGGCGCTTGTAGGCTTGTCACACGCCATGGACAAACGCCCCCATGAAATCTCCGGCGGCATGAAGCAGCGCGTGGGCATTGCCAGAGCGCTGGCGATGGAGCCCAGGGTCTTATTGCTGGACGAGCCTTTCGGCGCGCTCGATGCGCTCACCCGCGCCACACTGCAGGATGAACTGATGAAAATCATGGAAAAAACGCATTGCACTGCCGTCATGGTTACGCATGATGTAGATGAAGCCGTGCTGTTATCTGACCGTATTGTGATGATGACTAATGGGCCTTCTGCCGGGATTGGCGAGATTCTGGATGTGAATCTACCGAAACCGCGCAACCGTCTGGAACTGGCAGAAGACCAGGATTACAACCATTTGCGTAGCGAGGTATTGCGTTTCTTATACGAACGCCATGCCAAAAAAGCAGCTTAAAAAAACATATCAATTAACTCAACTTTTCAGGATTTTAAATTATGTATAACTCGAAACCTTTAAAAAAGCGACTCATCTCAATCGGCATATTTTCAACGATTGCAGCTTTTTCCGGACATGCTTTTGCCGAAGAAACACCTGCACCTGAAGATGAATACACCTTTATGGATGCAGTGAAAGAAGGTAAAAATTTAACCAGTTTCAGATTGCGCTATGAGCATGTCGATCAAGACGGTTTAGGCCCAGCAGGAACTGCGGCGGCTAACAAAGAGCTTAAGGACGGCGAGGGATTAACCCTGCGCAGCTTAATTGGCTGGCAGACAGCGCCTTACAAGAACTTCAGTTTTGGCGCACAGTTGATTGATGTGACAAAGTTTATAGACAATTTCAACGACAGCACCAATAATACGCTGATCAACGGCGCTTCAAACCAGATCAGAAATGTGGAATACGCCAAAATCGTTGACCCAACCTATACTGGCATCAATCAACTTTATGTCGACTGGACAGGCATCAAAAACACCAAATTCCGCCTTGGCCGCCAACAGGTCAATCTGGATAATGTGCGTTTCATTGGCGACATCGGCTTCCGTCAAGTGATGCAGGTGTTTGATGGCGTGTCTGTTCTAAATAAAAGCATTCCGGACACTGAAGTGTTTCTATCGCACTTTGAGCGCGTAAGACAAATCACCACCAAAAACCGCGATGAAGGCGCGCTGGAAATCGCCAACATCAAATACCGTATTTCTCCTACCGAGTATTTGATTGGCTATGGTTATTTATCCGACTTTGAAGACCTTGGATTTGGCAATGCCTGGTTCGGTGCAGGTACGCTAAATAATAATGGCAAGCCTAACGCATCTGCAGACCAATCCAACAAAACATTTGGTCTGCGTCTGGATGGCGTTCATCCGTTTAACCCGAATTTAAGGGCACTCTACACGGCTGAATATGCAAAACAGACCGACTATCAGGACGGTGACAGCCGTATTGATGCGCATTATTACAAAGTGGGCGGCGGTGTCGGCATAGACAACTTCTCGATTCGCGCAGATCAGGAGTTGCTGTCAAGCAACAATAGCAAATATGCTTTCCAGACGCCATTTGGTACCAATCACCTGTTCCAGGGCTGGGTAGATAAATTCCTGGCAACACCAAGACAAGGCATACAGGATACCTTTGTGACCGCCACTTACAAATGGGATGACCTTCAGTTCTTTGCGGATTATCACGTCATTAAATCTGACGAGAACTTTTATACGGTTGGTAGCGGCACGGCTAAAAATGGCAGTAAATACGGCACCGAGTGGAACGTGGCTGCTACCTATAACGTAAACAAAAACATCATGGCAAAAATCGAGTACGGCAAGTTTAGTGAAGATGATCATTATGCCGCTGCTGCTAATACCGCCAACTCCATTGCTGGTAACCGTGGCCGTATCCGCGATACTGAAAAATTCTGGCTCACTGCGATGTACACTTTTTAACTGATTATTTTTTAGAAAATACATTTGGTTTGTAATAACGCACCGTTTTGGTTCACGCCAGCGGTGCGTTGCACTTATAGTGCGCACCTTTGCCTGGCAGCAACAGCCATATTGTAGTTAACTATTTGTATTTAAATACAAATATATGTTGGCATACTAATTGCCATAGCTATGTAGATTGTATTGTCGGGCTCAAGTAAAAATTATGCAAAAAATGAAATTAGTGGTTGTTGGTAATGGCATGGCCGGTATGCGCGTGGTGGAAGAATTGCTGAAAATCGCGCCGGACATTTATGATATTACCGTATTTGGTGATGAGCCCTATCCCAATTACAACCGCATCATGCTCTCGCCAGTGCTGGCCAATGAACAAACCATAAAAGATATTATTCTGAATACCCGCGAATGGTATGCAGAAAACAACATCACACTTTACACCAGCGCGCGCATCAACAAAATTGACCGCAAGAACCGCGTAGTCTATGCCGAAGACGGTACCAGTGCAGAGTATGACCGCTTATTGCTTGCAACGGGATCAAAACCATTCATGCTACCCATTCCAGGCAAAGACCTGGAGGGCGTCATTGGTTATCGGGACATTAAAGATACCAATGACATGATAGAGGCGGCCAAAAAGCACAAGCATGCGGTAGTGATCGGCGGCGGCCTGTTAGGTCTGGAAGCTGCAAATGGCCTGAAAATACAGGGCATGGAAGTGGCTGTGGTACATAAGAATGAGTGGCTGCTAGAAAGGCAACTCGATAAAACCGCTGGCAAAATGCTGCAAAAAAATCTGGAAGCTAAAGGCCTTAATTTTCTTTTGCAAAAAAATACCGAACAGCTGATTGGCAATAGCAGTGGCCGCGTTAAAGCGGTACGTTTTAGCGATGGCCAGGAAATTGCCGCTGATTTGGTGGTAATGGCGGTGGGTATCCGCCCGAACTTTGCGCTAGCCGAATCCGCAGGCATCTACTGCAACAGAGGCATTGTGGTGAACGACACCATGCAAACCTACGACCCGCGTATTTACGCAGTGGGCGAATGTGTCGCACACCGCGGCATTTCTTACGGCTTGGTCGCACCCTTATTCGAAATGGCCAAGGTGTGCGCAACGCATTTGGCGAATTTTGGTATTGGCTTATATAAAGGCTCAGTGACTTCCACCAAATTGAAAGTCACAGGCATCGATTTATTCAGTGCCGGTGATTTCAGAAGCGATGAAGACGCTGAGGATGGGCGCGAAGAAATTGTTTTGCACGACGCAGTTGGCGGGATATACAAAAAACTCGTCATCAAAAATGATAAAATCATTGGTGGCGTTCTTTATGGGGATACCGCGGACGGCTCGTGGTATTTTCAAATGCTTAGAGATGGCAAGGCGATTCATGAGATTCGCGACCACTTGATGTTCGGTCAGGATTCTTTAGGTAATACCGGTCACCAAGGCCAAGACAAGGCCGCCGCCATGACCAACGAAATGGAAGTGTGCGGCTGTAACGGCGTGTGCAAAGGCACCATTGTAAAAGCCATTCAAGATCATGGCTTATTCACCATTGATGACGTGAAAAAGCAAACCAAAGCGGGCTCAAGCTGCGGTTCATGCGTAGGCTTGGTTGAGCAGATTCTGGCATCCACCCTGGGCGGCGGTTATGCGCCGCCATCCACCAGCAAAGCGGTGTGTGGCTGTACAGAGAAAAACCATGAAGAAGTGCGTGCAGAAATCCGCAAACATAAATACCTGAATATTCCGGATGCCATGAAAGGCATAGGCTGGCGCACGCCTAATGGCTGTGCGACTTGCAGGCCAGCGCTTAACTACTATCTGCTTTCCACCTGGCCGCACGAGGCGGTGGATGATCCGCAATCACGTTTTATTAACGAGCGTGTTCACGCCAATATTCAAAAAGATGGCACGTATTCTGTGATTCCACGCATGTATGGCGGCGTGACTTCGCCAGACCAGTTACGCAAAATTGCGGATGTTGCTGATAAATATGCCGTGCCGATGGTGAAGGTCACTGGCGGCCAACGTATCGACTTGCTAGGCGTGAAAAAAGAAGATTTAGTCGGTATGTGGAAAGACCTCGACATGCCATCAGGCTATGCTTACGCCAAAGGTATCCGTACCGTCAAAACCTGTGTCGGCTCTGAATTTTGCCGCTTTGGCACTCAAAACTCCACCCAAATGGGCATAGACATTGAAAAAGCCTTCGATCACATGTGGGCACCGCATAAGGTCAAGTTCGCCGTCTCAGGTTGCCCACGTAACTGCGCCGAATCGGGCATTAAAGATGTCGGCATTATCGGTGTGGATTCAGGCTGGGAAATCTACGTAGGCGGCAACGGCGGTATTAAAACCGAAGTTGCGCAGTTCCTGTGCAAAGTCAAAACACATGATGAAGTGCTGGAATACTCGGGCGCATTCATTCAAATCTACCGTGAAGAAGCGCGCTACTTAGACCGCACCGTACACTGGATTGAACGCGTAGGTTTAGAGTACGTAAAACAACGTGTGCTAGAGGATTCCGAAGGCCGCAAAGCTGCTTACGAGCGTTTGCTGTATGCCTTGCAGGGCGCGGTTGACCCATGGGCGGAACGTGTAGAAAAACGTGAACAGCACAAAGAGTTTGAAACTATCACCATTTAAGAATACCTCATTTAAACATTAGGAAAAACCGTATGAAAAGTAGTTTTTGGCAAGCCGGGCACAAACCCACCTTATTTTCAGCATTTTTGTATTTTGATTTAAGTTTTATGGTGTGGGTGCTGCTTGGCCCTCTGGCCGTTCAAATGGCGACAGATTTACAACTCACGCCGGCACAAAAAGGTTTAATGGTAGCAACGCCAGTTTTAGCGGGCGCGTTATTGCGTATTGTCATGGGTGTGCTGGTGGATCAAATCAAGCCCAAAATGGCGGGTTTAATCGGTCAGGTGATTGTTATGTTAAGCCTGCTCGTCGCCTGGTTGCACGGCATTCAAACCTTTCAACAATCTTTAATGCTAGGCATAGGCCTGGGGTTTGCCGGCGCAGCATTTGCTGTGGCGCTGCCGCTGGCAAGCCGCTGGTATCCGCCAGAGCATCAGGGCACAGCTTTAGGCATTGCAGGTGCAGGCAACTCAGGCACAGTATTCGCGGCGTTATTTGCTCCCGGCCTGGCCGTGGCCTATGGCTGGAACAATGTGTTTGGCTTGGCGTTAATTCCGCTCGGCATTGCCATGCTGGTTTACCTTATTTTTGCAAAAGATAGCCCGGACGCGCCTCCAGCCAAATCCTTAAGCCAATATCTGGCTATTCTAAAAGACAAAGACGCATGGTGGTTTATGTTTTTTTATAGCGTGACCTTTGGCGGCTTTGTCGGTTTGGCGTCATCACTCACTATTTACTTTAACGATTTATACCATCTGGGCCCTGTGGTAGCGGGTTATTGCACCGCCGCAGCCGTATTTGCGGGCTCGCTTGTACGCCCGGTTGGCGGCATGATTGCAGACCGTATTGGCGGCATCCGCACTCTGCTTACCATGTATATCATGGCAGCGATATTGCTATTTGTCATGAGCTTCGGCCAACCTACCTACCAACTGGCATTAGCGATTATTATCCCAGTGATGGCGGTATTGGGTATGGGTAACGGCGCGGTATTTCAGCTAGTACCGCAGCGCTTCCGCAAGGAAATCGGCGTGATGACGGGGTTGGTCGGTATGGCAGGCGGTATAGGCGGCTTCTATTTGGCTGCAAGCTTGGGCTACTTTAAGCAAACCACAGGCAGCTACCAGGCTGGTTTGATGATTTTTGCAGGGCTTGCTGTGTTGGCCATTATTGGCTTAAGCGGCGTAAAAACACGTTGGAGAACGACCTGGGGTAGTGCAGCGGCCACCTCTGCGAAGGTGTAAACTAGCGCAATGTCGCTTCAATTTGAAATTGGTCAATCCAGCCTGACCGGGCCGCGAACGCGTAACGAAGATTATGTTGGCGTAGTCACGCCCAGCAACGAGCAATTAAGCATCAAAGGCGCGCTCATTGCCGTAGCCGATGGCGTGAGCGGCAATGCAGGCGGCGGTGAGGCTTCCGAAATGACAGTGCGCACGGTTTCTACCGATTATTACGCCACACCTGATACTTGGGAGCCGCCCACAGCGCTGGAAAAAGTCATCACCGCAGCGAACCGCTGGCTGATTTCGCAGGCCAATGCCAACCGTGACATGGCTGGAATGGCGACCACGCTTTCTTTGCTGATAATACGTGGGCAACGCTACTATTTGGCGCATGTCGGCGATACGCGCATTTATCTGCTGCGCGACGGCACGTTAAAGCAACTCACGACGGACCATGTGTGGGACAGGCCTGATATGCGCCATGTACTCAAGCGCGCCGTCGGTTTGGATGCGCATCTGGCGATTGATTTTGCCGAAGGCGCACTGCAAGCCGGCGATGTATTTACGCTGCTAAGCGATGGCGTATGGGAAACTCTGGGCGATAAAGCCATCCACGAAAGTCTATTAAAATTTAATAGCGTCAAGATGGTTGCAGAGCATCTGACCCAAACCGCGCTCTATCAGCAAAGCGCGGATAACTCCACCGCTGTGGTGATTAAAATTAATGCGCTTGGCGCAGATACGCTGGCAGAGCGCATCGCAGGGGGCAAGCATCTCGCGCTGCCGCCAAAACTCGGCGCTGGCGAATTGATTGATGATTTTGAAGTGGTTGAGCTGCTGCATGAATCACGCGCCAGTCTGCTTTACAAAGTACGCAAAACGGACACCAAACAGCTTTTTGTGCTAAAAACCCTGCAGCCATTGCTGGCGAATGATGCAGAAAGCAGCAGCGGCTTGCTCAACGAAGAATGGCTGGGTAAGCGCGTGGTATCGCAGTACGTGCCGCAAGTGCTGCCACTTTCGATGGAAAAGCGCAGCAAGCTTTATTTCGTCATGAGTTGGCACGAGGGTGCAACTTTGCAACAGCGGCTTGATAGCGGGCATTACTTTACCGCTGCCGGCGTCGCAAAAATTGGTATCGACATGATGCGCGGCATTGGTGCGCTACACCGGCTAAGCATTATTCATCGCGACATCAAGCCTGCCAATATCCACCAGGCCAGCGACCAGCGTCTGCGCATTCTGGATCTTGGCGTTGCGCTCAGTACAGGCGCTGAAATCATTAGCGCGACACAAAACCCGGGCACCCCGAGTTTTATGGCCCCAGAATTGTTTGACGGAGAACCTGCAAACTCACAAACCGACATCTATGCAGCAGGCGTGACACTCTACCATCTGTTGACGCGAAAATATCCGTATGGCGAAATTGAGCCGTTCCAGCATCCCAAGTTTGGTGAACCAACGCCACTGACGCGCTACCGCCCGGACATTCCCTACTGGCTGGAAAATATCGTACTTAAGGCAGTTGCACGTGATCCAAAGTTAAGATTTGAAACAGCAGAAGAAATGCTGCATGCGTTGGAGGTAGGCGAGCTAAAGCCTATTTTAGCACCCGCACGCACGCCCTTAATTGCGCGCGCAAGGCTGGTTAAATGGCAATGGATCGCCATTTTTTCGTTCGTGTTAAATTTGTTGTTAATTTATTTGCTAATGGTTTCATAAAAACTATTGTTTCGTAAGGTTGAAAATATATGAGTAACTGGGTAAAAATAGCGCCGCTAGAAGACATTCCTAAACTGGGTGCGCGCGTTGTGCGTACCAAGACGATGGATATTGGCGTATTCCGCACGGAAGATGACCGTATTTTTGCCATTAACAATACATGCCCACACAAAGGCGGGCCTTTGTCGCAAGGCATTGTGTATGGTGATAAAGTGGCCTGCCCATTACATTCCTGGAAAATTAGTCTGGTGGATGGCAAAGCTGAAGAGCCAGATGTCGGTGAAACTGCTTGTTTTAACACCAAGGTTGAAGATGGCTTGGTTTATTTAGAGATCAAAGATTAAGCGCTTTAAGATTGAACACTTTGATTAAAGAAACAAAATCCACTTGTTGTTACTGCGGCGTAGGCTGTGGCGTAATTATCGAGTCGCAAAACGACAAAATTATCCACGTAAAAGGCGACCCGGATCACCCCGCCAACTTCGGGCGTTTGTGCACCAAGGGCGCAACACTGCACCTTACGGCCAAACTGGATAATCGGCTGCTTTACCCGGAAATGCGCTTAACACGCGAGGCTTCGCACAAACGCGTTTCGTGGGATGAGTCACTAGATTATTTGACAGAAAAGTTTGCACAAACCATTGAAAAACACGGGCCGGATTCCGTTGCATTTTATATTTCAGGTCAATTACTTACCGAAGATTATTATGTCTTTAACAAGCTGGCAAAAGGCTTGATTGGCACCAATAATGTCGATACCAATTCCAGACTATGCATGAGTTCCGCAGTAACCGGTTACAAAGCCACTCTGGGGGCAGATGCACCTCCAGCTTGTTATGAAGATATAGACCATACCGAATGTTTGTTTATTGCGGGCAGCAATACTGCTTTTGCGCACCCAATTATTTTCCGACGCATCGAAGATGCCAAGACTAAAAATCCCAACTTGAAAATTATCGTGGTTGATCCACGTAAAACCGATACCGCGCAGGCAGCTGATCTGCACCTCGCTATTTTACCCGGCACCGACGTTGCGCTCTTTAACGGCATGCTCCATGTGATGCTGTGGGAAGGCTTGCTGGACATGGCTTACATCGATGTCCATACCAACGGTTTTGCTGAGTTAAAAGAAACTCTGCGCGAGTACACGCCGAAAATGGTAGCGGATATTTGTGGCATCAAAGAAGTGGACATCATCACTGCCGCCAAGTGGTTCGGCAAAGGCCCAAGCCTATCCATGTATTGTCAGGGGTTGAATCAATCCATCCACGGCACGGATAAAAATGCCGCCCTGATTAACTTACACCTCGCTACAGGTCAAATCGGCAAACCAGGCGCGGGGCCGTTCTCGCTCACAGGCCAGCCTAACGCCATGGGCGGACGCGAAGTGGGCGGTATGGCCAACTTGTTATCTGCTCACCGTGATTTGAATAATGCCGAACACCGCGCAGAAGTGGCCAAACTTTGGGGCATCAAAAATGTGCCAGAAACGCCAGGTAAAACCGCTATTGAAATGTTTGATGCGGTTAAAAATGGCGAAATAAAAGCCATCTGGATTGCCTGTACTAACCCCGCGCAATCTATGCCGGACTTGAATAATGTGCTGGAAGCGCTGAATAATGCTGAACTTGTGGTGGTACAAGAGGCGTTCAGCAACACCGACACTTGCCAATATGCCGATGTATTACTACCTGCAAGCACGTGGGGTGAAAAAGAAGGTACAGTGACAAACTCTGAGCGGCGCATTACGCGTGTCAGCCCTGCCGTGCCGCCGCCTGCTGAGGCTCGCCATGATTGGGCGATTATGGTGAATTTTGCACAGCGCTTAGAAAAACGTTTAGCAAAAAACACTCAATTATTCCCTTACGAAACCACTGAACAAATCTTCAACGAACACCGCGAAACCACACGTGGCCGCGATTTGGATATTACCGGCTTAAGCTACGGTTTACTCAGTGAAAAAGGTCCGCAACAATGGCCGTTTGTGGCGGGTAGTACTACTGGTAAAGCTCGCTTGTATACAGATGGTTTATTTCAAAAGCCAGATGGCAAGGCACAATTTACCAACGCTACTTACAAAGGCACGGCCGATAAAACCGATGCGCGACACCCGCTGCATTTACTCACGGGCCGCCTGCGCGACCAGTGGCATGGCATGAGCCGTACCGGTACAGCGGCGCAACTATTCAACCACGCAGAAGAGCCTGTCATCTATATCAGCGCTGACGACATGATGCGCCGTAACCTTAAAAATGGGGATATTGTAAAGGTAAGCAACAAACGTGGCAGCTTGATCCTGCCAGCACAATTGAGCGACGAGGTTAAACCAGCGCAAACCTTTATTGCCATGCACTGGGGCAGCCGATTCATGCATGGCTTGGGTGTGAATGCGCTGATGCCGCCAGCGTTTGATAAAACCTCTAAACAACCTGAGTTAAAACACACGGCAGTTAAGCTAGAAAAGCTGGAGCTGCCATGGCAAATGACTGTGATGCGCAGTTGTAAAAACCTTGCACAACTTGAGCAGGTGCGCACCTTGATGAAGCAATTTACCTATGCCAGCTGTGGATTATTTGGCAGAGAGACAGCCCAGCACATTGGCATGCTGATTTTACGTACCGCGCATGAAATCCCACCCGGAGTTGATTTAATCAACCAGCTGGATGAAATGCTGAATATGACAGATGACATGCCATTACTCAATTACAATGATGCTAAACGTGGCATTAGCAAACGTATTCTGGTAGAAAATAACCCCACTAATGGCAAACCAGAAGTAACCGGTGTGCGCTTGAAAGGTGAAACGTTAGCCGCTGATTGGTTAAAAGACGTTATGGCCACAGGTCAATTCAACGATGAACTGCGCCGCTGGGCACTCGCACCTTTAAGCGCGCCGCCCACGGGGCAGCACGGACGCGGTAAGATTATATGCAGCTGCCTTGATGTTTCGCAAAATGAAATCATAGAAAACATTGAAATGGGCGCAGACTTGATTACCTTACAAAATAAACTCAAATGCGGTACAGAATGTGGCTCTTGCGTGCCAGAAATCAAGCGCTTAGTACAAACTTATGGCAAAACTACCGTTTAATTTAGTAAATTGGTTGCAGCAGCAATAAATCTCTTTTGTCTGTTTTTCGCCGATAGTCGCTACATGACTTCTAATTTCAGTTGCTCCGCAGCTGACATTTACTAACAAGAGCAGCCAATCAATCATGAAATACAGACGCCATAGCTTTTAAAGGGTCAGTGCGCCTAATCTATAACCGCGCCGAATTCTTTGCCCCGTTTGATTTTATAATGTCAACCATGCACATCTTTAAATTCCATAATCACGCCTTTCTCAAGCTACTGGCATTTCGCATTCAAATTGTGTTGGCTTATCAAATCATGGCGGTGACGGTTGGTTGGCATATTTATGAAATCACGCGCGACCCGCTTTCGCTCGGCCTGATCGGTTTGGCAGAAGCCCTGCCTTATTTCGCATCGGCTTTGTTTGCCGGTCACGCGGTAGATCACCACTATACACGCCGTGCCTTTGGCACGCTGGCGGCGACACTGTTGCTCATTAACGCCATGATATTAGCTGCCATTTCGACTGGCTGGATTGGCAATGGCACAACTCTGTGGATTTATGGCTCGATAGCGTTTACAGGCATTGCACGCGCGTTTATCTCGCCAAGCTACACCACATTGTTTGCCATTGCTGTCCCCAGAGAAAGTTTCGCCAAAGCCACCGGTGTGAGTATTGCGGCGTTTCAAATCGGCTTGGTGTTAGGCCCGATTTTGGGTGGTTTGCTGGTAGGCTTTGCCAGTAAAACCGTGGCTTACCTGGTTGCCTGCCTGCTGTGCTTTGGTGCAATTCTAGCTATGCTGTCACTCAGGTTAAAAGAGCCGCCCGCTGCCGGCGATAGCCCGGCGGTTTTCAAAAGCATCAATGAGGGCTTGCGCTTTGTATACGGCCACCAGATTATATTTGGCGCGCTTTCACTCGATATGTTTGCCGTATTGTTTGGCGGCGCGGTAGCCATGCTGCCTGCTTTCATCCAAGATATTTACAAAATAGGCCCTGAAGGTTTAGGCATCTTGCGTGCCGCCCCGGGTGTCGGTGCTATAGTCATCGGGCTATGGCTGGCACGCCACCCGATTAACTTGCATGCCGGCCGTTGGCTTTTATATTCGGTCGCCGGCTTCGGCCTTTGCATTATCGGCTTTGGCTTAAGCGACAGTTTTGTGATGGCTGGTTTGCTACTGTTCTTATCCGGGATTTTTGATGGCGTATCTGTAGTGCTGCGCCATACCATTTTACAGCTTGCCACGCCCGATGCCATGCGCGGCCGCGTCTCCGCTATCAATGGTGTTTTTATCGGCTCATCGAATGAACTAGGCGCGTTTGAATCGGGTATCGCTGCCAGGATTTTGGGCTTGGTGCCATCTGTCGTATTTGGCGGATTGATGACCCTGGCTGTAGTGGGCATTACTGCGAAATTAGCGCCTAAATTGCGGAATCTGGAGCTAGATCAATTACTTTAATCAAATTGTTTTAAGGTTTAGGCAATTCTAATGTACCTTGCTGAGCAATTTCCTGCACATCACTTTCATCTTTTAGCGCCACGCCTGATAGTTTTAGGCGTATCGCTTCTTTTGCCAGCCACACCAGTTTCTTGGCCGCAGCAGCGTATTGCAAGCCTTCTGGCCGCACGTTGGAAATGCAATTACGGTCCGCATCGCTCAGCCCAAGTTTGGGATTATACGTAAGGTAGATGCCCAAACTATCCGGCGAGCTCAGGCCGGGGCGTTCGCCGATTAGCATGGCGACCATACGCGCGCCAAGCGCCTGGCCGATTTCATCCCCAAGCGCCACGCGTGCCTGCGAGGCAATAACGACGGGGCCTATATGCCAGTCCTTGGGTAAAAGATAACGTATTTCCGCCAGCAAAGGCGCGGCATGGCGCGCCACGGCAAGCGAAGACAAGCCATCGCCGACGACGATCAAGAAATCTATCGGTTTGGCTTGATTCATGCTGTTCAAGTCGGTCAAACTTTTTTCGCTTAATCTGCGTCCCCAATCCGGGCGCAACAGATAGCTGGCGCGGTCTGGCGCCATGCTTTTCACCCGAACGGTAGAAAATCCCTGGCTTTTAATGCCCGCTTCCAATGCATCAATGTCCAGCGCCAAATGCACCGCATCGCGCGCCATGGCGTGGCTTAGGCTGAAATTTAATACTTCTTTAGTGGGCAAACTGCTCCCCACGCGCCCAAGCGCAATACGCGCGCGGGTAAAACTTTTCAGTTGTGTCCAAGGGTCTGCACTTAAGGCTTCTGTTTTGGTGATGTCGTTTGATTTATTTGACATGAATTTTTAAGCCGCGCTCAATAAGTGTTTCGGCATGTTTTGCAGCATATGATGTGCGTCAGCGATTGGCTGCACCTGGCCGCTGGCATCCATGATATGCATTTTTTTAAGCCAGAGCTCAAACTCCGGCGCAGCTTTCAAGCCCAACACTTTGCGCAGATAAAGCGCATCATGGAAAGACGTGGTCTGGTAATTGAGCATGATGTCATCGGCACCCGGAATGCCCATAATAAATGTCAGCCCAGCCGTGGCTAGCAAGGTCATCAGCGTATCCATATCATCCTGGTCGGCCTCGGCATGGTTGGTGTAGCACACATCGCAACCCAGCGGCACGCCAAGCAATTTGCCGCAGAAGTGGTCTTCCAGCCCGGCGCGGATAATCTGTTTGCCATCATACAAATATTCTGGGCCGATAAAGCCCACCACAGTATTGGTCAGCAGCGGCGACAGGTGCCGTGCAACCGCGTAAGCGCGGGCTTCACAGGTCTGCTGATCAACGCCGAAATTGGCATTAGCGGACAACGCCGAGCCTTGGCCGGTTTCAAAGTACATCACATTATGGCTGCCTGATTCATTTTTGACCGTGCCTCGATTCAATGACAGTGCCGCAGATTGCGCTTCTTTAAGCAGGGCGATATTGATGCCAAAGCTTTTATTGGCTTTCTCCGTGCCCGCAATCGACTGAAACACCAAATCCACTGGCGCGCCTTTTTCAATCAGCTGAATCTGGTTGGTCACATGCGTCAAAATGCATGACTGGGTAGGGATTTCGTATTGGTTGATGACTTCATCCACCAAATAATACAAATCCATCAACGCGGGCAAACTATCTGTCGCGGGGTTGATGCCAATCACCGCATCCCCCGCGCCGTACAACAGGCCATCCAGCATCGAGGCGGCAATGCCGCGCATGTCATCCGTGGGGTGATTGGGCTGCAAGCGCACGGAAAGATGTCCAGGCAAGCCGATAGTGTTGCGAAATGAGGTGGTGACACGACATTTTTTTGCGACCAGAATCAAATCCTGGTTGCGCATGAGTTTAGAAACGGCTGCAGCCATTTCTGGCGTAATGCCAGGGGCTACACGCTTTAAAGTTGCAGAATCAGCAATATCGGAAAGCAGCCAGTCACGAAAATCGCCTACCGTTAAATGGCTAATCTCTGCAAACGCCTGTTTACCGTGCGTATCCACAATCAGGCGCGTAACCTCATCGGTTTCGTAAGGGATGATAAGCTCTTCCAAAAAGCGCTTCAGCGGGATCTCCGCCAGGCACATTCTGGCCGCCATACGTTCCGCGTAAGTATCCGCCGCCACGCCTGCGAGATAATCGCCAGAGCGTGCCGGCGTTGCCTTGGCAAGCACCGCTTTTAAATCAGCAAACTGAAAGGTTTGCGCGCCCACACTATAACGATATGTCATCATGCGCTCCTGCCCCTGAATAACTTACCACTTGATGCTGGCATTATGCGACACTTTTTAACCATACCGCAAATGGTATGCTCGAATGTCACAAACTGGTACTTGCTTTTGTTCATTATAAATCTATACTAAGAACGCACTATGTCTTCCCAGAATAAAAAATAGCTTCAGAATTTCTCTGTTTTTAAGTTTTAAAAATTAGTATCTAGTAGTTTCTATTAGCATTTAATCTTTAAAAGGGGTAAAAAATGAGTGAAACGAATAAGGTGTTGGATAATGATGCCGCAGAACTAAAAAAAATGGGATATGAGCAAGAGCTACTCCGACACATGAGCGGGTTTTCTAATTTTGCTATTTCTTTTTCTATCATTTGTATTTTGGCTGGTGGCATTACTGCCTTTCCACAAGCGCTAGGGGCTGGGGGTGGCGCTTCGGTAGGTATAGGCTGGCTACTCGGTGCTTTATTCGCAACCATTGTAGCGCTGGCAATGGCACAAATCTCTTCATCTTACCCAACCGCTGGTGGCTTATATCACTGGGGCTCGATTCTAGGCGGTAAAGGTTATGGATGGTGCACTGCGTGGTTTAATTTGCTGGGTTTGATTTTTGTGGTAGCTTCAGTTAATTATGGCGTTTATGACCCGTTTTTCAAAACGCTCATCGCGCCTTTGTTTGGTCTTGAAATACCGACAACAATGTTTATTGCAGGCGTCACAGCCATACAAGCCATACTTATTTATCGTTTTCCTAAATTCACCACAAAAATCACGGATATTTCTGGGTATCTGATTATGGCGATAGGCGGCTTACTCACTTTGTCTTTATTGGCTTACAACCAAAAAGGATTAGACTTTTCTCGCCTGTTTACTTTCACTAACTTTACTGGCTCAGAAGGTAGTGTATGGCCAAGAACTGAAGGTATGTTCTACCCGTTCTTAAGCGGTTTATTGCTCACCGTTTACACCATTACAGGTTTCGATGCTTCTGCACATACTTCAGAAGAAACCCGCGATGCAGCCAGAGCGGTTCCTAAAGGCATTGTCACTTCTGTGATTTACTCGGCAATTTTTGGCTACGTCATGATTTGCACGTTTGTGCTTGTGATGCCAGACCTCGCTGAAGGTGTTAAACAAGGCATGGGCTTCTTTGATGCGCTGCTAAGTTCACTGCCTACAGGCTTAAGAACCGCATTAGGTGTTGGTATCTTCTTGGTTAACTTCTTATGTGGGCTGGCTTGCTTAACCTCTTGCTCTCGCATGATGTTTGCCTTTGCACGGGATGGCGGTTTGCCCGCATCTAAATTTTTACGCAAAATTGACCCTACCTTAAAAACACCTGTTGCTGCGGTTTGGGTTTCTGCAATCTTAGCTGTTGCTGCCACATTATATGGCGATGCATTTGTGGTGTTATCAACAGGTTGTGCAGTATTTTTATACATCTCTTACGTGATGCCTACTGCCGCAGGTATATTTGCAGAAGGCAAAACATGGAAACACAAAGGCCCGTTCAACCTTGGCGGATTATCCAAGATCATCGCCAGTCTAGCGGTCATTGGCGGTGGCTTCTTGGTGTTTGTCGGGATACAGCCACCTAACGAAAAAGTGTTATATCTCACTTTGGCAATGCTGGCAGTGATGGCTATCTTCTGGTTTGTGTTTGGAGAGAAGAAACGCTTTAAAGGCCCACCGGCCATTCTGGAATAAATTTGTAATATAAGTAATGTGTTTTCATGCCCATCATACGGCTAAATATGATGGGCATTTTTATTGATGAATCAGATGAGAGATTTAGTCGAACTCTTTACCGCGCTAGCCAAATCGCCCTTTAGAAGCGGCTTTCATTTACGCGGTAAAGACTTAATTTATTTGCACGAAAAAGGCTTATCCCTCGTGCTGACGCATGCTGAAGCCTTTATTTGTAAACGTCTCGCTCCTGCTGAAATCACAAACGACGGTAAACAAACGCCCATGCGCGGCCATCCTGTTTTTGTGGCACAGCATGCCACCGCCTGTTGTTGCCGCGGCTGCTTGCAAAAGTGGCATCAAATCCCGCAAGGACGCGAACTCACGCTGGAAGAGCAGGCCTACGTGGTGGTCGTGCTGGAGCGATGGTTACGGCAAGAAGTGAAAAAACGGGGTGATCTTTAATACCGGATCAACCGCCGGAATCAACCACCAGAGTCAACCAAAAGCCCCATCAGTTCTTGGCTTCAACAGTATCGGCGCATAAACTGCCACAAAAATCGCAAAGCTCAATACCCAGAAAATCGCAGATATCAATACCCAGTTTGCATAATGCTGCGTACTTAGCATAGGCACCAGCGAGCGAAACACCACGCTCACAACAATCCCGGCAAAAGCAAATCCCATCCAGTGCGAGGGCTTCCTGATATCGCGCCCGGTATGCCCTAAAGCTACGCGTGACATCATGCCAAGCGTCATTAACCCTATGCCGCCAATGGTAAAAAGATGCAGCGTTAAAATGGACAGACTACCATATTGCGCCTGTAAACCATAAAAAAGAAAACCAACATTAATCAGCCAGGCCGACAGATACAGGCTCCATAACAACGGCACATGCCAGATCCCTGCAGTATGCCAATTGCGTAAACGGTAACCGTTCAAGGCAAATAAACTCCATGCCAGCACTGATGTTGCATTAGCAATTTGTATAAAAATTACGTTTATAAATAAAGCAATAAAAACGGCAAGAATGCACGCATCCAGCCACTTGTATTGCTTGAGCTGGATTTTTTCTTCCACACCGCGCTCGATAAAAAACGGGATAACCCGACGCCCTATCATCAAAATAAGGCTGATAAACAACAGTGCCGCACCATTTATGGCGTATAGCATACCGCTTGTTAGTATTCCGTAGCACCCCAGATAAAAAACCAGATTGCCCACCCACAATAAAATGACTTTACTCACTACTGCAAGCTGCTTCCATTGCTTTGCCTTGATAATCGGCCTGGCTATGGCGCTGATTAGAAAAAGGCCAAACAGCATATCCGCCACGGCTGCCCAAGATAAGAATGCTGTACCAAACAGGAATAACAGCCTAGCCGCACACCAAAGCATAAACAGCGCCATTAATGGCTTGCCATAAAGCGTTTGGATTCCTGTCCAGTTTTTTACCGCAGTAAGCAGAAAGCCCGCAACCACTGCCATGCCATAGCCATATAGCATCTCATGCGCATGCCATTGGCTGATCGTTATGTGGGTAATGCTTGCCGAGCCATGAAAAAAATAGACATATATCCACAAGGCTATTGAAACAACGGCAAAAATACCCGCCCCTAAAAAGAATGGGCGAAACCCAAGATTGAATAATGCGAATTTCTTTGCAACTTCTTGATTAGTTTTGTTAATTTGAATTTGCATGAGTGTCATAAGGCGGAGTTTAAATTACTAACCTTCGCATTGCCTTGATATAGCACAAGACTAACAGAAACCTTTTTTATTTTTATTGCTGATATTTACAGAAATAACTGCAAGCGAAAAGTAAACAACCTAAGCTTCGCTATTTAAACGCTACTGATATTCCACCATTACCTCGTTACGCCTTAAAAACGGCAATGTCCAAGGTGGGTTATAGCGCGCCAACTCTGGCGTACCAATAGGCTTAAGTTTTTTGCTGACAACCCAAGCGAGCAACTCCTCCATTTTCTTTGCCGTTTTAATGTTACCCGCAAGGCCAGAAAATCTAACCACTGCAAATTTTTTAGATGAAACCTCACGCAACATCACTTGTGGGTTATTGGGGGTAGGCAAGGTCTCAAGCGTATATTGACTAGGCATCACAAAATGCACCCGCCATTTGCCAGATGTCTCTTGCAAACTTACTGGCGCAGTCATACTGATTTTTTCAGATTTAGGTTCAACTATCACCGGGGCGGTCATGCTGATTTTTTCACTGCTCCCAGATTTTGATTTGTTATTGCCAAAAATATAATCAGCAATCAATCTAAAACCTTTGCTTGAAGCTGAGTCCATATCGCCATCCACCAGCACCTCGGCCAAAATCATGGGTTTGTAAGCACGTAATTCAAATGAATTGGCTTTTTCGATTAACTCAAACTTTGGTTCTTCAATGGCCATAGCGATCTCCGGTAGAGACAAAGCAAATAAAACGCATACTAACACTAGACGAAATAACATGCTTTGAACTCCTATCTTGATAGACAGGCTATTGGACTACAAGCGACACTAAAAATTACAAACAAATTAATGCTTATTTTTTTGCTGGCGTGCTAGATTTCATTGGAAGAATGGAACTTGAAGGCACCACAACTTCTTTACTCTTTTTGGGTTTTTTTACTTCCTTGTTACCGCGAATCTGACCTTTTGCCATGATGTTTCTCCTTTAGAGCGCTACAGAGTTCATCATAGGCCGATAGGAAAATATAGGTGAATTATTTTCAGGTGGCGCCGATGAAGTCTAGTCAACAAAAAACCACTCTGACAGTAACACTATCGCCATCAGCACACCCCTCAAAAGCTTTGTACTACTTGTTAGCTAGCTTGGCAAATCCAACTAATACCAAAACAATCACGGCGAGCACGCCAACTAACGTAGCAATTCCCTGCCACCCTAAAAAAGTCATTTTGTTCTCCCATCATTCAACCAGCTTGGTCAACACACGGCATGTAAGGAAATCAAATCATATTGTTCAAGATTAACCAAGTGCTTTGATTAATATCAAAAATTATTCACTATTTACCCAAAATACAACCTATAGACAAAGAAATATTAAAATAAGTTTTGACTGATTTTTAGGCGTATGATTTACGCATATTAAACCCTGGCTTGTTTATTTAAGGAACACATCATGCCCACCATATACGATGCAACGATTCCACCGCTTAAACGCAATTTAACTAACTTATCGAACATACTGAAAAAAGGTGAGGAATACGCGGACGCCAAAAAAATCGAGCATAGCGTATTACTTAATGCGCGACTTTTCCCCGATATGTACCAGCTCACTCGGCAAGTGCAAATTGCTACCGACATGAGCAAGGGCGCGGCAGCACGGTTAGCAGGGGTAGAAATTCCCAAATATGAAGACAATGAAACTAGCTTTGCAGAGTTGCAAGACCGCATTGCCAAAACCATTGCTTTTATAGAAACCATTAAACCCGCGCAGTTGGAAGGCGCTGAAACCCGCGATATTACGATTGCCGTGCGTAAAGTAGAGTTAAAGTTTACCGGGCTAGCTTACCTGCTAAAATGGGTTTTGCCGAATGTGTATTTTCACGTAACGACAGCCTACAACATTTTGCGCCATAACGGCGTTGAACTAGGAAAAACGGATTTTCTGGGGCAAAGAGATTAACTAAAACATTCCGACTGACAATAGTTATCGGGTTACTGTTTTCTCACGTCACCAACCTTGCCGGCCAGGCCAAAACTGGCTTGCAAGCGGCGTGATTGTGCCGCAAGGTCAGCACTTATTTTTCCTGAAATATCCTGATTAGGCAGAATATCCATGTTGCCCCGCGCGTGGAACTGGGCCGATGCCAGCACGAGCTTCCTGTACTGGTAACGTCCATTCTCAAACTGCACGCTGCCAGCAAGCTTGTCAAAATGCGTAGCGTCGCCAGACAAAGACTGATTGCCCCTGTACAGCACAGCGCGCGCCAGATCGGTATCATTGATCTTGCCATCACGCAGTTCAAAATTGGCTGTGACATGCGAAGCCTCAGCCAGCTTGGCTGCCTCAGGCGATTTGCTGGTAAAATTTCCTTTCAGGTCTAGTTTTCCATCAATCGAAGCCACGCTGTCGAAAGCTTTCAGCATCTGCGACGAACTAACTTTGAACATTTCGAAATTTCCAGAAGCGGTCCATTGGTTAGACCAGTCAATAAACGACTTGGCGGTGATGTTGCCGCCATAAATCTTGCCATCAATCTGGCTGAAATTTATCCGATCCTGGTTTGCTGTGCCTCTGGCGCTGAGCTCATCGAACACGAGTTTCGGATTTGCTGGCAATGGCCAGTTGCTAGCGGTGAGCATGACATCAAAGCTGCCGCCTTGTGGGGATATCTGAATGGAAAGGGCATGGTCGGCACTGCTCAAATCGATATTTTTGAGTTCGCGTGATTCGGTAAGCCCGATTTTCCCCTCAAAAGGCCCAAGCTCCAGATCGTGAATTTTTAGCTTTAGGTTTTTCAGGCTAATCTGTTCAATCTTCAGGTGTTCGGCCTTGCCTGAACTGTTGATCCACCGCAAGGGTTGCCCAAAATTCTCCTGTTCGACGTTCAATCCTTCGATCTCGAGTGATTTCACCATTTTCACTTCTTCGAACAGCGTAGAAGTTACCGGTAAAACGTTTACGGCTTCAATTTTCTGGCCAGGCTTAGTGCCAATCGTCACATCTCCAATCACCAAATGTGGTACCGGCCATAGCGAAGCATGAACTTCCTTAACCGTTACTGGCTCGCCTACGCTCTCCGCAGCAAGCTTTTCGATGGGTTCTACCAGCATGCCGAGGCTAATAAAAGGCAGCAGGCCAATCAACAACAGAGCCAGTAATGGCAGGCCAATCAACGCAGCCTTCATCGTCACCTTGATCCACTTCTTAGCACTGGTTGCGATTGCCAGCAACATGGCTTGTATCTTGGCTTCTGCCTTGAGTCTGGCTTTGGAGGCGGCATCTTCTCTTGCAATGCGTTTTACCTCTTCGCGGGCCTGCTCTTCAGCTTCTTGCCGAGCCTTTTCCTCCGTCTCAGGCGTGACGTCTTCCGCTTCGGCCTTAGCCATGCGTTTGGCTTCATATTCCTCCTCTTCCTCAGCTAACTCACGCAGGTCTTCTTCCGACAAGGCGCGTTCATCATCATATTCGAATTTATTCTGCGTGACTTCTGCTTGAGGAGCAACATGCTCCGCTTCAAATCGTGCGTCTTTCTCGACCCTGCCCTGGGTTTCAGCCTTGACCATTAGAAGCGCGCTCTCCTCCATCTTGGCTTTACGCTCAACTTCTAATACAGCCTCTTCTGCCTTGGTGTTGGCCTCGATCTTGGATTTTTTTCGCTCTTCTTCTGCTTCACGGCTTATACGCTCCATTTCAAGACGTACTTTCTCTTTTGCTTCAACTCTAGCCTTTTCTTCGGCTTCTGCTCTGGCACGAATCAGCTCTGCCTCCTCGCGCGCCTTACGTTCGGCCTTCAGTCGTGCTTCCTCTTCCGCTTTAGCTTTACGCTTGGCTTCCAGTCTGGCTTCTTTAGCCTTGGCTTCAGATTTTTTTCGATCTTCCTCTGCTTTGCGGACGATACGCTCTAATTCAAGGCGTGCAGCCTCCTTCGCTTCGGCATCGGCCTTTTCTTTGGCTTCCGTTTTAATACGAATCTGTTCAGCTTCCTCCCGCGCCTTGAGCTCAGCCTGCAGACGCGCCTCCTCCTTCACTTTGGCTTTTCGTTCGGCTTCTAGCCTGGCCTCTTCTTTGGCCTTGGCACGCGCCTCAGCTTTGGATTTTTTTCGCGCCTCTTCAGTTTCGCGGGCGATACGCTCTTTTTCAAGACGTGCTTGCTCTTCCGCTTTGGCTTTACGCTTAGCTTCCTGTCTGGCTTCTTCTTCAGCCTTTTCGGCTTCACGGGCAATACGTTCAATTTCGCGACGCGCGTTCTCTTCCGCCTCAATTCTGGCCCTTGCTTCGGCTTTGGCTTCACGCGCTATGCGTTCTGCCTCCAAACGTGCCTTTTCTTCGGCTTTGGCTTTACATTCCGCTTCTAGCCGCGCTTCCTCTGCGGCTTTGGCACGTGTCTGCTCTGCTTCGGCTTTGGCTTCACGCGCAATGCGTTCGGCTTCCAGGCGTGCCTTTTCTTCGGCTTTGGCTTTACGTTCCGCTTCCAGCCGCCCTTCCTCTGCGGCCTTGGCACGTGCTTCCGCTTCTGCTTTTTTTCTTGCTTCCTCTGCTTCACGGGCTACGCGCTCTATTTCAAGACGTGCATTCACTTTCGCTTCGGCTCTGGCTTTTTCTTGTGCTTTCAATTCGGCACGAATCCGTTTTGCCTCTTCCTCTTCCCTGGCTTCACGTTCAGCTTCCAGTCGAACTTCTTCTTCAGCCTCGGCACGCACTCTGGCTTCAATTTCTTCTTCACTTTGAAATTCTTCAACGACCATGGGTGCAAAATTGGTCGTTGGGGCCCAGTCGTCGGCAGCGTAAGTCACAGTTACCGGTCTGATGTAGCCCTCGTTTTCAAGCTGGGTCAAGGCAGAGGCCAGTTCTTTTTCGGTTAGAAGGTCAAATTTAGCCAAAATTGCTTCAGCTTTCGATTTGCCATCGATGTAAGAAAGTATTTTCATCAAATTTGATGACAAGCCACCAATCAGGGAACTGCGGGCACGCAATCCCTTGGCCGTTTTACTATAAATTACAGATAAATCCATAATCTCACAGGCTCTGTTTTCTCATGAAGTAAAGTTTGAAGTGCAAAGCATGGTAACGGCAAGCACAGGATTATAAAACCCCTCAATATACTGCTGCATCGTCATTTTCAAGTTCTGTTCCCCTTGTAAACGAATGCCGTTTTTTCACATATACCTAAAAGAGTGAAAAATACAGCTCTATATACACATTACTGCACATTGCCTAGACCTTTTATACTCGCATGAATGCCTTGTTGCGTCAATAACATAGAATGTTTATGTGTTGTGAATTCTTAACACTGTCTGAATGTAGCAACAAACACGATAATTAGTGCAAAAATCCACAGACCATGACGAAAAAATGGCTTTTCTCCGAGCCGCGCAAATTTTATTAAAGTTTGCCGCTAACACGCCGATGAATTACTTAACACGACAAGTCAATTCAGGAGGTGTGTGATGACGATCTATCAAGTGCTGGATGAAGAAGACCATCTGTATGGTGAATATATGGATCTTGAGAATGCTGTACGCAGCGCGCAGACTTTCTCGCTATGGAATGAGGACCGCTACTACCATGTAGACGAGATGGAATCAGAGCCGGATTAGTTAGCTGATTAAAAATATCAGATAGCGCTCAACTTTTGGCCCGATTTATGCATTACGTAAAGTGTAGCCCACTTTTACCAGTTTAATTTTGGAGCGCAAAAAGAAACTGATTACTGCAATATTTATGCAACGAGGTATGTGATGACAATCTATCAAGTGCTGGACGAAGAAAACCAGGTGTATTGCGAATACATGGATTTGCAAAAGGCCATGCAAAGCGCGCAGACTTTCACGCTTTGGGATGAAAACCACCGCTACCATGTAGAAGAACTGGAATCAGAAGCGGATTAATTGCCAATACCAAAAGCCACTAAACTTTTGGCCTGATTTATGCTTAACACTAGGTGTAGTCCGCTTTTATTAATTTAGTCTTAGGGGTGCAAAATGAAACTGATCACAGCAATATTGATTCATACCTGGCTTGCCCTAAGGCTAAAACACGATGGCGCCGGCATGCCGACCAAGTTCCCTGCCGCATTGATGCTTGTTAGCCTGTATGTTGCGCTAAACCTCGCCAATAAACACATCAGCGGCGGCATTAACCTTGAAACAATAATTGGGTTAAGCTTTATCGCCCAATTTTACCTTTTCGGCTTAAGAAACAAACTGATAGGGCTGATTATTTTAATTAGTGTTATCACCAATGCGTTCTCGCTAGGCTTTAGCACGCTTGCGGGCATTCCCGAAGAAAAGCTTTTTATGCTGTTGATCATGGAGTTCATCATGATTTTTGCAGCCATCGTTAATGTGATTAAAAGCGAGGCCAGATTTATCTAAATAGCATGCCACCCGATTCAAGCATTCGAGTGCAGGCCTGCAAGCCGCATGGATATTGCCTTGCAGAGCATTACTTATTCGATATTTTTTGTGCGAAATTTATATGAAATCCAGTTGGCAGGGCGTATTAGCACTACAGAATACGCCAAAAGAAAGAATTTTACGGCGCAAGCCTTACGGTTATTATGTCCTCCGCAAGCTTCTTGCAAGTAATAACGCCACATGAATGCGGCGTTATTTGTCGGCTTATGGGATGCCGATAGTGCCAGTCATTAAATACCGGCTTGAGTAACAGCTACTGATGATAAATCGTTGAAGTGTCGATAAACGCCTCCATTTAACGGGGAACTTTTACAAACTTGTGCTCGAAAGCCACACCTAATTTATACGCCTAATTTCTGTTAAATACAACTTAAAAAATGAACCCTCAACCTTCGTATCACAACCGTTGGATTCTGGTTGATTCTGTATTGGTAGGGCAGTCAGACGTCTACCCGAGCAGCGATTTAAGGTGCTAGATTAAGCTAAATAGCTCGCCCTGCAAGGCAATATCCATGCGGCTTGCAGGGCATCAATTATTTGTTGTTTTTGTGTGAAATTTATATTTTTTCGTAATTTCGCACTCAGCCTGCGCCTGCTGAACTTAACTTGCTTAAGTGCTCTCTATAAGCTTGTATGTCACTCACTACCCAGGAGATTCAATGCGCAACATCTTGATTGTTCTTACTTTAATATTCCCGTTGTCTACATCCATTGCAAACGCGGCAGAATTCAATATGCGGCCCGGATTATGGCAAATCACAACGACATCAGATTTGTTGTGGCTGGCGCCGAATCTTCCGCCGGATCAAATGCAAAACATCAAAGACTTGGCTAAGGAGTACGGAGTCGATATGCCACAAATTGAAATGGGCGCCGCAGTATCCAACGCTTGTATTACGCAAGAAATGGCCAATCAAAAGACACTGCCCAATTTTTATCAAACCGAATTAGGCTGCACATCTAAAAATGCGACCCGTATCGGAAACAACTACAAAGTAGACTTTAGTTGCAACAGCGCCGAGCTGAAAGGCAACGGAACAGCACAGGGCACGATTACAAGCCCGGAATCCTTTTCAGGACAAACGCATTTCAATGGCGAAGCACAAAGCAACCCCGTCAATGAGCGGGCTGATATCAACGGCAAATGGATAAATGCAAGCTGTGGAACGGTAAAACCGTTATAGTAAACACTTATTAACTGGGAGGCTGGCGATGGCTAAGCAAGATTTAAAAGACAGTAAATTTAAAGAACATGTAGATGCGGTTGAAAAACACAAAGCGCTGCTAGAGAAACTGCATCTTGATTCAAACACGCATTTAGATGAAATATCCAATTCTATTGAAAACCTCACCCTCACGCTTGAGGAATACCTGAAGGTGATCGGCATCCCGTAATTTTTTGCGTCTGACCTGTTTTTCAGGCAAAAAACATATGCGCTGCAAGCCAATATCCATGGGGCTTACAGAGCATCTATTATTCGTAACTCAGGGTGGCGTAAGGCCAGAGTCTTTCAGCAATTGATTTAAATCTTGAGAGGTTTGCGACTCGGGTTGTGGACCATTTATTTTCACATCCGCCCAATCCACCAACTCGCCCGAGCCCCACGAAACCACGTAAGCCAGCACAAACACCAGCATACCTCGTGTAAAGCCTTTGGGTAAGCCTTGCGCATCTAACAAGCGGCGAATGTACCAGGCCGCGATGATAAACACGATGGTGGAAATGATGATGTTCCACATGGAGGGCAGGGTGAACATGATGGGTTTCTATTCAGGTTGAAATATCAGCACATTCTAGCTTAAAACAGATGCCTTGTGAGCCGCATGGATATTGACTTGCAGGGCATGTCATAAATACGCTTTGTGTGCTTTGTACAAAATGTCTAAATTTGCACAGTCTTGTCGAACTCTCGAACAACCTTTGACTTAAACCCACCTCAATTTATTATCAAAAAACTAGTGTATTTTATTAACATATTGAAATATAACGATAAATTTAAATAAATTCATTGTTGGTCTCATTTTTGCTCAATACCTATTGTGTAGGTAATTAAATTAAATATTTAAGGAGCGCCAAAATGACAATTTACCAAGTGATCAACAAAGAAAACCAACTAGAGTATGCATACCTTAACTATGAAGTCGCTGTAGAAGAGGTTGCCAAGTTAAACGAACAACGTGAAGAAAGTTACTTTTCTATTAATGCGGTTGAAGACGAAGGTTTTTAAGCAAAAAGTAGGCAAGATAAACCAGATGCATTGGGCGTATTAGCGTAGCGTAATACGCCGAAAGAATGGGTTTCCTGCGGCGCAATGCCTTTCCAGTTATTGTGCCCTACTTGATCCGCTCTGCGCCAAGCATCATATTACACATACTTTTTCTCTAAGTTCATCAATCAACTCCTTGGCGTTTTCCGAATAATCTACTGGCAAGTCAATCAGGTGAAGGCCGCCTTCCTTAAAGCATTGATTAATCAGCGGCAAGAAGCTTTCTGTGCTTTCTACTCGATGACCTTTGGCGCCAAAACTATTGGCGTACATCACAAAATCAGGGTTACCAAACTCCAGCCCAAAATCTTCAAACTTCATTGCGCGCTGTTTCCACCGAATCATGCCATAAGCGCCATCGTTTAAAATTAACACGACAAGATTCACTTTGAGACGAACAGCCGTTTCCATTTCCTGGCTATTCATCATAAAACCGCCATCACCACAAATCGCCATGACTTTACGATCAGGATACAAACGAGCCGCCTCTATGGCCGAAGGCAGGCCTGCGCCCATTGTCGCCAAAGCGTTATCCAGCAGCACGGTGTTTGGCTCTGCAGCGGGGTAATTACGCGCAAACCATAATTTGTATATGCCATTATCCAGCGCAATGATGCCATTTGCTGGCATCGCTTTGCGCACATCGGCCACAAAACGCTGTGGTTTAACTGGAAAATCTGGGTAGGTAGCACGTTTAGCCATGCGCGCATAAAGCTCTTCTCTTACTCTAGCGAAATAAGGATATTCACGTTTAACACCACCCAAAGCCTTCGCCAGACGCTCGATTGAATTCGCAATATCGCCGATAACCTCTAATTGCGGAAAATAAACATTATCCACAATCGCCGAATTAAAGTTAATGTGAATAACTTCTTTGCCGCCATGCGTCATAAAAAAGGGCGGCTTTTCAATCACATCGTGCCCAACATTAATAATTAAATCCGAGCGCTCGATAGCGCAGTGAACATAATCATTATCTGAAAGAGCAGCCGTGCCAATAAACTGGGGCAGCTTTCCACTCACGCAGCCCTTACCCATAGGCGTATTGAAATAATAAATGCCTGTTTTTTTGATAAAATTACTAAGCGCCTTGCTCACTCTTTTGCGATTTGCACCCGCGCCAACCAGCAACAAAGGATATTCAGATTGCTTAATCATCTCGATAGCTTTATTGATACTGAGACTATCAGCCGAGGGAATCCGGGCGTTATTTTTCTTAAAAATTGGGGTTGTTTTCGCATCTACCAATTCGCGCGCAACATCTTCTGGCAGTTCTAGCAATACCGCGCCGGGGCGCTCTTCCTCCGCTACACGGAATGCCTCGCGCACCATGCTGGGTATCATGTTGACATTGACAATCTGCTTTGCATATTTGGTGATCGGCTTCATCATGCTCACCACATCTAAAATCTGAAACTGACCCTGCTTGCTGTGTTTGATAGGTTTTTGGCCAGTAATCATCAGTAACGGCATGCCGCCAAGCTGTGCATAAGCGGCAGGCGTCACTAAGTTGGTTGCTCCAGGGCCAAGCGTTGCAAGACACACGCCTGCTTTCCCAGTGAGCCTGCCATAAGTGGCTGCCATAAAGGCTGCACCTTGCTCATGGCGAGTTAAAATCAGCTTAATGCTAGATTTACGCATGGCCTCAAGAAAATCAAGATTCTCTTCACCCGGCACGCCGTAAATTATTTCTACACCTTCATTCTCAAGCGCTTTAATAAATAAATCAGAAGCATTCATAGGTTGGGTGGCTCAACATTTACAATCGAAAATCATTTAAAATCAATACCCTAAAGTATCACGCCACGCTATAAACCACAACCATATGCCGCTGCAAATAGCTTGAACGGCAGCGAGCCACCAACCTCTAAACCAATGACCATGCGGGTTGCAGGGCATCTATCTTGTTGTTTTGTGTGGATTTATGTTGTTTGCTATCCCATACTCGATACGGAATTCAGCGGTGATAGGGCGTATTAGCGCAGCGTAATAAGTTGAAAGAAAAATTGATATATGCGGGCGCAATGCCTTTCAGTTATTGCGCCCTGCGAGCTAGGTGTTAATATAGCTTATGCCATGGGGTGAACAGCACTATCCTGTATCGATGAAACACCTTAGCCCAATCGCCCGCATGAAAGCGATTGAGATAGTTAATGCCCTATTAGAAGAAGGCATGGATGAAGGCAAAGCTATCCGAATTGCAATTGCCAAAGGCAAGGAGTGGGCAATGCATCACGCCAAGTTAGCAAATGACGAATGACGATAGATATGAATTTAGCGAAGGTAAACAACGAGTAAAACAATGACCAATTCAACATATGGAAGCATGGCTATCAAAGCAGTCACTAATATCGCCGAGCGTTTATCGCGAATCGCAAGCTTTCTTTTCTGGCTTGCCCTAGGAAGCCTGATGAGCGGGCCATTGCTGGCAGCGGATTCGGAATCAGTACCAGCACACATCTTTTCGATTGGGGTGATTGCCCATGACCACGGCCCTTTTAGCGACCACAATGAAGATGGTACCGATTTGAATTTGGAGGTGCAGTTTGCACCGCTCCCAATTCTATGGTCTGCGCGCCCACATCTTGGTGCTACGATTAATTTTATAGGCGACACC
Source organism: Methylotenera sp. (assembly GCA_049687015.1). Lineage (GTDB taxonomy): Bacteria > Pseudomonadota > Gammaproteobacteria > Burkholderiales > Methylophilaceae > Methylotenera_A. The sequence continues at coordinate 81,384 of JBAVIP010000070.1, read as the reverse complement.
AGCGCCATTTATGCTGGCCTTACTTTCCCGTTTTATCAATCGCAACGCTGGTTTCTAGATGGCGCTGTAGGTGTGGCAGTGCATGACGGCCCTATGCATAAAGACCCCGTTCGCTGCCGAGAGGAGAGTGATTGCGGTTTTGGCAAACGCATCCTCCCCCGCCTGGGGCTTGAGGCAGGTTATCGTTTTGCCCCAGATCAGTCAGTCTCCTTTTTCTATGACCACATGTCGCACAAGTGGATAATGGCAGGAGAAAACGAGGGAATCGACCACATTGGTCTGCGCTACCGGTTGGCTTTTTAACCCAAAAGTAAGCAAGATAAAACCAAAGAAACCCTAAAAACAATGCTCTGTAAGCCGCATGGATATTGGCCTGTAGGTTGGTGGTGAGTGAAGCGAACCCCAACAAAATGAAATCCATATGTTGGGGTTCATCACCAGCATTCACCCCAACCTACGAGCTATAAAATAGATTTTGTTTGTGCCAGCCCAGACCTTAAAGGCAATGGCACTGCAGCGGGCGCCATTACTAGCCCAGAAGCCTTTACAGGGCAGACTAATTTTAGCGGCGAAGCCCAAGATAACCCGGTGAATGAGCGGGCGGATATTAACGGTAAATGGATGAATGCAAGCTGTGGCGCGGTAAAACCGCTATAAAACAGATGCCCTGAAAGGCAATATCCATGCGGCTTGCAGGGCGCCTATTTTTGTCACATTCGTATGGTTTTGACTTTTCCCCCCTTAGCCACAAACCTTATATTTCCTTTTCATGCATATGAAGAATCAATTCCTGTTTGATTTCTTTTAATTTGGTTTTAATTATCATCTCGTTATCACTCCCTATCCGCATTAAAATCCTCTGACCTATGGAACGAGCTTCAAGGTCCGGGTCAGCATATAGATAGTAATATTTGGGCTGAACCAGCTTGACCGGCTCCTTAATTTCCGGAGCAGCCAGCAGATTGGCTAGCACTACCATCATACGGTCATTAAAGTATTTATCCGGGTAACCCAGTTCTTCATACGACTGCTGAAAAAGTGGATAAAGACGGACATAAAGTTCTACCAATTTCTTAGGGTCAATCTCTTCGGCAAATTTCACATACAGGGCATAGCGGGCCTTATTCTTTGGGCTAATGGTCATCGCCCCTTCATTTTCCGCAATGATAAACTTTCCCCGTGCTGGCGCTATCGGCATCGTGCGCATCGGTGCTCGCTCGTTTGGCAGATTATCAATAGTAGCAACAAAGTGATGAATCAATTGTTCAGTACGGAAAATACTCATTAAAGATTTATTTTCAACTAAGCCAGCCAAAGCGTCGAGCATGAAACTGTCGCTCGTTTCCAACTGGGGCAGTTCAGGATTTTCCAAAGGGGTATCTAACACTTGGCGCTTCACAGGCTCTGGCGGCTCTGGCAATACTTCTAGTGGTGGCGCTTGTTCTTCTATTTGCACAGCCTCAGGTTTCGGCTGCTCTTGCTGAAAATAGAAATAAGCAGCAATGGAACCACCCAAAAGCACTGCCACTGCAATGATACTCAATATGATTTTTTTCATAGGTAAGCCATTCTTAGAGAAAAATATAAGTTAACTCTGCAATCCAATGCCTTAACAAAACCTACCAATAAGCAAATCCTGTTTTTTGCATGTATACAAATTGATAGCATGTATCACACAAAGTTCACTTATCCAGGAATTCCCTAAAGCCACTGGATTCCGTGTCAGACCGCAAGGGTCTTGTCTATATATGCACTTGGCGCTTGAAATCAATCATCTTCATCTTGAAGCAGCCTATAATTGAGTGAAATTGAAAGGTATTTTGGAGTAAGTTATGTCCGCCTGGAATATTGGGAAAGTGGTTGAGCGCAAGCAGTGGAGCAAAACACTGTATTCACTTTATTTTGAGTCTGATATTGAGCCATTTGAAGCGGGGCAGTTTGTTAAAATTGCACTGGAAATTAACGGGGAGCTGGTAGGTAGACCGTATTCTTTGGTGAATCCACCAGATAGCCGGCCACTGGAGATTTTCTATATTCAGGTGCCGAACGGCCTGCTGACTTCCCACTTGGTCAACCTTAAACCTGGGGATATTATTCAGGTTACGCCACGCGCACACGGCTTTATGATTCTCGATGAGGTGCCTGTGGCGAAGCATCTATGGCTAATGGCGACGGGTACTGGCGTCGGGCCTTTTCTCTCGATGCTAATGACCGACAAACCTTGGCTGCGCTACGAACGGGTGGTTTTGGTATATGCCGTAAGAACTTTATCTGAACTGAGTTACCAAGAGCGAATTATGCAAATTTTGGCAAAACATTCCGGGCAATTTTCTTACATTCCATTTATCAGCCGCGAAACTTCAGATTTTGCATTGACTGGCCGCATCCCTCAAGCGATTATTGACGGCAGACTGGAGGCGCAAGCTGGTATAAAAATTAATGCAGAAAACAGCCAAATCATGCTTTGTGGCAACCCGCAAATGGTAAAAGACACCAGCAATACGCTGATTGAGCGCGGCTTGAAAAAACACCGCCGCTTTGTGCCTGGCCAAATCACCATGGAAAATTATTGGTAAATAGATGAATGCAAGCTGTGGCGCGGTAAAACCGCTATAAAACACATGCTCTGGAAGCCGCATGGATATTGGGCTGTAGGTTGGTGGTGAGTGAAGCGAACCCCAACAAAATGAAATCCATATGTTGGGGTTCATCACCAGCATTCACCCCAACCTACGAGCTAATCCGCCCTACGCGTGCTACAAGGAGCATGGATATGGATGCAGGACGGTTAATAATCGTGGTCTGTCCCCTATTATTCCCGACTCTTTAAGAGACTGGTAGCAATGTTGCGAAAGGAGAGTCTATGGATAAACCAAACTCAACAACACCAGATGGATTTAGTCAGGCAATGGCAGCAGTATTAAGTGGGTATTTTGCTCTTAGTAGTGCTGGATTGTCACCGTGGATTGCATTCGTGCTACCTGCGGCCGTGGTTGTTGTTATAGCGGCGCTTCGATAAGGTCTAGTCCTTAGTGTGGAAGACCCCATCTAGATAATATATCTAGATGGGGTCAACCTCCTAATTCATAAAGTTTAATCTTTTTGGATAATTCCAATGGAAAAGCAGCTTTTCCATTTATTGTCGCATTCGCATGGTTTGCTTTTGACTTTTAATCCCCTTTGCCGCGCCTTCGGCTTGAGCGGCAGATGGAAAGCGGCGAGGACTGTTTGAGTGCTTAAAGCGCGAGTTCCGCAGCCGCCCAGATGCGGCGCTAAGACCGAAGGAAACAAGCGGCAGCGGGGTGCTCTTTTATTTGGTTACTTTCTTTTGAGCAAGCAAAAGCAAAGTGACTCGCCTAGAGGCGAAAGAAAAACGGGTGAGCTTACGCCCACCCGCTAAAGCTAAGCTAAAAGTACAACCATCATCAAAATAAATTTAAATAATGGTCTAAAATCAACTTCTAGCCATAATGCTTTGGTCACTAATTTCAACATGATGATTAATCCTGTTTACGTTAGCTGGCCAGCCAACTGTTTAAAATTGGCTATTTATATCGCGCCTTGCGTGGCGCTAGCTCTTGGCTTAATCGATATCACCTTGAGCAATTGGCAAGATTTATAAGGCTATCTCCGCACAGCGGTTAAGAGATTATAGGCACGGCCTGTAATCACTCATAAACCCCTCACCTTCAGCGCTTTGTTTTCGCGCCGCCAGACGTTAACTAACATCTGGTAGTTGCAACAACAAATTATTCGTCCAGTGTAGCTGTCCGAGTTCTGTTATGCTGTAGGACTAAGCAAAGTCATATTTCCTTAGTCAATTTATATCAATGAGTTAGTGTTAATTATGCATCAAAGTTATCTTGCTATATTTTGCATAGTTGGGAATATAACTACAAATTTGTGAGCAATGTAGTGATTTTCCCTATTTGCTGGAAATGCAGCGAACGAAATTAAGTGCCTTAGTTATGTGCTGCAGCATCTTCCACCTTTTGAAGTCTGTCATACCAATCCCATAGCTGTTCAAAATCTACATTTTGAGGAATCGGGTTATCTTCAATGAACTGAGCTTTAATAAATTGATTTAGGTATGCCTCTCCAGTTCTACGTGGATGATTAGCTATCCACGAACCATAAAAACTTTTTTCAATTCGGTAATGGTGCGAGTGTATGAATGGCGACCATGTTTCTATGAGATCATTATCTTCACGGATGTCAATTATTTCGAATTCTTCCATAGCGCGCGAATTGACATTACCCCAAGCTTTTTTTAACAAATCAACTGCACTTGCATCAGAAGTTGGAGCCCCATAACCAAAAATAGTCACCATAAAAGCATGCTTTAGTAAGCCCTCTAATGTAGCCCACTGCCTAGAAATGAATTCATCTAAGTGATAGTTCTTTTCACCAATAGGGTAAAGAAGCTTAGAAGGGGTTAGTGGAATATGACAATGATGGCATACACCGCCATTGTTACCCATCATATGCCCATCAGGGCAGTGTCCAACCCCTACATTACCATGTAAAAAAAGAGGTTTTGGTAGCTTAAACCTAGATCCATTTCTTCTTATGGCTTGAACCAAGAATGGATCCCAATTAAACGTAGCAATGAAATCTTTGTTTCTTAGAGATAAAACTAAGTGATCGTAAATTGTTGGTTCAATGGGTAATTCCATCGCCAGAAAATAGTTATATACCTTCGTTTCTAACTCTTCTAGTAAAGGCTTAAGCCTTACGTGTTTATGAATATCGGAATAAATATCTTCAAAATTATTGGAGCTAAATTTTAGAGCAGTGCTTTTAATGGTATCTTCTAAACCAAGAGTCTCGATAAAATTGTTCATCAGAGGCAATTTTCTACCATTCCTGTCACCATTAGGAAAAGCGGCATAACTGGCTCCGGCACCTAGAATTACAACATGAGGCTTACTAACTTCTATTTGATTAATTTCTTCTTCTGCAGATACTTCCATTTATCACCTATGACACAATGATTTAGTTTAATGGCTGTTGAAAGTGGTTAGTCGACAAAATTGACATTAACTGACGACCTTTTTCAGCCATCTGAATTACTCTGAAATTATGAATTACAATCATTCTGCCAACCTTGAATAATCATCACCATTGCTAAGGTATTGTAATCATGTTTTAGGCGCCCATACACGGCCACCGTCCCGCTGTGTTTAGTTACTCGCAACAATTGCTGGTGGTTACCGTGCATCGTGCCACACTCATCCATCACGTCTTCCCGAAAGATGAGCGCGACACCTGAGTTGAGTGGAGGGCACTTCCCATTACCAAGACTTTCATTCAACATGGATTTATAGTACGATATTTTTCACTATCGCAACGAAATATGATTTGCAGGACACAAGTTTGCCGATGTTACATGAATTGCATCATGCAATTCTGCCGCGACAAATCAACTTGACCTATGGGGGTGCTAGAGTGACGTATATTCTAAGACCTAAGTACTGGTACAGCGTCGTTTTTTACTTGGCGTTCCTTGCCTGTCAACCTGCCCATTCCTTTTCACCGGAGACGCATGTCTGGATCGGACAGCAAGTCCTTGTCGAGGCACAGCAGGGGTTTGTGTCTGTCGGAGGAAGGAAATACCCTATCGATGCCGCGTTGGTTGATGCCCTAAGGGCCCATCCGGACGCCTTTCTCGCCGGTAATATAGGGCCTGACGCCTTCCCTGATCCCGTCGTGGGGCAGATGACGACGCATCCCGGGCTCAAGGGTGGCTGGCAGGCCGATGATTTCTTGAAGCACCTGCTGCGTTCCGCAAAGAGGCCCGAGGAGTTGGCATTCGCTTATGGCTTCATCAGCCACGCGTCAGCAGATATCTTCGCGCACACATACATCAACAGGTACGCTGGCGACATCTTCCTTCTCACTGATAATGAAGACACGGTTGAACTCCGGCACTTCATGCTGGAAAAGTACATCGGCCAGCACACACCAGCTTTCGCTAGAGACCGCGGTTCCTATGGCGTGCCTGCAGCCTGGCTGAGGGATACCCTCATCTTTAACAACGAAGCGGATCGGGAAAACCAAAAAGCGTCCGGCACAGCACTACACCTGTCGGCAGGATGGGCTGCGCGGCGAGCTGTTGGCGATCTCGAAAGGGAACTAGTTCGCATCCGAAACGAGGTTGCAGACAAAGCTGCCGACTTCTTGACGCTGGAGACAAAGCTGGCCGCGGGCATCCCACAGGCCAAGGTTGGGGTTGAGATTGCGACCGGCCTGTACGAAACCGCCAAGAAGGGCACTGAAATTCAGGACAAGGCGCTAGACGAAGCCGTTAATGCCCTCAAGCTGATTGATCAGACTCTGTCCAGGAATCGGGAGATTCTCAGCCTCAACGAGCGGCTCATTGCCGAGCAGGCACGCGTCGCAAAGGACGCTGCCAATTCATTCGCCGACCTTCAAAATCGTGTGTCGCAAGCTCAGTCAGAGGTCAACAGGTTTGATCGCGATCTGCATAACACACCCTCAACGGTCGAAAAAAAAATCTGTAGTGAAGTGTCCAAGATTCCGTTCTTTGGCCCCGCCATCTTCAGCACGGTGTGCTCAGTCGTCAATGAGACATCGGACTTGTGGACATCAATAAACAATCAGTTGCACACGGCCGTTGACGCCGCCAACAGGGCGCAGTCTGACCTCAACCAGGCGATTGCTCGTCGAGCAGCGGCGGAAGCTGAAGTGGTAAGAGTCACTGCGGATTCGGCAGCACGTTTGCAGGAGAACGCTACGCTTGAAGCATCGAAGGCTGGGGTGCAGGCTGCGGTGGCAGCCAAGACACTGGACGCCCAGGCCAAGCAAAAGCTTTTGGACTTTGCCAAGCAAAAGTTGACCGAAGCGCGCAAGGCACTTGACGACTTGGACAGGGAGGTCGGTAAGGTCAAGGACTTACACAAGAAAGCCACAGATGCGGTCGCACGAATCGAACCAATCACAGCTTATGTGGGGAACTGGCGGCGCGACATTGATCGCGCAATGGAGGAGTTTGTACACATAGGTCTACAGATTGGGATTTCCACTGTCCGCCGCGACGGAGAGACGGTCAGTCTGTACTCCAACTGGTGGAACTGTTGGGCGCCTGTCTTCCAGGGCGTTCCGAGCGCGGTGCCGCAAGGAATTTGCCTGCTAAAAGACACCTACGAAAAGTCGACGGATTGGATTGTAGACCGTCTGGGTGATGGCTCCTGGTTGATAGTTCCCAACTTGAAGCTGCAACAGGTAATTGATGACGAAATCAAGAAACGGATGCCTGAAGCAGTGGGCGCCTTCGTCAAGTTCGTAACCTCCAACGGCGACCTCGCCCAAATGATCGAATTGATGGCATCCAAGGGGGCTATTTCAGACTCTGAACTCGCCGAACTTTTTGCCCGCGACGGAACCAACAAGCAATTGCTGCTGCTTCCTGACATCGTCAGGCGCGTGCACCTCGACATGGCAGTGAAGCCAGACGGCACGTTCGATCCCGAGCTGTTCCGCCCCGCACGCAATGCGCTCGTACTGGCGAAGATGGCATTACTAAGCGCACAGCAGCTGAACCAGTTACACCGCGACATCACTGGCAAGGACGGAAGCGTGTACGGCGACGCGCTGTATCCAGCGACTTCCGAGCGCTTCAGCGTGTTGTTCGACGCTGTGCGATCCATTGATGGTAACCACCAATGGCAGGAGGTTGCGCTACCCTATCCCAAACAGAGCAGCATTAGGCAGGAGTGGATGCATTCCATCAATTGTATCGAGCAGGACAAAGGCTGCTATGGTAGGCCAAAATCACCAGGCGAGACAGGTTTCCACTTCTGGCAAGATCCCCCTTCCCGGGAGAAATTCTTTGGCAGCAGCGGTACCGTGTTCCTCGGGCCCATGAGCAGAGGGCTCGACGACAACGAGTTTGTGCGCTGGGAGAACTACCCATTCCCCGAGTGCGATGCCAATCCTTTCCCAGTTGTTGCAGAGGATGGCGTCATACACCCAGACGACGACGCCTGCCTAGGCATCTTCGTTCGCATCAAACGTTCGTTCGTCGCCTATGCAAGACAGAACCTCGGGGAGACCATTAAACTCAATGCGGCGACAAGCCAAGAGTACATTGTGCGCCGCAACACCAGCGTAGCGCGGTGGGCGGAGGGTTTTCTAGTCGTTGCGCTGGCCATCTTGGTCACGCTTTCACTGCGTCGACCTGCTAGGCGCTTCACGCCGCTCAAAATCATCGGGCTTGGGTTCTTGGGACTTGCAGCGGTTCTCTTCTCTGGCGTCAATGCCCAGCTTGCCTACCTAGGCGGTCTTCTGGTGCTGACTGCCATCGGGTTGTGTTGGATGAAACGATGCAGAGCCAAGAAGCCGGTGTCGAGCAGGTAGTCGCAAATATCTGAGTCTGAGAAGCGATGCTGCCACCGCCGCTACTTGCGTCTCATGCTCACTGAAGAATGCGTCTGGCGCTGCCTACCCCTCTCGATGTAGCATGCGGGCATCTGTGTAGCAAGCCAGTGCGAGTGTTGGCGTAGAAAGGTAAAGGGCAGCTTCCGGCATCGAAATCCTAGATCAGATGGGTTGATTTGGATCGAAAGTACCGCTCACCAGCGTCTATTATCGAGAAGTCTAATTTCTGAGCTAATTTGCAAAATCAATCATATAATTTGTTTTTGCTTAGCAACGACAAAATCCAAAATCAATCACAAAATACGGATACCCATAAAAAAATAATACTAACTCATCCAATCAAGGTTAATGGACTCCAGTCTGCATCTGTACGCTAGTTTTTTATGATTGAGATAATAGTCTTTCACATGCTGCGCCAATGCATGAACATCGGATCTTCTTATGAAATTTTGGCATACATTATAATTTCTCTTAACGGACAATAATGCCAGCCCTTGTTGATAACATAGATGGTTGAGTGCTAATACACCTAATTTAAAAGTTGAAGATAGTTGCTGTAGCGTAACGTATCGTTGCTTAAAGTTGGAAACAGAGTCTATATTAATTTTTTGGACGCCTTTTTCTTTTTGACCCTCAATAAGTCCAGCTTCAATCATGTTCTTAATAATCCCATTATCACATTGAAGCTCTATTGATGTTTGCTTAATCGTTAGCCAACCGCGATCAACTGGCAAAACATTACTTGCCAGCGCCTCAAAATCTGAGAGCCTGACTTGGATTGCATTTATATCCTTCTCACAGCCAAAACACGCCAAAGACCGATCAAGTATTTTTTCAATAATTGTTGTTTTGAATGTATAGCTTCTAAATGACTTGCGCATAATAAATGCAATAGTTATCAACTGTTCATTAGGTAGCTTAACTAATTGGCAATTAAGAATTTTCTTCTTCAGCGTTAAAAGGTCTTCAATGCAATATGAGTTCTTATCTAATGTAAGATGATCTGGCTGATAGTGACCTAGATCTCTCAGACGACTGAGAACTGAGACTGGTAGCTCAAGATATTTAGCTGCATCTCTTACACTGACGGTGTTACCCTTTTCAGGAATCTTCACATTTGATTTTGCAAGGTCGATAATCACTTTTTCTATCTTGGATCCTTCCAATCCTTTCGCGACGAGACGACCTTCATCGATCATGGTCCGAACGGCACTCGGCGTATGTCCAATTCGCTTGGCCAACTCATAAACTCCAACAAAATTAGGTTGATCTGCGCTATCTGGCTTAGATTGCATTCTCGAATAATAAAATGCATTTCCCCAGTGATTTTGGCCAAACTCGACAAACGCTTCCTTTATAAATTTAATTTCAGCAGTTGGGTATCCACGTTTAAAAAGTCTTTGTGTAAAAAAGGAAAACTGCCTGTCCAATCCCAATGAAGGTCGTGCCTGCTGCTCACCTAATCGATACATCAACTTGAAAAAGTTGTTAGGCCAATCTTTAAGAACCTCCAATCCATATTTCACTTCATTTATATTTGTGCAAACCATTGCTCTTTCGACCTTATTCTCTATCAATAAGTGTATTGATCCTAACGTATGCACAATCGCCAAAATTGTCGATAACGAAATTTCTGTTAAATGTTTAAATGGCAAACCTGTTATCGATTCAGTGTCCTCAAGTACCAATCCATTAAATTTTGCATCAATGATTTTCAGAAACTCCAACTCTTCCTGACTCATCGGGCTACCAGTCAACTTAGATAGATCAGCACCACATTCACAGGTTAACAATCCCGGCCTTATCCATGACAAGTCAGAATTGCATTGTGGGCAACTAGAAATCAAAGATTGCTGATGTTTATAACAGCCTTGAACTGCAATCAAATCCCAATATGCAGGTGCAAACCCTTGCTCATTGATACAACATGGACATATTTTAGGCTTTGAAATGATTGAGTATCCCTTAGACACCGCATGGCCAGACACTTGTTGTATGTTTGATATTGGATGCACCAAAGGCAGGTGCGCCAATGACTTAACATCATGGCCTGTAACCGTTGAAAGTACTTCCACTGGCTGCTCAGCACAGCGTATCCTATCCACATTGACTCCAGCCAGTTTTAATATAGGACTTGGGCTAGACAAGCCATTCGTTTCAGCAAGTCGCAATAAATAGCCCCTGAAACTTTCCAATGCATGCGGTTTTGGCGTGCGAAGTAGTAACTTATTCATTCATGACCTTTTTATTTTTACGCTGACGTGGGGCTGGGACGTGCGCACCAATCGTCTGGGCTTTATTGACAGAATCCAGTGTTGGATGTGGCTTAAATTTATCTGAAAATGGATTCTCAGCCGTATCGAAGCTACTAACGCGCATTGTCTTCTCATAAGCAACTTCAAGGTGTTTGATCTCAATCACTTTACGCTTGTCATGAATCGCGTCTAATGTGGTTTGATTAAGCAATTTAGCAATATATGCCAGCAGTCCACCCGTTGCACTATAAAATCTAAAGGACATTTCTGTACCTGTTAGCACTGGAAACTCAAATTGAGGCAAGTTCTCCTGAAATGCTTGGAGTACACCTAAAAATTCTGATCTAGACTCACTTTCAAACCAATCAAACCTACGTAACTTAATTGTCGAAGAGAACCGCCTGGCCAACTGCTCATTCTGCTGAAACAATTGAATTGTTGAATCAAGACCCATAACAATCACTACAACTTTGGTGTTGTCCATCAACGTTTTAAGCCAATCCGTAGCAATATATGTGCTCTCACTATCAGGATTCTTAGTGAGATGTTGGCATTCATCAAAGATGATTGCTTTAACTTTACATTCCTTGATCAACTTGATGCATCTGGCGGTTAATTCGCGCTCAACACTCCTGCCTCGTTTTTGTGGAATATCATCATAAAAAGGATCATTTAATGCTGATAATAGTGCCAATGCCAAGCCTTTTAGCGTTGGCTTGGGTGGTACGCTACAATAGATTACAAGCTGATCAAGCCCCTCTTCTGTTCGCTGACTCGGAAATATTGATTGCAAGAGTGATGCAAACGTTGTCTTACCAACACCAGAAGGACCCACCACAGAGAACCCCTTTGAGTTATTCATACTATCTATCGTAGAAATCGCCTCAGAATGGCGCTTGAGTGCTGTTGCTAAAGTCGGGTGAGTGACAATGATATTACCTACTACGTCATTTAAATCTTTCATGATTATTCTGCCTTATTGTTAGGTTGATTGCGCTGATAGACTTCCAGCTTAGGGATGTAAATAGAGCTCTGAGGTACAGTTAAATCGGACTCGTGGATATGAATTTCACTACCATTTAGTTTTGGTTGCCGTATATCTTTTGTTCCATCTTTAAATCGCAGATGTTGTTGACGTGTCTGCTTATTTTTCCTAGCGTTGTCGGTCATCATTTCTGTGATTTCATGCACCATTTCTGCTATTTCTGTAGGATCGTTCATATTGAGTTGTCTACTCTTCATTTCATTTTGAATCAGTTTCCACGCGTAATATGACATCCCCTTTAAGTAGCTTTTGGATGGATGAACTGGCACTAAAATGGTTGGTCCGTCTGGAACCATGACATATATATGTCCAAGATCTGCGGCATTCCAACGAACAATTGCTTTTGCCTTACTTTTAAAATGGCTCCTATATTTCATTAGTTCTTCGGAGTTATAGGTAGCATTGTTAATTTCAATGCCGTAGTGGAATACGCTTCTAGTCTCAATTTGACCAACGATTGCATCCAGATCGTTTGGATTTACAGGTAATCGAATATCTTCGTTGTTAATGTAGGTTTCCCATCGATGAATTGGTTTACACTGAATGCCACGATGGAATCTTTCGTGATACACGTCTACGATGTACTTCGCAATCCCAATACGAAGCGCCTCAAGAGACACGGCCGCTTGTTTTACGCTATCGTAGTCACCTCGCGCAGCTATAGAGTGGAATGTTCTTCCAGATGGCACCATTTCTGAGATATTACGATTGATGGTGCCGATAACGCGCTCGACACTACCTTTGGACCAGCCTCTTTTACGCGGACAAAATGAGAGATTAATGCCAATTTCCCCACATAATGCTTTTAGCGCATTGCCATGAAACTCCAGACCATTATCGACTACCATCATTTCCGGTATACCAAGCATTGGCCAATTGCCACGTATGCTGCCATGCATTACTTTTGGCATAATGGCATGCTTCAGCGCTGCAGCAACAGTGGCATGACTAGGAGGTTCATATCCAAGATGAAACCCTAGAATGCATCTAGTTCTAACATCAATAATTATTGTCAACCAAGGTCTATCTATTGGCAGTCCTGTCAGTTCATCAACACCGACAACATCCAAGCGTGTGTGATCCGCCTCTACAACAGATAGTGGTTTCTCTGCATGCGTACTTCCAATACTTGTTCGATATTTAAGCCGAGCTGCATCATTTCCGAATCTACTCGCATAAATCTCTTCTGTAGGTAATGTTTTAATCAGTGATCTCAGCGTACTAATGGTTGGTAGCTGAATATGCATAGATTTCGGTCTAGTCTTGTTCTCTGTGACGACAGCATGAATTGCTTTCTGAAGCACATGCGTTAATGTATGACGCTGTCTATTCATGTACTCCTGATTAATAATTTCTAAACAGATACTTTCAAGGTCGTCTGAGATTCGCTTACTTCTATTTCCACATTGATTAAAGCGTGGGAATAGTGAGCGAATATCATTACCCGATTTTTCAAATTTACTAAGCCATTTCAGGGCTGCTGATGCACTTGGTTTTGAGTGACTAGTAGTGACTTTCCCCCATTCACGGTCAATGGCATATGTCATGGCCTTGGAGGTCTTAATGGATCCGTAATTCTTCTGATACGTAATCAAAAAATATCTTTTTGTGATGACATGGTCACGTTCATCTGCGCTTAGATTGTCCAGATAGCCATCAATTAATTCATTATCGACAGTTCTAGTTTTAAAGCTGTATGTTGGCTTTTCTGTTAGCTCAATCTTTCCTTCTGCATATAATTGATTTAAGGTCGGTAGTGAAAATTGCTGATATGCCCCAGTTCTTTGATTCTCAGCTTGCCAAACATCTTCAACTAGACGTTTTAACCTGAATACATTTCCATTGGTTTTAAATTCAATTTCACGTGCAAATTTAAATGCTCTCATCGCACCGCACCTTTCCAGTAAATGTCACTGTCAGATGTAATCAACTTTTCAATGTCATAGCCAATTGTTCCAGTACGCATTAACTGATACAGGTAGTTTTTGATATGCGTAATATCCGCATAGGTTGATAACAGTTCTCCAATCGTAATATTGGATTTACTATCAAACAGATTTTTAATATCCATCAATATTGCCTGTGGAATTTCGGTTATCTGCGAATGAAATAGAAGCTTGGCATTTATCAAGGGAATGCCTGACACCTGATCATCGCAAACTACTAGATAACCATAGCCATGGGCGGGCAGGTTTATTCTAAGTAGTTCAGTTCTTGTGATAAGGTCTTCATCACCCAACTCACTTTCAGGCTTAAACTCAATAAAGCAACTGGTGCCGTCTATAAATTCGACTAATGCATCAGGCACATGACGATGTGTTTCACCACAAATGGTATAGCTAATCACTGCCGGTTGCATTTGATAGGATTTTATTTCCGGGATGGTTTCCAGGATATAGCACCCTTTAAACTCTATCAGAGACTCACATGACATTGCCTTCTGTGTCTTTTTCGAAAATATCTGATGTGTTTGCCGATAGTTAGATCGACCCAACACTTTGCGTACTGGGTTCCCCATTTCATCAAAGTGGATGCTTAACACATCAGCGCCATCACTGACTATCGGGAAAATCCCATGATTGTTGCTTATACCTGCAAGCAGAGCATTTAAAGAAGGGAACTGTGGTTCTTCCTGCTTACTTTGGTTGATTCTTTTTGATACGTACATACTGCCTTCTCCTAATCTTTGGGAAAAAGGCGACCTTCTTCATATCAGCACCATGCTTGACACGAATTTTATATAAGCATATTATTTGGTCATCGAGTTTCGCATTCGATTGTTTCAAATGAAACCGCAATTCGGCGCCAACCGAAGTGCGGTTTTGCTTTTTTGGCCGCTTAAAGTTATTTACTACTGCATTTATAGTCGTTCTCTACATATACTCCCTCCTTAAAATCATTCAATCTCCCAGAGTTGATGAATCGTTAGCCTTCTGGCTGACTAATATTGTTCAGCCAATCCACGACATCTTTGGTTAAGGCGAAACTGCCACGACGGTTTGGCAATTCAAAAATATGCACGCCAATGAGGTTTAATCTTTTCGCACGATTAAACGTTGATGCCGCTTTGTAACCAAGAATACTTCGCAAATCTAATCCGCCGATTAGTGGGCCATATTGTTTTAGCAGCGCATCTTTCATCTCATTACTATTGTCGCTATTACTCATAAATTACTCCTTGTTATCACTAGTTGTCGCCATTCTAGCGACATGATAAAGTCTAATCTATTACCATAAATAAGCTTATTAAATGAGACATCTATGACAAATGCACCTCGCCGTCCAGGCCGACCACCAGGAAATAAATCTCTCAGAGAGTTGCGATCTATGACTTGGTACTATGCTGTACTAGCTAGAGAAGGGCGCAATGACTGTCAACTTGATATTTTATTTGGTACAGATAAAGACGAAGTTCCAAGAAGCAGTGCTGATCGCATTAAGATTTTTGAGGCTATCCGTGCTAATAAATCAATTCCAACTGATGGAACAAAGGGTAAAAGGAATTTTGATCTTGTGGCGCGCGTCGATTCCCATCCAAACTACGCCGGAACTGCGGCGATTATTCACTCGCCTTTCTGGCGTTTATTAGAGGACCGTCAGATGCCATTAAACGAGGTCCGGGAAATTGTGGTGGAATGCATTCGTCGTCTTGGTCTAACATTTGAAAAGGGGGATTACGAAGATGATGGTCGCAATGACCTTGATGATCTTGTCGCTAATAACCCTGAAGTATCTATTCAAGAATATTTTAGATACCGAAGCGAAGGAGATGATGGATACGATAACGCCATGGCAGGTACCTTTATGCATCTTAATCCAAGCCTTGATTATATTGCTTTACTGGGAGCCCTGGCATTTGAAGCAATTGAAGCTGGCAATATGCTGATTGCAGCAGATCAGGCAAAATTCTTTCAGATTATTTTGAAAGAACTCTGTGGTCAGCAGTGGCTCAACAAAGTTGGTGTGCCCCTGTACCAATATGCTGTTAACCGCATGCTGGATGTATTGAATGCTGACGCATTGAAGGGCTTACCGGACTATAGCTCCATGTTATCCAAAATTCCAGATGCAAACCTTGGTTCTCCCGCTGCCGCGTTTCTTAAGCGACACCAGCGGTTGTTATGGCGCAGGTAAATTGATATGAACCCAGTTACACGATGTGGCTCATGAAAGTGTTTGACGTAGATTCATACAAAAGAAATGATATATACTATTCTAATGAATCAACCAATCCCGCAAAAATTACTGGTATCGTTATTCCAAATCCCTGAAGATTACAGGGCTCAGTTAGCTAAGATTGCGGCTAGTCCTGAGCCAGATAGCCATCAAACATCAATCAACTCTTGCATAATTGAAGCCTTGGAAGACTATCTTAATCTGCCTCAAGATAAGCAACCTAATCCTTATCTTCCTAAGGTTCCGCTACGTGCATTTACCGTACGAACAACCAGTACGATGAAACAAAAAATCACTCACTGTGCAGCCACATGGCAGTTAAAAAGTTCTTTTCCTGTATCAATGAATGCTGTCGTCAACACTGCAATACTTGCTTATCTGCAAAATAAAATCCAAGGGTATCAGCCGCCTTTTTAAATTAAAGTATCCATTTAATCATATACTCAAATAATGAGTAGAACTCTACTTGGCTGACATTGATAAATCTCAATTGTCGACGCTAATATGCCTATCAAAGCACAGATTGAAAGTGTTGCTGACACCTGACTTTCGATAACAGTATATTTTTGTATAATGTTAGTTAGTACATTACACCACCTCTTTAGCATTGTGCCAGGTCGCACGTTCTGGATCTCTTAGCCAATTAATCAAACTTCGCTGACAGACGATCTCCAAAAGTAAGTGGTGATCCTCGGAGTGTCTATTTGCGGACATAAAGTCCATATCAACTCGACTGGCATGACTTCCATGCACTAAAGCACTTCTAACATCATAAAGTTCATTCCTACGTTTCTGCAGTGCGGCAATCACTGTTCCGAAGCGCTTCACGTGCCCTTTGAAGAGCTGTGTTGGCCCAGACCCAAGTGGCTTGCCACACTCTTTACATGAATGTGATCTTAAACGTGGCAGTAGACACTCTATGGCAGTTGAAAAGGCTACAGTTGCAAGTGAAGTTTCCGAATGAAATTGAATGCCTAGTGCATACCAATAGCAAGCACGCACGAAAGCATTGGTCGCTTCATGAGAAAGAGAGTGAAACAATTCAATATCTGTCCCTAGCGAATTAGGTACGAAAAGTTGAGCATCCTGAGGCCAAAGGTGGTCGTAGTAGTCATCTCCCTCAAATAATGGTGCTGAGTCATGCTCCCTTACAACAAAGTCGTCCTGTCGCCCATCTTCATTCGTAGAAAATCCAGTATGGACTAGATGGTTTTCAGGAAGATTGTCGCGCTTTAAGATTGCCCAAAGGCGATCTGAAGACCAATGTGCAAAACGGATACGTCCAGTTAGAAGTAGTGTGAACAGATACTGATAGACATCAAGCTGGCGTAGTGTGCGATCACTCTCCAGAAAAGGGTTTGGTGTTCTTTGAATTCGCACTTCTAAAAGGAATGGAAATGGTGGGCCTAATGTGCTAACACCAAACCTAGAAGAAGGTCCGTGGTCAAACCAATCAAGTCCCTTTCCTATTGGTGCCGAGCTGGGACACGGAGATATACGCACTTCGTTGCCCCATGCATAAACTCCTCTCAATTGACGCTCAGAAAAAAGTACCCGGCTGGCTACGAAGGTGCCATGAATGTGGGCTGTTTCGACTCTGGCTCTTTCAACGAGCGCGTCTTGTGCCTCTGCTGAAGAGAGTGAGGGGCCAGGATAAATGTGACTTATTCGTTCACGATTAAATTTTACCCGTACAAAAGTTTCATTCTCAGGTGTAGAAGTGAGATACTCAATAGAGCCTGCTAAACCCTGACGTGTTCCACCCCCTGATGCATATAAAAGCACCGGTTCAAGCTCTCGCTCATCTGTCACACATTTGCGAAGTCTATCAAGAAGCGTCACAGTACTTCTCTCGGTATAAACTTTGACATACGGTGCGTACCTTTATATCCCTGTTTATGAACTAATGGCCACTTCATGCGATAACGGCGACGTCAGAAACCACTCCTACGATCCCACTTGGATAACGTTGCATCCGATGCGCAAAATTATTTTTGAACACGGGATTATTCTCAATTTGCTTCAGCCATTGAGCTGCACCATCAATCATGTCGTCACAAAACGTTGGGATGTCGATTATAAGCACATTATTAATGATGCAGTCATGCATTGAGAGAATGCCGTTTGGTTCGAGAAAAGCAACACGACTGAATTGAGATTTCGCATGTGATGCACGTCCTTGGTGAAGAACTGCACACCGATAAAAATAACAAGTTTCCCCTGAAAACGAGGTGCCAGTGGAATCGCCATATTTCAGTGATATCCACTGATCGAACCATTTTTTGTATTTGACTCCAGTAGCCTGGCCATCGCTTGATTCAAGTGCGCCACAAATATCAGGAACTGCAAGTGCCGAAATTAGCGCGACATGGTAGAGACCATGATCGCTGGCGGATTTGATTTGGTCAAGAATATCGCGCATTTATCAACCTCACGGTTATATGACTTACGAAACACTATATTAAAAGCCACGAAAATGACAGAGCATAATTTGCTTGCTGTAATTTAAAGGCTTAATTATTAATGAGTTGAGCTAATTAGGAATATATTGAAACAATAAATTAATTGTTCGTCGCTATTGACAGCCGAGTAAATAAGTATAGTATATACTATATGAAAGATTACAAAATCAAATCAGTTACAAAGCATCCTGCACTGTACCTGCAGCGAATCGGCTCTAAAGGCCGCAGATTTCTCATGCGCACATTCGTCACCCTAACTATTAATTAAATAGCAGTCACCTCATTCTTGTGACTGCTTAAGGAGTTGTCATGAGAAACATCAATCCATTCCATATCGCTCAACATGAGCAAGTAAGCAAACGCGTAGCCGAGCTAAGTAGGCGTTCAGACGACATCAAGTCTCGATTGGCCTGCACTTTGAAAAAACTCTGGTTGTCAGAGCGAGAACTTGCCATCGTCACTAATTTGGAAGTATTTAATGATTTAAAATCAAAATTTCCGAATTTCATTGAAGTCATAGAACTTTACGAAGCAAACGCGATTGGTCTATCAAAAATGGGGTTGCCTTTTGAGGCACCTCCAATATTACTGCAGGGAGAACCAGGTTTAGGAAAGACGCTTTTTGCGAGTGAGCTTGCCAGGCTAGTCGAATTACCGTTCTTTGAAATATCCATGGCCACCATGACTGCTTCATTCGCATTGTCCGGGGGTAGTTTGCAATGGGGTGAAGGCACCGTCGGATTTATCGCCAATTCAATTGCAGATAGCACTGTTGGCAATCCATTTTTTCTGATCGATGAAGTTGATAAGAGTGGTCATGAGAACAGATACAACCCGCTCAATCCGTTTTACTCTCTATTAGAAACGCATTCAGCAAAACGATTCCGTGATGAGGCGCTGGATATTGATATAGATGCCAGCCGTGTCATTTGGATGGCGACAGCTAACTATATTCAAAATGTACCGCAGCCAATTTTATCAAGAATGCGAACCATTGAAATTAAAAGGCCAAATGCCGAGCAGATGATAAATGTTGTGGTCAGCATTTATAGCAACTTCAGACAAAGTAAGGCCTATGGCCAATTACTAGATCCAAATATCAACGAAGATACAATGGACATCCTTAGAACAAAATCACCTAGAGAAGCAAAGTTATCTATTGATGAAGGGTGCCTGAAAGCAATCCGTGCTGGCCGTAGCACCTTGTTACCGCAAGACTTACCAGCAACGAAGAAGGAGATCTACCATGTCGGATTTATTTAACGATAAAGAAGAGATCGACATTAATAATGCGTTTAATGCCAATGACCATATTGATTCTTTATGTAGAAATGGACGTATTAGATTCATTCCACACGGTAGAATGAACTATAAAAAGGGCTGGGCTGGTATCGTTGAAGAACTGATAAATACAATCAAACGACTGCCTATCGAAATTACCTCAGTCTCTTCTGATTATGGCCAGTTAGAGATTGGTTTTGATTGTTATCAGAAAACGCAAGAGGTCCGAGTTTGGCGTGCTATTGATCAGGCTAAATACAAATCGCGACAGACTTGTATGGAATGTGGAGGCCATTCTAAAAGAAAAATCCGCGGAGACACTATTGTTGTCATATGCAGCGACTGCATTCGCATTGCAGAGAGCAATGGGGTAACTGGAACCTGGCTGGACAGGTATTAATGTGCATAAAGCCAGACAAGACAAGATGTTCAGAGAAATCTGAATATCTTGTCTTTGAACGGCAACTAGTTACATTAAAATACTGGCTCATTTTCTTCAATTACGCACCTAGCATTGCAATCACGCTATACTTTCAACAAAAGAATAACGGAGTATCTGCTTGGATAAAAAGAAGCTTTCTGAACGCGACATCTGTTCCAAATTCATCACACCAGCAATTACTAATGCTGGGTGGGATTTGCACTCACAAATTCGTGAAGAAGTAGGCTTCACTAAAGGCCGAATTATTGTTCGCGGCAAACTTCATACTCGCGGAGAACAAAAGCGTGCCGATTACATTCTGTATTATAAATCCAATATTCCACTTGCAGTCATAGAAGCAAAAGACAACAGTCATAGCGTAGGTGCAGGTATGCAACAAGCATTGAACTATGCTGAAACGCTGACTGTGCCCTTTGTGTTTAGCTCCAATGGTGATGGGTTCTTATTTCATGATGCTACTGGTCATGCTGACAAGATGGAGCAAGAATTAGCTTTAGATGCATTCCCAACACCCACAGAACTCTGGCAACGTTACTGTCAATGGAAAGGGCTAGAAACTACCGAAGCTCGTCACACAGTAGAGATGCCTTACTATGACGATGGCACCAACCGTACGCCACGATACTATCAAGCCAATGCCATCAACAACACTGTAGAAGCTGTGGCAAAAGGTCAGCAACGTATCTTGCTGGTCATGGCGACGGGAACAGGCAAGACTTACACTGCGTTTCAAATTATCTGGCGACTTTGGAAGTCAGGTAGTAAAAAACGCATCCTGTTTTTAGCAGATCGTAATATCCTGGTAGACCAAACCAAGAATAATGATTTTAAGCCCTTTGGCCCTGCCATGACTAAAATCACTAATCGGACAGTGGACAAAAGTTACGAGATTTACCTTTCTTTGTATCAAGCAGTCACAGGCAGTGAAGAAGAACAAAACGTTTACAAGCAATTCTCGCCAGACTTCTTTGACTTGATTGTGATCGATGAATGCCATCGTGGCAGTGCAGCAGAAGACTCTGCCTGGCGTGAAATATTGGAGTATTTCTCATCCGCAACACATGTCGGCTTAACAGCCACACCTAAAGAAACCAAAGATGTATCTAGCATCTATTACTTTGGTGATCCTGTGTATAGCTACACGCTCAAACAAGGTATTGAGGATGGCTTTCTTGCACCTTACAAAGTGGTGCGTATCGATATTGATAAAGACGTTCAAGGCTGGCGTCCCAGCAAAGGTCAGACCGATAAAACTGGCCAATTAATTGAAGACCGTGTGTATAACCAGATTGATATGGATAGAACGCTGGTACTTGAAAAACGTACCGAGTTAGTCGCTAAAAAAATCACTGAATTTTTAGTCGCCACTGATCCATATGCCAAGACCATTGTGTTCTGTGATGACATCGACCACGCCGAGCGTATGCGCCAAGCCTTGGTTAACTTGAATCCAGAGCGCGTCAAAGAAAGTCGTAAGTACATCATGCGTATTACTGGCGATGAGCAAGAAGGCAAAGCTGAACTGGATAACTTCATCAACCCAGAAGAGCGTTACCCAGTCATTGCCACCACTTCTAAGCTAATGACTACAGGCGTGGATGCACAAACCTGCAAGTTGGTAGTGCTGGATCAGCACATCAAGTCCATGACTGAGTTCAAGCAAATGATTGGGCGTGGCACACGTATCAATGAAGATTACGACAAGTACTGGTTCACTATCATTGATTTTAAAAAGGCCACTGAATTGTTTGCCGATAAAGACTTCGATGGTGAACCTGTAATGATTTATGAACCCAAAGCAGGCGAATCACCAGTACCACCAGATGATGTGCCTGAAATCACCTTAGATGAAAACGGAAATCCAGTTCCGCTTGATACTGGCTTGGATGGCGAGTTAACTCCGCCAAATATTAGCATTGATGACGAGCCAGGCACTAAGCGCATCAAGTATGTGTTGGGCAATGTCACAGTATATGTGGTGTCTGAGCGTGTGCAGTATTATGGGCCTGAAGGTAAACTGATTACAGAGTCACTTAAAGACTATACGCGCCAAACAATACGTAAAGATTACGCATCACTCGATGAGTTCCTGCGCCGCTGGAGCAATGCAGACCGTAAAGCTGCCATCCTGCAAGAACTGGAACAACATGGCGTACTACTCGAACCACTAGCCGATGAAGTTGGTAAAGATTTTGATGCGTTTGACCTCATCTGCCATGTTGCCTTTGACCAGCCGCCACTCACGCGCCGTGAACGCGCTGAACAAGTTAAAAAACGTAACTACTTTGCTAAGTATGGTGAGCAGGCACGCAAGGTACTGGAAAGCCTGTTAGAGAAATACGCTGATACCGGCATTGAGAATATCGAAGACATCAAAATCCTCACTCTGGACCCATTTAAAAACATGGGTACGGCCAGTGAACTGGTATCAGCCTTTGGCGGCAAACCAGCCTATATCGCCGCGTTACAAGAGCTAGAGCAACATCTTTACGCTTAGTTTTAACATATCACATAAGAACCAATACACATGAGCATTTCCAGCACCATTAAATCCATTCAAGACATCATGCGTAAAGACGTAGGTGTCGATGGCGACGCCCAACGCCTGAGCCAACTCGTTTGGATGCTATTTCTTAAAATATTCGACGACCGTGAAACAGAATGGGAGTTACTGCAAGATAACTACCAATCCCCTTTGCCAGAGCAATACCGCTGGCGCAATTGGGCGGCTAATGCCGAAGGCATGACTGGTGATGCGCTTAAGCAGTTTTTAGATAACGACATGTTTCCTGCCTTACAGCAACTGGAAGCCAAGGGCAGCGATCAGCGCGCCTATGTGATTCGCTCAGTGTTTGAAGACGCTTACAACTACATGAAGTCTGGCCAGTTAATCCGCCAAGTGATTAACAAGATTCAAGAAGGTGTGGACTTTAACAAAGCGCAAGAACGTCACCTATTTGGCGATATGTACGAGCAACTACTGCGTGATTTGCAAGCCGCCGGCAACGCAGGCGAGTTCTACACACCGCGTGCGGTGACGGAATTCATGGTACACATGGTCAACCCGCGCTTAGGCGAAAAAGTCATGGATCCTGCCTGTGGTACGGGTGGCTTTTTATCCTGCTCCATTGAACACATCCGCAAGCAAGATGTAAAAACGGTAGAAGACGAAGCGCAATTGCAAAACAGCATACACGGTGTTGAGAAAAAGCCGATGCCGCATCTGCTATGCACCACCAATATGATACTGCATGGCATTGATGTGCCGAGCAATATCCGCCATGACAACACATTGGCGCGTCCGCTGATTAGCTGGGGACCAAGTGAGCGAGTAGACGTTGTTGTGACTAATCCGCCCTTCGGCGGTAATGAAGAAGATGGCATCGAAACCAACTTTCCAGCCAATTTTAGAACCCGCGAAACAGCAGACTTATTCCTAGTGCTAATTATGCAGCTACTCAAAAGCGGTGGTCGTGCCGCGCTGGTGTTGCCCGATGGCTTCTTATTCGGCGAAGGCATCAAAACCCGCATTAAAGAAAAACTTCTTGAAGAATGCAATTTGCACACCATTGTACGCCTGCCCAATAGCGTGTTTGCGCCTTACACTGGCATTAAAACCAACCTGCTATTTTTTACTAAAGGCACACCTACACAAGATATTTGGTTTTATGAGCATCCATTACCAGTTGGAGTGAAGGCTTACAACAAAACCAAGCCCATGAAGGTTGAAGAGTTTGAACCACTCGCCGCATGGTGGGGTAGCGAAGCTGATAATTTTAGTACACGCTCTGAAAGCGAATATGCCTGGAAGGTAAGCTTAGCGGATATTAAAGCACGTAACTACAACTTAGATTGCAAGAACCCGCATATTGGTGAGCAAGAAATCCATGATCCTGAAGTGCTATTAGCGCAATACAAAACCATGCAAGCTGATATCAGCGCACTTCGCGGACAATTGAAAAGCGTACTGGCCGAGGCACTGCAACGCGAGATTAAGGCATGAGCACCATTCAGCAATTAATCACCGAGCATATGGATATTTGGACCGCCGCGGATACCGGAAAACGGTCAGGCCGTGGTCGTGCTTCAAGTAATGCTGGCAGTGTCTATGGCGTGAAGAAACTGCGTGAATTGATTTTAGAGTTGGCGGTGTGCGGCAGGCTGGTGCCGCAAGATGCAAATGATGAGCCAGCCAGTGAATTGCTTAAACGCATAAAGGCTGAGAAAGCTAAGTTGGTGGCTGAGGGTAAGATTAAGAAAGAAAAGCCGCTTGCGCCAATTACAGATGATGAGAAGCTATTTGAATTGCCGCATGGCTGGGTTTTGGTAAGAAACTGTGAGTTGTTTCAGTTAAGAAAAGGACGCATTCCTAAAAGCTTAAATGAGGATGAATTAGGCTTACCATATCTTGATATAGACGCCCTTGATAGAAACATAATACGTCGATATTCAGAGGAGTTAACTTGCCCACAATCTACAGATAAAGATATTTTGGTTGTATGTGATGGTTCAAGAAGTGGGTTGGTACTTGATGGTAAGAATGGGATTATAGGTTCTACATTATCAATCATTGATACACCTGTTTTTATTCAAAACTATATTAAATTAATATTTAAACAAGGCTTTGAGATTTTTAATACTTCTATGAAGGGTGCCGCAATTCCGCATCTTGATACGCAAAAATTACTTCAAAATCCTACAGCTTTACCTCCGCTCGCCGAACAACACCGCATCGTCGCTAAAGTCGATGAACTCATGGCGCTGTGCGACCAACTGGAAGCTCAGTATAGCAATGCCGCAGAAGCGCACGAAAAACTCGTCAGTCATTTACTTGGCACGCTCACGCAATCGCAAAGTGCAGATGACTTTAGCGCTAACTGGCAACGCATCACCGCACATTTCGACATGCTATTCACCACCGAAGCCAGCTTAGATGCCCTCAAACAAACTCTGCTACAACTCGCTGTTATGGGTAAACTCGTACCGCAAGACCCTAAGGATGAACCTGCCAGTGAATTGCTCAAACGTATACAGGCTGAGAAGGCTAAGCTGGTAGCTGACGGTAAGATTAAAAAAGATAAGCCACTTGCACCGATTGGTGAGGATGAAAAGCCGTTTGAATTACCTGAAAATTGGGAGTGGGTAAGATTGGGGCATTCACTCTTAAAAATCACTGATGGAACACATCATTCACCACCAAACCTGGATAATGGCGCTTTCAAATATATCTCAGCTAAAAATATCAAATCTTGGGGGTTAGACCTTTCTGACATCACTTACATCACTAAGGACATGCATGAGGAAATTTATTCGCGATGTAACCCTGAGTTGGGCGATGTACTTTATATAAAAGATGGTGCAACTACTGGCATTGCCACAATTAACACACTTGAGGAGCCATTTAGTATGCTTTCTAGTGTGGCGCTTTTAAAGCCAAGTGTTGGTACAAATAACCAATTCTTACTCAAAGCTATGACGGCACCATTTTTTTATGCTGAAATGCGTTCAGAAATGACAGGAGTAGCAATAACAAGGGTGACGCTGGCAAAACTAAATAATGCAGTAATTCCCTTGCCGCCTCTAGCAGAACAACACCGCATCGTCGCTAAAGTCGACGAACTCATGGCGCTATGCGACCAACTTAAAACTGGCATCACCGCAGCCAATCAGCAACAACAAGCCATTGCTGATTCTTTGGTGGCGCAGGCGGTGACGGCTTGAAATGTATTCATACTTAATTGAAATGCCATGAGCCAAATTACTGACGCATTTGAAGATTTATCCCATGCACTTAGAGTACTCCTAGAAGTCAATTACCGTGCCAATTTTCAAGGTCTGCTTCAATTAGACAGAGATGAAGCGGTCGGCAATATAGAGAATGCACTAGCTTCAGCATTAAACGCATTTCACAGTCTACATGATGCCATGGATAAAGAAGGCCAGAGTAGCATCATTGATTGGTATAAAACGCCTGAACTTGCAACTGTGCTAGTCCTAAGAAACGCTCGCCACCATAATCAGGCGAAGAAAATTAGGACGATTTACAGTTACTACGCACAAGAGGCCCAAAAAATTGGCGGTATGGAAATGTATATACTCTTAGACTTTCCTGCTGAAGAGGAAGGTGCTGATACTTTTGAAGTTTACGTTTCTTGGGCAGATTTAAAAACTTTATTTTCACTACCTGCAAAGGAAACACGGATCCAAAATGAAACTACAGAGCTTATTAAGAGCTATTTAAGCACATCAAAATTTAAGAGCTATGCTGCTGAGTTTCAACTAGAAGAAGATCGGATATTTTTCAATATTGTCCCATTATTTGTAAATGCTGCAGTTAAGCTGACACCGCTTATTAAACATCTTGTGACACCGCGTACAACAGAAGGTGAAACTTTTTTAACACTTTTTCAACATGTGCTGCCTGCAGACACTATAGATCACGAAGTGAATTGCGGCCCCATCGCGCTTATGCCTTGAGTAAGAAAAGAATATGACAATAATTGATCATCCAACGAAAACATCTATTTTTCTTAGTCATGCCACCCCCGAAGATAATGACTTTACTCGTTGGCTTGCAGCAAAACTTACTATCGCTGGTTATCAAGTTTGGAGTGACTTGAATAACCTAAAAGGTGGTGATTACTTCTGGGATAAAATTGAAAATGCTATTCGAAATGACTGTATACGAATGATTGCGGTTGTTTCAGAGTCATCTCATAATAAAAGTGGTGTACGAAATGAATGGGATCTTGGAATTACTATTGAAAAGCAAATACCAGATTTTGTTATTCCTATTCGCATAGATAAATTTGATTTTAGTCAGCTACCCATTACGCTACATCGAAAAAACGTTATCGACTTTAATCGTGGGTGGCACACAGGACTAATTCAACTTCTCGACACCTTTCAAAATTCTAACATTCCTAAGATTGACAATAATAGTCCTGTATTTGCTAGAGCATGGTTGCCTTCATTCAGCAAAGAATCAATAGAATGGGTTAATCGATCAGAAATACTTGAATCAAATTGGCTACCTATTGTTTCCCTTCCTCCTGCAATGGAGACCACAAAAATCCTCGGTAATGAGCGCAAGATACCAGTAACCAAGGTAAATCAAGAGCTTCCTTGGATTGAATTTGGTGACCAAATTATAGGATTTGCTCCTAGGACTGAATTGATTGATTTGTTAAAAGAGTCAGTGATGTTAAGCCCATCTAATGCGGTAGATACTGAGAGCTTTCTTAATGGTTCCATTCGATGGGGTACTAACAATGTAGAACCATTTGATGCCCGAAATCGAGTTGCTACACTTATTCGCCAAGCTTGGGATTTAAAGATGGAAAAACTTGGTTTGAAACCCTATCAACTTTCAAACCGGCAGTTAATTTGGTATGTACCATCCGGTTTAACGATTAAAGATAAAGTTGAGTTCGTTGAAGCTAATGGGACGCGGCGTAAAAAGCAATTAACGGGCTCTAGCGCCAAATATAAAGTTAACTGGCATTTCGCTGTAAGTATGCGATCTGTGCTTGATGGTAAACGTCGGATTGAATTACGAACACATATTATTTTCACGGATACAAATGGGCAACTAATTAGCTCCACAGCCCGTATGCATCAATTACGCCGTAGTTTCTGCAAGAGTTGGTGGAATGATCGTTGGCGTGGCTTTCTTAGAGCTTTTTTGTCCTTAACTTCCCAAGGAACAGATGAAATCTTATTACCTGTAGGAGGTAGTCGTTCAATTAAGATTGGAGCATTTCCTATCACATTTCAATCTCCCAAAGGGCTAAGTGACCTTCAAGAGCTGGTCGAAGATGATGAGATTCAGCTCGAAGTAGAAAATGGTGAAGACTTCGACGCAGAGCTTTTGATAGATGATGATGGAGAAGTCGAGTGATTAATTCAGATGAGCTATTAGTACTACCTGAGCCTTTACTAACCTTTGGATTTGACCAGCAACTGGAGCATCCAAAGGATGGTTTACTCCTTTATGGTCCTTATTATAATCCATATGCCGGAGGGAGCATTCGAATCGGCTTAATAGCCACTAAGGATGGAGCAAAGAGATATAACAATTGGGCCATTAAGCTTTCTAAAGCCATTCACCCCATGAAATCTGATGATCCAAATCATACAATTTTCCCGGGATTTCAGGCTATTTTTCAAGCAGAGTGGCCAGAAAAACCTACTGTAAATTTGGAGGTTAATTCAGAAAACTTGCATCACGCAATCTGCATGGATGACCGTCATCAGGCCATCTATAAAGCAGTTTCACTTTACGCAGATGCTATTGCAGCATTCATTCGAGAGCGTAGCGAGGTTTCCGTAGATCTATGGATTGCCGTTATTCCCGATGAGATTTATAGATTAGGCAGGCCACAATCTAAAGTAAGTGCTGCAGAACGGGAAGTTTCAGACTTTGCAATGAATAAAAAGACTGCTACTCGACTACTGCAAACTCCTTCTCTGTTTTCTGAGGATAACCAGTCTGCTGAAATCTATCTTTATGAACTTAATTTTCACAATCAGCTTAAAGCAAGGTTACTGCAGAATAGAGTGGTTTTACAAGTAGTAAGGGAAAGCACACTTACCCCAGAAGATTTTAAAAAAAGTAACGGAAGTCCTCTTCGCTCTCTACAAGATCCAGCAACACTAGCATGGAATATCGCAACAACCGCATTTTTCAAAGCAGGAGGTCAACCATGGAAACTAAGTACACCTAGGCCTGGTGTTTGTTATGTTGGAGTTGTATTTAAAAGAGAGACACTAGGTGCTGATGAAAATAATGCTTGTTGTGGTGCTCAAATGTTTCTAGATTCTGGAGATGGAGTAGTTTTCCGTGGTGCTGTTGGTCCTTGGTATTCACCAACAAATAAACAGTTTCATCTAACTCGCCAAAAAGCTTGCGAACTAATGGAACTCATTGTAAATGCCTATAAGGAAGCCCATAACGGAGCTTCGCCAACTGAGTTATTCATTCATGGTAAAACGCGCTTCTCATTTGATGAGTGGGAGGGTTTTCGAGATAGCGTACCTAAAAACTGTAGTGTGGTATGCGTTAGAATTCGTGAAGATCAATCTTTGAAACTATATCGACGCGGCATGACTAACGCGCCTCGTAGCCTAGCATGGGTAGAGTCAGAAAAAAAAGGTTATCTTTGGAGTAAAGGTTTTATTCCAAGATTGCAAACATACCCTGGAAGAGAAGTTCCCAATCCTCTTTCAATTGAAATAGTCCGAGGAGTTGCTGATATCAAAACTGTAATGAGCGATGTATTGGCACTCACTAAGCTTAACTACAACACATGTATTTATGGTGATGGTGTACCAGTAACACTTCGTTTTGCAGATGCAATAGGAGAAATTTTAACAGCTGGTCCTATTCAGAATAACCTACCACCGCTACCATTTAGATATTATATTTAAAAAAATTAAGAGATGCCTCACCCCACAAAAAATCTAAACAACTCAAAATTCATAGAATTGGGCCAGTTGCTTATAGCGACTGGCCTTTTTTATTAAGGAAGATTTGAGGGAAAATTACATCTTTGCTCACATTGCACTCATTAACACCATGATTTTAAACAACTGGTGAAACCTCACATTGCTCACAAAAAATCACGACTTTATTCACAAAAACTACAACTTTGCTCAATCCTACATATGCAGCATTCTTAATAATCAACAATCTCCTTATCCGCACTTACTCTCACCACAATTCAAACACGTCAAACAGCCATCCATCACAATCATCGCTTTGGTTTGGCACTTGTTGCAAAGCGCAGCGCCTTTGGGGAAGCCATCTGAAGTCATCTCTTCACCCGCTTTGGCGTGGTTCTCAAAATATTCGGTGCGTTTTTCATCTACCAGTTTTTGCTGGTGTTCATCTAAGCCCGGTTTTTTAAGCATGCCGATGTTTTGCAGGTGCTGCTCTACCACTTCGCCAATCTCTGCCACTAAACTTGGCACAAACCTGCCGCCTTTTTTAAAGTAGCCGCCGCTTGGCTCAAACACGCTTTTAAGCTCTTCCACCAAAAAGGTGACGTCGCCGCCTTTGCGGAACACCGCAGACATGACGCGGGTGAGGGCGACTATCCATTGAAAGTGATCCATGTTTTTGGAGTTGATGAATATCTCGAACGGGCGGCGGTGCTCTTGCGGCGTGCCTTCGTTCATCACCACATCGTTAATGGTGATGTAGAGCGCATGCTCGGTAACCGGCGTTTTTACCTTGTAGGTAGAGCCGGTAATCTTCTCTGGCCTATCCAGCGGCTCACCAATTTGCACGACTTTTGCGTTTAGCGCTTTAAGCTCTGCCGCTTTGGCTTTGCTTTCCTCATTCACCAGCGCGTAGCTAACGATTTTTTTATCTATTTTTACTGTCATTTAATTTCTCCTTTTTTGTAGGAGGGGCGACTCGCCCCGATTTCCTATGCTTCGCGATTTAAAAATCGCTCCTACATTAACCTTTTACTATTTATCGCGACGAGGACGTCGCTCCTACACTAAAACTTACCGTAGTAGCCTTCTTTTAGGGCGTCGTACAAGTTGGCTGCACTGTGAATCTCTCCATCATATTCAATCTCTTCGTTACCCTGTACTTCAACATGGGTGCCGTCTTCTAGCGTGAATTTGTAGGTGGTGTTTTCTAAATCTTTTTCTGTCACCAGCACGCCCTGGAACGCCTCCGGGTTAAACCTGAATGTGGTGCAGCCTTTCAGGCCTTTGTCGTAAGCGTAAAGGTAGATGTTTTTGAAGTCTTCGAAATCGTAATCCGTTGGCACGTTGATGGTTTTTGAAATCGAGCTATCTATCCATTTTTGTGACGCGGCCTGAATATCCACATGGGCTTTGGCCATGATGGTGGAAGAATCTAAAAAGTAATCCGGCAGCTTTTCATCCGGTTTATCACTAAACGGCATGGCTTTCGGGTTAATCAGCTCGCGGTAGGCTAACAATTCGTAGCTGAACACATCGACTTTCTCTTTGGATTTTTTGCCTTCGCGAATCACGTTGCGCGCATAGTGGTGCGCGAATGATGGCTCGATGCCGTTGCTGGCGTTGTTGGCGAGCGAGAGTGAAATGGTGCCGGTTGGCGCAATAGAGCTGTGATGCGTAAAGCGCACGCCTTTGGTCGCGATTTGGTTGCGCAAGCCTTCGGGGAACTGCTGCATATAGCGGCTGTATTTGCCCAGCAGCACTTTGCCCGCGATTTTTTGCCCCACTTTAATGCCATCCGCCGCCATCTCCGGGCGTTTTGCCAGCATGTCGGCAGTCACTTCGAATTTTTCATCCATAATCGGCGCCGGGCCTTTTTCTTCGGCCAGCTGCACGCCTACGTTCCAGCCTTCTTCGGCCATGACGCGGGTGACTTCCTCGGTAAATTTGATGGAATCTTCTTCGCCGTATTTCATTTTCATCATGGTGAGCGCAGAGCCCAAGCCCAGATAGCCCATGCCATGACGGCGCTTGCGCATGATTTCATCGCGCTGCTGTTGCAATGGCAGGCCATTGATTTCGACTACGTTATCCAGCATGCGCGTAAAAATACCCACCACTTCGCGGTATTCTGCCCAATCGAAATAGGCTTCATCAGTAAACGGTTTTTTCACGAATTTGGTGAGGTTGACCGAGCCCAGCAGGCAAGCACCATAAGGCGGCAAAGGCTGTTCGCCGCATGGGTTGGTGGCGCGGATGTTTTCGCAGAACCAGTTGTTGTTCATCTCGTTCACGCGGTCAATCAGAATAAAACCCGGCTCGGCAAAATCGTAAGTGCTGGACATAATCACATCCCACAGCCTGCGCGCCTTAATGGTTTTATACACGCGGCAAGCCACTTTGCCGGCATCCACGCCGTCGGCCTTGGTAAGGTATTTGCCTTTCACCGGCCATTCGCGCCAAACCACTTGGCTTTCATCATTCACATTCAGGCCATCCACGATGGCTTCTTTTTCTGTCACTGGGAAAGCGAGTTTCCATTCTGCATCGGCCTTGACTGCCTCCATGAATTCTTTGGTGATGAGGCAGGAAAGGTTGAACTGACGCAGACGGCCAGCTTCACGCTTGGCTTTGATGAAATCTGTGATGTCAGGGTGGGAAATATCAAATGTGGCCATTTGCGCGCCACGGCGGCCACCCGCTGATGACACGGTAAAGCACATTTTGTCGTAGATATCCATGAAAGAGAGCGGGCCGCTGGTGTAAGCACCCGCACCTGCTACAAACGCGCCTTTTGGACGCAGGGTAGAGAATTCGTAACCGATACCGCAGCCGGCTTTAAGGGTTAAGCCGGCCTCGTGCACCTTGCCGAGAATGTTGTCCATGCTGTCTTCCACCACGCCTGAAACAGTGCAGTTGATGGTAGAAGTGGCCGGTTTGTGCTCCAGCGCGCCCGCGTTGGAGGTAATGCGGCCAGCCGGAATCGCGCCGTGGCGCAATGCCCATAGAAATTTCTCGTGCCATTCATGGCGTTTTTCCTCAGTCGTTTCGACATCTGCCAAAGCACGTGCTACGCGGGAGTAAGAATCGTCCATGCTCTTATCGACATGCTCGCCAGTTTTAGTTTTTAAGCAATATTTTTTATCCCAAATATCCAGCGACACCGATTGAATCGGAATTTCAACCTCTGTATTCTCTTTTGATTTCATAGCTGTTTCCACCGCTTTTAGCATGCCCTACTCCCTTATTTTTAACGTCTTAAACATTGCACTACTATTTAGTTTTTGCTAACTATGTGATTTATATTAACAATCATATATTTTTGTGAAAAAACCCTCACCCAAACACAACATATTGTGCCTGAAGCAGAAATTTATGCCTTTATTTTGTATGCGTCAATAGGCTGTTAATCTTTTTTTACATGCATTTTTTAGTGAATTATTGCAAAAAACCAAGCCGGTATTTGGATTGGAGTAAGGTGAGCGATTAGCTACAAAAAAATAAAATTTAAAATTTATATTTCTCGCAAAATTTTGTTGTTTATGCTTACATCCACACGACAAAAACATCCGCCTCGATTTTATGAGAAAATGGCGCGATGAATCGCCTTCTGTATTCTCTCTTACTTTATTTAGCGCTGCCGTTTGTGCCGGTTAAATTGCTCTGGCGAGGTATCAAACAACCCGCCTATAAAAAACATTGGGGCGAGCGTTTTGGTTTTTACAGCACACCTGTTAATAAACCTGTCATTTGGTTGCACTGCGTTTCGGTGGGTGAAACACGCGCCGCCGAGCCTTTAATTAAAGCGCTGCAGCAACAATATCCAAACCATCAAATCTTGATCACACACACCACGCCTACCGGACGAGAAACAAGCGAGGCATTATTTGGTGATAACGTTCAACGCGTTTACCTGCCTTACGATTTACCGTTTGCGGTCAATCATTTTTTAAATCACTTCAAGCCAGCCATTGGCTTGCTGATGGAAACCGAACTTTGGTTTAACCTGATTGCCGCATGCAAACAGCGTGAGATTCCTTTGCTGCTGTTAAACGCTCGGCTTTCAGAAAAATCGGTTAAAGGCTATGCAAAACTTGG
This sequence comes from Methylotenera sp., assembly GCA_049687015.1. Classification (GTDB taxonomy): domain Bacteria; phylum Pseudomonadota; class Gammaproteobacteria; order Burkholderiales; family Methylophilaceae; genus Methylotenera_A. The sequence goes on along the minus strand of JBAVIP010000070.1, from coordinate 47,784 downwards.
CAAACTGGCTTCCGATGGCCTGCAAAGCCTTAGCGCCGTTGCCGCTCAAACCGCAGAAGATTTTGCAAGATTACAGACTTTGGGCGCAAATAATATCAACGTTGCGGGCAACTTGAAATTTGACGTGAAGCCGCCTGCAGACAGCGTGGATAAAGGCTTGCAGTTGCGTCAATCATTCGGTTCTGAACGCACAGTTTTTCTTGCGGCCAGCACGCGTGAAGGTGAAGAAAAACGCATTCTGGATGCGGTAAAGGATCTGGATATTTTGACAGTCATCGTGCCGCGCCATCCGCAACGCTTTAACGAAGTAGAAAGCATTATTCAAAACGCTGGCTTTGCCTACCAGCGCCGCAGCAACCTAGTCGGGCCGATTGATAAAAACATAAAAGTTGTGCTAGGCGACAGCATGGGCGAACTTTTTGCCTATTATGCGGCGTGTGATTTTACCTTTATCGGCGGCAGTTTGCTGAAATACGGTGGGCAAAATTTAATCGAGGCGGCCAGTATGGGGAAGCCGATTCTGATTGGAAAATATACCTATAACTTTGCCGATGCCACAAAGAATGCGGTGCGGACAGGCGCCGCGATCCAGGTAAAAGATGATAATGAGTTGCGCGAAAGAATCCAATACTTGCTGCATAACCAGCAAAAACGCGAAAAAATGCAGCAGGCCGCACTACGCTTTAGTGAGGCCTCCACAGGCGCGACCACACGTATGATGAAATTGATTACACAATATTTGCATTAATTAACAGTTATAGATTTCACATACACCAACTCGCATGAGCCATTACCTGTATCTTTGCGGCTTAACGAGCTTTTCCAATGCCAACCATCGCTCAAGTTTGCTTGCACTAAATAACCATTTAATTTCACCACTTGCCCTGATTTAACAGATTTAAGCTTTTTTTCAATTGCACTATCGGCTGGAATCATGTGCATATTAGCGCTATTTATTTGGATTTCTTCGCGTGGAATCGGAAACTCATCTGCACGCCAATGATACCAACGATTGCTTTGGCTAATATCAATTTTACTTACAACTGCTTCATCAGACATCGGCCCCCAACCCAGTGCCAAATCTATAGGTGACAGATCGGCCTCTCGACCAATAGAATAGGTCTTTGTAGACAGCACGCGGGCTTCTACTTCAAAAGACGCTAGAGGCGTAATGTTATAACCGTTGAGAGTAAAACTGGTCTGACGGATTGAATTTTGTGCAGGCTGCTGGCTAGCAATAACGCCATTACCATGCGTGATTGGGCGATGCGAAAAATGCTGATATGCGCCGTAACTGATAAGCGTAACGAAGAATATGAGTTTCCAGTTCACGCTGGTGTTAATTATCTAATCAGTTTAGATATGGCCTTAAACGCCTCGTGATTGGCATTGCCCAGCCATTCGAACATGACCGACTCGGTATTGCTGATCACACAGCCCGCATCGCGCAGCCTTGCCAACGCGTTGGCTTTATTAGCGGGGTTGCGCGAGATAACAGCGTCTTCCGCCACAAACACCAGCTTATCTGCCTGCAACAGCGCCAAAGCAGTTTGCAGCACGCAAATATGCGCCTCCATACCTGCCAGGATAATCTGTGGTTTATCGCGATGCAGCTGCTGGCTAAACCTAGGCTCGCCGCATGCTGAGAATGCGGTTTTAGTAATGGGTTTGCAGTTGGGTAAATGTTGCCTGATTTCCGGTATTGTTTCGCCCAAGCCTTGCGGATATTGCTCGGTAAGGATAGTTGCTACCGCGAGCAGATGTGCGGCTTGCGCCAGAACACCACAATTTTTAACCACGCCATGCAATGCCTCTGCAGGCATGACAGATGCCAGTTTCACTTGCATATCAATGACCACAAGCTGGCTGAGCTGTTGGTTAGCAAGCATTAATGCGCATCCGAAACCAGCTGCTGATTAATATCCTGCAGATCGGCCTCACCCACCAGACCAGAAGCGGCTTTGAGGCGGATGATATTCACCAGATAATTGTAGCGCGCTTGCAGTAAATCGCGCTTGGCAGAATAAAATTGTTGTTGCGCATTCAACACATCCACACTGGTGCGCACGCCCACTTCATAGCCTAATTTAGTCGAATCGAGCTGGCTTTGGCTGGAAATCAGGGCCTGCTCCAATGCCTTTACCTGAGCAATGGTCGTGCTCAAATTGAAATAGGCACGCTGCGTTTCCAGATCGGTCTGGCGACGTGCTATTTCTATATCGTCGAGTGCTTTTTGCTTATTTAACACCGCCTGACGTGCGCGTGAACTGATTGCGCCACCTTGATAGAGTGGAATTTGCAGTTGCAGGCCGATTGTCGCGTTATCAAGATCATTGCCCACGCCGCTTGTGCCTCCATTGGCATAGTTTTTGGTATAACTTGCCACCGCATCCAACGTCGGCAAATGGCCCGCCTGCGTCCGCTCTACCTCTTGTTCGGCCAGCTTAAGCGCATCTTGTTGAATCTGAATGTTGAGGTTATTTTGCACCGCCACTTGCTGCCAATCCTGCATGCCTTGGCTAAGTTGCGTGACATGAATATCTGATTTTGCCGTGGCGAGTTTAGCTGGCACTTCGCCCGTAATTGCCGCTACCGAGCGCTTGGCGATTTGATGCTCGTTCACAGCTGCGATTTCTTGGGCGACGATTAAATCGTAGCGCGCCTGTGCCTCGTTCACATCGGTAATGGTGGAAGTGCCTACTTCAAAAGTAGCTTTTGCCTGCTCTAACTGGCTTAAAATAGCGGCTTTTTGCGCAGTGATTAAATCGATTTTATCCTGCGCAATCAGCACATCAAAATAAGCCTGTGTGGTGCGCAGAATCAGCTCTTGCTGGCTTAAATGATACTGTTTATCGGCCTGGCTGACCTGGGTTTTGCTTTGATCCATTTGCACCAGATTCTGCTTGCGGTAGATCGGCTGGCGCGCCTCAACGCCGTAATTATAGCCTTCGAAATTTTGCCGGCCTTCGGTTCTGAACTGGTTAAAGCCGGTGCCAATAAATTTAATGTCGGTTTGAGAGACGCTGGCACTCGCATTAAAATTCACTGTGGGACGATATAACGCTTTGCCTTGCTCAATGATTTCCTGCGCTGCCTTGTTGGCGCTTAAAGCAGAGGCCAGGGTAGGGTCATGTGCCAGCGCTAGGTGATATATGTCCATCAGGGATTGCGGTTTGGCTTGCGATGACGGGTCTTCTGCCGCCAGTAAGGCCGTTGGCGGCAAAACTGCTAAAAAAACCATGAAAACAAGGCGCTTAATGATCATGTTAAAACTCGAATTGCTGCGCTTGCGGAGCGTTAATTAATTCCGGAATACAGGTTTCAAACAACACCTCTTCTCTGAAACCGGTATCTGAAACGCGATGTATCAGCGTGGCCTGCATCACCGGCGATTGGCCCAGCACGATAAACATGGCGCCGCCGATTTTTAATTGTTCGCGCACACCTGCCGGCTCTACCGGTGAAGAACCCGTGTATACAATCAGATCGTAAGGCTTATGTGCAGGCAGGCCCGATATCGCATCAGCCACTTCTAAAGTCACATTCTGAATATGTTGCGCCGCCAGTTTTTTTGCAGCTTGCACGCTTAGCTCAGCATAAATATCCACTGAAACCACATGCTTAGCAAGGCTGGCCAGCAATGCCGCAAAATGGCCGCTGCCAGTGCCCACGTGCAGCACGGTATGCGTTTTTTGTACATTCAAGGCTTGTAAAATGCGGCCTTCCAGTTTCGGGCTTAACATGGTTTGGCCATGCCCTAGTGGAATCTCGATATCTGCAAAAGCAAGACCTTGATATTCGGCAGGTACAAAATTTTCGCGCGGCACATCGTTTAGCAGCTGCAGCACGGCTGGATCCAGCACCTCCCAAGTGCGAATCTGCTGTTCTATCATATTAAATCTCGCGGTTTCGCGAGGCATATTAAATCTCGCTGTTTCGTGCGGCATGTTTTTTTGTATTGTTTGTGTCATAACAAATTCTGTTCCTTACAATTGTAATAATTATAGCCTATGCGCTTGTCATGCAACCTGAAATTAAGCCAGCTTTTAATACTTACTTCTTAAGCCGTTTGTGGCACTTTTACCCTGAACCATGCTGCATACAGGGCTGGCAAAAACAACACTGTTAACAATGTTGCCACAGTTAAACCACCCATAATCGCCACCGCCATCGGGCCAAAAAAAACACTGCGCGTAAGCGGTATCATGGCCAAAATGGCCGCTGCGGCCGTTAATACGATCGGCCTGAAGCGACGTATAGTGGATTCAACGATCGCCTGCCAATCCTCCAGTCCGCTCGATTTGTCCTGATCGATCTGGTCTACCAGAATCACCGAGTTGCGCATGATCATGCCCGAAAGCGCAATGGTGCCGAGCATGGCGACGAAGCCAAACGGCTTATCAAATACCAGCAAAGCAATTGTGACCCCAATTAAACCTAAAGGTGCGGTGAGCAGCACTAGAAACATGCGTGAAAAACTTTGCAGCTGCAAAATCAGCAAGGTAAGCACCACCACTAAAAAGAGTGGCGCGCCCTTGGCAACGGATGCCGCACCTCTAGCAGCTTCTTCTACCGCGCCACCTGTTTCTATCGTAATACCGAGCGGCAAATTGGCTTTGATTTCAGTCAGCTTTTCTTCAATTTGTGCTGAAACCACAGGTGCTTGCATATTGCCACGCAAGTTTGCTCGCACTTGTAGGGAGGGCACACGGTTACGTCGCCATATCACACCTTCTTCAAACTCTGATGAAATGGTCGCAATCTGCGAAAGTGGCACGCTAGTGCCATTTTGCGTATTTATCATCAAGTTGGGTAAGCGCGACAACTTGGTACGCTCAATTTCAGCCCCACGCGCGACCAAGTCGATACGCTCATTGCCTTCTCTAAACTCGGTAATATACAACTCACTCATTGCGCCATTGAGCATATTGGCAATATCTACTGAACTCACGTCTAATAACCGCGCCTTGGACTGGTCGACCGACACTTTAATGACTTTGCTTGGCTCCTCCCAGCCCAATTGCACGTTGGTTAAATGCGGATTTTCCAGCATAATGGCCTCAACTTTATGGGCAATTTCACGGATTTTAGGAATATCTGTGCCATCGACTCGAAACAACACAGGAAAGCCCACAGGAGGGCCGTTCTCAAGCCGTTTAACTGAAGCGCGCAAGTTGGGAAAATCGTTTTCAAATAACTTAAGCAAATCGCTACGCAAGGCTTCGCGGGTGCCTAAGTCTTTATTCAAAATAACAAATTGCGCAAAGCCCCGATGCGGCAATTGAATATCCGTCGGTAAATAATAGCGCGGACTGCCCGTGCCGATGTACGCTACAAAATTGTCGATACCTTGCATTTCAGTGGTTGGGTGTGTTTTACGCCAATTGTGCAGCCAAGTTTCCAGTTTTTTCACTTCTGCATTGGTCGCTTGATAACTTGCGCCTTCGGTCAAGCGCAAATCAACCACAATATCTAAGCGCGTAGAATCGGGAAAAAACTGCTGCTGCACTTTGCCAAAGCCCACTACCGACAATATAAACATAGCTAAAGTAAGCAAAATCACCGTTTTACGATAGCGTACACAAGCAGTCACTAGCTTGCGAAATGCACTGTAAAAAGCCGTGTTGTAAATATCATGATGGTGATTTTCAACACCATCACCGTTTTTTGTAGTAAGGCCTTTTAAGCCGAGTTTTTCTCGCAACCACACCATCAAACGATATGGCTTGGGCTTATGCGCGTAATCAGGCAATAAGTGGTACCCCAAATAAGGCACAAAAATCACTGCTGCAAACCATGAAATCACCAGTGAAATAGCCGTCACCTGAAAAATAGAGCGTGTGTATTCCCCAGTGCTGGATACCGCTGTCGCAATTGGCAAAAAACCAGCCACTGTCACCAAAGTGCCAGTAAGCATCGGCATTGCCGTGGAAGTATAGGCAAACGAAGCGGCCTTGGTTCTGTTCCAGCCTTGCTCCATTTTAGACGACATCATTTCTACGGCAATAATGGCGTCATCTACTAACAGCCCTAAAGCTAAAATTAACGCACCTAGTGAGATCTTGTGCAGGCCAATGTTCAGCATATTCATGCCCCAAAACGTGGCGGCGAGCACCACAGGGATAGCAATCGCCACTACTATGCCCGTGCGCAAACCAAGCGACAACAGGCTCACACCCAGCACAATCACCAAAGCCTCAATGAGTGACTTCACAAAATCATTTACCGAATTAGCTACCAATTTTGGCTGTGACGTGACGGTATTTAACTGCAAGCCGATGGGCAATTGCTGCTGAATATTGGCAATTTTGGCATCTAAGTTATGGCCCAAAGCAATCACATCGCCGCCAGTGCGCATGCTAATACCTAACAATAGGGCTTCATTACCTTCATAACGTACCGTGTCACGTGGCGGATCTTCATAACCACGATAAACGCGTGCCACATCGCCTAAGCGAAAGTCTTGATTGTTTGCCCTCAATCTTATCTCGCGCAGGTTATCTAACGTGTTGTAACGCCCAGACACATCAATACGAATACGCTCTTGCGCCGCATCAAACGTGCCGCCCCGCACAATGGCATTTTGTGTTTGCAAAATGTTAATAAGTGCGGTGGTACTAATGCCAAGTGTAGAAAGTTTTGCGTTAGAAATTTCCAAGTAAATACGCTGTTTGCGCTCACCAAAAAATTCCACTTTTGCCACATCGGGTGTTTTCAGCAACTCAGCGCGAATGCGTTCTGCTTGTTTTTTGAGTGCAAAATTATCAAAACCATCGCCAGTGAGCGCATACATACTGCCGTACACATCGCTAAATTCGTCGTTAAAGGTGAGGCTTTCAAGATTCTGCGGTAGCGTATGGCGAATATCACCCACTTTTTTACGCACTTGATACCAAGTTTCAGGGATCTTATCTGAGAAAGTATCATCTTTCACCACCACAAAAATCAGCGATTCTCCAGGGCGAGAATAGCTGCTGGTATAATACAAATCTGGCACTTCTTGTAGTTTTTTCTCAAGTTTATCTGTCAGTTGCTGCTCAACTTCCACTGCACTAGCGCCTGGCCACGTGCTACGTACCAGCATCACTTTAAAAGTAAAAGGCGGGTCTTCAGACTGACCTAATTTACTGAATGCCAATGCACCCGCGATGGTAAGCATGAGCATGAGGTATAGCACCAATACTTGGTTGTTTAACGCCCATTCAGAGAGATTAAAACGTGCCGGCTTGACTGACTCACTCACGGCGTAACCTCAACTTGTGGGCGCACTTTTTGCCCATTCATTAAGGTATGCACACCTGCAATTGCCACCATTTCGCCCGCTTGCAAACCGCTGGTAATCGCTACGCCTGCTTCGGTATATTGTCCTGCCGTTACTTGTTGCGGATGGGCAATGCCATTTTTGCTAATCACCCAAACGCTGGTTTTACTACCCACTTGTGTAAGTGCTGAGGCGGGAATGATAATTTCATTGGCTACATCTCGGCCAAAACTCACCCCCGCTGTCATACCCAGTTTTACTGCGTCATCTGCATCAGTAATACTCACACGCACATCAAACGCGCGGGTAGCTGAATTTGCCGCAGGGTCGATTTCTCGCACCTTGCCTGTGTAAGTTTTGGCGCGGTCTGCCCACAATTTAATCGTCACCAAATCACCTATTTTTAAACTTGCCATACGCGATTCAGGCACGGCCACTAGCACTTCAATTTGCTTGGTGTCGGTAATTTGCGCCACCATTTCACCTGCATCTACCACTTGGCCAGGTTCTGCACGGATCTGCGTGATAACGCCATCGCGATCGGCCGCCAGCACGGTATAGCGCGATTGATTTCCCGAAACCGCTGCCTGTGCTTTAGCCTGATTCACGCGCGCACTCGTAGTTTTAAGCTCTGCTTCATATTTATCCAGCGCCGATTGCGAAATGAACTTTTTACTGACAAGTTGCCGCTGCCGTTCAACCTCGGCCTTTGCTAAGGCATAGTTTGCCTCTGCGGCGCGTACATCGGCTTGCGCAGCAGCTGCGCTTAAATTGGTGTCTGAGGCATCTAAACGCGCAAGAATCTGACCTTTTTTCACCAAGCTGCCCACATCTACTTTACGCACAATGATTTTGCCTTTAATTCTAAAGCCTTGATTGGATTCAAAACGTGATTTCACTTCACCAACCAGCACCATCGCATTATTGGCAGTCGACTTCCCCACAATTACCACCAAAGCCGGACGTGGCGGTAGCGTTGGTTCTACAGGTTTTTCGCAGGCCGACAAAAGTGTGCTTAATGCTAAAAAAGAAATTATTTTTTTCATGTTGTTACTTTCATGTCATCTTTTCGCAAAAGTCCGCGCATCATCACTTCTTGCATTAATTGTAGCCGTGCCGAGATTTCACTCCAGTTTACCCATTTGTCGCAGGCCATGCTGATTTGTAATGAGCATACTCCATGCACACCCGCCCAAATCGTTTGGGCAATCAAATCTACATCCTGTAAATCAGCCCTAAAATAGCCCGCATCATATACATCCTGCACCACCATTTTTAACTGATAATAAGCATCCTGCTCGGCACTATTTTGCTGCAGGCTGGTTGCAGCCGGGTCGTGAGGCACATGCGCAGCCATAAACATCAGGCGATAGTGATTGGGGTGTGTCAGTGCAAAAGCGGCATAGCCTTGCCCAAGCGCCTGCATGCGTTTTATGGGGTCAGCAATTTGCATAATATTTTTAAGCGAAGTCGCCAACGCCAGAAAATCTGTATCGCACACGGCGCGCAGCACTGCCTCTTTATCGGCAAAATGCAGGTAGATGCTGGTCGCAGAATAGCCGATACGTTTGGCGATTTCGCGCATGGTCACCGCCTCAACACCGCGCGACACGAATAACTCGCGTGCCGCATCGATAATCAGTGTACGCAGTTGCTCTCTTTCTGCAGCTGTTTTTAGTTTAGGCGGCATTATTTACTTGTGCTCTTTGCTAGGTTTTTTGGATTTATTGGCCACCAGAATAGATTCTCTAGCCCATATTCTCAGTTGTTCGTGGTCAGTAAGCACGTCTTCTGGAAGCTCATAATACTTGCGTACTTGAACGCGACCTTTTTTGGTCATATATGAAAATGACTGCATTCCTACTTGCTCGTATTTTCTTCGCGTACTTTCATCAACAACAAAGTACAAACTGTTCCCCATCATCATGGCAAATTGCACTGCATCGTAGGTAATGCCTACGCCACCGAAGAATCGGCTTGTACGCACCGAGCCAATTGGCTCTAAAAGCTCTAAAACATATTCCTCAAACTCAGTGCTGGGAGACAATGACTTAACTCACTTTAGGTGGCTCGTAGAATCCCGTCATTTGTGTTAATCGCCCATCAACCCCGTATAAGCCATAGCTTGCGCCCTGAATGAAAAGATTGCCATTGCCATCCACCATGTTCCAATGCGCCAGGCTACGATCGTGATGACTTTCAAAATCTGTGATTATAAATTTTACGCCTGGCACGTTTTTTTGCAGCTCTGTCATATAGTCAGATAATTGCACATATCCTGACGTTTGAATGAGCGGGTCGGTGTAAACGCAATCGGGGCTTAAGCTTTGCTCAAACAATTGCAAACGCTTTGATACATCCACCTCTGACCATGACAGGCTGTAAATTTTCCAAGTGTGTTTTTGTGAGTTGCTTTCCATCACCTTCTCCATTTATTGAAAAATACCTAGCGTTACCATAACAACTTAACGTTGTTAATTTAACAACGTTAAGTAACGTATGTCAACTATTTTTTATGAAGCCTCTAATATGGGGTTTTGTTCCTAGCGCGATTACTTCTTAGCGATGACGAATAAACCAGCTACAATCAGCAATGCTCCGAGTATAAGGCGCAGTGTGATTGCTTCTTTAAGTAGCCACCAAGCCAGCAATATGGCAATAACTACACTACCTTTGTCAATTAATACGACAGTAGCCACATCGCCAGCTTTTAAAGCTTTGTAATAAAAAATCCAGGAGCCCGTGGTGGTAATAGCCGAAAATGCCAGCCAGATATAATTCACTTTTTGCAGCGATTTTATTTCAGCAGGCGCCACCGTAAGCGCCGCGAACAGCAGCACAAATACGCATACAAAAATAGTGCGGACTGTGAGGCCCAGCTCAGCTGAAATACCCGCTAAACCTTGCTTGGCGACGACCGAAGTAAAGCCGACAAATAGCATCGAAATAAGCGCATATAAAACCCAACGTTCCATTATTTCTCACATTACTTAATGTCTAGAGCTTTCTACGACTCGCTGCGGAAAAATCAGGTTGCAGGCAATCATTATCAAGAGAAGTGTTGCAGATGCTGAATAGCGGCCTAGTGCAAGGCCGCCTGCACTAATTGGCTTATCGAGAAAATCCCCCACCACCGCGCCTAGCGGACGTGTAAGGATAAATGCCGACCAAAAAAGTAGCGTTCTGGATAAACCGGTAATGTAGTATGCCGCGGCCGCGGCCGCCAAAAGCGCACCAAAAATTACTGCCGCGCCAACGTAACCCAACCCTGCTGTGTCAGCCGTCCAGTCACCCAGCGCAGTACCCAAGGTCTGTGAAAACATGATGGTTACCCAGTAAAACATTTCCGTTTTAGGTGAACTCACCGTGTTCACTGAAACAGAGCCGAGCGTTTTGTACCAAATTGCTAGTGATGCCAGCAAAAAAACAAATAAGAGCGAAGAGCCGCCTGTATATCCGATACCTAAAGACCGTGTTGCAAAATCAGCCAGTGTTGTTCCGACAGTTGTGGTTGCAATAATAGTTACCCAGTATAAAAATTGGTGGAACTGTTTGGCTTTGATTTGGGCCGTGACGGCAACAATAAAAATTGCTGCAAAAAAACCCGTACTGACAAGGTAGCCTAGGTTCATCGACATGGACATTGCATCACCCGCCGTTTCGCCGAGTGTTGTCGCCAAAATTTTTATGACCCAAAAAATCAAGGTGAGCTCAGGGACTTTGCTTAAAGCATGTTGTGCACTGCTGTTCACCATGCTTCCTCTGTAATCATTTTTTTACCAATGAATTAAAATTCAGAGATCCATTTTAAAATCTCTCTTTGCGGTTTGATAATAGGCAACGGGCTCAATAAGCAAAGCTTTGTTATGATTGTTGGCGATAATCTACGGTCATAAGACCTTTAGTCAGCAACCGCCTGCAACTTATACAAGCATAGCTTGTTTTAATCCCTTTAGAAGCAAAGCGGGTGATTTCAAGGATATTTTAGAGGTACAAAACAGCAGGGAATACCGTTAACGCAAATACAAACACCAACCACTCCATGTTCCAGCGCTCAAGATGCCCTGTGAAGTGAAGAGTGAGTACTGCAATAGCTAATGCGTAATAAATTGCAATAAGTACCATAAGTAACCCTATGTTAGATTTGTGAAATTTAGTGTATTTATAACATTTTTTATCAAAAATACCTAAAATTTTAAGTATCTTTTAAAGATTATTTTTAGTTTATTTTTCAAAATGGTTTCTTGCCTTTTAAGCCATTTTCGCGTAAATTCAGTGCATTGCTAGGGGTCTGTTTTATCAAGTATTTTCTTAATAAAATAGTGAGAATTACCCTTTGAACCTGATGCGGATTATGCCGCCGTAGGGAATGCAGTCTTACTGCTTCCTTACATTTGAATTTAATGAATAGGAACGCACCGTGAACGCCACCGATAAGAATCTGCAAAAAAACCTCACCAAATTTGTTAACGAAACTGCTGAGATTGACCCTGCAACCAAACAACCTTTTGCCAATTCACGTAAGGTTTACATACAAGGTTCGCGGCCTGATATTCAAGTACCGTTTCGTGAAATTAGTTTAAGCGATACGCCCTCCATGTTTGGGGCGGAAAAAAATCCGCCTGTCATGGTGTACGACACCAGCGGGCCGTACACCGACCCTGATATAAAAATCGACATTCGTAACGGCTTGCCTGCGCTGCGCGCTGGTTGGATTGCCGAGCGCGATGATGTAGAACAACTGGACGGCCCAAGCTCAGAATTCGGCCAGCAGCGCAAAACCGACCCTGAACTCGCCGCAATGCGCTTTAACCTCACGCGCAAACCGCTACGTGCCAAAGCAGGCATGAACGTGAGCCAAATGCACTATGCCCGCAAAGGCATCATCACGCCGGAAATGGAATTTATCGCTATCCGCGAAAATCAGCGCCGCGAGAACATGAGCGAGTTGCTGCAGACGCAGCATAAAGGCCAGGATTTTGGTGCGAGCATCCCTAAGATCATCACGCCAGAATTCGTACGCGATGAAGTGGCGCGCGGCCGTGCCATTATCCCGGCTAACATTAACCACCCAGAAATCGAGCCGATGATTATCGGCCGTAACTTCCTGGTTAAAATCAACGCCAATATTGGCAACTCTGCACTGGGTTCTTCAATCAGCGAAGAAGTGGAAAAAATGGTGTGGGGGACGCGCTGGGGCGGCGACACCGTGATGGATCTCTCCACCGGCAAAAATATCCATGAAACGCGCGAATGGATCATCCGCAATTCATCCGTGCCGATTGGCACGGTGCCTATTTACCAAGCATTGGAAAAAGTAGATGGCAAGGCCGAAGATTTAACGTGGGAAATCTTCCGCGACACGTTGATTGAGCAAGCCGAGCAGGGCGTGGATTATTTCACTATCCACGCAGGTGTGCGTCTGGCTTACATCCCGATGACTGCCAAGCGTATGACCGGTATCGTGTCACGCGGCGGCTCCATTATGGCGAAATGGTGTCTGGCGCACCATAAAGAGTCGTTCTTATATGAGCATTTTGAAGATATCTGCGAAATCATGAAAGCCTATGACGTGAGCTTTAGTTTAGGTGACGGCCTGCGCCCGGGCTCAATTTACGATGCCAACGATGAAGCCCAATTTGCTGAACTCAAAACCCTTGGTGAACTCACACAAATTGCCTGGAAACATGACGTACAGTGCATGATCGAAGGGCCTGGCCATGTACCGATGCACCTCATTAAAGAAAACATGGAGCTACAACTAGAGCATTGCGGCGAAGCACCTTTCTATACGCTAGGCCCGCTCACCACTGACATTGCGCCGGGTTATGACCATATTACCAGCGGCATCGGCGCCGCCATGATTGGCTGGTACGGCTGTGCCATGCTATGCTATGTAACACCTAAAGAACACTTAGGTTTACCAGACAAAGAAGACGTGCGGGTAGGCATCATCACCTACAAAATTGCCGCCCATGCAGCCGATTTGGCAAAAGGCCACCCAGGCGCGCAGATTCGCGACAATGCATTGAGCAAAGCACGCTTCGAATTCCGTTGGGATGACCAATTCAACCTAGGCCTAGACCCAGAAAAAGCCAAGGAATTCCACGATGAAACGCTACCGCAAGAAGGCGCAAAACAAGCACATTTCTGCTCTATGTGCGGCCCTCATTTCTGCTCGATGAAAATATCACAAGATGTACGTGATTACGCGGCTGAGAAGGGGGTTTCTGAGCAAGAAGCGCTCACCAAAGGCATGCAGGAAAAAGCCGTTGAATTTGTGAAAAAAGGCAGCGAGGTATATCAAAAAGTTTAACTAAAAACTTTTGACAGCCCTATGGCAACTTTAAAACTCAATAAAAATTTAGATGACGCAACTGCAATTGCAGCTAAATTGCCTGTGCGTCGTGCCAATCCAGCTAAGCGCGACTGTACGGTCGCACCAGCCAAACCTGTGCTTAAGGCTGAGTTTAGCGATACTAAGCCTCAATCAAACAATAAAATGGATTCCCGCGTGCGCGGGAACGACCAAGAGCAGAGGCGTGAAAGTGTGGCTACGTTGCCCAAATCGGATAGTGCTCGTCAACGCAATCATCGGCATGATGGTAAAACGCACGGCAGCCCATATGCTCTGACCGAAACCAAGCCGCCAAAACCCGCTGGCACAGATACGCGTGCTACGCCAAAGCCCAGCAAGGAAGAACCACAATACAGGCAAGCACCGCGCCGTGGTGGTAAATTGCGCGATGGCTATGAACAACCAGCCACCAATTATGGGCCTGCGGCACGGGCAGCGTATAAATCCGCACCTGTAAACATCGAACAGCCGAGGCTTTCTAAAGTGATGGCAGAGCGCGGTATTTGCTCGCGCCGCGAGGCAGATGAATGGATAGTGAACGGCTGGGTGAAGGTGGACGGCGTAATTATCGATACATTAGGCACTCGCATTAAGCCAGATGCGGAGATTGTGATTAGCGCTTATGCCACAGAACACCAAGCCGAAAACGTGACCATACTTCTACACAAGCCCGTGGGCTATGTCAGTGGACAGGCAGAGGACGGGTATGAGCCTGCGATTGTATTGGTGCATCCAGATAATCAATGGCCGGACGACCCTGAATTACACAAGAAAAATCCTAAACAGTTTCAGCGCGGGTTTCTGCACGGCCTTGCCCCTGCTGGCCGCTTGGATATTGACTCAACTGGTTTGTTAGTGCTTACTCAGGATGGTCGTATTGCACGACATTTAATTGGCGAAGACTCCAGTGTTGAAAAAGAATATTTAGTACGCGTTGAAGGCGAACTAAGTGACGCAGATATGAAGCGCCTTAATTCTGGCTTAAGTTTAGATGGCGAAAAGCTTAAACCCGCGAAAGTAAGCTGGCAAAACGAAGACCAATTGCGTTTTGTCTTGCGCGAAGGCAAAAAACGCCAGATTCGCCGCATGTGCGAAATGGTGGGCTTACATGTGGTTGGCTTAAAACGTGTTCGTATCGGAAGTGTAAATTTAGGTAAATTACCTGTTGGGCATTGGCGCTACCTGCGCAATGATGAACGTTTTTGAGTTATGCTATCTGTCAGGCAGTTTTTGTCATTTTTTAAAGGATTAAAATCATGGGTTTATTTGACAGCGTGGTTGGTACTGTTCTAGGTAAATTGGGCGGCGAGCAAGGCAGCATGGCGCAAGTTGCAATGGAGATGTTTAACAATAACGGTGGTTTAAGCGGTATTGTAGACAAGTTTAAAGAAGGTGGCTTATCTGAACAAGTGGCCTCTTGGGTGGGTAAGGGTGAGAATTTACCTGTTTCTGCCGAGCAAATTTCTAGCGTTTTGGGTAGCGGTGCTATTGCCGATATGGCTGCAAAATTCGGTATCTCGCCCGAGACTTTAAGCGCGCAAATTGCGGAGCATTTGCCCACAGTAGTGGATAAATTAACCCCAGGTGGCGAAGTGAGTGCCGATTCAGGTAATATGCTAACTACTGTTTTGGGTATGTTCAAGTAAAGTCTACTTTAATTATACAAAGGGCGAGCAATCGCCCTTTTTTTATTGGCCTCATAATTTGTCTGTTAAAATGGCGGTATGGATTTAATATTACTTTTTAAGGCCTTTATTTTAGGCTTGGTCGAAGGTGCAACCGAATTTTTGCCAATTAGCAGCACTGGGCATTTGATCATTGCGGGTGATTTACTTAGTTTTAACGATGACAAAGGCAAAGTATTTGAAATTGTCATTCAGCTAGGGGCGATTCTTGCGGTATGTTGGGAGTATCGCGCAAAAATTGGTCATGTAGCTACAAACGCTTTTACAGAACAGGTATCTCAACGGCTTATCGTAAACCTGGCACTCGCCTTTATGCCAGCCGCTTTGATTGGCCTTACGTTTCATCAACAAATTAAAGACTACCTTTTTACCCCGTTCACTGTTGCATTTGCGCTAATTATAGGTGGGGTCGCCATTCTTGTGATTGAGCGATTTGCGCCTCAGCCCGATACGCAAACGGTGGATGATATGGATTGGAAACACGCGCTTAAAATTGGATTTGCACAAACAACATCGCTTATCCCCGGCATTTCCCGCTCTGGCGCAACGATTTTAGGGGGCGTTGTATTCGGCTTATCCCGCCGCGCTGCGACTGAATTCTCTTTCTTCCTTGCAATTCCCATCATGTTTGCTGCATCCCTGTTCGAGATGTATTCTTATCGCAATATGCTCTCAATGCAAGATATCAACATATTTGCGCTGGGTTTTATTACCGCGTTTTTTAGTGCGTTAATCGTTATTAAAGGCTTATTGCGCTACGTAGCACGCCACGATTTCAAAGCATTTGCCTGGTATCGTATTATTTTTGGCATTGCTGTATTACTTTATTACTGGTGAGAATATAAGTTTTTAAACCGCCATTTAATGAACTATTGCTTGCCCTGTTAATCCCATTATTACACTTTACAGTGCTAAAATAATAACGGGTTTTAAGCGAGAGAAACTATGTCAAAACTAATCAAATACGGGCTTTACGGCATTGGTAGCATTATTGCTTTGGTGCTGATGATTGCCGGTTATTTCGCCGCCACATTTAACCCCAACGATTACAAAGACGAAATCGTTAAATTAGTCAAAGATAAAAAAGAACGCACACTGCATATCGATGGCGACATCAAGCTAAGTTTCTGGCCAAAAATCGGTGCCGATCTCGGCAAATTATCACTCTCTGAACACAAGTCTGACATAGAATTCGCCTCGGTTAACAGCGTAAAAGTCGCGCTGGCTGTAATGCCGTTACTTAAAAAAGAGTTGGTAGTAGATACGGTCTATGTAGATGGCGCAAAAGCCAACATCATCAAATACAAAGACGGCACGACCAATTTTGATGATTTATTGAGCAAAGAAGAATCAGAACAGATTAAATTTGATATTGATGGCGTCAATGTCACCAATTCTGAAGTGAAGTACACAGACGAAGCCACAGGCGCGAAATATAGCGTCACCAAATTCAACATGCAATCCGGCCATATTGCGCTCGCAGAACCGGTTGATTTGGACACAAACTTTACCCTTACCTCGAACAAACCGGAAACAGCCGCCAATATCAATCTTAAAGGCAATTTTTTGGTTGACCCTGAAACCAAGCATTTTAAGGTAAAGGGCTTGGATAGCCATATCGTGGGCGATATGCTAAGTGGTAAAAGCATGGATATTAAGGCCACTGGCGATGTAGATGCCAAGCCCGAGCTGATGGAATTTTTGGTGGATGACCTGAAGTTTGTGGCTTCCGGCCTGTTTGATGGCGTTAAACAAAGCATCGACCTCAACGCGCCAGCGCTTATTATCAAAAAAGATGAAGTAAGTAGCAAAAAAGTTACCGTAAGCCTTGGCCAAGAAAAAAATGGTGATGTTTTTAAAGCCAATATGGTGCTGGCCGACATGAAGGGCTCGCCTAAAGCCTTGCAAAGTAGTGGCATTACCGGTGATTTATCTGCCGTACAGGGCAAACGCACTGTCACTGGTACGTTCTCTTCACCTTTCAGCGGCAATATTGAAAACCTGGTGTTTGATCTGCCCAAGCTTGTGGGCGGCTTAGATATTAAGGATCCCAGCCTGCCGAATGGCGGCATGAAAGGCACATTTAGTTTAGGCGCTCATACCGATATTAAGAATGAACTTGCTAACAGTAAATTTAATTTAAACATTGCTGAAACCAAGCTTAGCGGCGACGTAGCTGTTACCAGTTTTAAAAAACCTAATATTAAATTCAACGTAAATGCAGATAAATTGGATTTAAATAAGCTCTTAGGTAAATCTTCAACACCTGCCAAATCTAACGACAGACCTGCCAATGAAAAATCGAATGGGCTGTCAGCGCTTAAAAACTTAATCTTGGATGGCAAACTGAACGTGGGCAGCATTGCGTATGACAAGTACCGCATCTCTGGCTTAAATGTGGGTATTAAAGCGGATGGCGAAAAGTTAGCCTTAAGCGGTTTAAACGTGAAGGTTGACGACAGCCAGATTAAAGGCAGCTTTGGCATTAGCCACTTCGCCAAACCGCTGTATACGTTTGATCTGGACATTGATAATGTAGATGTCGATAAATACGTTGTAGCTGACGCCAATGCCAAAAAAGACGCCAACAAGCCACTTGATTTAAGCGCGCTTAAAGCGCTCAATGCAGACGGTTCGATACGCATAGGCAATCTTAAATACGGTAAAACCAGAGCCTCCAACATCAACATCAACCTGAAAGGTGACGGCGAAAAGTTAAATCTTAATCCGCTGAGTGCCAAGGTAGATGACAGTCAAATAAAGGGTAGCTTTGGCATTACACAATTTAGCAAACCGAAGTTTTTATTTGATTTAGACGTGGATAGCCTGGACGCCAATAAATACATAGCCCCCAGCCCAGCCAATGTGGCGAAAAATGATAAGTCGGCCCAAGACAGTAAAAGTGGCCTGGGCGCGCTTAAAACCTTACTGGCGGATGGCGATTTACGCATTGGCAATTTGAAATATGACAAGTATCAAATATCCAATCTTAAAGCCAGCTTAAAGGCCGATGGCCAAAAACTGCAACTTAACCCATTGATTGCTAAAGTGGATGACAGCCAGATTAACGCCAATTTGGCTATCAGCCACTTCGATAATCCATCGTACAATTTCGATTTAAAAGTTGATAAGCTTGATGCGGATCGCTATATCACTAAAAACACTTCCACAGCTAAAAACACTGGCGACACACCCATAGATTTGAGCGCGCTAAAAAAGTTGAATGCAGCAGGCGAAGCCAGAATTGGCTGGCTTAAGCTTGCTAATGTAAAAACTGAAAACGTCAATTTAGGTTTAAAGGCAGATGGCGGCATTGCAACACTTTCACCTTTTGCCGCCAATTTATATCAAGGCAGCATGAGCGGTATACTAAAAGTAGATGCGCGCACTACACCCAGCATCGCCTTTAAACAAAATATGAAAGGTGTTTCCGTTGGCCCGCTCATGGTAGATGCCATCAATAACGACATGCTTTCCGGCACCGGCACTATTAATATTGACGTGACGACACAGGGCAACAGCGTGGGCGCGCTTAAAAAAAGTTTGTTGGGCAATGCCTCGCTTAACTTGACTGACGGTGCGCTAAAGGGCGTGGATATTGCAGGCAGCATTCGCGAGCTTAAAAACAAAGTGAATGTTTTTAAAACTAAAGATGCAAGTGCGGATAAAACCAAGAAAACCGACTTTAGTGAACTCACAGCAACTTTTGATATTAAAAACGGCGTTGCGCATAACGAAGACTTGGCCATGAAGGCCCCTGTATTGCGCCTAGCCAAAGGTGATAGCCGCGGCGATATTGATATTGGTAACGAAAAAATTAATTATCTTGCTAAACCCACCATCGTGAAATCCCTTAAAGGGCAAGGTGGTGCCGATCTTGATGAACTTAGCGGAATTGCGATTCCTGTAAAAATTACAGGTACTTTTTCTGACCCGAAATACGGCATGGATTTCGCCGCGATAGGCAGTGCGCTGGCACAATCGAAGCTGCTGGATAAAGTGGGGGGTGAAAAGGGGGCCGCCGTTAAGGAGTTAATTGGTGGTGGCGACAAAGTGGATGCGCTTAAGGGTATATTAGGCAAGAAAAAAACTACCGAGCCCGAGGCCCCCGACGCGCCAGCTGGTACCGAGGCTGCGCAACCTGCGCCTCCAACCGAAGAGCCAAAATCAGTGCAAGACCAAGCCAAAGAAAAAGTCGAGAAAAAACTTAAAAAATTACTTAAGTTTTAATTAGTATATGGCCACTTTTGCTGACAAGATTATCGCTTGGCAAAAGCTGCATGGTCGCCATGATTTACCTTGGCAGTCTACTCGCAATATTGCTACCGACCCTTATGCCATTTGGGTTTCTGAAGTCATGTTGCAACAAACACAAGTGGCTGCCGTTATTGGCTACTACGCTAAATTTATGCAACGCTTTCCCACTATTGCTGCACTTGCAAATTCAAGCCAGGAAGAAGTTTTACAAAGCTGGAGTGGGCTAGGTTATTACTCGCGTGCGCGCAGCTTACATAACGCCGCTCAAAAAATTATAGATGAATTTTCTGGCATTTTTCCTACCCAATTTAACGACATTTTAAGCCTGCCCGGCATTGGCCGCTCTACCGCTGCGGCTATTTCTACTTTCGCTCTCAGTACGCCGCAACCTATTTTAGATGGCAATGTAAAACGTGTCTTTGCAAGACATTTCAATATCGCAGGCTGGCCGAGTGCGCCTAAAATAGAACAACAAATGTGGCAAATTGCAGTGCGTGAAAACCCTGCTATCGAAGCAGTTGCTTACACACAAGGTTTGATGGATTTAGGCGCAACGCTTTGCACGCGCACCAAGCCTGAATGTGGCGCTTGCCCCGTCAGCATTAGTTGTGAGGCGTTAGAAAAAAACCTTGTTCACGCGCTTCCAACACCTAAACCGCGCAAGGTAATCCCTGAAAAAAATACCACGATGCTGGTGTTAATGAATGGCGATGAAGTAATGCTGGAAAAACGCCCGCCAACTGGCATTTGGGGTGGCTTATGGAGTTTTCCAGAAATAAATATTGATACAAAAAGTGATGATATTAATCTGCAAAACGCATCGCCATTAAATAAATTAACCCATACATTTACACATTTTAAATTGCACATTCAGCCCCTGTTGGCACGCGTTACCAAGCAAAGCTGGCAAGTTGAAGAACCACGCACCATATGGTTAAGCTTGGATGACGCTATCGGCGCGGCCATACCTACGCCCATACGCAAGATTTTGCAAAACTTAAAAATAAAAAAAGCAGCCTGAGCTGCCTTTTTTATTAATGCATACGTGATT
The DNA here is from genome assembly GCA_049687015.1 of Methylotenera sp. Taxonomy (GTDB): domain Bacteria; phylum Pseudomonadota; class Gammaproteobacteria; order Burkholderiales; family Methylophilaceae; genus Methylotenera_A. The sequence goes on along the minus strand of JBAVIP010000070.1, from coordinate 27,172 downwards.
GCAAAATTTTGTCTGCCAACATCTGAAAGCGTGGCGATACAAATTTTCTACTTTGTGAGCCCGTGTCCGCAATTGATAACAATTCTTCTATAGCGGATCTAAAGCCCAGCTCAAACAGCCAATAATCTGACTGATCAATTGCAGACTTTTTGTCAGCATTCACATCCTCGCAAAGCCGTTCGAACGCTTCCATACATACATTACGTTCCGCCATATGTCCTCCAAAATTACCTTATTGATTTATAGTAAAAACCTTTAAGCGCTTTGGCAAGAAGAATGTTGTTTTTGTTCCTTGCTTATTACTTTTATGTATGTTTTTGGCCCAGCTTACTTTTGATCCCAAGACTCTTCCCACATGCAATGCTTGATTTTATGCCGATTAGCAATCAGTTCATCAATGCTTGGCTCGTCACTCAAGGCGCGCTTAATCGCAAGCTTTGTCGCATCGTAGTTATTTTTATACATATCCGCTTTATCCAGATTAGCATCTTTAGCTGCACGTGGATCAATCCATACCAGACTGATAATGCATAAATCGTTCACTTGATCTTTAGGGATAATGCCTTCTATCACACAATCTAAAATCGCATCAGCTGTAGCCGCTTGCACCAAGCCCCCAAATAACTCAATATTTGCGCTATCTTTCAATGTGACTTTCGGCACCATCATGCAAGCCGGACGTACAAGTTGATTAAGGTCGCGTACTGCAAACATGGCGGTGTGGCCTTTGCTTTGTGCCATCATATTAGCAAATGCAGCACCTACCGGGCCATCTACACTGCCAATTAAAATTTCTGGCATCGCCGCACCGGCGTCCTTACCTTCTGTATAGATTGTGGCTTCGCCAGCTTTGAAAATGATTTTTGACATAATACTCTCTTGGAATTCTCAATGATTAAAATGCTATTTTACCAAATGCTTGGCGCAAGTATCAATTTAATCCTCAAACTTAATCTGCAAGCGCCAGCAGCATATCTACATGCGGAATATTAGCATCCATGTATTCACCGCTTACCACCTTGAATCCCGCTTGGCTATAAAAACCTACCGCGTGCGTTTGCGCAGATAATGTAATTGTTTTACTGCCTTGTTGTTTGCAAATTTTAATCGCTTCCAGCAGCAGAGCTGTTCCCAGCCCCATGCCGCGCCAGTTCTTGAGTACAGCCATGCGGCCGATCATTTTATAGTCCACAATTCGTGCACAGGCAATGGGCTGGTTTTCAAACATAGCCAGTAAATGGCTGGCCGTTTCGTCTAGGTCATCCCATTCTAGATCAGCTGGTACATGCTGTTCCTGAATAAACACTTGCGTTCTTACTTCCCGCAAAAGATTTTCAGCCTCGTGCCAATTGACATGCCTGATGTTAACTTCGGATAATTGTGGCATTATTTTAGATGGCTTGCAGATTCAACGTGTTCGGTGCATGATGCAGGCTATTATTTTTAGTCAACTCTATTCATAAGGTAAGTTATGCAACGTTATTTATCAGCACTCGCACGTATTTTACTTGCACAAATTTTTTTACTGCAAGTAGTGATGCTCATTTATGGTTTTTTTACCAACCCCAGCGGTTATCAAGAATACCAGATGAGCTTAGGTAGCTTAGGTTTACCTGGCATTTTTGCGCCACTGATTATTTTGGTGCAACTGGCAGGTGGCCTGGCATTGTTTTTTGGCTTCAAGACCAAATTTTTTGCAATATTCATGGCCATTTATGCCATCATTATTTCCTTCCTGCTTAAATTGCCTGTACTGCAATATCTGGCGATTGCGGGTGGCTTACTGATGCTGTATTTAAATCCTGTCACGGCATGCAGCCTGGATAATCTTAAAAAGAAGTAATTCGCACACCAGGAAAGCCGGCCGCAAGCCGCTTTCCTATTCCCACTCAAGTGCCGGGTAAATCGTATTCACATTGCGCCTGTTGGCAATATCAAATAATTTCCACTTGTCTTTTTCACTTGCTGCCGCGCTGTTCATGGCAGATTCCATGCTTTCACCTTTTTTGATGCTGGCACGAACATCTGTTAACAACACATTCAAATAGTGTTGCGCGTTATTAAGTGCTTCAACCCAGTTTTTAGTCACTGGCCCATGTCCTGGTACGACTTGCTTTGCAGGGCTGCTTTTTAGCTTCTCGATTTCAGCAATCAAACCTTTGATGTCGCCTTCCAGCACGGGCGTGCGCTCGATAAACAGCAAGTCCCCAGCAAATAATGTGCTGGTCTTGCTCTCCATGACTGAAACATCGGTATTGGTATGCGCAACCGGATGCGCTGTCAGCACGAGTTTTCTATCACCCAAATCCAGTTCCAGCGTTGTTTTAACGCTCATCGTAGGCTTAACCAGTTCACTGCCTTTGGCATCCTCAGCCAACAGTCTTGCATTTAGTTTGGCGTATTGCTCGCGGCGCAACTCCATGGCGGTAGCCAGTTTGTCATGGCCAATAAACTGCGGTTTATCTGCCAGAAAAGCTGCATTACCATAAATGTGATCTGGGTGCACATGCGTATTGATGACATACAACACGGGCAATGGTGTCACCCTGCGAATAGCCTCGCGCAGCTGTTTGCCCACTTTCAGGCTACCGCCGGTATCAATCACTGCAACGCCTTTGCTACCGACCACAAAGCTCGCATTACAAATGTCGCCTTGATAGCCTTCATCGATGTCCAAATGCACGCCATGATGCACATAAATACCGTCGCCAATATTCTCAATCGCAAAATTTTCATGCGCAGTTTGTGCATGCACGCAGCCCATGAGTGCAGCCATACTCATGATTATCATTAGAATTCGCATGACTCTTTCCTTAAGCTTAACTTACCGATTAGAATATTGCCTTTACATGCAACAATCCGCTGTGACACGTGTCACATAAGCACTTGTTAGTTACTCTAGGATATTACTATGAATCAAAGTACTTCACGCTACACTAAGACAGCAATTATTCTACATTGGCTCATTGCACTTGGTGTTTTTGTTATGTTTGCCCTAGGTTGGTATATGAGTGAACTACCTAAAGAAGCACCCAAACTAATGAGTTTGGATTTGTTTGATTTAGGCGTTTATACATGGCAATTCACCGAGGAAACAACTGCTAGAGCTTTCTATTTTAATCTGCATAAATCCATCGGAGTAACATTGTTTGCACTCATTTTGGTTCGTGTATTCTGGCGCATCACACATCGCCCACCCGCCATGCTACCTTCACTTAAGGCTTGGGAGAAAAAACTCGCCACAGGCGCGCATCATTTACTTTACCTGCTAATGGTAGCCCTACCTGTCAGCGGCATTATCATGGCCACCTATAGTAAATACGGAATAAAATGGTTTGGTATGGATTTAATCCAAGGCTTGGATAACAAGGATATGCGCGAGCTGTTCAAAGAAGTGCATGAAGTGATTGGTGTCATTATTCTGCTTGTGATTATTCTGCATATTGCTGGCGCATTAAAACATCAATTTATAGATAAAGATGAAACTTCTAAACGGATGTCGCTGAAATAATAAAAAAGCCCGATATTTCGGGCTTTTTTATTATAGATGGTATTGTTTACTATGTTCCCGCACTGCTGCAAGCATTGCTGCTGCGTTCTCTGGCGGTGTCCATTGCGTGATACCGTGGCCTAAATTGAACACATGACCGCTGCCCTTGCCGTAACTTGCTAAAATACTAACTACTTCTTTCTCAATCGCTTCAGGTGTGCTCAACAAAATAGCAGGGTCTAGGTTGCCTTGTAATGCAACTTTGGCACCCACCCGTTGACGCGCTTGCCCAATATCCACCGCCCAATCCAGCCCTAACGCATCTGCACCAATTTCAGCTTGCGCTTCCAGCCACAGCGCCCCACCTTTGGTAAAGACGATACTTGGCACTTTGCGACCTTCTGCCTCTTTGATCAGGCCACTCACAATCTTTTGCATATAATTAAGCGAAAACTCAATATAGGCATTGTGCGAGAGTGCACCCCCCCAGGAATCAAATATCATCACAGCCTGTGCTCCTGCGGCGATTTGCGCGTTGAGATATTGAATAACCGTTTGCGCGGTAGTTTCTAAAATATGATGCAATAACTCAGGACGCGCATACATAAGTTTCTTGGTATTGAGAAAGTCTGTGCCGCCTTTGCCTTCTACCATATAGGTCGCCAGCGTCCACGGGCTGCCGCTAAAACCGATTAGCGGCACGCGACCATTCAGCGTTTTGCGGATTTGACTCACCGCGTCAAACACGTATTGCAGCTTAGCCATATCTGGCACAGCCAGTGCCTTGATACTGGCTTCATCTGATGCTGTACGCTCAAATTTTGGGCCTTCACCTTCCTCAAAATACAAGCCGAGACCCATCGCATCCGGCACGGTAAGAATGTCAGAGAATAAAATAGAAGCATCCAGAAGAGGGTAGCGATCCAGCGGTTGAATCGTCACTTCGGTCGCAAAATCGGGGCTTTTGCATAACTGCAAAAAACTGCCTGCGGTTTTTCGGCTTTCACGATACTCTGGCAAGTATCGACCCGCTTGCCGCATCATCCACACCGGTGTGTAGTCTGTAGGTTGACGCATCAAAGCGCGTAAAAAAGTATCGTTTTTCAGTTGATTCATCTTAATAGCCTAATAAAAAAGGATACAAGGCAATTGCTTTGTATCCTTAATTTTAAATAAATTTTTTCAAAATTAGCGAGGTAACGTTGACGAACCCATTAAAAACTCATCAACAGCCCGCGCCGCCTGGCGACCTTCGCGAATTGCCCAAACAACTAATGACTGCCCACGGCGCATATCACCCGCCGCAAACACCTTGTCTATATTGGTTTTGTAACAGCCTTCACCATCAGTCGTGGCTTTAGCATTGCCACGCGCGTCTTTCTCTACGCCAAACGCCTCTAATACTTTTTGCATGGGCGACACAAAACCCATCGCTAATAATACTAAGTCTGCTTTAATGGTAAACTCAGAGCCTGCTATCTCGCTCATCTTGCCATCTTTCCACTCAACGCGCACACCTTCTAAAGCGGTCACTTTGCCATTCTCGCCAATAAGTTCTTTAGTGGTCACAGACCAATCACGATTGGCGCCTTCCTCGTGGCTACTTGAAGTGCGCAGCTTGAGCGGCCAGTTTGGCCAAACCAGCTCTTTATTTTCTTTTTCAGGCGGGCGTGGCATTAGCTCGAATTGTGTAACGCTCAAAGCGCCATGACGATTTGATGTGCCTACGCAGTCCGAGCCAGTGTCGCCACCACCAATGACGACCACGTGTTTGTTGGTAGCCTTCACTTGGTCAGGTACGGTGTCGCCAGCAACCACTTTGTTCTGGGTGGGTAAAAAATCCATTGCAAACATCACACCGTCAAGCTCACGACCCGGCACTGGCAAATCACGCGGCTGCTCCGCACCGCCAGCCAACACGACCGCATCATATTCTTTGATAATGTCTTCAGCCTTTACATTTTGGCTTACGTATTGATTAACGCGGAATTCCACGCCTTCTACCTGCATTTGTGCCATGCGACGGTCAATGTGGGATTTTTCCATTTTGAAATCAGGAATACCATAACGTAATAAACCACCGATACGGTCATTTTTTTCAAGCACAGTAACGCTGTGGCCGGCCCGTGCGAGTTGCTGCGCTGTGGCCAACCCTGCAGGGCCAGAACCCACAACCGCTACTTTTTTACCCGTTTTGTTAGCATTGATTTGTGGTTTTACCCAATCATTCTCCCAGGCTTTATCAATAATGGCATGTTCGATAGATTTAATACCCACTGCATCATCAATAATATTTAAGGTACAAGCAGCCTCGCAAGGAGCAGGGCAGATGCGACCGGTAAACTCTGGGAAATTATTGGTTGAATGCAGCACATCAATCGCGCTGCGCCAATCCTGGCGGTATACCAAGTCATTCCAGTCTGGAATGATATTGTTAATCGGGCAGCCAGTCGTACAGAATGGAATACCGCAATCCATACAGCGCGCGCCTTGCTGTTTGGCTTGGTCATCAGTTAAATGTAATACAAATTCTTTGTAGTTTTTTACGCGGTCAGAGACTGGCAGATTAGCTTCTGCCAGTCTTTCAAATTCCATGAATCCAGTTACTTTGCCCATACTAAAAGCCTTTTCCCATTATGCAGCCACCAATACTTTATCTTCAGCGAGTTCGATCAGTGCACGCTTATACTCGTTCGGCATTACCTTGACGAACTTGCCGCGCGCATTTTCCCAATCAGCGACGATTGCCTTGGCACGTACGCTATTGGTGTATTTGATATGTTTGTTAATTAAGGAGAGCAATGTAACTTCATCTGGCTGATCAAGGTGATGCACCGCATCTGCAGCAATGTGATCCACATGCTTCACTTTTTCCAGAGACACCATGTTCATATTGCAGCGTTTGGCAAATAAACCATCTTCATCGTAAACATAAGCCACGCCGCCACTCATACCCGCCGCGAAATTCTGCCCTGTGAGGCCTAACACCACAACCGTACCGCCCGTCATATATTCGCAACCGTGGTTACCTACGCCCTCTACCACTGCACTGGCACCAGAGTTACGCACGCAGAAACGCTCACCTGCCACACCGTTAAAGTAAGCCTCACCCGTAGTAGCACCATACATCACGGTGTTACCGATGATGATATTTTCATGCGGAATGCCTCTAAACGCCGCTGGCGGCTTGATGATAATGCGCCCGCCGCATAGGCCCTTACCTACATAGTCATTGCCTTCACCAGTTAAATCAAAGGTAACGCCTTTGGCTAAAAATGCGGCGAAACTTTGTCCTGAGGTACCTGTAAAATTAACATGAATCGTGTCATCAGCCAAACCAGCGTTGCCGTAACGTACAGCGATTTGGTTGGAAAGCATGGTGCCCACAGTTCGGTTGGTATTAGTGATTGGCAAATCGACAATCACTTTTTCACCTTTTTCTAGTGCAGGTTTTGCCAACTCAATGAGCTTGTTGTCCAATGCATTCACCAGGCCATGATCTTGCACATCATTGTTTTTACGTGACACGCTGGCCGGCATATCAGGCTGATGGAAAATCTTGCTGAAATCCAAACCATGGATTTTCCAGTGGTCGATGCCAGCTTTCATATCCAGCAAATCACTGCGTCCTATTAAGTCATCAAACTTGGCAATGCCTATACCCGCCATTAGTTCACGCAGCTCTTCAGCGATAAAGAAGAAGAAATTCACCACATGTTCTGGCTGGCCAGTAAACTTCTTACGCAATACCGGGTCTTGTGTGGCAACGCCCACAGGGCAGGTATTGAGATGACATTTGCGCATCATAATGCAGCCTTCTACCACTAGCGGCGCCGTAGCAAAACCAAACTCGTCTGCACCCAATAGCGCGCCAATTAATACATCGCGCCCTGTTTTCATTTGGCCATCCACTTGCACAATTACGCGACCGCGCAATTGATTTAACACTAACGTCTGTTGCGTTTCTGCCAAACCTAGTTCCCATGGCGTACCCGCATGTTTGATGGATGAAATAGGTGATGCGCCTGTGCCGCCATCATGGCCAGCCACTACAATATGATCCGACTTAGCTTTTGCCACGCCAGCTGCCACTGTGCCTATGCCTGTTTCAGATACCAACTTAACAGAAATGGACGCTTTTGGATTAGCGTTTTTCAAGTCATGAATCAGCTGTGCCAAGTCTTCAATTGAATAAATGTCGTGGTGCGGCGGCGGTGAAATCAAGCCTACACCCGGCACACTGAAACGTAATTTAGCAATGTAGGGGCTCACTTTGTGGCCAGGCAATTGGCCGCCTTCGCCCGGTTTTGCACCTTGTGCCATTTTGATTTGTATTTGGTCAGCCGAAGCCAAGTATTCGGCGGTTACACCAAAGCGTCCAGAAGCCACTTGCTTAATGCGCGAGCGCATCGAATCGCCCGCTTTAAGTGGAATATGGCTTTCTACCAAATGACTGCCAATGACATTGGCCATGGTGGTATCTTTTGCTACCGGAATAAACCGTTTAGCATCTTCGCCGCCCTCTCCAGTATTAGATTTACCGCCGATGCGGTTCATAGCAATGGCTAAGGTTGCGTGCGCTTCAGTTGAAATAGAACCCAATGACATTGCGCCTGTAGCAAAGCGTTTCACGATATCTTTGGCAGGCTCGACTGATTCCAATGGAATAGCCTTTCCTGCCGGTTTAATCTCAAACAGGCCGCGCAAGGTTTTATAATGGCGCGTTTGATCGTTAATCAGTTTGGCATACTCTTTGTAAGTATCAAATTTGTTGGTGCGCGTGGCGTTTTGCAGCTTTGCGATGGAATCTGGCGTCCACATATGCTCTTCGCCGCGTACACGGAAGGCATACTCACCACCCGCATCCAGCTGAGTCATTAATACCGGGTCGTTACCAAAAGCCAGATTATGCAGCCGCAGGGTTTCTTCCGCCACTTCATCCAGGCCAATGCCTTCGATCTGTGTGGCCGTACCTGTGAAATATTGGCTGATAAAGGCTGAGTTCAAGCCAATGGCTTCAAAAATCTGTGCACCGCAATACGATTGGTATGTGGAAATGCCCATTTTGGACATGACTTTGTACAAGCCTTTACCGATGGCTTTAACGAAGTTTTTGCTGGCAACATAATGATCACTTGCCAGATGGTCAATCGTCTCGAATGCCAGCCATGGGCAAACCGCCTCTGCCCCGTAACCTGCCAGTAAGGCAAAATGATGGACTTCTCTCGCTGAGCCTGTGTCTACCACCAGGCCAGTGCTGGTTCGCAGACCGGTTTTCACTAAAAATTCATGTGTGGCCGAGCAAGCTAATAACGCAGGGATAGCGATACGGTTTTTCGAAATGGCCCTGTCTGATAGAATCAATACATTAAAGCCGTCCTGCACCGCTTTTTCAGCCGCTTTGTTTAAATTGGCAATAGCATTCGCCATGCCTGCTTTGCCTTGCTGCGCATCGTAGGTAATATCCAGCACCAGTGATTTGAACTGGCCTTTTGTTGAGATGCCAATATTTTTTAGCTGCTCCAATTCGCTTAAAGTGAGTACGGGCTGACTAGCCTCCAGGCGCAATGGCGGATTAGTTTCATCCACCCCTAACAGATTGGGTTTGGGGCCAATAAACGTCACCAGCGACATCACCAATTCTTCACGAATCGGGTCGATTGGCGGGTTGGTCACTTGCGCAAATAGCTGTTTGAAATAGTTGTATAGCAGTTTTGCCTTATTGGACAACACCGGCAAAGCCGCGTCGTTACCCATTGAGCCTGCGCCTTCTTCGCCATTGGCGATCATCGGCTGCAATACAAATTTAATATCTTCCTGGCTGTAACCAAATGCCTGCTGCGTATCCAGCAAGCTTTCCGCCATTTCCAATTGGCTATCTGCCTTTGGTAAATCGCCTAAGAAATAGCGTGATTGCTCAATCCAAGCTTTATAAGGTTTGGCAGAAGCCAGCTCACTTTTTACTTCCGCATCATCAATAATGCGGCCTTGCTGCGTGTCTATCAGCAGCATTTTGCCAGGCTGCAAACGCCATTTTTTGACGATTTTTTCCTGCGGGAATGTCAGCACGCCCATTTCAGACGCCATCATTACCACATCGTCATCCGTCACCAAATAGCGCGCGGGGCGCAAGCCGTTTCTATCCAGCGTGGCACCAATCATATTACCGTCGGTAAACGCCACGGCAGCTGGGCCATCCCATGGCTCCATCAAGGCGGCGTGATATTCGTAAAACGCACGGCGCTCGTCATCCATCAATGCATTGTTATTCCAGGCTTCTGGAATCAGCATCATCATGGCATGTGGCAAGCTGTAACCACCCGCTACCAGCAACTCCAGGCAATTATCAAAACAGGCAGAATCAGACTGGCCTTCAGCTATCAACGGCCAAAGCTTATCCAAATCTTCGCCAATAACTGCCGATTTCATGGTCTCGTGACGCGCCGCCATCCAATTGACATTGCCTTGAACAGTGTTAATTTCGCCATTATGTGCAATCATGCGGAAAGGATGCGCTAAATCCCACGCGGGGAAAGTATTGGTTGAAAAGCGCTGATGTACCAACGCCAATGCTGAAACCACACTTTCATCAGCCAAATCACGATAGTAAACGCCCACTTCATTAGCCAACAACATGCCCTTGTAGACGATCGTTCTGCTTGAGAATGAAGGCACATAAAATGCGGCGTTATCTTGCAGATTTAATGCGCTAACTGCATGCTCTATACGTTTACGAATCACAAAACATTTGCGCTCGAAAGTGGTTTGGTCTACCGCATTACTGCCAATAAACACCTGGCGCATGCAAGGTTCTACATCGCGTGCGGCTTGGGCGATATTACTGTTATCCACCGGCACATTGCGCCAGCCCAGCAAGGTTTGGTTTTCTTCTGAGATGATTTTGGCAATCAGTGCTTCACAGGCGGCACGGTTTTTGGCGTCCTGTGGCAAGAACAAGTTGCCAACCGCATATTTGCCAATCTCTGGGAGATTGATGTTGAGCTTGGCCGCCTCTTTACGCATAAACACATCTGGCATTTGCATGAGCAATCCAGCACCATCGCCCAATTTTGGGTCGTAGCCGGTTGCACCACGATGCGTTAAGTTGGTTAAAAGTGTTAAGCCTTGCTGAACAATCTCGTGACTTTTTTTGCCTTTGATATGCGCTACAAAACCTACACCACAAGCGTCTTTTTCGTTACGTTTGTTATATAAACCCTGATTTTCTGGTGGCAGACTTTTAATTTTATTTAAATTCACGACTGACATATGCATTGCCTAGTAATCTAATTTCAAAACATTTAGCGGAACCTTCAATAATACCGTTAAAACGCCTTGCTATCAATCACATAGGGCAAAATAATGCTTCAAATTGCAGAGAATGCTTTTTTTGCAGCATCAATGGTAAGTGTTATATCTTCATCTGTGTGCGCTGCCGAAACAAAGCCCGCCTCAAACGCAGAAGGGCCAAGATAAATGCCGCTATCCAGCATGCTGTGAAAAAATTTGTTAAAAGCTTCTTTATCAGATTGCATCATCTCGGCGAAAGAAGCAGGGCAGGTTTTCATAAAATACAGACCAAACATACCGCCCACGCTTTGTGCGCTAAAGGTCACACCCGCATCTTTAGCCGCTTGCATCAAGCCATCCATCAGTTTTTTAGTTTGTGCAGTGAGTTTTTCGTGAAAACCTTTTTCTTGTATCAGCTTAAGCGTCGTTAAACCTGCAGTTACCGCCACAGGATTGCCCGACAGCGTACCAGCCTGGTAGACTGGACCCAATGGAGCAAGGCACTGCATAATATCTTTACGCCCGCCAAATGCACCCACTGGCAAGCCGCCGCCAATGACTTTGCCCAATGTCGTCATGTCCGGCTTGATGTTATAGAGCACTTGCGCGCCGCCCAAAGCCACGCGGAAGCCAGTCATCACTTCATCAAAAATCAGCACAGTGCCATGCTTGGTACAAAGCTCACGTAGCGTTTGCAAAAATTCCATTTTCGGCACAATCAAATTCATGTTGCCGACCACTGGCTCGATAATCACGCAGGCAATCTGGTCGCCAATTTGGTTGAATAAATCTTTGAGTGATTGCGTATTGTTGTATTCCAGCGTGAGTGTATCCGCCACCACTTCGGCTGGAACACCCGCCGAACTTGGAACGCCTTTAGCATTGGATTCACCAAATGTCAGCAAACCTGAGCCCGCTTTCACCAATAGCGCATCGGAATGGCCGTGATAGCAACCTTCAAACTTCACAATTTTATTGCGGCCCGTAAACCCACGCGCCACGCGGATGGCACTCATGGTGGCTTCTGTGCCGCTGCTTACCAAGCGTACTTGCTCTATGCTTGGCACAAGCTTATTGATCACTTCTGCCATCTCTAATTCCAGACCGGTCGGCGCGCCAAATGACAAACTATTGGCGGCAACAGCCTGCACGGCCGCAATCACCTCCGGGTGCGCGTGACCAACAATCATCGGCCCCCATGAATTAATGTAATCGATATATTCTTTGCCATCCGCATCCCATAGCCTGCTTCCCAGGCCTTTTTTGAAGAAAATTGGCGTGCCGCCCACACTGCGGAACGCGCGCACTGGCGAATTCACGCCACCCGGAATAAGTTGCAGAGATTTTTCAAATAATATTTGGTTTTGTGAAGTCATGATGTTGGCTTAAATAAATGTGGTTTTGGATAAGTGCATAAATTGCTGACTGGTTTCTATAATATCATTTGCATTGAATAGCGCGCCAACCACCGCAATGGCATCCGCACCAGCTTGTAATACACTTGGCGCATTTTCTAGTGTGATACCACCTATTGCTACAAGTGGAATAGCGATTTTTTGTTTGGCCTCAGTAAATAGACTAAGTGGTGCATGCAAAGCGTTAGGTTTCGTTTCTGAACTAAAACACGCACCAAAAGCCACATAGCTGGCGCCAGCCTGCTCAGCTTTAATGGCTAATTCAGGCTGATTATAACAAGAAGCGCCAATGATTTTATCTGCACCGAGCAGACGTCTGGCTGCAGATAAATCACAATCAGTCATGCCTAAATGCAAACCATCTGCATCAATCTGCGCACATAAATCCAGGTGATCGTTAATCACCAAAGACACTTTATAACTACGACATATGGCCAGCAAAGCGCTGGCTTGCCTAAGGCGTAACATGGCATTGGCTGCCTTGTTGCGATATTGCACCAACGACACACCGCCTTGCAACGCTGTTTCTACTTTTCTGCATAGCCGCTCGGTGTCCAGGTCATCGGGCGTAATGGCGTATAAGCCGCTAATGTTGAATGGATGGGGCTTTTTCATTCTCTTGTTCATCAGCATCGCCTTCGTCACGCGCCCAAAAAAAGCGGTCGGGTATAAATTGCCCCATGCCTGGGCGAAATGCATTTTTAAGCGTTTGCCAGGTATATTCCTGCGCTTCTTGAATCGCCTCTTCCATACTTAAACCGTGTGCCAAGCAAGCCGCAATCGCGCTGGTAAGGGTGCAGCCAGAGCCATGATAACTGCCGGCCAAGCGCTCCCAGTGGTAAGCTTTTACCAATCCGCTCGCGCCTGAAGGGCTTGTTCCGTAGAGCGAATTCACTACATCCGTGCTGCGTTCATGTGTGCCTGTAATAAGCACATATTCACAACCCATTTCCAGCAAACGCATGGCGGATTCGTCCAGTGAAGTATGCTGAATTTCGTCACCCTCATCGTAAAACGCCAAGCGGCGCGCTTCCAGGCTATTGGGCGTAATCAGTGTGGCTTGCGGAAACAGCAAATCACACATGGCAGCTTGCATTTCCTCATTAGCCAGCTCATCGCCTCGGCCCGAAGTTAAAATCGGGTCAATCAACAAGGGCACGTCTGGGTAATCAGCCATAATTTCGGCGATGACCGCCACATTTTCTATACTGCCCAGTAGCCCGAGTTTAAAAGCTGAAACCTGAACATCTTCTAAAATCGTGCGCGCTTGCTCATTTACCCAATCGGCATCAAGCGCCATCACACTTTCGACCCCCACCGTATCTTGCACGGTGATAGCGGTAACCACCGATAAAGGATGGCAACCAATGCTGGACAGCGCAAGAATATCGGCCTGCAAACCTGCACCGCTACTAGGATCAGTAGCAGCAAAGGTAAGTACGATTGGTGGAGTTGGTGTCATGCTATTCTTTCTAAAATTGCTTTCTTGGAGCGGGTGACGGGAATCGATTAAATCTATGCAACACCTGTAACTATTGGTCTTTTAAATATCAAATCCTACAAAGTAGTGATTGTACCGAATACGTACAAGCTTTCATATTCACTGATGAGCTTCTGACCTGAATTTAATGTACTGCTGGATATTTTAGGGGTTCAGTGGTTGTAAAATTGCTTTTAAAAGCTAAACCAAGCACAACTTTAGCGACTTTTTAACGCGTCTTTTGTTGAAACATCTTGATTAATAAGCGCTAACACCACTAAAGTTAGTTAACTAAACCAATCACCAGCTTTAATAAAGTGGTCTTGTATGTCTCAAAAAGATATGCAAACTATTTCTCAGCATCCTCGGCGTTGTGAGGATCAAAGCTCGACACTGGTAGCCGCAAATTAAAGCAGGTTTCCTGGCCTACATCACTTTCTACGTCGGCGTAGCCATGATGCTTCTCAGCTACGGTATACACAAAATACAAGCCTAAGCCGGTGCCTTCTGTGCCCGGTTTATTGGAACTCGCACGGCTGAATCGCTTAAATAAAAACAATTGCTCATCTACGGGAATCCCCGGTCCGGAGTCGATCACACTCATCACAGCTTGCTGGTTTGAAAAAGACAACCTGACCTTGACTGTTGAATTTGCTGGCGCAAATTTAATTGCATTCAATATCAAATTAAGCACAGCTCTCTGCAATAAGCCAAAATTGCCATGTACCCAGACCAATCCATCCACGATGTCTCTTTCCAGTGTGATATTTTTCTTCATGGCACTTTCATAGGCATCATCCACCGCCTGATGTGTTAAGCCCGCAAAATCGAGCTCTTTAAAATCTGCACTATCAATCATCTCTGCACGTGACGCCTGCAAAAAATCTTCTGCTAAATGCAGTGCTTGAGATAGAGAGGCGTGCAATCTATGTTCTTGCTCCTTATTTTCTTCTAAAATCATCATGGCGTTCGCAATTGGCGCGCGTAAATCGTGAGAAATAAAAGCGAGCAACTCTTTACGGTCATTTTGTAAAAAGCGCAGCTGCTGGCCGGCACTACGCACTTGTTCAATACGCGCATTAAAACTGTCATAATTGTTCGTGTTTTTTGAAACTGGCAATTCAATCAAATTCTGCTTTAAATAACTTAATTCATAATCTAAAAATTTCCTGGCTGCCTCTAGTTTGCGCCAGCTCCATATTGGATATGAAAGTAAAATTGGGAGTAACGCGGCTGAAGGCGGAATCCAGATGCCAAATGCTTTGGGCATTATTGCAGCAATAAAACTGATTAATACAAAGAAAAATAATGTAGTTATTAAGCTTGCCAGTGCTGATAGCTTTGGCATCCAAAGCAATGGCAACAAAGCGACTACCAGTAAGATCAGTATTAGATATGCTGGCGTAATGGGTTTGATTAATTTATTTTTACGAATTGATTCCAACACATTGGCATGAACCTCTACCCCAGACATAGGCTGTCTTAAGCCAGAAACTGGTGTTGAGAGCAAATCATTCATACCAGAAGCGGTTGCACCCACCAGCACAATTTTATTTTTAAAAAGATTTTTTGCAAATTCACCATTGAGCACTTGCACGTAAGAAATAGTCAAAAAATGCCCTGGCGGGCCCAAAAAATCAATCTTGCGCTGATCTTCGCGCACCAAAGAAAACATATTGCTTGCATCAGCTTGCTTATCTTCTTTAAGTGATTCTGAAAATTTATTTTTTGATGGTTGATGCTGTGCTACATTCAATATGGCTTGAGAAAAATGCTGCCAAACCGGCGCGCCTACACCTTCGAACATATAAATGCTGCGCGCAATGCCATCTTCATCTAACACCGCATGCACACGACCTAAATCTGCTGCATTGTTTGCCAGGCTAGGCAGCGGTAATGTTTCGACAATCTGACCATTGACGCGCGTAGATTCCAGCAATACTGGCAGCACCACATTTTGGGCTTTATGTATGGCTTCTGACAGCGCTTCATCCGCGCCATTATTTGAATTGTCAGCCTCAGAAAAAATAATGTCCAGACCAATGACGGATGCACCTTCCATTTTCAGGCGATGGATTAAATCGGCGTGAATCTTTCTAGACCAAGGCCAGCGGCCAAGTTGCGACAAGCTATTTTCATCAATCGCTACAATCACAACATCCTCTGGAGCTTTTTTATGATGAAACTTTTGCCCAATATCATAGATAAGATTATCAACTCTAGATAAAAGGCCTGTAGTGTAGATTAGCACGACTAGCAACTGTAAAATTAGCGCAGTCGATACATAATCATTAAAGCTGAATTTTTTCAAAGGCGATTCTAGTTATTTAGTACGTAGTAATGATTGCGACATCAGGGTGGCGAGGCATTAAATTCATATACTGCCTCCGGCCCAGCTACACCATCGGCATCAACCAGACGCAATACGAGAGTTTGTTTGCCATATTCCTTAAGCAAAAAACTAAACTCCCCATTAAGTCCGGCCTCGTGCCATACATTCTTTTGCTTATTCAGCTCATTGTGCAAAATAGCCTCATAAGTCAATCCTTCTGGCGGATTTATTGTGTTAACAAACACTTTATTTTGCTCAACTTTAACTTTTAACTGGCTAATATCCGGCGCATTGGGTTTGGCTTTGTAGGTGAAGCTATTCGCCGTCATATATGGGCCTTGATCTGCGCCATCAACACTCGCTAAACGCCAAAAATACTGGCCTGGCTCCAGGTTTTTTTCTACCTTATAAATATTGCTGGCTATACGCCTGCTGTCTAACAGGTGCCTGAAATCCGTATCCCTTGCCAATTCCAGCAGGTATTCATTCACTTGTTCCACTTTAGCCCAGGTTAATTCCGGATTGGCTTCTCTAATAGTTGCTGCCTGTGCTGGTGCGGTTGGTTTGGGCGCGAATGGCCGCGCATTCAGGTTAAATTCGTGGGTAGCATCATAGCCTTCCAAGCCTTGTTTATCTTTAGCTCTTACCTTTAAGTAGTATTTGCCATCTGGCAAATCATTAAAGCTTAGATTTGACCCTTCGCTGAGTTTTTCAGCCAATATGGTGTTAAATTGCGTTTCATTTGAAATCTTACCAAGCCAGGCTACGGCGCCATCTTGCGCTGGCATATTAAATGTTACCGGCATGACTTCTAATTTTACGGGTAAATTTCCTGTCGCTGGCGCAGGCAGCAATAATACTGGTGGCAGGGGTGGGTTGCCACCTTCAGACAAGCTGCCAAAACCTTTATCAACTGCCACTTCTTTGCCGGCTGCCGCCAACGCTACCTTGCCGTCCAGGGTTTCTTGCCGAATAGAAACATCATCCGCAGAAACGCGGAATTTAGTGCCTCGCACAGCCGCAACAGCCGTTGGGGTAATAATCTGCATTTGATTGCCTTGCAGATGCGCAGGATTCGCTTCTGTTTCCACCTTACCCTGTTGCAAACGTAATTTGGTATCGACCATGCCGCCACCACTGTACATGCTCAGGGTATCTAATTTTAAAGTGGACTTTGGCTGCATGCTTACGATTGAACCATCAGCAAATTTAATATTCAGTTTGCTATTTTCACCCGTGACAAGCTCTGTACCTGCAGTGAGTTGTTGACCCGCTGAGACAGCTTGCACACTTTTATCTGCCTTTAAGATGCCCGCTTGACCCGATACCAGGACGATTTCAGCCGGTGCCGGCAATTGTTTAACCAAGTCAAGTGGCACACGCACAATTTGCCCTAATTGCATGCGATAAGGATTTTTAATCTGATTGAGTTTTTGTAATACGCGCCAATCATCAGGATTAATTAAATGGCGTTTAGCAAAATGAATTAGATTATCCCCTGGGCGCACGCTATAACGCCATTCTGGCTGATTTTGATTGGGAAGTTCTGCGGCAAGCAGTTGTTGGTTTACTTGCAGTGCTAAAAATGCAAAAAACAGTAAGCGTTTTACTGTTTTAAAAGAAAATTGAGATTTATTCATTAAAAAATCCATTCATCATTACCTTGAAATTAACCAATTAACGCATATCTACTCTAATCTTTCCAAACGATAACCATGGTGGTAAACAGAAATCAAGCGCCAGCCATGTTGTGGTAGCAAATTCAGCTTGTTACGCAGGTGACTCACGTGTACATCGATAGTACGTGTATCGATGTCTGGCGTTGTGCCCCACACTACTTTGATCAAATGTGCTCTAGTTAACAAAACACCTATTTGGCCAAAAAAGTACAATGCCAGCGCAGTCTCTTTTTCTGTTAATTTTACAGGCGCGCCATTAATTTCAAATTTTCTTTTTGCGAAATCTACCGTTAAATGACCATAATTAACGACAGGTTCTTGATTTTTATTCAGGTTACTTCGACGGTAAAGTGCATTAACTCTAGCGATGAGCACACTTGCATTGGGTGGTTTAACAATGTAATCATCCGCGCCGGATTCAATCACCTGAGCAATATCTTCTTCCGAATCTCTACCAGTCAAGAAAATCGTGGGTGGAAAATTGCCTTTCAACTTTAAGTTCGAAAGTACTTCAGCACCACTCATGTCTGGCACTTCCCAATCGAGGATACACAAATCAAAATGGTTGCTTGAGACCGCCTTTAAGCAATCACGGCCCGATACAAAATGCTGCACCTCGTGTCCTACTGCTTCAAGTGTAGCGACGATGTGCTGAGCAAAAACTAAGTTATCTTCTAAAAATGCTATTTTCATTTTTTTTAACAATTTTTTAATAACTCCCCAGATCTCATGCCGTCAGAACCTAAAATGGAAAAGCGTGGTAATTATCATTACACTCTATTTACCTCAATGTTTACAACCAACGCTGTCCAATTGTTAAATCTACGCTGGTGCCTGGGGTTAATTCCACGTTTTTTAGCACTCTATTAAACTTTAATAAAAGCTTTTAAACGTTGTTAAGATTATATACTTTATAAATTCCGCTTCATGAGCTACCATCTTGGTTTGCACCAATTTTGCAATCATCCCTTCATGTTTCGCACAATATAACCATTACAACGCTACACAACCACATTTGGCGGAGCAACTATCCGCCTGTACCACTTGCAGCAACGTACAAGTAACCGTTTGGTGTACAGCATAGTGAAAAAGTATGATTTGGAATTTACAAATTTTTACTTTACCAATCGTAATTCTATGGTGACAATACTCCGAATATAGGGACAATACTATGAAACAGTTTAGCTGATTAAATTTTAAGGGCTATATGGACAAAAGTTTAGCTTATGAAGACCATGAGATAAATACTGATTCCAGCACGAGTGCTCCTGAAATCTCGTCAGGAATTGTTGATCTGCTTTATCAAGATTCAAACAAATCCGCCATATCCACTTTTGTGGTGGCTGTTATATTGCTATTCACGCTAAGTGAAACCCTCTCGATTAAAGCCGCATCATTATGGATGATCATAATGCTGATAGCTTATGGTCAAAGGATTATCTTGGTCTCCAAATTTTTTGCGGATCCATCTCGGGCAATTAAAGCACCAACCTGGCTAAATCGTTTCAATATATCAACCGCCATCTGCGGCCTTGCCTGGGGCGCTGCCAGCTTTGTCATATTTCCGGCTAACAGTACTGAACTGCAAGCCTTTTTAGGCCTCACCTTGGCAGGTATTAGCGCAGGGGGGCTTATTATCTATTCAATTAAATCCAGCACCGCGATATCTTTCGTTGGCAGTATCGCCGTATTGACTGTTCCTGCATTTTTAAGCCAGCATAGCCATTACACGGAAAATATTATGTTTCAGGCAGGCTTTTTTGTGATATTTGTGGCATTTACAAGTAAACGGCTAGCACAAGGTTTGCTTGATAATATGTCGCTTCGTATCAACGCTGAGAATCAAAAACAGGAAATCATCGATTTAACGCAAAAGCAAAATCTGCATATAGAACATACGCCGATGGGGGTTATTGAATGGGATTCTGATTTAATCATCACCTCATGGAACAAAGCCTGCAGCAATATATTTGGCTATACCAGTGTTGAGGCGGTAGGTAAGCATATCAGTTTTTTACTGCCGGATTTTAAAAAAAAATCCCCGCACACCATCGTGCAGATATTGCTCAACCAAGAAGAAAATCCAGTTAATTTAAAGAAAATACATCATAAAAATGGAGAATCCGTTTTTGTTGAATGGCTCAATACGGTATTAAAAAATAATGACGGAAAAATCGTCGGCATGGCCTCTCTGGTGCAAGATAAAACCGCGTTTATCAAAACTCAAAATAAAATTCACCAACTTGCCTACCATGATGCACTAACCAATTTACCTAATCGAGGCCTGCTGTTAGATAGGCTCAGCCAAGCCACATCATATAGTGAGCGCTCGCAAACCTATGGCATGGTGGTTTATATAGATCTAGATCACTTTAAAACAATTAATGACGCAAAAGGTCACGCAGCGGGTGATCATCTATTAATAACTGTTTCAAATCGCTTGCAAAAAGTCGTTCGTAAGCAGGATACTATAGCCAGAGTGGGCGGTGATGAGTTTGTATTAGTGCTTGCTGATATTGGCAAAACCAGTAAAGAAGCACATGCATTTAGCCAGCAAATTATCGGGAAAATTATTCAAGCAATCAAATTGCCAGTGGAATATGCCGGCTATCGACATCAATGTTCAGCAAGCACTGGCGTTTGCTTGTTTATGGGCGACGCTATCAGCGCGGATGAGTTGGTACGGCGTGCA
Organism: Methylotenera sp.; assembly: GCA_049687015.1. Taxonomy (GTDB): domain Bacteria; phylum Pseudomonadota; class Gammaproteobacteria; order Burkholderiales; family Methylophilaceae; genus Methylotenera_A. The sequence continues at coordinate 6,794 of JBAVIP010000070.1, read as the reverse complement.
GATATCTCTATGTATTTAGCAAAAAAACAGGGCAGAAACAGCTATCAGTACTACGATGAAACAATGCAGCCGAAATACAATTACCAGCTGGAGTTAAAAAATGATTTAAATAATGCTTTAGTGGAAAATCAATTTCAACTCCATTTACAAGGGCAATTTAACAAAGACTATAGACCACTTGGCGCAGAAGTTTTACTGCGCTGGCACCATCCAAAACACGGACTGGTGTCACCCACTGATTTTATCCCTTTAATTGAAGAATCCGGTCTGGTAGTACCTATAGGCAATTGGATTATTCACCAAACATGTGCTCTACTGAAAAAATGGGAAGCCTCGCCTTTAACAAATAAGCTCACTTTATCGGTCAATGTCAGCGCGGTGCAGTTTAATCATCAAAATTTTATTAGTGAAGTTGAATCAGCAATACAATCCAGCGGTTGCAACGCAACATTGTTGTGTATTGAGCTTACGGAAAGTGCCGTCATAAATAGTATTGAAGATATTGTTTATAAAATGAACTACTTAAGTTCGATGGGGATTTCACTTGCGATCGATGATTTTGGCATTGGGTACTCGTCGCTTTCCATTCTCAAGCGTCTGCCGCTGAATGAACTAAAAATTGATAAAAGTTTTTTACAGGGTATCGCCAAAGGCAATGTAGAAGGGGCTATCGTACAAACCATTTTACAAATGGGCAAAAACCTTAAATTGCGCATTGTTGCAGAAGGTGTTGAAACCAAGTATCAGTTGGAATATTTACAAAGCTATGGATGTAAAGTTTTTCAAGGTTATTTATTTCAAAAACATTGTTGCATCACCGAGTTTGAAAAAACTTTAACTCTAAATGAGATTGCTGTAGAAGTAATTTAAATACAGAAAATTTAATCTAAATTAACCAACTCAAGCACCACAGAATGATACAAGTACTATTTCCAGCAACTTGGCTGAAATGCTAACTGGGCTGGAGCGGCTGACGGGAATCGAACCCGCGTATCAAGCTTGGGAAGCTGGCGTTCTACCATTGAACTACAGCCGCAATTTGCTAAAGTAATATTTTAGCTTGGCTAGGGCATGCATAGCAAAACAATCTCAAAATTCTAAAGGATCGATATCTAAACTCCAGCGGATTTTTGCGGCCAACAGCAGCTCACGCAATTGCGGCATCCAAGCCTTTAACAGCCGCTGTAAAGCGGCGCGGCTGTTAGCTTGAAGCAATAGTTGCCCGCGCTCCATGCCTTTCAGGCGCTCCATTTGCGGGCGAACCGGGTCATAAATCATCACATCATGCCTAATCGCTCGCGCCAGATTTCCAGCTTTGCTTAAAAATTGCTGAACTGCGCTAAAATCATTCGCTTCGGCCCGTAGCAATGCAAAATAACTCGTCGGCGGGAACTGCATCACCGAGCGTTCTTGCAGTAGTTCGTTGGCAAAACTTACATAATCCTGGCTGCGAAGCGCATGAAACAAGGCATGCTGCGGAAAAGCGGTTTGTATCAATACTTCGCCCGCCTTCTCGGCGCGCCCCGCACGGCCAGACACCTGCATCAATTGTGCGAATAAGCGTTCGCTGGCTCGAAAATCCGGGCTATACAGCGCGCTATCGGTATCAATCACACCAACCAAAGTCAAATGCGGAAAATCATGACCTTTGGCAAGCATCTGCGTACCTACCAAGATATCGATTTCTTGATGATGCACTTTGGTTAACAAATCGGTCAGGGCATCCTTGTTGCGCATGCTGTCGCGGTCTACCCGTGCAATTCTTGCTGTCGGCAGCAAAGTTTGCAAAGTTTGCTCTAAACGTTGCGTGGCTTGCCCGGCCGGATGCAAATCCGCATTACCGCAGCTAGGGCACTGCAAAGGAATTTTTTGCTCATGCCCGCAATGATGGCATTTAAGCCGTTTCTGGCTTAAATGCACCACTAACCGCGCAGAACAGCGCTTGCACGGCGCCACCCACTGGCACGCATTGCAATACAGCACAGGCGCATAACCACGCCGGTTGATAAACAGCAAGCTCTGCTCGCCACGTGACAAACGCTCACGCAATGCGTTCACCAGCAAAGGGGATAGCCCGTTTTCTGTGGGTGACTTTGCGGTATCAATACAAAAAATATTAGGTAGCGCCGCATTTTCAACTGCACGCTGGCTAAGGCTTAGCAAGCCGTATTGCTGCTTTTGCGCATTATGGCCACTTGTTGCATTAAACCAGGTTTCCAGTGACGGCGTCGCGCTGCCCAACACAATCGGAATATTCAGTTGCTTGGCGCGCACCATCGTCACATCACGCGCGTGGTAACGCATGCCATCCTGCTGCTTGTAAGAGCTATCATGCTCTTCATCCATTACAATGAATTTCAGATGAGGCATCGGCGTAAACACACTCAAGCGTGTGCCAATCACAATTTTGGCCGCACCAGTGCTGGCTGCAAGCCAATTTTGTAAGCGCTCACTCTCGCTTAAATTGCTGTGCAGCGTGACTAAAGGATATTGCGATAAGCGGCTTCTGAAGCGCGCTTCCAGCTGCGGCGTTAAGTTAATTTCCGGCACCAAAACAAGCACTTGCGCATTCTTCTCACCCAATATTTTTTGTAAAATTTGAATATAGACTTCTGTTTTACCGCTACCGGTAATGCCGTGTAATAACCACGGTTTAAATTGGTGAGTGAGCGCTAACACGCCTTGTATCGCATGATTTTGCTCATCATTGAGTTGCGGCTCGACAGATGATGTTGGCAAAGATGCCTTTACTGCCACCACTTCTTGCGCACTTACCAAACCCAGATTTTTGAGTTCGGCAATTGCTTTGCGCCAGCCTGAAGAAATTAAGGCGAGCTCGGCCTCAGTCAAGCTGGACTTAGCCTGCAGGGTAGCAATGATGCGGCACATCAAGGCTTTGCGTGCAGGTATTTGAGTCAAATCTGTATTTGCCAATAATTGATAAGAAAACTGCTTACGCGAAACAGCGGGCTTGATTTGCCGCAGACGCAACGGCAACGCAGAGATAAGCGCCTGGCCAAGTGGATAGTGGTAATAATCTGCACAAAATTTAAGCAATTTATACATGTGGCTATCAAACACCACATCATCAAACACTTGGCTGACGTGCTTTAACTTTTCAATCGGGTACTCCGAGGTTTCCGATAAGCCTACCACCACCCCCACCAAGTGGCGCCCGGCGAATGGCACCACGACTCGATTCCCCACGCGTGCAGTAAAGCCGCCGCTCAAATAATCGAAAGTTCGATTGAGCGGCACATCCAGCGCGATATTGAAAATGGTCTGGGGCATATTCAGTGACATAAATTAGGTTAAAATACTGCTTTTGTAGTTTTGATGATTATTTTGAAAGCTCAAGTTTCTTGAAAGCTCACATTACCGATTTACTCACCCGCGCCGCAAACACTATAGGCGCAGATGCTGCACAAATTAACATTGTACTTGAGCGCCCAAAATCTGCCGAACACGGCGATTTTGCCACCAATTTTGCCATGATGCTGGCCAAACCCCTGCGCCAAAACCCGCGCGCTATTGCCGAGAGTTTAATCAAAGCGCTGCCACAAAGCGAATATATCGCAAAAGTGGAAATCGCGGGCGCTGGCTTTATCAATTTCTTTTTAAACGCGCAATCCAAACAAAATGTTGTAAGCGAAATCTTACAGCAAGGTGCGCAATTTGGGCGCAGCAATGCCGGTGAAGGCAAAAAAGTTCAGGTGGAGTTTGTATCTGCCAACCCGACCGGACCGCTGCATGTAGGCCATGGGCGCGGCGCGGCGGTAGGCGATTGCCTGGCGCGCTTACTGGAAGCCACTGGCTGGGATGTGACGCGCGAGTTTTACTACAACGATGCCGGCGCGCAAATTGATAATCTCACCATTTCTGTACTGGCACGTTGTAAGGGCATCTCGGTTGAACATAAGAGCTTTCCAGAAAATGGTTACCGCGGCGAGTATATCAATGACATTGCCGCAGCCTATTTAACCAAACACACAGTTGTCGCAGACAACGTTGAGGTGACTGCCAGTGGCGACATAAATGATCTGGAATCCATGCGTGCCTTTGCAGTTGCGTATTTACGCCACGAGCAGGATTTAGACTTAAGCGCATTTCAGATTAAATTTGACGCGTTTTCATTGGAAAGCGCGCTTTATGCGGAAGGCAAGGTTGAGGAAACCGTGCAGGCGTTAATTAACAGCGGCCACACTTACGAGCAGAATAATGCGCTTTGGCTTAAAACTACAGATTTTGGTGACGATAAAGATCGCGTGATGCGTAAAAGTGAGGGTGGTTACACTTATTTTGTGCCGGATGTTGCTTACCACGCAGAGAAATGGGAGCGCGGCTTTGTCCGTGTGATTAACGAGCAGGGGGCGGATCATCACAGTACGATTACCCGCGTCCGTGCTGGCTTGCAGGCGCTTGATATGGGCATTCCAAAAGGCTGGCCAGATTACGTACTGCATCAGATGGTCACGGTCATGCGCAGCGGCGAAGAGGTGAAGCTTTCCAAGCGCGCGGGCAGTTATGTGACCTTGCGCGATTTAATTGACGAGGTTGGCTGCGATGCCACGCGTTATTTCCTCGCCGCCAGACGTGCGGATTCGCAGTTAGTGTTTGATATTGACCTGGCGCGCGCGCAAACGAACGACAACCCGGTGTATTACATTCAGTACGCCCACGCGCGCATTTGCAGCGTGTTAAGCCAGTGGGGCGGTGATGCTAACAGCTTAAAAATGGTGAACTTAAGCCCGCTCAACATGCCAAACGAGGCAAAATTAATGCAGCGTTTGAGTGAATTCCCGGAAGTTGTAAGCACCGCCGCCACAGACTTGGCGCCACACACCATCGCTAATTATTTAAAAGAATGTGCAAGTGATTTGCATAGCTACTACAATGACACAAAATTTTTAGTGGATGACGAGCCAACCAAATTAGCGCGTCTTGCGTTAGTCGCAGCAACACGGCAAGTGCTAAAAAATGGCTTGAGTTTGTTGGGCGTAAGTGCGCCGCAAAAGATGTAAAGTAAAATGTATAGTAAGGATCAAATATGAGCAGAGATTACAAACCTAGCCAACAAAAAACCAGCCGTAGTAAAGGCAGTCCATTTTTCTCGGGCTTACTGGTAGGTTTATTGCTAGGCGTTGGCTTATCTGTCGCATTGACGTTGTTTATCAAAGGTACCGACAACCCGTTTTCGGACAAGAAAATCAGCCGGCCAAATTTAGAGAGTTATAACGAAAAACTGGCCAAAGAGAAAATTGCGACAGAAAGTGCCTTGCCACAAGAAGAAAACCCGGATGGCACTACCGCCAAACCAGATAATCAATTTGATTTTTATACTATTTTGCCAGAGACTGAAAGCACCATAACCGAGCAAGAAGTAAAAAACAATTCACAAACTGTTAAAAAAGATAATTATTTTTTGCAAGTAGGCGCGTTTCCCAACGAGGCCGACGCGGACAACATGAAGGCCAAGCTAGCATTGCAAGGCTTTGAAGCCGTCGTGCAAACCGCGACCATTCCTGAAAAAGGTGTCTGGCATCGTGTGCGTGTAGGGCCGTTAAGCGATATTGCACAAATCAATAAAATCCGCGGCGAGCTCACCACCAATGGCTTTAATACCGACCTGATTAAAGTGCATACTGAAACAAAGCCCCGGTAATTCCATTTATAAATTAATAATGACACGAAAACGGTCACAAACAGTGCTGCAGAACGACAAGGCGAAGTTGACAAGGTCAGTATTGATTTAGAAATGAAATTAAGAAGGAATTTGTTGTCATCTTTAAGTGTCAACTGACGTTAGTAAGCGTGGTGGTTTTATCTATAGGTTTTTTACAAGGAATTTTAAGGAATAAATAATGAAAAAGTTTTTTGCGATTTTTATATTTGCACTCAATACGTTAGCCATGGGCACTCTAGCTTTTGCCGACGCTCCCAAACAAGGGGAACAGTTTGATGCTGTTGCACAGCCTATTTCTACAGAAAATCCGGCCAAAATTGAAGTCATGGAGATCTTTTGGTATGGCTGCATTCACTGTTATCAAATGGAAACTCCATTAAATGCCTGGGTGAAGAAATTGCCGAGTGATGTTTATTTCAAACGCATGCCTGGCCTACCTAACCCAAGCTGGGCGCCGATGGCTAAAGCCTTTTACGCGATGGAAACTTTAGGGATTGCAGAGAAACTGCATACACCATTGTTTGAGGCAGTTCACAAACAAAAAACACTCAACCCTACTGATGAAAAAGCTGCGATTAACTGGGTTACCCAGCAAAGCGGGCTGGATAAATTAAAAGTTGAACAGGCGTTCAAATCGTTCACCATTAATACCAACTTAAACCGTGCCGCTCAGATATTCCGCAATTCTGGCGCAACTGGCGTGCCTAGCCTGGTGATTGACGGTAAATACATTACCTCCAGCACCATGAGTGGCGGCAACGAGCAAGCGTTAAAAGTTGCTGATTACATTATCGACAATGTTCGCAAGGATAAAGCTGCGCAAGCAGCAAAAAATGCACCTGCCGCAAAAAAGTAACCCAGGCAAAAACTAAAAACAAAGTTTTGCCTAAAAAAGTAGCGCTACCAAAACAAGTTAAATAATCTTAATTCACCCGCTGAAAATTATCAGCGGGTTTCTTGTTTCTAAAACATAGTGCGCTACACTAATAGCTATGAAAAAAATCTTTATTACCGGTGCCTCCAGCGGAATTGGCAATGCACTGGCACGCGAATATGCAAAACGCTTCCCCAATAATAAAACTATTATTGGATTGGTTTCTAGGCGTAGTGA
>JBAVIP010000069.1:0-2450 GCA_049687015.1 Methylotenera sp. | reverse complement strand
GTTGCATTCGAAAACACCGGGTCACCCTGAATATGGTTATGCGCCTGGTGTAGAAACTACAACAGGACCTTTAGGTCAAGGTATCACCAATGCTGTTGGTATGGCAATTGCTGAAAAGGCACTTGCGGCTCAATTCAATAGAGATGGACACAAAATTGTCGATCATCACACTTATGTCTTTTTGGGTGATGGCTGTTTGATGGAAGGCATTTCTCACGAAGCATGTTCATTGGCAGGAACGCTTGGATTGGGTAATTTAATTGCCTTCTGGGACGACAATGGTATTTCCATTGATGGCCATGTTGATGGCTGGTTTACTGATAATACGCCAATGCGTTTTGAAGCCTACGGCTGGCATGTAATTGCCGATGTTGATGGCCACGATTCAGCGGCTATATCAAAAGCAATTCAAATGGCAAAGGCGATAACAGATAAGCCAACCATGATCTGCTGTAAAACCACCATTGGTTTTGGTTCGCCAAATAAAGCAGGGAGCCACGCCTGTCATGGCGCTGCGTTAGGTCAAGACGAAATTAATCTGACCAAGGCCGCTCTGAAGTGGGATCATGAAGCGTTTGTAATCCCTGCGGAAGTTTATGCTGGTTGGGATGCCAAAGCGAAAGGCGCTAAAGCTGAAAAGGAATGGAACGACAAGTTCGCAGCTTATAAGGCAGCTTATCCTGAGTTGGCCGCAGAATACCAACGTCGTATGGTGGGCGAATTGCCAAAAAATTGGAAAGCTGATGCCAATGCTTTTGTTAACGCTGTTAATGCCGAAGCAAAGACAACGGCTACAAGGCTATCTTCTTTGGCTGCAATTGAAGGTTTTGCCAAGCTTTTACCGGAAATTTTTGGTGGTTCCGCCGACTTAGGCTGTTCCAACATGACTGAATGGACTGGCTATAGACCCATGCGAGCCAATAAGCCGGATGCTAACTACGTCAACTATGGCGTACGTGAATTTGGCATGTCTGCGATGATGAATGGTATAGCTCTGCACGGTGGCTTAATTCCATTTGGCGCGACCTTTCTGATGTTTTCGGAATATGCCCGTAATGCATTGCGGATGGCTTCATTAATGAAGATTCGTTCAATCTTCGTTTATACCCATGATTCGATCGGATTGGGTGAAGACGGTCCAACCCATCAGCCTGTTGAACAAACTGCAACACTACGATTGATTCCAGGTATCCAAGTTTGGCGTCCTTGTGATGCAGTTGAAACGACTGTTTCATGGAAAGCCGCATTTGAACGCCAACATGGGCCCACCATTCTGGTTTTTTCTCGCCAGAATCTACCTCACATACCACGCACTCAAAAACAAATTGAGGAAATTTCACGTGGTGGATATATTCTGAGTGATAGCGATGGTCAGCCAGAAGCAATCATAATTGCTACGGGTTCGGAAGTTGAACTGGCTTTGAAAGCGGCTGAACAATTAAAAGCCGCAGGTAAGAAAATCCGCGTAGTATCTATGCCTTCTACAAACATCTTTGATGCTCAAGATGCGGCTTATCGTGAATCAGTATTGCCTGCTGCTGTGACTAAGCGTGTCGCCGTTGAAGCTGGTGTAACCGATGGTTGGTGGAAGTATGTAGGAACCAACGGTAAAATTGTAGGCCTCGATCGTTTTGGCGAGTCTGCTCCAGCGGGTCAGCTTTTCAAAGAGTTTGGCTTCACCGTTGAAAACGTAGTCAAGAATGTAGAAGCAGTACTTTAATTATAAAAACGAAATATAGAGTAGTTACACACATTATATTTGGAGAGAGTCCCCTAACTTTAGATGCTCACAGCATTCTATTATGTCGGGGTCTCAATCCACTTCTTCCGACTTTTAGGTGAACAACGTGAAAAAGAATAATTTGACCAGAGGTGCATTTGCGTTATTGCTGTTAGCAAGTACCGCAGCGGGCGCAGATCAAAAATATCCAGCCGCAGACTTCCAACCGGAAGTGCTTTATCAGGATAGTGACTATATCGCTAAGAATGCCTCATCTGCAACTACAACTACAACTAAGGCTAAAGCATCGCCTCCAGAGGCTACTTCTGGAGCTCCAGAAGGAACTGATTATGATTCTAAATATCCTGCTGCACATTTTCAGCCGGAAGTTCTTTATCATGATCCTAACTACAAACACTCTGAGTCAGCAAAAACAAGTGCATCGAAAGAGAAAGTTGGCTTAGCTTCTGAAGAAAGCCAACCTGCAAGTGCTAGTTCCGCTAGTTCAGAAGAATCATCTGCAACTTCCGCCAGCAAAGAAGAATCATCTATGTCAACTTATCTGATTGGTTTAGTTGCTCTTGCTCTCGCTGGATTCTATTTCTTTAAAACTCGCGGTACAGCTACTGCCCAGAAAAAGAAACCTACGATGCAGCCTGCCAAAGCATCTTATGCACTCACCACTGGTGTCGCAAAATACTTAAACAAGGTGTCGGGTACAGGTGTTTCA
>JBAVIP010000068.1:0-13463 GCA_049687015.1 Methylotenera sp. | reverse complement strand
CCTGTGTATTTTTTAAATAAATTCGACCAAATTTTGCATGTATATATTAATAAACAATGGGTTATAAGTTAACCCATGTTTAATTCGATGCAAATTTGCAGATACGCTTGCCTGATAAACCATTTGTTAAGTCAAATATCTATCTCACAGGTTGTAGACACTTCAATTATTATTGAAGTAAACCAATAAGCGATGAACAATTTGAATAAAAAGGCAGCAATACTATCAGTGCAGCTGGCATATTTATTCGCCAATAGTAAGGGCGCAATACTTATTGCTTTGATACTGGCGGTTATTCTAGCTTACATGCTAAGCGGACCAGTCGCATTTGCCATGGTTTTTTCTTGGGTTGCGCTGGTGGCATTGATCTCACTGGTACGGGTGGCAATGATTGATAAATACCAACGGTCGCCAGAAAATGATTACCACGCTCTCCAAGCCAGGCTGAGAAATTTCCGTTTAGGTATTTTGATTGCGGGTTTGGTATGGGGCTCAGCTGGCATTTTATTGTTCCCTCCAGACGACCCTCGGCATCAGATGTTTTTAATCTTTATATTGGCTGGCATGTCGACCTCTGTCATGGTTTCATACTCAGCAGATCTTTTCAGTGCCATCGTATTTTCTGTATCAGTTTTATTGCCGCTGATCATTCGTTTATTTACAGCAGGGGGAAATTTTACTCTGGAGATGGGCGTGGCGGGAACTCTCTATCTTGGTTTTATCGTCTTCAGTTTATTTCACACTAATAAAAGAATTTCAGAGAACCTTACTTTGCATTTCGAGGCGAGCGAACGCGAGAATGCTATAAAGGCAAGTGATGAGTGGCATCGCTCCGTACTTAACAGGTCAGTGGATGGCTTTTGGGTAGCAGATAAGCAGGGGCGCCTGCTGCAAGTCAATGAGACTTATTGCCGAATGAGCGGCTACAGTGAGCAGGAGTTGCTTACCATGTGCATTCAGGATGTGGAAGCCATTGAATCGGCTGATGAAGTTGCTATCCATAGACAAAAGATTATAGAGAACGGCGAGGATAGTTTCGAGTCGAGGCATCGTCGCAAGGACGGAAGCACCTTCCCAGTTGAAGTCAATGTCCAGTATAGGCCCACAGAAGGCGGGCAGTTTGTGGTTTTTTTACACGACATCACACAGCGTAAGCAAGTGGAAGCAGCGTTGAAGTCGAGTGAATCTCATCTACGAGCCATCATTGAAAATGAGCCGGAATGCATCAAAATAGTGGATGCTCATGGGCGCCTGAAGCAGATGAACCCGGCTGGGCTAGCAATGATTGAGGCTGACTCACTGGAACAGATGTCAGGGCATCCGTTGCTTGAGGTTATTGCCCCGGAACATCGTAAGGCCTTTGCTGAATTGCATAAGCGCGTACTCGCTGGTGAAACCATGCAATTGGAATTCGAAGTGATAGGTTTAAAGGGGGGGCGCCGCTGGTTGGAAACTCATGCTGTGCCAATGCAAAAAGATGGTGAAAAAGTGCTCCTTGGTGTAACTCGTGACATTAGCAAACGTAAGCAGGCCGAAGAAGCGTTACGTGATAGCGAATATCGCTGGAAGCTCGCGATTGAAGGCTCAGGTGACTGTGTTTGGGATACTAATGAAGTAGACCGCACGATCACTTTTTCCAAAGCCTGGAAGGAAATGGTCGGCTATTCCGAAGACGAAGTTATAAACGGCCTCGATGAATGGGAGTCGCGTATACATCCTGAGGACAAGGTGGCCACGCTCGCTAATGTGCAAGACTGTCTCGATGGCAAGACTCCAATTTTCGCCAGCGAGTATCGTTTTCTCTGCAAGGATGGGAGCTATAAGTGGGTGCTCGATCGCGGCGTAGTAGTAAGTCGAAGTGAGGATGGCAAGCCGTTGCGCATGATTGGGACTTCTAGTGATATTTCCAAACGCAAGCAGATGGAGGAAGCTTTGAAAGAAAGCGAATACCGCTGGAAATTCGCGATTGAAGGTTCGGGTGATGGTGTATGGGATGTGAATGTCCAGACGCAAGAGGCTAATTACTCTAAACATTGGAAAGAGATGCTGGGGTTTTCTGAGGACGAGGTGTTGACTACTCGCCAAGAATGGATATCGCGTATTCACCCCGATGATCGGGAGAGAGTTTTAGCATTAGGACAAGCCTACTTAGACGGCGTGACGAATTCATATGTGGTTGAATACCGCTTGCAGTGTAAGGACGGGCAGTACAAATGGATGCTTAGTCGAGGCGTGGTGGTTAGCCTTGACGAGGAGGGCAAGCCCTTGCGCATGATTGGCACGCAAACCGACATCACCGAGCACAAACTGACAGAAAACAGGCTAATGCAGATGCAGGCGGCGTTGCAGGAATCGCATGACCGTTTTAAAGATCTATATGAATTTGCGCCTATCGGTTATCTTACCATCAGCAGCCACGGGTTGATTACCCAACTCAACTGGCGGGCATCCGCAATGCTCGGCTTGGATCGCAAGAACATTATCCATAAGCGTTTTACGCAATTTATCGACGAGACTGACAAGGGCCGCTGGGCTCGTATGTTTTTGGCCATGAAAGAGTTAGCTACAGGCGAAGAGCTAAGTTTCGATTTGAAGTTTACCCTTCACAATGGAATGACTTTTATTGCGAATCTTAATTGCGCACGAATGGATGATGCAGATGAGCAATCGATGTTACGGGTCACGCTTGAAGATATCAGCATGGTTAAAAAATCCGAAGCTGAGTTGCGAGTTGCCGCCACTGCCTTCGAATCGCATGATGGCTTGATGATTACTGATGCCGATAACAAAATTTTGAAGGTCAATAAGGCTTTTTCTACCATTACTGGCTATAGTGATGAGGAAGTTGTCGGCAAGACTCCGCACATGCTAGCTTCAGGACGACATGATGCCGCTTTTTTTGCCGCGATGTGGGAAAGCCTCAATAAAACCGGGCGCTGGACTGGCGAAATCTGGAATCGCCGCAAGAGTGGTGATGTTTATCCGGAGAATCTGACCATAACCGCTGTGAAAGGTGAAAAGGGTGTCGTCACCAATTACGTAGCCACATTTACTGACATCAGTATGATTAAGGCTGCAGCAGACGAGATTCAGCAATTAGCGTTCTTTGATTCTCTTACACATCTGCCCAACCGGCGGCTGCTAATGGATAGGCTCAAGCATGCATTATCCGCCAGCGCCCGTAATGGCCGACAAGGTGCGGTGCTGTTTCTTGATTTGGATCATTTTAAGGTGCTTAATGACTCGCTTGGACATGACATTGGCGACTTGCTGTTACAGCAGGTTGCGGAACGGCTGACAACATGTGTGCGCGAAGGCGATACCGTTGCGCGTTTGGGTGGCGATGAATACGTAGTGGTGCTGGAAGACCTGAGCGAACAAGATCTTGAAGCTGCGGCGCAGACCGAAACCATTGCCAACAAAATTCTGGCCGCGCTCAATCTGCCTTATCAGCTCGATGCGCACGAACACCACATTACCCCCAGCATCGGCATTGCCGTGTTTAAAAATCACAGTTCCACCATAGAGGAGTTGTTAAAACAGGCTGATATTGCCATGTATCAGGCCAAAAAAGCCGGTCGTAATACCTTGCGCTTTTTCAACCCTCAGATGCAGATCAGCATTACGGCGCGAGTAGCGCTGGAACGGGAATTGCGTAAAGCGATTGATAGCCAGCAATTGCAACTATATTACCAAATTCAGGTGGATAATTCGGGTCATCCACTGGGTGCGGAAGCATTGATTCGCTGGTTACACCCCGAGCGCGGTTTAGTGTCTCCCGCACAGTTCATTCCATTGGCAGAAGAAACCGGACTGATTTTGCCTATCGGTCAGTGGGTGCTGGATACAGCCTGTGCTCAAATCAAGGCATGGCATAAAAATGCCCTTACGCGTGATCTTACACTGTCGATTAACGTGAGTGCCAAGCAATTCCGTCAAGCTGATTTTGTGGCACAAGTAAGCACTGCCATAGAGCGCCATTCGATTGACCCGATGCAACTTAAATTGGAGCTGACAGAAAGTCTTTTATTAGAAAACATCGAAGACACGATAGATTCTATGATCGCCTTGGGTGAAATTGGGGTGCAGTTCTCATTAGACGATTTTGGTACCGGCTATTCATCTTTGCAATATCTCAAAAGATTGCCACTGTTCCAACTTAAAATTGATCAGTCATTCGTGCGTGAAATTGTTACCGATAGCCATGACAGATCTATTGTGCGCACCATTATTGCCATGGCGCAAAGCCTTTACTTGAATGTGATAGCCGAGGGCGTGGAAACAGAAGAGCAGCGGGAATTACTTTTGACCAATGGTTGCAAGCGCTACCAGGGGTATCTGTTTGGTAAGCCAGTACCTATTGACCAGTTTAATGCAGCACTGAAGCAGGGGGTTGCAGGTAAAAAATCACCCCAATTGGAACGCCTCTAAAGCATTTAGGGGTTGCCGGCTGTCTGCGGCGTGATTTCCAGAGAGGAGTCTTCCTGATTCTGTGATTCATAAAGAATCATGATAGATACTCGGCGGTTTCTGGCACGCCCAAGCGGCGTGTCATTTTCGCTGACAGGCTGGACTGAGCCAAATCCCAGCGCGCTAAGCCGGCTGTCAGCGATGCCTAAATCACTCAACATTCTCACTACACTGCCGGCACGCATCGCTGAAAGCTCCCAATTTGAGAAGTAGGCAGCATTATGGATGGGTGTATTATCGGTGTGGCCTTCTACCTGAATAAGACGTTGATTATCTTTAATCAATACAACGATTTCATTCAGAATGCTTGATGCATTAGTGGCCAACTCGGCTGAACCTTCGCTGAATAAAAGGCTGTCATGAATGTCGATGCGAATCCCGCGGTTATTTTGCGCCACGCGCACTTTGCCCTCGCTGATGAGGGGTGCAAGTGTGTTTGATAAGTCTATGCCCATGTTGGTCATGGATTCACGTTCACGGCGCAATTTTTCATTATAAAGGTGAGAAAGCGGTAAAGGCTTAATGAGCGAGCTTTGTTGCCCTTTGATTTTGTTTTTTGTGCCTGAGCGGTTTTTAATGCGGCCTTCTGTATCCGATGGACTGACACCGGAAAATGCGGTGCCCATGGAAGAAGTCAGGTCGCTGTATTTGCTCTGATTAACCGATGAAATGGCATACATCACCACAAAAAAGGCAAACAGGAGCGTGATGAAATCGGCATAGGAAACCAGCCAGCGGTCCGGGTTCTCGTCGTCGTCCTCAATTGGTTTTCTTCTAATCATAATGATTTTCGCGATTATTTAGCGTAAATAGGCTAACAGGCGCTCTTCAACAATTCTTGGGTGATCTCCGTTAGCGATGGAAACCCAGGCATTGAGCAGCATCTCGCGGCGCATCATTTCATGTTGTATCAGCGCTTTCAGCTTATTAGAAATGGGCAAAAACACCAAGTTTGCCAGGCCAACACCATAGATGGTTGCGACAAAAGCCACTGCAATGCCGCCGCCCAGTCTGCTCGGATCCGACAAATTTTCCATCACATGAATTAACCCAAGCACTGCTCCCAGAATGCCTATGGTGGGCGCATAGCCACCGGCAGCATTCCATATTTTTGCGGCATTGCGCTGTTGTATCTCATAGAAGTGCATGTCGATGGCGCATATTTCCCGTATTTTATCTGGGGGCGTGCCGTCTATCATCAATTGCAGGCCTTTTCTGACGAAAGGCTCCGTCTCCTTTTTCAGATAGGCTTCCAGCATGAATATGCCTTCTTTACGGGCGAACGTGCTCCATATATTGATGCGTTTGGCGAGTGCTTGTCTATCGTCAATTGGCGTGGCAAACACATGACGTACCATCAGAACACCGGTGATAAAACTTTTAGTGTTGGTTTGCAGCAGTACCGCACCAAAAGTGCCGCACAGCACAATCATTAAAGCTGCCGGCTGCACCAATGAGCCGACATGCCCGCCCTCGATGGCTTGCCCGAATAAAATGCCGATTAGCGCAATGCCAATCCCGCCTAAACTGCTCCAGTCCATGCTTTCTCTTTTAGATTTGCACGTAGCCTGGCAACAGCCTGACTATGTAGTTGGCTAACGCGTGATTCGGAAACATTCATTACCACGCCTATTTCTTTAAGGTTAAGCTCTTGCTCGTAATATAGTCCCATCAATATTTTTTCTCGCTCTGGCAATCCATCGATAGCCTCAATCAGCGCGTCACGGAAATCGCCAGCCAGTAATCCTTTGAGAGGGTCGCTGCTGTCGTCACCCTTAAAACGGTCGAGAAAGTGTTCCCCGCTATCGGACTCATGGAAATCTTCGTAGTAAACCAGTTGATGGCCACTGCAATCGCCGAGCATGTCGTAGTAATCGTCTAGTGAGAGCTTGAGTTTTTTAGCCACTTCTTTTTCGGCAGGTGGCCTGCCTAACTCTTGTTCAAGCTGACTAATCGCCGTTTCTAGGTCACGCATACTTTTTCTCATGCTGCGTGGTAGCCAGTCTGTATTACGTAATTCATCCAGCATGGAACCGCGGATTCTTTGTGCAGCATAGGTTTCAAATTGTGCACCGTGGATGTCCTCGTAACGATTAATCGCATCCAGCAAGCCCATCATGCCTGCTTGTATTAAATCGTCCAGCTCTACACTGGGCGGCAGCTTTGCCTTGAGCTGGTAGGCAAGCTTCTTGACTAAGGTCGCATGCTGGCTGAGCATCCCGTCCTTTTGATCTTTTTTTCCATGAATTGTATACATAGAGAACCTTTGTCTTAAATAATTGAAGCAAGCTTAGTTTTAACTGCATGGTCATGCTTGCCGTCTAGCCGTTGAGCAATCTGTTTGAACGCGGTAGAGGCGGTCGCCAGCGGAAATGCGTCAATCACGGAACGGCCAAGTTTAGCAGCACGACTGAGATGGACATCGGGCGGGATTGCGCCAAAGTACTCCAGCTCAATTTGCATATAAAGTCTTGCCACTTGCGATATGTTGCCGAACACAATCTGTGCCTGAGCATCTGATGCGTTATCGACAATGATGCCAAAAGAACGCCTGCCAAGTTGACTATAAATTTTCTTAATCAGCGAGTAAGCCTCTTTGATGGATTCGGGATGGCGAGTGAGTTTAATAATAATCTCACCCTCATTGAGTGCTTTCAGTGGCAATAAATGGCTTGAGTTCAATGCGGCATCAACTAGGACAATTTCATACAGTTGCGCCAGTTCGCTAAAAATACTGTTAAGTTGCTCGCTCAGAATGCCGTCCAACGGCGTGCCGATCTGATGGCTTGGCATCAGTTTGGCAACAGAAAATCCGTTTCCGGAATTTTTTATCGCACTTTGCAACAAAGATTTCGCGTTGATCACATCCAGTAGCGCGGGTAATTTGTTAATTTCATAGATGCTTTCACTGGATTCGTGCGACGCATGCAGTATTAAAACATCACTTCCTTGAGCGGCTATCGGCGTGGCTAGATTGGCCATGAGACGTGCCTGGTCGCGGCTTGGTGAAGTGGATAATATTGAGACCACCCGAGGTTTGGGCGTGGCCATAATGCGCCTAAGCCCTGCAGCTTGATCGTTTTGAACTTGCTTGTTTTTAGTTTGATTATTTTGAAAGTTAAGCATAACTTGCCTCCACAAATTGAGAGGTGTTAGCCGGATGCACGGTGTTGCCCATGACAAAAGGCAATTCTTCATCCAGGAATTGGAATGGCCAATTGCGGGCAGAGCTTAGTTTTAAGGCATGCTCAACCAGTTGCTGTTTGTTCGCCAGATGTATATCTTCAGGAACGCGTTGGCCGTTAGTGGTGTAATAGAGTTTGAGTTTTTCTCTGATGATGACATCCAGCGTGCTTCCTATGGTCGCAGCCTCATCCAGCTTGGTGATGATGCAGCCATCTAGGCCCCTACCTTTGTATGCCTTGATTACATCTGCAAGTGTTTCGCCAGTGCTGGTTGCATTCAGGCATAACAATCTTTTAATAGTAGTACTGGTATTGGAAAGCATGCTAATTTGCTCTGCTACCATCTGGTCACGCTGGCTTACGCCAACTGTGTCTATCAATATGGTGTGTTTATTTTTGAGCTCGCCCAGTGCAATTTTCAGGTCAGCTTCATCTTTGACCGCATGTACCATCACGCCAAGAATCTTGCCGTAAATCCTGAGCTGTTCATGGCCACCGACACGATACGCGTCAGTGGTAATAAGCCCCAGATTTTGTGTGCCATGCTTCATGACATAGCGCGCTGCCATCTTCGCCATCGTGGTAGTTTTGCCTACGCCAGTCGGGCCAATCAAGGCAAATATGCCGCCTTGATCCAACACCTCAGTTTCGTTTTCGACCGAATTCAAGTTCTTGGCAAGTATGCTTTTAACCCAGGTGGTTGATTTCTCGCTATCCAGATTAGGGGGTAATTTTTCGGCTAATTGTCTAGATAGCGAGGCGCTAAAGCCTGCATTCAATAGGTTACTTAAGGTCTTTGACTTGATAGCATCACGCTGCTGGATATTACTCCACGAAATTGTAGTGAGCTGAGATTCAACGACACGACGCATTTCCCGCATCTCGTTAAGCATGTTTTCCATTTGTTTGCCGTATTGTTGATCGGTGCCTTGTGGATTAGGAGCTTCAGTGGAGATTAATTGCAAAGGTGCCGGCATTCTTCTAATTTTGGCCTGTTCGAGCATCTTTTCGTGTTTTCCCATTTCAACTTGTTCGTTAATTTCAGTAGGAGAAGGCACAGTCTTGTTGGCAGTTATATCGGAGCTCAGCGTGCGATTTTTCTTGTTAATTAGCGCTAACAATGTTGTCGGTTCATTGCTTTGTACAGCTTGTTGACTCGCTTGACTGGCGGTCATGGCATGCATGTCTTGTTCTTTGCAGGCCATGATTTCATTGCCCCCATTTACCGCACGGTTGGAGATGATGATTGCATCTTCCCCCAATCCTCTGCGCACCATGCTTAGTGCCTCATGCGAGTTTTTGCCGAAAAATCGTTTAATGTTCATGCTTGACCTCCAATAAGACTAGTGACACGTATGGTTTTTGAATCAGGTAATTCTTCGTGAGATAACACACGTAAGTGTGGAATAGCGCGACGCAGGAATTTAGAGAGCGTTGCCCTTAGCGGTGAAGGAACCAGTAACACTGGCGTCATTCCCAACTGTTCCTGTTGTTTTGCGGCGGCTTCGGCTTGCCTTGATAATGTTTCTGCCATGCCTGGTTCAATCGCAGCGCCTGTTGCAGTGTTGTTTTGCATGGCTTGCATGAGCAGGCGTTCCAGGTTATTGTCTAGCGTCATGACTGCAACTTCATTGCCGGTTGGAAATAACTGCTGCACGATGGCGCGGCCAAGTTGCACGCGAACCAGTGCAGTCAGTTCATTAGTGTCTTGCGTGTGTGACGCATGTTCGGAAAGCGTTTCAACAATGGTGCGCATGTCGCGGATATGCACGCCTTCAGCTAGCAGGTTTTGCAGAACCTTTTGAATGATTGATAGAGATACTAGTTTTGGTACTAGATCTTCAACCAGTTTCGGTGATTCTTTGCTGATATGGTCGAGCAGTTGTTGTGCTTCCTGGCGACCTAATAATTCGGCAGCATGCAGTGAGATGATGTGGTTCAGGTGTGTGGCAATCACGGTGCCAGCATCCACCACGGTATAGCCCATGCTTTGTGCTTCGTCGCGCATATTGGCGTCTATCCATACTGCAGGCAGGCCAAATGCAGGGTCTGAGGTGGCAGGGCCTGGTAAGGCTCCGCTCACCATGCCGGGATCGATCGCCAGAAATTGGCCAAAATGTGATTCTCCGCTCGCTATCTCTACGCCTTTAAGGGTGATGCGATAGCTGGATGGCTTAAGTTCCAGGTTATCCCGAATGTGTACAGTGGGGGCCAAGAAGCCAACTTCCTGCGCGAATTTTTTGCGCAAGCCTTTAATACGTTTGAGCAGGTCGCCGCCTTGGGCTTTATCTACCAATGGAATCAGGCGGTAACCGACTTCGAGTCCAACTACATCCACGGGGGTTACGTCATCCCAGCTGGCTTCTTCGGTTTCTGTGACTAGTTCCTGTTTGTTTTCTAGCACAGGCTCAGCTTCAGTATTTTTTTTCTGTTCACCTACTATATAAGCCATCCCCGCAAGTATGCTTGCCAGCATCAGAAATGCAAAGTGCGGCATGCCGGGTATGGCGCCCATGCCGCCAATAATGCCTGCGGTGATATAGATGACTTTAGGATTAGAGAACAGTTGAGTCATCAGCTGACCGCCAATATCTTCGTTATTAGCTACACGTGATACTACAACACCCGCCGCTACTGAGATGATGAGAGAAGGAATTTGCGCGACCAGTCCATCGCCGATGGCGAGTAAGGTATAGTTCTTAACAGCATCGGCAAATGCCATGTCATGTTGTACTACGCCGACAATCAACCCACCTACGATGTTGATGATGATGACCAGGATGCCGGCGATGGCATCCCCGCGCACGTATTTGCTGGCACCATCCATCGCGCCATAGAACTCTGACTCCTGGCCGATTTCGGTGCGGCGACGGCGCGCCTCGTCTTCACCAATCAAACCTGCATTCAAATCAGCGTCGATCGCCATCTGCTTGCCAGGCATGGCGTCCAAGGTAAAGCGTGCGCCTACTTCAGCAATACGGCCAGCACCTTTTGTAACAACGGTGAAGTTGATGATGGTTAGGATAACGAATACCACGATACCCACCGTGTAATTGCCGCCAATCAGGAAGTGGCCAAACGCTTCGATGACCTTACCTGCGGCGTCTGGTCCGGCATGGCCTTCAGTCAGCACCACACGGGTAGATGCCACGTTGAGGGATAGTCGCAGCATGGTGGTTACCAGCAATACGGTGGGAAAGGCAATGAAATCAAGCGCTTTGGTGGTTTGCAGGCCGATGAGCAGTACCAGGATTGCCAGCGCGATGTTAAAGCTGAATAACACGTCCAATATAATGGCTGGTAATGGCAATATCATCATGGCCAGCAGCAATACAATAATCAACGGTGCCGCTACGGTGCGGCTACCAAAATTGTTCATCCAGGCTGGCAAGTTAAGCGAACTCATGAAGCAACTACTTTCGATTCAAATAACTCAGAATCATGGACGCCAGCAGCAGGTAACAAGCTATGTGGATCCAACTCTTCTGGAACGGGTAAGGTTTTAGGTGCTTCTGGGCGGAAGCCGCCTTCTTTTTTGAATATGCGCATCTGGAATACATAGGCCAGCACTTCTGCGACTGCAGAATAGAGTGCCTCTGGAATTTCATTACCTAACTCGGTGTGCGCGAATAAAGCGCGTGCCAGCATGGGTGCTTCCATGGTCAGTACATTGTGCTCGGCCGCGATTTCACGAATCTTCAAAGCGACGGCATCGGCGCCCTTGGCCACGACTACAGGCGCGCGCATGCCTGCATCCTGGTACTTGATGGCAACCGCATAGTGTGTCGGGTTGGTAATGACGACATCAGCCTTTGGTATTTCTGACATCATTCTGCGCTTTGCCATTTCACGTTGCTGTTGACGAACTCTGGCTTTGATTTCAGGATTGCCCTCGGATTCTTTAGATTCCTGGCGCACCTCTTCTTTGGTCATTTTCAGTTTGTTGGCGTAGTGGTAAAGCTGGTAGGGCACATCAATGGCAGCGATAAACACCAAAGCGCTGACAATAGACAGGAAGCCTGTCAGCATTAAATCGTTTACTTGCGAGATGCTGGTTTTAAGCGGCTGCAATGAAAGTGACAGAATCGGTTCCATGTCATGCGAAACCACGATGTAGCCCACGGTCGCCACTAAAATGGTCTTGGCGATGGATTTAATTAGTTCGATAGCAGCGTTTTTGGAGAACATATTGCCCAAACCCTTCATCGGATTGAGGCGGCTGAATTGTGGGGCGAGCGCTTTGCCGCTGAATATCCAGCCGCCAATCAGGGCCGGCGAGGCAATGGCCACAACCAGTAAAATGAGCGCAAATGGCGCAAATGCCAGAAGCAGTGTATAGACATTGTCTGACATTCTCATCAACAGCACCGATGCGTCAAAAGCCATTGTGCGGTCAAAATGCAGACCTGAGCTCATCACTGTCTTTAATGCCTGATGAAGGTGATTGCCCATCATTAGCAAACTCAACCCCGCGGCAAACAGCACAGTCACAGTCGCCAGCTCGCGAGAGCGGGGTACGTCGCCTTCTTCCCGTGCGCTTTCTAAGCGCTTGGGCGAGGCCTGTTCTGTTTTTTCTAAATCGCTGTCTTCTGCCATGACGATTTCCTAAGTTATTTGCTCCATGAAATGTTAATTAAGAAAGTACACCCGGTTTTTTTGCTGCGTACTTTTGCTCATGGAATTCATTATTAAGTAAATTAATGTGTTTGTATCTTGAGAATAAAAGGGTGAAAACTGGCCTTTCCTGAAGCCGGCGACTGAGGGATTGTTTGGCAGAAAGAAGACGATGCTATTTTTTTAATATTTAAATTATAAAAAACAATGAGATATAAAATATTTCAGGTTTTTTTAGAAATTACCCTAAAGTTTTTTCAAGTGCTGCCGATACACACTTATGAGTTGAAGCCGTTATTGTTTTTTGTAAAATGCAGCTTCGAGCGTAGAAAATGAATTAACGGCAACAACAAAGAAAACTTTAATTTTTTCAGGATATTTTTTAAATGACATCGAGTAATTAACAGATTCCAGCAGCGCTTAAATTAAATCCTGCAGCAATTTTAGTAATTTAAGTATTTGAAATATATCGATATTTATAACCCCTTGTAGGTGTTTGTAAGACAAACACCTACAAGGGTGTGTCCGCTTGTCTTACCTAAAAAACCGACAAACCCCAATATTTTGTTTCAATTAAAAGGCTCAAAGTACGCCTAACACGAACAGCGAACTTTTTAATAACCAAGAACAATGAATGGGAAAATAAAATGAACGAATCAGAAATAATGTCAGAAATTAAAGATGCCAACTTGAATTATTTATTGCTGGCGCAACAAATGATTCGCGCAGATAAAGCGACCGCAATCTTCCGTTTAGGCATCAGTAAAGACATCGCTGATTTACTGGAAGGCTTAAGCACTTTGCAGTTGCTTAAGCTCTGCAGCACCAACATGATGTTAGCGCGCTTCCGGTTTGATGACAGCGCCATCCTGGGCATGCTGACCAACTATACAAAAGACCGCTCACAGGCCCATTTACATACCGCTGTGCTAATGGCGGGTCAAAATGCCGGTGTAATGGCGTCATAACTGCATCAGGTTAATTGAACCATAACAGATACTGATCCTAGAAAAGGAAAGAATCATGCAAAAGAAAAGTGTAGTGAATGAATCAGAGCAAATCCAGCTGGCCATCCAGATGATTAAACTTGGCGCCAGGTTGCAATTACTTGAATCGCAAACGACCTTATCGCGTGAACGCTTGATCAAGCTATACAAAGAACTGAAAGGTGTTTCTCCACCTAAAGGTATGCTG
>JBAVIP010000067.1:0-15031 GCA_049687015.1 Methylotenera sp. | reverse complement strand
GGATTACTCAAAACGACTCACCTTGCTGCATGCCTTATGTCTGGCTGAAACTTTTGACGACAGTCAAAAACCCAATATCAATTTAAGTGAATACGACGCGCTGGATTCCGCGCATTATCTGTCCAGTTACGTGACATTCAAGGCGATTCAGGCAGCCGATAGACAGCCGGCATTTGAGCATAAAAATAACTTTGATATGTTAAGCGTGTATCAGGCTTACGCGCTATTGACGTTTGCGTTTTTTACTGTGCCTTTGGCCCAAGAAAACATCACACCAGATCTCACTGCGGCACAAATCATTATCGCCAAAACGCTGTTTGCAGGCTTGCCGGAGGCGGAGTTGGTTGAGATTATCGAGTCAGGCTTCAATAAGTTCAAGCTGATTGGCGAGGCTGAGGCCGAGCACTGGAGCGAGTTCCGCGAGAACCTGGACAAGCTCACGGTGAGCTTTATGGTTGCCGGCACCGATGATGACAGCCCGCACAGCAAAGAAGAGATATTGCCGATTTTTGGTCAATTACTTAGTCAATTATGCGAGGCATTTGAGGCCTAGGCCTTTCAATATTAAATTTCCAGTTAATTAACGAGACGATTGTTAAAGGCTTTTTTTGCGTTTAGTTTTGCAATTCAATCTTGTTTCTTTCAGTAATGCTTTTACCATTTTTGTGCTTGTACATGAGCGAATCTGATTCTGACAGTAGCGTTTCAACAGTCTTATGTTTGTCAACACAGAATTGAACAACGCCATAAGAGAAAGAAATGCTATAACCAGAATTTGCTTTTAGGTTATATTCATCAAGAGCGTAGCGGAGTTTATTAATAACTTCATCTGCGAGTCTTTTTGTGGCATCTGTTAACAATACTACAAACTCATCGCCTCCTAGTCGAGCGACTAAGTCAGAACCTCTGAGCTTGTTTTTAATTAATTCAGCGAAGGCAGCTAAAGCTTTATCGCCTTC
The DNA here is from genome assembly GCA_049687015.1 of Methylotenera sp. GTDB lineage: Bacteria > Pseudomonadota > Gammaproteobacteria > Burkholderiales > Methylophilaceae > Methylotenera_A. The sequence goes on along the minus strand of JBAVIP010000067.1, from coordinate 14,072 downwards.
ATCGTGTCCAAACTGGTCGTTAATCTGTTTAAATCCATTTAGATCGAAGAAAACCAAAGATGCTGGGATTTTTTTCCGAACACAGAGGTTTAGGCTGTGTCGCGCCAGCATCATAAAGCCTCTCCTATTTGATATATGGGTAAGCTCGTCAATGGTTGCCATATTTAGGGCTGCAAGTTCGAGTTCCACCATTAAAGCAAGGTCTTTAATTGTTTCGATGTCTTCTTCATTAAGTGACCTTGGTGTTTGGTCGATAATGCACAAAGTTCCTAGCTTGCTGCCGTTCGGAGCTTTGATTGGACAACCGGCATAAAAGCGGATTTTTGGTTCATTTGTAACCAGTGGGTTGTCAGCAAAACGAATGTCTTTCTGTGCGTCTGGAATAATAAATACTTCGTCGCCGAGGATGGTATGCCCGCAAAAAGAAATATCACGTGGAGTTTCGCTAACGCTGAGCCCCATACAAGATTTAAACCACTGACGGTTTTCATCAACTAGGCTGACTAATGCGATAGGGACACCGAAAATTTTTTGCGCCATACGAGTTAATCGATCAAAACGTTCTTCGGGCGGAGTGTCTAAAACGTTGAGTGACCTAAGCGACATAAGTCGAGCTTTTTCATCTATTGGGATCGGCGGTGTTAACATTTTGATTTATCCACTAAGTTTATGTTAATTACATAACGGCACTATATCAATTTTCTTGACACGCAATTTGATAATAAAAGCTAGATTTAGGCCGCATCTCATAGATGTGGCTAAATAACCTATATGGTATTTTGACGTTTTAAGGGCTATTAGGAGCTGTTAATTACTAAGCGGGCATTACACCCTAAAGCTTATTATTCTTCGACGGACTTGCCTGATTAGGCGATTTTACGCGTTTCTAAAAATTCAATATCGGGGTAACGCCCCTTTGCCATTTGTAGATTCACACGGTTTGGTGCCAGGTAAACGTAATCATCAGCACCATCCAGCGCTACGTTAAAGCCGTATTTATCGGTGATGTCGAGGCCAAGAGCATTGGAGCGAGTTTCGCGAAAATTTAGATAAAGTCACCGTAAGTTTTGTGATTGCCGGCACCGATGACGATAGCCCACATAGTAAAGAAGAAGTGCTACCGATTTTTGGTCAATTACTTAGTCAATTGTGCGAGGCATTAGCCAGCGAATAAGTGGTCATTGTGGCAGAGCAAGGAAGTGTTGCCATAGATTTTCTACGCCTTTCTCAATGGTAAATTCGGATAATACCTTCTCTTTGCCAGCCGCACCATAGTGCGCGCGTTTTTCCTTGTCCTGCGCCAGTTCGACAATTTGTTCGGCCATTTGCTGCCAGCGCGCAGGGTCAAACAACAGACCGTTTTCTTTGTCGATCACCAATTCCGGTATCCCGGCTACGCGTGGCGCAATAACGGGAACTTCAAGCACCATGGCCTCCATCAACACCATCGGAATGCCCTCCATGAATGAAGAGAGGACAAATATATCGGCATGCACCATCTCATCCAGCACTGTCTGCTCCGGCACAGCTCCTTGAAAAATGACCTTTTGTTCTATGTTTTTCTCTTTGACATAAGCTTCCAGTTCTTTTCTGTAAGGCCCATCACCCAGCAGCACAAGCTCCATATTGGGAACGGATTTCAAGGCGCTGGCAAATGCATTGATCATCACCGGGTAGCCTTTTTCAACATGCAGGCGACCAACGGAAATGATGCGAATCTTTGAGTCGTCCTTGTGGATATCAGCTTGGTTTGACTTGGCAAGGTTGACTGCGTCAAGTTCAATGCCGCAGCGTGACACAAACAGCTTGTGCCAATGTTCAGGCCCGACAGACCGGTACGCCTGAGATAGGCCGAAATAGGAAATGCAGTTGGCAAATGTACATCTTTCCAGCTTGGCACCCAGCAAAGGCCCTGAGGGATAGTCAAAACAGGATGTGCCATGCAGGGTCACGGACCAGCTGAGTTTCAGGTAATTACAGGCAAACATGCCAACGCTTGCCCCCGTATTGGCAAAATGGATATGCAGGTGCTGAACTGGTCTCTGTTGCAGGTGGTGGGCTAACAATATGCCTTCGGCAAATTGCAACAATGACCATAATGTATTCTTCGTGCCAGGAAGATGGTGCCCCATTGCAACTTTAAGCGTTTGCAGGTACTTCAGGGGCTGGCGGATAAACATCTTCAGGTGGATAAGTATCAGCTGTGTGACCTTTACCGGCAAAATGCTGACGGTTTGCTGAAACTCCTGCAGGTCGATTTCGGAAATCAGGGCATCCTGTTTTGGCCGCCGGATGGCATATACATCGATGGATGCGCCGCGGCGGCGCAATTCCTGGATTTCACGACGAATGAAGGTGTGCGAACGGGAGGGATATTCACTGCAAAAGTATGCTAACTTTACCATAAGGATCTCATTAAACTAAAAAGCTGTTCACGTCTGGTGGGACCAAGAACAATCAAACACCAGGCTGCAGGCCGCTCAGGCGAAAGGCACACCTCGATACTGATAGCTGCTGTTTGCGATCCCAATTGTGGAAAGTGGTAATGTCACAGCGTTTTAGTTCAAAGCGGGGAGTGTCGCGCTGGTTCTTACCCCAGCGCGTAGTCACAGCATTCCGGTACCCGGCTTTGTTGACAGCGTCTACCGAGCGTGCATCATAATCACCATTGGGATAGCAGAATGACTGTATCTCGGTTTTGAGCTCGTCTTCAAGCCGCTGTTTTGAATCGGTAATTTCATACTGCAGATCTGCATCGCTGCATTGCGGCATAAGTGTGTGTGTCATAGAGTGTGAGCCGATTTCATGGCCTTCTTGCTGTATCAGCCGTATTTCGTCCCAAGTCATGAGTCTTCCCCATTCGGGCGGTGCGGTTTCCAGCATGTCTTCTATCGCTTTCACCAGGTTTAAGCGGTTTTCTGGAGAAATGCGTTTTGCATGCTGCACAAGATGATTTTCAAACGAGCCGTTCGAACGACTGGGGATGCCAAAATTTTCAGCTAACTTGAGGGTTCGCAGCATGGATTTTTCGCCCTGATTTCTTGCGGCGCGAGCGCAATAGCCGATGCGGTCGTGCCAGAGGATACTTGCTTCATCAATATTCGACGCCGGGATATAAAAGGTGGCTTTGAAATCATATTCATTCAGTACAGGCAAGCCGTATTGAAGATTATCCAATTGCCCATCATCGAAAGTGATGGCCATGAACGGCTTTTCAGGCTGTTCGTCGCCTAACCAGCGTTGATAGATGTCGGTGAGTGAGCCTGCAGTAAAGTAAGTTTGAAAGAAACTGCAGAACCAGCGCAACTCCTCAGGGGTTACGCAAATGCCGGGGTAGGGATATTGCTGACGCAGGTTTTCAGGAAGCACGCGATGGAATGTCACTACAGTCAGCTTGTCATGGGCTCGTTTGCCGGGGCTAGTGATTCCCGTTAAAAACAGGCCCCCGGTTATAATATCGCGGAGTAGTGGCTTAAGTGAGTTCAGCTTTGAGTTCATAATGATATATTAACGCAAAAAATTGGCGTTAAGTTAACCCGTTTGGGTGCGACGTTAGCTGTAAGGTGCTTGCCAGGCTAGTAACGTGCTCGCAAAGTAAAGAAGAAGTGTTACTGTTTTTGGGTGACTACATCGCCAATAATGTGAGGTGGAGGTTAATTGATGTGTCATTAACTAAATGGCTTAATAAAGTCAGCAAAATAATCAATAGCTTTTTTCTCCGTACAATTAGCATACGCAAACGCTTGACCTGCCTCGCTTAATTCATCCAGCTGGTTAGCATTTTCCCATAATGATTCAATCTTATGCGCAAAATCATTTACGTCCAGCGGTGCGCAAAAAAGGCCTGTTATCCCATCTTTAATATAATCGTGCACGCCAATAGAGTTGGTGACTACAATGGCTTTTCTAAAGAACATGCCAGAAACAATGGTGACGTGTCCGCATGGTACTTGTGCGTCGCGTAGTGGCAATGCCATAAACTGGCTATGTGCTAAGATGTTATGAGCCTGGCTAAGCGGAATATTGCTATACACTGTCACGTTGCTGGGGATGCTAAGATGCTGAATGCTAATTTGACTAGCAACCACAACCAGCCTAATGTGCGGCAATTTTTTCATGGCCTCAAATAGTGTTTTATAGTCACGGCCTTGGCTACCTAAAGCGCAAACATAGCTTCCAGTTTCTATGGGTTTCTCAGTCAAATCAATTTTGGGCGCGTGCACTGCCCAATGTAGCATGTCGATTTTTTCAATCGGGATGTCAAAATAATCTGCGTAAAGCGAGCGCTCAACGGTTGAATAGGTGACAAAGCGCATTGGCTGCTGATATGCCTTTGCCATTAAGATGTGCTGCGCACCCTGTGGCAGATTGGTAAAGTTAAACGAATAGACCAAGTGTGGTAGGTCAGGGCAAAAAGTTTTTGCGAAGCTCGCACCATAATAGGCTGGTCTGGGGCCATGAGAGACCAACATGGACTTACCACTTTTTGCTTTAATTACAGCGCGCAAAGCCGCAATAGCTCTAGCGATGGAGTCTTTTTTAGGTAAAATTTTTGGAAGCTGTAAAGATAGGCTGGAGTAATGTAGCCACTCTTGATCGGTAAGTCGAAATTCATCTCGAAGCCAGCACCAGTCCGGATCTAAATCACTCAGGTTGATAATTCTCATGATGAATTTTATTAAATACTAAATTTGATAAAAGAATACCACATAAATCCCGGTGCAGCTGCTTAGCCGGTTGTGCTAGGCGTTTGAAGTTTAAGGGCTTGCTAAAATATCTCTCGCGTTTCTAAAAATTCAATTTCTGGATAACGCTCGCGCGCCATTTGCAGATTCACGCGGTTGGGCGCCAGGTAAACGTAATCATCAGCTCCATCCAGCGCTACGTTAAAGCCGTATTTATCAGCGATGGCTTTGAGGTCTGCGTCCGAACCGCGCAGCCAGCGCGCGGTGTAGCAATCATAAGGCTCAAACACCATGTCCACGCCGTATTCATGTTCCAGACGATGTGCCACTACGTCAAACTGCAACATGCCCACAGCGCCCAAAATCAGGTCGTTGGAAAGCAGTGGACGGAACAGTTGCGCAGCGCCTTCTTCCGCCAGTTGTTTCAGCCCGATTTGCAGCTGCTTCATCTTCATCGGGTTTTTGATACGTGCGCGGCGAAAATACTCGGGCGCAAATGAGGGAATACCGATGAATTTAAGATTCTCGCCTTCGCTGAACGTATCGCCCAGCTTCACCGTGCCGTGGTTGGGGATGCCGATAATGTCGCCGGAATAGGCTTCATCCATGGTGGTGCGGTCTCGCGCCATAAAGGTAATGGCGTTGTTCACGCTTAATGTTTTGCCGGTGGCGACCTGCTTGATTTTCATGCCACGCTCAAAACGGCCAGAACAGACGCGCAGAAATGCAATGCGGTCGCGGTGTTTCGGATCCATATTAGCCTGAATTTTGAACACGAAGCCTGAAAATTTGTCTTCGTCTGGCGCAACCTTACGGCTTGCCGTGTTGCGCGCCTGCGGGGGCGGGGAAAGGTCTACTACTGCATCTAATAATGATTGCACGCCAAAGTTGTTAATGGCGGAACCAAAAAATACGGGTGTCTGTTTGCCGCTCAAGTAGCGTGCTTTATCAAAGGCATGCGATGCACCACGCACCAGTTCGATATCAACACGTAGTTCATCGGCTGCATGGCCTAGCAACTCGTCCAAACGCGGGTTATCCAAACCTTTAATCGTTTCCGAAGTGCCTTTTTCCGCACGAGGGTCAAAGAACGAAATCTCGTCGTTATATAAATGGTAAACACCGCGGAAGCTTTTGCCCATGCCGATCGGCCAAGTAATGGGTGCGCATTCCATGCCGAGAGTAGATTCGATTTCATCCAGCAGCTCAATCGGTACGCGGCTTTCGCGGTCGAGCTTGTTAATGAACGTGATAATCGGCGTATCGCGCATGCGGCATACGTTGAGTAATTTGATGGTTTGCGCTTCCACACCGTTCACCGAATCAATCACCATCACCGCAGAATCTACCGCAGTCAGTGTTCTATAGGTATCTTCCGAGAAGTCGTCATGGCCAGGCGTATCCAGCAGGTTAATCATGTGCTCACGATACGGAAATTGCATGACGGATGAAGTCACTGAAATACCGCGTTGCTTTTCCAATTCCATCCAGTCCGATGTCGCATGCCGCGCAGCCTTGCGGCCACGCACCTCGCCAGCCACCTGAATCGCACCACCAAACCACAGCAGTTTTTCGGTGAGCGTGGTTTTGCCTGCGTCAGGGTGGGAAATAATGGCAAAAGTACGGCGGCGGGAGATTTCTTGTTGCAATGACATGGTGAGTTTGAAATAGGAAAAACGCTATTTTACCCGAAATACGCCCGTACTCGTCATTCTCGCACAAGCGGGAATCGGGGGAAATGGTCATGCTACAGTTGTGCATGCATGTCAGGAGTCGCTTATACGTGCTAGCACTTATTTACTGTCGGTAGGCTAGTTCAGTAATATGTACAGTTCAATGGTACGTCCAAAGTAACTACTGGTTACATTATTTATTCCTCCCTGTACCGCTGACTTTTTTGCTATGTTTGATAGGAGGTATTATGGAACTTGCAAAAGTAACCTCGATGAACACAAAGAACCCTATTCCAGTTATTGGTATTGAGTCTAAGGATGAATCCAAGCAAAGGTTGAACGCTGAAGATAAATGCCATCTCGTTGCGGCGCGTGCTTACTGCAAGGCAGAAGCAAGAGGTTTTGAACCCGGCCATGAAATGGAAGACTGGTTAGCTGCTGAAGCGGAGGTAGGCCAATGAACACCGCGCTAACAGAATACCGGGTTAAGCCCAATGCCATAATGACCAGTCATAACGCTGCTAATGATCATGTTGCCAGTGACAATGCTGCCAGTAGCAATAGTAAAAATGTCGCTAGCGCCAGTATTTGCCATAGCGAAGAGATTACAGCGGTATTAACGCTCTACGACAATGGCACGATTTGCGAATGCAACAAGGCAGCGGGAGAATTGCTGGGTTGTACGCCGGGTAAGCTGACCTGGCAACATATCTCCAGATTCTTGCCGCAACTCGCAGAGACTGCATTGATGCAAGGCGAAAAAATTAACCCTAACTTACGCTTTCTTTCGCATATTGGCTACAGCTTTGAGATGATTGGGTTCAGCGGCGTACACTTCGCCTGCGCGTTATTTTTTAACGAAGTGGAGAATTTCGGCAGACACTGTTTGCGGATTATTATCCGGCCAATTACGCAAGAATATGCACTAGCTTAACTAAACGGTGCGCAAATCGATTTCTATTTGTGCGCCCCTATATATTTTCCCGTGCATCAAAAAGAAGGCTGCCGGCACGAGTGCTACGAGTGCCAGCAAGCCTTCCTTCGTTATTTCACCACTTCTTTAAGCTGCTCCAAAATCGCAGGGTTATCAAGCGTTGAGATATCCGAAGTAATCTCTTCACCTTTGGCTAAAGTACGCAATAATCGACGCATAATTTTGCCTGAGCGCGTTTTGGGCAAATTGTCACCAAATCTTATCTCATCAGGTTTGGCGATGGGGCCGATTTCTTTGCCTACCCAGTCACGCAGTTCGGCGACGATTTTTTTGGCTTCCTCGCCGGTGGGTCTAGCGCCTTTTAAAACGACATAAGCAACGATTGATTCGCCCTTGATATCATGCGGTTTGCCGACTACTGCGGCTTCCGTTACTAGATGATTTGAAACCAATGCTGATTCAATTTCCATTGTGCCCAAACGGTGACCAGAAACGTTGAGCACGTCATCGATGCGCCCCATTATGGTGAAGTTGCCAGTAACGGCATCGCGCACCGCACCGTCACCTGCAAGATAAATCTTGCCGCCCAAATCGGCAGGATAATAGCTTTTGACAAAGCGCTCAGGGTCGTTGTAAATGGTGCGTATCATGGCCGGCCATGGTTTTTTTATCACCAGCAAACCGCCCGTACCCCAAGGCACGTCTTTGCCAGTTTCATCCACTACGTCAATATCAATACCGGGGAAGGGCAGCGTGCATGAGCCAGGCACCAGCGCGGTTGCGCCGGGCAGCGGGGTGATGACGTGACCGCCGGTTTCGGTTTGCCAGAAAGTATCAGCAATCGGGCAACGGCTGCCGCCCACGTTTTCGTAATACCACATCCATGCTTCCGGGTTGATGGGTTCGCCCACAGAGCCCAATAAACGCAAGCTGCTTAGATTGTAATTTTTAGGATGTACTTCCGGCGTGGTTTCGGAAGCTTTAATGAGCGAACGAATGGCCGTGGGTGCGGTATAGAAAATCGATACTTGATGCTTCTCTATCGTCTGCCAGAAGCGCCCGGCGTTGGGGTAGGTGGGGATGCCCTCAAATACTACCTGCGTTGCGCCCATCGCCAATGGCCCATAGGCCACGTAAGTGTGGCCGGTAATCCAGCCTACGTCGGCCGTACACCAGAACACATCGTTGGCATGAATATCAAACGTCCAGCGCATGGTATTCATGGCATGCAGCAAATAGCCCGCGGACGAGTGCTGCACGCCTTTTGGTTTGCCTGTGGAGCCTGACGTGTAAAGCAAAAATAAAGGATGTTCTGCATTCACCATCACCGGTTCACAAGTATCTGCAACGCCAGCAACTAGATCATGCCACCAGATATCGTTAGCATTCCAGGTAACCTCCTGGCCGGTTTTTTTTAGCACCACGACTTTTTGAACACACTCGCAACCTGCCATAGCAATGCCTTCATCCACCGCTTGCTTGAGCGGTAATGTTCTGCCGCCGCGAAATTGACCATCGGCGGTAATGACTGCTTTTGCGCCTGCATCGATAATGCGCTCATTCAGGCTTTTGGCTGAAAATCCGCCGAATACCACAGAATGCGTAAGGCCTAGCCGTGCACAAGCTTGCATGGCCACAACGGCCTCGATGCCCATTGGTAAATAGATAATGACGCGGTCGCCCAAATTAAGGTTGAGCTTTTTTAGGCCATTCGCAAACTGGCACACTTGGTGATACAGTTCTTTATAGCTTACCTTCTTGCTGTCACCATTATCGGCTTCAAAAATAATGGCGGTTTTATTGGGAATGGTGTTTAAGTGCCTGTCGAGGCAGTTGGCTGAAACATTCAGTTCGCCGTCTTCAAACCATTTGTAAAAAGGCGCGTTGCTGTCGTTGAGGTTTTTTGTGAATGGTTTGTGCCAAATCAATAACTCGCTCGCCAGTTTAGCCCAAAATCCTTCATAGTCGGTTGCAGCTTCTGCGCACAAAGCGTTATAAGCCGTCATGCCGGAAACGGTGGCTTGTCGTTTAAACGCATCGCTTGGTTCAAAAACGCGGTTTTCATGAAGAACTGATTCAATTGACATGCGGCTGTACTCCCCAAAACGCTATTAATATTTATGAATAATGTAAGATGTTGTTAAATTGCTAAAGAAGCATATTACCTTAAAAAAATGATGCTTACACTTGATAATTTATTGATTGAAAACCACGCCAGCGCTAGTTTAGCAGCAGGCGTTAAACGTCTGGCAGAATGCAGTCTATTTGCTGCGCAATTGTTGTTAAAAGATGCGGAGTTGTTGAACGATTTGCTACAAAATCATCAGCAAGCGTATGTAATTGCTGAAATGCAACGTTTTTTAAATGCCACAAAAATTGTTGACGAAAACTCCCTTAAAAAAGCATTACGCCAACTACGCCAGTGTGTGATTTTAAGGACAATGTATCGCGATTTAAATGGTTTGGCAGATTTAAACGAAGTGGTACAAACCACTTCGAATTTGGCAGAAATAGCGTTAAATGTAGCTGCCCAGTACAACCAAACATGGCTGGAAGCTTTGTATGGCAGGCCTTTTGGCGAAAATGGCGAGCCACAAAGTTTAATCGTTGTGGGCATGGGCAAGCTGGGTGGTGGTGAGCTTAATGTGTCGTCTGACATTGATTTGATTTTTGCTTACGAGGAAGAGGGTAAGACACAAGGAATAGCAGGTGAAAACGTAATTTCAACCCAGGATTTTTTTACCAAACTTGGCAAAAAGCTTATTTCAGCGCTGGATGAATTCACCGAAGACGGTTTTGTTTTCCGCGTGGATATGCGCCTGCGTCCTTTTGGCAGTGAGGGTGTTTTAGTTTCAAATCTGGATGCACTGGAAGATTATTATCAAAACAATGGCCGCGAGTGGGAGCGCTATGCATGGATTAAAGGTCGCGTGGTGGTTGGGCGTGCAGATAAAGTGAGCCAACTGCTTAAGCCTTTTGTGTTTAGAAAATATTTGGATTACAACGCATTGGCGAGCATGCGTGAACTGAAGTTGCAAATTCATCGCGATGTGATGCAAAAAGGGCAGCAAGACAACATCAAGCTGGGACGCGGCGGCATTCGCGAGATTGAATTTATTGCACAGGTGTTTCAGCTGATTCGCGGCGGGCAAGACGTGAGCTTGCAAATCAAGCCAACGCTAGAAGTATTAAAGTTGCTAAAAAACAAAGGCTTTCTGTCAGAAAGTGCTGTGAATGAGTTGATTGAAGCTTATATTTTTTTGCGCAATTTAGAGCATAGATTAATGTATGTAGAAGACCAGCAAACGCAAGATTTACCTAAGTCAGATGTGGCAAAAGTACGTATCGCAACCGCGATGCGCCTGGATAATTGGGATGCATTTTTAAATCTACTTAATGCACATCGCCGACGTGTTGCAGCGCATTTTGATGCTACTTTTAGTGACAGCCAACATAAAAATGAACTGGAAACCTCTATTTGGCAAGGCACTCTTGAAAAAGAGGCTGCCCTACAGGCTTTATTTAATGCGGGGTTTGGCGATGCAGAACAAGTGCACTCTCAGTTACAGATGTTACGCAGCGGCAACCGTTATCAGCAATTACCTGAGTTGAGTCGACAGCGCTTAGACCGCCTGATGCCCTTGGTAATCAGGCAATCTGGGCAAGAAAAAAATGCAGATGTTGCACTGTTACGCACTATTAACTTACTGGAGAATATTTGCCGCCGTGCCAGTTATTTGGCTTTGTTCGCAGAATATCCAGAAGCTTTGCATTTAGTGGTTAAGCTATGCGCCGCCAGTCCATGGTTGGCGCAGTATTTAACGGCACATCCGATTTTGCTGGATGAGTTATTAGATACGCAAACCCTATACGCCGCGCCAGATTTTGCACAAATGCAGATTGAGTTAAGCAAAAAAATGCAACTCTTGCAAGGTGATGCCGAGGCGCAAATGGACGCCATGCGCCACTATAAGCATGCGGCCATTTTGCGATTTGCCGCACAGGATATAGCTGGCAAACTGACGTTAGAAAAATTGTCAGATTATTTAAGCGCTTTGGCAGATACGATTTTGCAAGTGAGTTTGCAAACTATTTGGCAATCACTCAAGTTTAAACATTGCGAAACACCCAAGTTCGCCGTGATTGGCTATGGCAAGCTTGGCGGTAAAGAGATGGGCTATGTTTCTGATTTAGATATTATTTTTCTTTATGATGACGAGGCGCCAGAGGCCGGTGAAGTTTATGCGCGCTTTGCGCAACGTATTAACAGTTGGTTTAACAGCGTGACCAATGCTGGTTTGCTGTATGAAACCGATCTGCAACTGCGCCCTGATGGCAATAGTGGCTTGTTGGTGAGCAGTGTGGCGGCATTTCGGGAGTATCAGCTCAATAAGGCCTGGGTTTGGGAGCACCAGGCCATTAGCCGCGCCCGGTTTGTGGCGGGTGATAGCAATATCGGTAAGGCTTTTGACGCGATTCGCAATGAGGTGCTGACGCAAGCGCGCGATGCAGAAAAACTGAAACAAGAGGTGCTGCAGATGCGTGAAAAAATGCGTGCTGCACAGAAAATAAGTGCAGATGTGTTTGATGTAAAACACAGTGCAGGCGGCATTATTGATGTGGAATTTATCGTGCAATACCTGGTGTTGGCACATGCAGGACAACACCCGCAACTTACTGAAAATATTGGCAATATTGGCTTATTAAGCGTGTTGGGAGAATTGAAAATTATCGATAAAAACCTGGGCATAAAAGTGGCTGATGCCTATCGGGAATATCGCAAGCTCATTCATCAAACCAAGCTACAAGAGCAAATGGCGAGACTGCCGATGAATGAAATGGCGCAATATCAAAAAGCTGTGCAAATGCTTTGGCGCGTAGTAATGGGATAAGCGTTTACTCAATAATGTTATTAATAGCCTTCTCATATTATTGCGGCACTAGTCCTCAATAACCGCTTTCCAGAAAACGCTTATACACAATATAAGCCCGAAAACATCCCTTTATTCGATAGATTGAATAGCCTGTCATCTTGATATTCTGGCTCTAATTGTTAATACGTCAGAAGTATATTTTATTCAGGAGTGCATGGGTATGTTTGTCATTATTGGATATATTGTGGTTTGCGGCGCCGTGTTCGGTGGATATGCGCTTGCCGGTGGGCATTTGGGTGCCTTATGGCAACCATTGGAAGTGCTCATGATTTTTGGCGGCGCATTGGGCGCGTTCATTGTCGGCAACGACAACAAGGCGATTAAGGCGACCATGAAATCATTGCCAAGCCTGTTCAAAGGCTCCAAATTCACTAAAGCGCTTTATATGGATTTGCTGGCGCTGTTGTTTGAAATTCTGTCCAAAATTCGTAAAGACGGCATGATGGCGATTGAAAATGACATTGAAAACCCGGAAGCCAGCCCGTTGTTCAGCAAATACCCCAAGATACTGCATGATCATCACCTGGTGGAATTTATGACCGACTATCTGCGTTTGATGGTGTCTGGAAATATGGATGCATTTCAGGTTGAGAACCTGATGGACAATGAAATTGAAACGCATCACATGGAAGGCCATGTGCCGGCACATTGCATTGCCAAACTGGGCGACGGCTTGCCAGCTTTCGGCATCGTGGCAGCGGTGATGGGCGTAGTGCATACCATGGAAAACGTGGCGCTACCGCCAGCTGAATTGGGTATTTTGATTGCGCATGCGCTGGTGGGTACTTTCCTGGGTATTTTATTGGCTTACGGCTTCGTTGGGCCGCTTTCTGGTTTGCTTGAGCAGAAGCTGGAAGAGAGCACCAAGATGTATAACACGGTGAAAGTTACTTTGCTGGCAAGCCTCAATGGTTATGCGCCGGCGATTGCAGTTGAGTTTGGCCGGAAAATACTTTATTCAACTGAACGCCCTGGCTTTGCCGAGCTTGAAACGCACGTTAAACAGGCCAAGGCGGCTAAATAATGCTCCCACGATTAGAGAGATGACACCAGATTTAGACGGAGTTTGCCATGGCTGAAGAACGCGTTAGACCGATTATTGTAAAAAAGATTAAGAAAGTCTCAGGCGGACATCACGGCGGTGCCTGGAAAATCGCCTACGCTGACTTTGTAACGGCCATGATGGCTTTTTTCTTGCTGATGTGGTTATTAGGGTCTTCGTCCAAGGCTACCCTGGAGGGTATTTCAGAATATTTCAAGATGCCGTTGAAGGTCGCGCTGCAGGGCGGCCCAGCTGTGGCGGCCAGCGATTCAGTGCTCAAAAATACTGGCGGTAAAGACATTACCAAAAAGCAAGGGCAAGTTAAGCCTGTGGAAGATAAGAAAATAAAAGAGAAAATAGTGGATGTAACAGAGGCCAAACAAGCGCTGGAAAAAGCCGAAGCGGCAAAACTGGAAGAGCTGAAAAGCAAGATAGAAAAAGCCATCGAAGATAGCCCTGCTTTAAGCAAATTTAAAAATCAATTGTTATTGGATATTACCTCAGAAGGTTTGCGTGTTCAGATTGTGGATGAGCAGAATCGAGCCATGTTTGCTTCATCCAAGGCGGAAATGCAGCCTTACGCGCAACAGATTCTGCGCGAGATTGGCAAGATGCTGAACGGGGTAACCAACAAGGTTAGCTTGTCAGGGCACACGGATGCAGTGCCTTACCCCAGCGGCGATAAAGGCTATAGCAATTGGGAACTTTCGGCAGACCGGGCTAATGCTTCGCGACGTGAATTGATCGCGGGCGGTATGGATGAGTCCAAATTGTTACGTGTGGTGGGGTTGGCCTCGGCTTCTT
>JBAVIP010000066.1:0-1923 GCA_049687015.1 Methylotenera sp. | reverse complement strand
GTTAGAGCTTGCACGCAATCTTACTAACGGCGTGCCGTTTGCAACACCAGTGTTTGATGGCGCGGCAGAATCAGACATTAAAGCTATGCTGGATTTGGCCTATCCTGATGATGCTGCACGTACTAAGCACTTGAAATTCCACGCAGGTAAAACACAGGTGACATTGTTTGATGGCCGTACAGGCGATGCTTTTGAGCGTCCGGTGACGGTTGGTTATATGCACGTATTGAAATTGCATCACTTGGTGGATGACAAAATGCATGCACGTTCAACAGGACCATATTCATTAGTCACGCAACAACCATTGGGTGGTAAAGCGCAATTCGGTGGCCAGCGTTTCGGTGAGATGGAGGTTTGGGCGCTCGAAGCTTATGGTGCTTCATATACATTACAAGAAATGCTGACAGTGAAATCTGATGATGTGACTGGCCGTACAAAAGTATATGAAAACATTGTTAAAGGCGAACACAAAATTGATGCCGGCATGCCGGAATCATTTAACGTGTTAGTGAAAGAAATTCGTTCACTCGCTATCGACATTGACCTAGACAGAAACTAAGGAGAACAGACTTGAAAGCTCTATTAGACTTATTTAAACAGGTAACGCAAGAAGAAGAGTTCGATGCGATTAAGATCGCACTCGCTTCACCTGAAAAAATCCGTTCATGGTCATATGGCGAAGTTAAAAAGCCAGAAACTATCAACTACCGTACATTCAAACCTGAGCGTGATGGTTTATTCTGCGCAAAAATCTTTGGCCCGATAAAAGATTACGAGTGCCTATGCGGTAAATATAAACGCTTAAAACATCGCGGAGTGATCTGCGAAAAATGTGGTGTTGAAGTTACGCTATCTAAAGTGCGTCGTGAGCGTATGGGTCATATTGACCTAGCTTCACCAGTGGCACATATTTGGTTCTTAAAGTCACTACCAAGCCGTCTAGGCATGGTGTTAGACATCGCTCTGCGTGATATCGAACGCGTATTGTACTTTGAAGCATTTATCGTGGTTGATCCAGGCATGACTCCTCTCACACGAGGCCAGTTGTTGACTGAGGACGATTACCTGGCAAAAGTAGAAGAATACGGCGACGAATTTAACGCGGTAATGGGTGCAGAAGCGGTGCGTGAGTTATTACGTACGATGGATATTGAGCGTGAAGTGGTTCAATTACGCCAAGACTTAGGCGCAACGGGCTCTGAGGCGAAAATCAAGAAAATTGCTAAACGCTTAAAAGTGTTAGAAGCATTCCAAAAATCTGGCATCAAACCAGAGTGGATGATTCTTGAAATCTTGCCAGTGTTACCGCCAGAATTACGTCCATTGGTACCATTGGATGGCGGTCGTTTTGCGACTTCAGATTTGAACGATTTATATCGTCGTGTAATTAACCGTAACAACCGTTTAAAACGCTTGTTAGAGTTAAAAGCACCTGAAATTATCGTACGTAACGAAAAGCGTATGTTGCAAGAAGCGGTGGACTCATTATTAGATAACGGTCGTCGCGGTAAAGTGATGACTGGTGCAAACAAACGTCCATTGAAGTCATTGGCTGACATGATTAAAGGTAAAGGCGGTCGTTTCCGTCAAAACTTGTTGGGTAAACGTGTAGATTACTCAGGTCGTTCAGTGATTGTGGTTGGTCCCCAACTGAAATTGCATCAATGTGGCTTACCTAAAAAAATGGCCTTGGAATTATTCAAACCATTCATTTTCCATAAATTGGAAGTGTTGGGCATTGCAACAACCATCAAAGCGGCGAAGAAAAAAGTAGAAGAAGAAGGACCAGAAGTTTGGGATATTCTCGAGGATGTCATTCGCGAGCATCCAGTACTATTGAACCGCGCGCCAACCTTGCACCGTTTAGGTATACAAGCGTTTGAGCCGATCTTGATTGAAGGTAAAGCGATTCAATTGCATCCA
>JBAVIP010000065.1:0-1748 GCA_049687015.1 Methylotenera sp. | reverse complement strand
GTATGATCGCTCTAATACAACGTTACGGCCTTTTGGGCCTAAAGTTACTTTTACTGCGTTAGCTAATACATTCACGCCTGCTACCATTTTGTGGCGAACTTCGTCACCAAATCTTACGTCTTTTGCTGCCATGTTAAATCTCCTGAAATTCTATATGTGTTAGTTGATTGAATTAAATAAACGAATTACTCAACAATTTTCCCTGTCGAAATTATTCGACGATCGCCATAATGTCTTCTTCACGCATCACCAATAGCTCTTCGCCATCTACTTTTACAGTTTGGCCTGCGTATTTACCGAATAACACTTTATCGCCAACTTTAACGTCTAAAGCGATTACTTTGCCGCTTTCATCACGTTTGCCAGAGCCAACAGCTTGGATAACGCCTTGATCAGGTTTTTCTGTTGCGCTATCTGGAATCACAATGCCAGAAGCGGTTGTACGTTCTTCTTCTGAGCGTTTAACAATCACGCGATCGTGTAAAGGACGAATTTTCATAAGGTTCTCCAAAATTAAATAACTAAATAAATATCTCAACTTATTCATTAAGTTGAGTACAGAATATATTGCACACAGCTTTATCACCATGTAAACCGAGTGCGATTTTAGCACTCAAACATGCCGAGTGCTAGATTGTGTACAGTTTATTGGGTTGGTTTGAGTTATTTCAAGATTAAATCTAGAAAAATTATGATAAAAACCTTATGCTGTGTGTTGTATTTAATATTTAAAGCTTGAAAATGGCACAAAATGAATCCGCGATTGAGCAAATTAACTTAGGTTTTAACGAACCAGAAGATAGGTTGCTGCTGAAAGTAGGGCTTGCTGACAAAACTGAGGTTGCAGTGTGGATCACACGCCGCGTATGTAAGGTTATGTGGGGCTTGCTTCATGATGCGACAAACACCCTTGCGCCGACTGCATCTCAATTTGCTGCACCTGCTATTGCTACGCCCGAAGCTAAAAGTGAAGCGATAGACAGTTTTGCTCGCGAAGCAACTGAACAGAGAAAAATTGAGAATTTAGATTTCAAATCTGAGTATATTCCTGACCGTCAACCGCGTTCAGATGTGCCTATGCTGGCCACACAATGTTTAATTATAAACCTAGATAATTTACCTCCACAATTAGAGTTGCAATGTACCAATGGGCAATCTGTTAAAATCGCACTGACCAACGAACTTGTACATGCGGTAACCAATATGATGCAGTTGGCAACCCGCGAGGCGGGCTGGGATTTGATAACGGCTGTTGATAGCAGAGAGGTAACTATAATTCCTGCACATCAGACCGTGCATTAAGCAAATTAAAAATTATGCAATATCGTCAATTAGGAAATTCCGACCTCAAAGTATCTTCAGTTTGCTTAGGCACCATGACTTATGGCGACCAAAACACTCAGGCAGAAGCGCATGAGCAACTAGATTATGCTTTAGCGCAGGACATTAACTTTATAGATACGGCTGAAATGTACCCTGTGCCACCCAAGGCAGAAACGTTTACACGCACAGAAACAATTATTGGCCATTGGCTTAAAAATCAAGCGCGCGATAAGATTATTCTAGGCAGTAAAGTCGCGGGACGTAATCGTGGGCTCAATTACATTCGCGGTGGAGATGATTCTTTAACGCGTAACAATATTCGTAGTGCGGTTCATGATTCATTAAAGCGCCTACAAACTGATTATATCGACCTCTACCAACTGCACTGGCCCGAACGGAATGTACCATTGTTTGGGCAATACCAA
>JBAVIP010000064.1:0-9254 GCA_049687015.1 Methylotenera sp. | reverse complement strand
TATTAATGGTGACACATGCGGGTAAAGTTGCCGCCAGACCTAACACCAAGCTTAATCCAATCATCCAGTCTCTCATCTCTAATCCTTAATAAAACAAATAGTTATTTAATAATTGCTTCTATTTTACAATTGCCTTGGTGTTGCCATCAATCACGCGTTTAATACGGCCTAACAAATCTGTCCAACTCACTGTTTCATTGTACCCCAACACGGTAATTGCGGGTATGCCGCTTCCTTTAACGATAACATACCCCCCCGGCGTTGACCCGATGCCGCTCATTTCGCAAACATCGTTACTTAATTTGCAGCTTAAACCCATTTTTTCATAATTAAATTGCTTAAAAAATCTTAGAAAACTGCGTTGAATAGCAGCCGCAGCGCCTGCTCCGCCTAACGCACTGATATTTTCTACCGCGCGCTGCGAGATTTTTTTGGTATATTTGCCAGGACTGCTATACAAACTCGCATCCATTTTAACGGGCTTCCAATTCACCATTTCCAAGCCTTGCACATCACCATCGAGCTTGCCCTCAATTGCGCCAAAGCTGAATGTGCGCGTTAATTCTCCCAGATCAAGGTTGCGCAAATTCATGTCGGCACTTAACCTTGGCGCAGCGCTTAACGGATTAATCATGGTGAGTTGCGTGACCGTTGCAGTGCCGTCAAACACGTTCAGCACCATTTCACCATCGGTCGTTAAAATACCGCCGCTATAGGTTACAAGCGGGATCTTGGCCGATGCCTTACCTTGCATAATCGGCAATTTAAATGCGCGGCTTACATCCGGCATGGATACCGGCGTGAGTGCCGCACGCAAATGCCAATACCAATTATCGTTGATACGCGCCGCTGAAATATCACTCAGTTTGAATGCGCCATCCAAAATAGGCAGCTCTATGCTGGGTGAAACCAGTGAATAACGATTCACCTCTGCACCAATATTGGTGGGGCCTAGCGGCATGTTAAGCAATTGGCCGCTGTTGTATGAAAAATTGATTTTTGTCGCCTCGTCATAGCTCCACGGAATATCGGCATTCACATCGTAAAACGCAAATTTTTTGTTTTTATCATCGATGTTGACGTCTTTTAGATTAACTTTGAAAGCTTTTACCTGAGAATCCAGCACGGTCAAATTCAGCGCAGCTTTGCCGCTTAGTTCGGCATTGTTGAGCAGGGTTTTACCTAAAAAAGGCTTAAATAACAAAGGATAAGCCTCGGCCAAATTCAAGTTCGGCAAATCCGCATTCAGCTGAAATACCTGGTAATTTTTCAAGCCAATTTGGCCGTTAAAGTGCAAATCCCCCACTTTATCCAGCTTCAAAGTCGCTCTATCCAGCGTCAATACATCACCCTTTAAGCTGCCTGCAGCCTGCAGTTCGTGGCCGCCATTGGCGAAATATAAAGGCTGCCAAAACACCTCGCCACTTTGCCAATTAAGCGCGCTGTTAAAACGCAGCGTATCACCGTCCTGCTTGGCGACCACGGTTAAATGACCGGTTAACTTTTCCGCCGCGTGCAAGCCCGCTTCGTCGCTAAAATTGGCACTTTGCAGGTTTATATTGGCCACAAAGCCCTTGGCTTGCGGCGTAACATCAAGCGCAAATGGTAAATTGACGCGTTCAGCCGTAAACTTGCCATCACTGCAGTTCCAAATATCTTTAGTAAAATTTTTCGGTAACAGACAACGTATTTGCGCTTTTGCCCATGCTTTATCGCTATTTTGTTTGAGGTCGGTGTCAAATATTAGCGTGGGCTGACTTTGATTATTTAGCCTGCGATAATCCAGATAAATATTGGTATTGCGCGCTTCTATGGTTTGATACTGAACATGCTCGGCTTTCACCGCTACGGTAGTATTGGCCTTTAAATTCACCAAAATTTCTGCGTTGCGCAGCTGCATCTGTGCGCTATCGTTTGTAATGCTATCAGCAGTGATGCTGATGCTAGTTAGGGCATTTGCATTGCTTAAAAAAATAAAAAAAGTACTAAAAATGATGATGTTTAAGTGAGACGAGACGCGTGTGAAAAAATGGAGCCGCCGCTTATGGGTTATAAGCAAGGCTTCATTTTTTTGCTTGCAACAAAGTATCACGACGACATCATCTTTTTTAACCGGGGAACACTCCGGTAGAAAGATACCTGTCACCACGATCACACGCAATACTCACAATCACTGCATTTTCCACTTCTTTCGAAAGCTGCAATGCCGTATAAAGCGCACCGCCGCTGGAGATGCCGGCGAATATGCCTTCTTCTGTGGCTAGTTTTCTGGTCATGTTTTCGGCATTTTTCTGGTTCACATAGCGCAATTCATCCACACGTTTTGCATCGTAAATCTTGGGCAGATATTCAACTGGCCATTTGCGAATGCCTGGGATTTGACTGCCTTCTTCGGGCTGAACGCCGATGATTTTAATGTTGGGATTTTGCTCTTTCAAATAGCGCGAAACACCCATAATCGTGCCGGTAGTGCCCATGCTGGAGACAAAATGCGTCACTTTGCCAGCGGTATCACGCCATATTTCCGGGCCGGTGCCTTCGTAATGCGCAAGTGGGTTATCACTATTGCCAAACTGGTCCAGCACGACGCCCTCGCCTTCAGCTTGCAGCTTAAGCGCCACATCGCGGGCCAGTTCCATGCTGCCCTCTTTCGGCGTCAGCACGAACTCAGCGCCATAAGCCTTCATGCTTTGGCGGCGTTCCACACTTTGATTTTCCGGCATTACCAGCAGCATTTTATAGCCGCGCATCGCCGCCACCATCGCCAGCGCGATGCCTGTATTACCGCTGGTCGCTTCAATCAGCGTGTCACCCGGCTTAATGTCGCCACGCGCTTCGGCGCGCGTGATCATGCTGTACGCGGGGCGATCTTTCACCGATCCCGCGGGGTTGTTGCCTTCCAGCTTCAGCAGAATCGTGTTGCTCTTATTCGGATTCATGCGCTGCAACGCCACCAGCGGCGTGTTGCCGACGAAATCATCTAATGTTTTGTAGCTCATAATTTTTATTTTATTTCATATTTATTTTTGCAAGATAAACGGCATACACGCCAAAGCCGATAAATGCAATCAAGCCCAATTGTGGCAGCGTTAAACCCAAAAATGTCCAGTCAATCGCCGCACAATCGCCCGTGCCGCGAAATACCAAGGTCAAGGCTTTTTTCAACGGAAAATTCTCGAACATATAATCGAAGCCGACACCGCAATCCGCAATCATGCTTTCGCGGTGCGCCTGAATCCACCAATGGCGAATCGCCACACCGGCGCCGCCCAGCGCGGTGAGCACTTGCAATAAAGTCAATATTTTCAGCGGCATGGCAGCGGGTTTAACAAAAGCCGCCAGCAAAAACAACACGCCCAGCGACATGAAAATAATGCGCTGCGAAATGCACAACGGACAAGGTTCCAGATTGAAGCGCGTCTGTATCCACAACGCCAAGCCCACCAAGCCAAAACAGGCCACAAAGCCGATGAGATAACCACTGCGACCGGAAAGAAGTTTGCCTAGAATTTTATTTGGCATAGTAATCTTTACAATATAATCTTAAAAAAACCATTTTAACCTAGATAACTTATTGGACGAGCAAACTTTGGCAGACTTACCCGCAAATTTAAGCCCAAATTTAAACAACCAGCACATATTGACTGTAAGCGAGCTGAATCGTTTAGCGCGCGAAGTGCTGGAGATGAGTTTTCCGCTATTTTGGATATCGGGTGAGGTGTCCAATTTCACCCGCGCCGCCAGCGGGCATTGGTATTTTTCGCTGAAAGACCAAACCGCGCAAGTTAAATGCGTGATGTTTAAGGGCCGCAATAGTTATGTCGATTTTATGCCGCGCGAGGGCGATAAAATCGAGGCGCGCTGCACGGTAACCCTTTACGAAGCACGTGGTGATTTTCAGCTCACAGTGGAGTTTGTGCAAAAAGCCGGTCTGGGCGCCTTGTTTGAAGCGTTTGAAAAACTTAAAAACAAGCTTGCTCTGGAAGGCTTATTTGACGAGGCCTCCAAACAGGCGATTCCAAAGCATCCCAACGCCATCGGCATCGTCACTTCACCCGACGCTGCAGCGCTGAGGGATGTATTGACCACACTCAAACGCCGCAACCCAGGCATCGGCGTCATCATCTACCCCACGCCTGTGCAAGGCAAAGGGGCTGCTGCGCTTATTGCTGATGCCATCAACGTCGCCAACCAGCGTGCAGAAGTCGATACGCTGATCATCTGCCGCGGCGGTGGCAGCATGGAAGATTTGTGGCAATTTAACGAGGAAATCGTTGCCCGCGCCATTGCCAATTGCGCCATTCCCACTATCAGCGGTGTCGGCCACGAAACCGATTTTACCATTTGCGATTTTGTGGCAGATATGCGCGCCGCCACGCCCACCGCGGCGGCCGAGCTGGCCTGTATGGATGTGAGCAGCCTGAAAAATCAACTCGCTAATTTATATAACCACCTGAATAAGCAAATGACTTTTACGCTGAATCAACAGGCTCAAAAATTGGACTTTTTAGCGCGCAGGCTGGTTTCACCGTTACAACAATTGGAAAATAAAGAGAATCAGCTTAAACAACTGCAAAATCGATTCGCTTTAGCCATGCAACAACAGCTACAAACGCATCAACAGCATTTGCTGCGATTAAAAAACAGTGTCGAACAACTCAGCCCGCAAGCCGTGCTGGCGCGCGGCTATGCGTTAGTACAAACCGAGAAAGGCGAAGTCGTGCGGTCAACCAGTCAAATAAAGTTGTCAGATATCGTACAGATTCATTTTGCAACTGGCAAAGCCACAGCCAAAATCAACAAAATAGAATAATAATACTTGCAATTGCTGCTGCTAGTTTTGCTTCTGCTTTTGCTGATTGCTTCCAGTACTGATGCTGTTGCCTTTGCTTCTGTTGATTGCTTCTAATGCTGCTTGTTCAGCTTCTGCTTGTGCAGCTCCTGCAGCGGCTTCTGCTGCTGAAACTACAGCTGACACTGATGCTGCTGCCGCTGATAGTTTAAGCTTAACTTGGTCAGCAACACGAATCGACAACGCAAGGTTAGTCAATGTAGGATTAGCGTAGCCACCTGTCGTAAAAACCGCACTTCCGGCAATAAATAGATTGCTGACGCCATGAACCCGACAATCTCTATCCACCACGCCATGGCGCGGGTCATCACTCATACGTGTAGTGCCCATCATGTGGTGCAGGCCAGTAAGCGTCTTCATGACCTCGGCTGATTGAATCGGGGGCTCATATTGCCCAAGGCTAGTTTCAACAAGCGCTTCGCCCAATATTTTTTGAGCGCGCTTTACACTTTCAATATCCTCTGTAGCGCAAGTATAGTGCACCTTTATTTTAGGGCAACCCAGTTCATCTTTTTCATCCGTTAACGTGACACGATTATTGGGGTTAGGTGATTGTTCAACCAGCGCAAGCAATTCGAGGCGGTAGTATTTCTTTTCGTTATTGGCGATGCGCGACCATCCCCCGCGCCCCAAACCCAGAAGCACCGGAACGTTGTAACGGATTTTTTCATACACAGCACGTAATAGACGGTTTCTGCCACGGAAAATGTTAAGCAAATGCCTACCCAGGCCCTTGGGAAAACGGGTGTAGTTAAACATCAGATGTAGTTTAAGTGCGGCAACGCTATTCATGGCATCTAATTGCACTTGATTCCAAAGTGTTGGAAAAAGCATGACCGCAAAATTACGCAAACCTTGCTCATGCATGATTTTCGGGGATAGGGTAAGCCTGCCCAAGACTGAAGCCCCATCCACCGCCTGCATGTCATAAAATCCCATTTTATTAATAAGCCTGGGGTCGTAAGGAACAAAGTTGCCGCTTGGAACCAAATTATGATCCATATAATAACGACCAACATTATCATGCTGGTTACCTATGCCATTGGGATGATGCCGCCTTGAACTCAACAGCAACCGTGGAGTTTGCAGCGCGTTCGCAGAAATGATGAACTGCTTAGCCTTAAAATATATTTCCTTGCCGTCAAATGTGCGCACCAATGCACTTTCGATTTTTAGTCCATCATCACTTGAAATCAGCTCTACAACCGTAGCATGGGCGTAAATAGTGACGTTTTGTGAACTGGCGATTTGTGCCGGGAAGTCTTTGGTAAACTTTTTTGTTGGTCCAAAAAGAAATACACTGTTATATGCTTTTTCTGATGGAAGCGGAATTGGCAGCATACCTTCCTCCTTAGACCAATACTCGGCTGAATACTCGTACTGCCCAATATCACAAACCGCTTGCACGCGTGCATAGTAAGGGTCAAGATCACTTTTCCTGATTGGCCAGCCACTGTAAGGCAGCCCATCGCGCGGTTCAAAATCAATTGCCTCTAAAGGTGTATAACGGTAGCCATACTCATTATCCGTCATCTGGAGAATCCAGTTATTTGCAGTGCCGCCTATCTGGCGTAAATACATTGACTCAAGCGGTTCATATAGATCTCCGCTCAAGGTGCCCTCGCCCAAGCGATACACCCTGTGGTCGTGCTTGTCTCCACCGCTTTCCAGCAGGTTAACGCTGATATCTGTGCCAATAAACTCTCTAGACAACGTTGTTCCTGCTGGCCCCGCACCAATAACACAAACATCAGATTCTACTATCTGACCATTTTCCAGCTTACGTGCATCTACTTTCATATATTCTCGTGTAAATTAATTTTTTAAGTCTAAAACCAACTTTTACCTCAAGTAAAAATTAGAACATCTCAATCTACCCGCATTCCTGACAGACTGTAAACTTTAGTGAAAAAGTTGAAATTATTTGTAAATATAACATTACAAATTGTTACTAATTTTAACTCAAAATTAACCCTTACAAAACGCATAATTTAATAAACATAACGCTTTCTTTCGTCGCATCATCCTTAGCGTAACGAATGGTGCCCACAATAAAGTGACAAGTTCAAATAATGACAAAGAAATGACAATATGTTCCGAGTAGTTGCTGCTACTTTGACATATCGTACGATTGAAGCTCCCGCGATGCGGCAGGTCTCCGCAGCGCGCTCCCGACTTAAAACAGCATTTGGCATATAGGGCAGTAAATAAAGTGAATGTTGCAATCGGCTATACAGAAAATATTTTAGAAGTCGCTTGCACGATTGCAATGACAGCAGGATGCGTGAGACGACGTTCTGTTGTGATTGCGTAAAGTTGCTCTACAATGGTGTCCACCTGGCCCACTTTTTCCACCTCGTACTGACGACAGATGTAATCTGCAATGGCCATTGGCCCTACAAAGAAACCTGCGCCAGCCTGGCCAAAAGACTTAACTAAGGCACTATCATCAAACTCGCCAACAATGCGAGGATAGACTTTTTTTGATTCAAACCATGCAATCAGTTTTTTCTGAAAGGTGAAATCCTCGCCCGGCAGTAAAAAAGGTGCGCCATTCAGATTGAAAGGAAAGTGTACATTTTTATTACCTTCAATATAAGTTTCTATCAAGCTTTTAGCAGCAAAAATTGCAAGCTTGCTTTCGCCTAACAAATGGTTATGCGCACGAACATTGAGATTGGCGGGCATGGGACGATCGGCAATCACCAGGTCGAGCTGGTTTACCGACATTTCCGACAACAGGTTTGCCAACTTTCCTTCTCTACAAATTAGTCGAATAGAGTCTTCCAAATGTAAAACCGGCTCTAATGACCGATAAGCAAGTGATTTAGGCACTGAATCTGTAATGCCGATCCGAAACGGGGTGCTTCTTTTAACTTGCTGATGTTGAGCAACCTCTAGCAATTCATTTCCAAGGGAAAATATCTCATCTGCATAGCTAAAAACTCTGCGCCCCATATCAGTCAACTCAAGGCCACGACCTGCCTTGCGAAAAAGCTGAACACCAAGATTGTTCTCCAAATCACCCAACTGCACACTTATTGATTGGGGAGACAAATAAAGCTGTTCACTCGCCCGAGCAATACTACCAGTCTTGCCCACCATCCAAAAGTATCTTAAGTGCTTGAAATTTAAGTTCTTCACACGCCTCTCCTGTATCAAAAATACATCTAAAAATTAGAAGTATCATTCAATTTTTATATTATTGTTAGAAGTATATTCTAAGCGTAAAGTTTGTCACATATTCAATAGCAAGGAGAAAATAATGGTCCTTAAAGTCAAAAATGATGCACTGATAGAAGAATTACGCGGCTATTCAGCCAGGCAACTGCAATTTGCAATTCGTCTTGGAATGCTGCCGACACCAGACAAATTAAACAGAATTCTCAGCGGAAAATCTGGCTCGGAAAATAAAATCAAGTTATTGGTAAGGAACTTGTTAAGCATGAAAACCTAAGCGAGTGACGTCAATAGAATCAGGGAAGTGCACTTAAGGCATTAGCTTGACAATCTATATGTCTAGTTTATGGAGGACAACAAAAATGAAAGCATGTTGAAAATTAAGTATGTTATGAAATGTAAAGGTGTAACTAATATTTTTATGAGAATCAAAAGGAGTTTGAAATGAAAATACTACAGTATGGCTTAGCAACAATTTTATTAACCGCTTCACTATCTGTTATAGCCGAGCCTATGAAAAAGGATGTGATAGATCAACAGCAAAAACAGGCGCATGAGGAAATTGATGCTGCGAAAAAAGCAAACCCTCAAACAGAAGATCGTCCGGCGGCTGAGACTTCACATAAAAAACATTCAGTGCAGTCACCAAAGGCCGAGATGATTAAAAGCCAAGGCGTGGCTACAGATAAGGCTGTTGAAGATTCACAAGCAGCTAAGCCTGAGGTGGAAGGTCGCCCTGCCGCTACAACCAACCAGAAGTAAGTTGTAACAGTTTGAAAAGCTGAGCTTTATGGCTCAGCTTTTTTAAATGCAAATTCATTCACACTCCAAGGGGGACAAGATGCAGCTTGATATTCAAACCAATGGGTTTTCTCTTACAGACAGTTTACGTAGCTACACCACACGACGTATGCAATTTGCACTTGATCGCAATGATAGCCACATCATGAGTGCGCGGGTTCGATTATCTGACATTAACGGCCCTCGCGGTGGCGTAGATAAACGCTGTCAGATTGATATCGCGCTGGCTGGACAAAACAACATCGTTATCGAAGATACAGAAGCTGATCTTTATATTGCGATTGATCGTGCCAGTGATCGTTGTGCACGCACACTAGCGCGGCGTTTGGATCGTTCACGCGAATTTGGACATGAAAAAATACCTTTGCAGCAGTCAGAAAATTAGCCGCAAAAAATACTTTTGCAAGGTTTTGGTATGAGC